>NZ_FUWK01000004.1 GCF_900167395.1 Nitrosomonas europaea
TGTCTGCCTGGAAAATGGTACGGAACATCGCCTGACCCAGCCAAATCACCCCTGGACCAATGGTCAAGTCGAACGCATGAACCGCACCCTCAAGGAAGCAACCGTCAAACGCTATCATTATGAAAATCATCAACAGTTGCGAGAGCATCTTTACAGCTTCCTGAATGCCTACAACTTCGCCAGGCGACTCAAAACCTTACGAGGACTCACACCTTACGAATACATCATCAAATGCTGGCAAAACGAACCTGAACGTTTTATCATCAATCCATACCATCACAAAGTGGGACTAAACAGTTACTCAGTCTTTCGATGTCTCGATACCGTGAGGTTATCTGCAGCCCATGTCGGATTTTTTACAGAGATGAGGGAAATATCGTGCTGATACTTCATGTCATGAGGGAGGAAATGCAGTTACGGAAATATCTCCTGAGTCAAAATAATGACGGCTAACCAAGTATTCGAGGAACCTCAGGTAGATAAAATTTCCCTGCATATCAGATAAACAAGAAGAATCCCGGACGGGTGGACAATCCGCCCGGGATTTGGAGGGGTTGAGATTGCTCCGAGAGAGAGAAGGAGAGATAATGAGAAGCAATCTCATTTGTGATATTAATGATATGGGTGATAGAAGTCAAGCGTTTTTATATAAATTTAATCAGCCAGGTTTCCGGAAGAACCTGCCGGTGCCTTGTCATGACGCAGGCATACGGGATGACTTCATTCGGTGGTGGTACGCCGGATAGGCGTGAATGCTTACTTTTTGCCGAAAATCGGTGGTGCCTGTTTTCGTTCTAGCGCAATTCCCGGTAGATTTTTTCTGCCAGTGACCGGCTGATGCCTTCTGTCTGCTGTAATTCTTCGATGCTGGCGTTTTTTACTCCTTTGAGACCACCAAAGCGGGTGAGCAGGCTCTGACGGCGCTTCGTACCGATACCGGAGATTTGTTCGAGTGTGGAGATTTTGCGGGTTTTGGCGCGCTTTGCGCGATGCCCCTGGATGGCAAAGCGGTGTGCTTCATCGCGAATCTGCTGGATGAGGTGCAGAGCAGGGTGGTCATCCGGCAGGTGCAGTGCTTCTTCCTGCCAGGGGAGAATCAGTTGTTCCAGACCGGGTTTGCGTGTTTCTCCCTTGGCAACGCCTACCAGTGGAATGTCATTGAGCCCCAGTTCTATCATCACTTCACTGGCAACCCTGATTTGTCCCTTACCGCCATCGATCAGAATCAAATCAGGCAGTTTTCCTTCCTCCATAGCAAGTTTTGCATAGCGCCGCTGCAGCACGTCGCGCATTGCTGCATAGTCATCTCCCGGCACAATGCCGGTAATGTTGTAGCGGCGGTATTCACCATTGCGCATGGCGAAACGGTCGTACACCACGCAGGAGGCAATCGTTGCTTCTCCCATGGTGTGGCTGATATCGAAGCATTCGATGCGCGCCAGGCCAGGCAGATTCAATGCTTCCTGCAAGGCTTGCAGTCTGTCTTCCTGGCTGGCCTGCTGGATCAGCATCTGCTGCAGCGCCAGTTGCGCATTTTCGGCTGCCATATCGAGCCACTTGCGCCGTTCTCCGATCGGGTTGGTCGTCAGAGTGATTTTATGCCCGGCCTGGTCGGATAACAGCTTCTGCAGCAGTGTTACCCGGATTTTCTGACCGAGGATGATCAGCGGGGGAACACTGCGGTTCAGATAATGTTGAGTGACAAATGCTTCCAGCACCGTACTGATATCTGCTTCATACACGTTTTGCGGAAAGAAGGTTTTATCGCCCAGGTGACGCCCGCTGCGGATCATGACCAGGTTGACGGCAACCGCGTGGCTGTCCGGTTCAATTGCACACGCGATCACATCCGCATCCAGTGCCTTGCCGCTATCGACAAACTGTTTTTCCTGGATTTTGCGCAATGCCTGCATCTGGTCGCGCAATTGTGCAGCCTGTTCATAATCCTGCTGATCGGATGCTGTGAACATTTTCTGTTCGATCGTTTTCAGCACTTCATCCTGTTTGCCCTGCAGGAACATGGCCGCACTTTTTACATCCTGCTGATACGCTTCCGGTGTGATCAGCCCGACACAAGGCCCGCTGCAGCGCTTGATCTGATAAAGCAGGCAAGGTCGTGTGCGGTGATCGAATACCGAGTTCTCACAGGTACGCAGGCGAAACACTTTCTGTAGTAACTGGATACTGGATTTGACGACACCCGCATTCGGAAACGGGCCGAAATACTGATGGCGGTCATCCAGTGCACCCCGATAAAACGCAAGCCTGGGAAAAATATGCCGGGTCAGCAGCAGATAAGGATAGGATTTATCGTCCCGAAACAGGATGTTGTAGCGAGGCGCAAGGCTTTTGATCAGATTGTTTTCGAGCAGCAGTGCTTCTGCTTCGGAACGGGTGACGGTTGTTTCGATCCCCGCAATCTGCGACACCATGAGCTGAATACGCGGCGACAGGCCGGATTTCTGAAAGTAGGACGATACTCTTTTCCTGAGATCGATGGCTTTACCTACATAAATCACATCACCTGCCGCATTCAGCATGCGATATACGCCCGGCTGGGCGGGCAGTGTCAGAACGAATGCTTTACCGTCGAAATGTGCATCCGGCAAGGGCAGAGTACTCCATTATTTATCGTCACCGAGTAATTTGCCGCCAATCGCCCAGCTTTCATGCGGCAGCTCGTCAAACGCGATATAAGTGTAGGACTTGGGTTTATGCGCGATACGTTCGAGCGTATCGGTGATTTCAGTGGCGATCTGCTGTTTCTGTTCGCGGGTCAATGTACCGGCCAGCCGGATGTTGACATAAGGCATTTTATTCTCCTGTTGTTTATTGAGTTGCAGCCATATCCTGACAAATCCTGTCGAAAATCTGCTCAAACATGGTTTCGGTCAGGCGTCTGGTCTGAGTATTGTAGCGACTGCAATGGTAGCTGTCATAGAGCTTCAGTTCCTCTGTGACACGATGAATTGCACCGTGGCTGAAGGGAAAATCGGCATTGCGACATCCCAGTGCCATCAGCACGGCCTGATGAGCGATAGTTCCCAGTGCCAGCAGCGCCTGCCCGCCATTTCTCGCAAAATTATCCAGTTCGACTGCCAGAAAAGCATTACATTGCCGTATTTCTGCCGGTTGAGGCTTGTTTGCCGGTGGCAGACATTTGACGGCATTGGTGATTCGGCAGTCAGTCAAATGAAGCGGATCGTCCGCGCTGACTGATTCATCGTGGCTGGCAAAGCCGAATTTGTGTAATGTCCGGTATAAAAGTATCCCGGCATAATCACCGGTGAACGGGCGGCCAGTCCGGTTGGCACCATGCAATCCCGGTGCAAGACCCACGATCAGTAATTTTGCTGAAGAATCACCGAAAGGGGCAACCGGCCGGGCATGGTAATCAGGGTAATCGGTTTTGACTTGATCCAGATGCTGCGCGAGTCGCGGGCAATCGCGACAATCCGGCTGAAACGGGCTTGATACGGTCATGGAATCCTTTTGTTGTAAAATGGGTATCTCTTACCGGCAGGCAGTTATTTATGAATTTTGCTTCCGCAACTGAAGTCTGCACCGGTACTTCAACCAAATGGAGCCTGCATTTGCGGCATACGTTCAAATGTTATCACGACCATGTGAAATGGTCGGGCAGGGTACTCGGACGAACCTGGCACAGGTGGCCGGCTGTGCTGCTGTCATGCTGTATGCTATATCTGTTGTGGTGCGGCACTGTTCTGGCCGCTGCCGCTGATGAAAAGGAAAAAAAGCCGGATCCGGTCGACGTGACGATCACTGCGCCTGCCTCCCTCAAAAAGCTGCTGGAGAAACACATGACCTTACCGGCAAAACCGTTCAGAGATGAAATCGATCAGGCAGCGTATGCACGCAAAATCAGGCAGGAATCCATCGAGCTGCTGGCAACGGAAGGCTATTTCACCCCTGAAATCGAATTCGACGAAAAAAAAGGAAACGGCAAAGCCAAAGCCAAGGCGTACGAATTGCGCATTACACCAGGCCCGCGCACGCGCGTAGCTGCTGTAACGATCGAATTCCAGGGAGCACTGGCCGCGGATGAACCCGCATACCGTGCCCGGGCAGAGCAGCTGCGCGCTGAGTGGCCACTGACGCCAGGTAAGGTGTTCCGCAGTGCACGCTGGGAAGATGCCAAATCTGCTTTGCTTTCCAGCATCGCGAACAGGGATTTTGCCACTGCCCGCATCGTCGAGAGCCAGGCAAAAGTGGATCCGGATACCGCCCAGGCAACGTTGTCGATCACCATCGATTCCGGCCCGGCTTTCCGTTATGGTGAGCTGCAGATTACCGGACTGGAGCGTTACAAGCCGGATGTGGTTCAGAACAGTGTGCCTTTCCGCCCTGGTGACCCGTATCGTCGGGAACAGTTACTTGCTTTTCAGGCCGCACTGCAAAACAGCCAGCTGTTCAATGCGGCAGCGGTCACCGTCAAACCGGATCCCATGCAACATGAAGCTGTACCGGTCATCGTCACACTGACTGAGGCACAATCCAAACACATTGGCGCGGGTCTTGGCTACAGCTCCAATAATGGTGCGCGCGGTGAAGTCAATTATCGTGACTACAATTTTCTCGGGCGTGCCTGGAATCTGAGCAGCTTGTTGCGTCTGGAACAAAAACGCCAGACTTTCTCGACAAGAGTGGATACCCTGCCCGATGCCAATCATTTCCAGTATTCATCGGGCGTGCGCGTCGAAAGGACCGATATCAAGAATCTGCAAACATTCAATCAGCGGGTAGATTTTTCCAGAATACGGACAACCGCCAATTCCATCCTGCAGGTGGGTGTCAACTGGCAGCGCGAACAGCGGGAACCCTCTGGCGCACCGAAAACCACAAATGAAACCCTGGCGCTGGATTTATGGTATCGCTATCACGACATCGATGATCCAGTGAATGTTCGTCGCGGTTTTGTTTCGGAAGTGCGGCTGGGAGGGGGTTCCAGCTATGTCCTGTCGGATCAGGATTTCATTCGCAGCTATCTGCGACATCAGCACTGGCTGCCGATCGGCCGGCGGGATACGCTCTACTTTCGTGCCGAAGCCGGTTACACCCTGGCTTCATCGCGTCAGGGAATCCCGCAGGAATACCTGTTCCGCGCCGGGGGAATTCAATCCATCCGCGGGTACGATTTTCTGAGTCTCGGCGTGCGTGAAGGCGATGCAATCGTTGGCGGACGCGTTCTTGCGACCGGCACGGCAGAGTACGTCCATTGGCTTACGAATGACTGGGGAGCGGCAGTATTTACCGATGTGGGTGATGCAGCGGACAGCCTGAAGCAATTCGATCTGGCAATAGGGTATGGTATCGGCGCACGCTGGCGCAGTCCTGCCGGCCCTTTTGCGCTGGATCTGGCAAGACGACATGATACCGGAACATTACGACTGCATTTCTCCATTGCAGTGGCATTCTGATATGGACAATCACACAGAGAACGAGAACCCCACACCACAGCCTCCAGCAGAGCCTCCACGACGACTCAGGAAATGGCTGGCGGGGATAGCGACAGTAGTGGTGCTGGCCGTGACCAGCGGTTTCTACTGGCTGATCTTTACATCTGCCGGTTTGCACTGGTTGCTGATGATTGCTTCTCAAGCCACGGGAGGGGCACTGACATTTTCGGGGGTGAACGGCAGTCTGCATCATACCGTTCACGCCGGGATGATTGCCTATCAAAGTGATGAACTAACCGCCAGAGTCGAAGATATGACTTTCCGCTGGCAGCCCCGGCAGTTACTGACCGGAAAACTGCATATCGAAACACTGATGATCCGGTCAGTCGAGGTACATAGTGCTGCTTCTGAGCAGGAGGAGGAACCCGTTACTCTGCCGGAGAATTTGTCACTCCCTGTCGATGCGGTGATCGAGAAATTGGGTATCCGGTCATTGAAGCGCTATACACTGGGTAACGACCAGCCGGATATCGTCATGACCGATCTCGCTTTGCGGCTGGATAGTGATGGCAAGCGCCATCATCTACAAACGCTGGCACTCGGTCTGGAATGGGGAAAAATAGCAGGCAACCTGGAAATCGGGATACATCCACCCTTTGATCTGGCCTCACAACTGGTTTTTTATAATTGGGCCAACGTTGCCAATACCAGCAGTGAGCCCGCTGGTTATGCGGCTGTTCGCCTGGGCGGCAATCTGCAGCAGATACAAGCAGCGCTGACCATAGCAGACAGGAAACTGGCAGGGAAAGGTAATTTCACCATACACCCTTTTGATGCACTACCGTTGCTGGAAGCCAATCTGGTGGTGAGCGGATTGGATCTCAATGTGTTTTCTTCTGATTTGCCCAAAGCCGATCTGAGTTTCAGCAGCCAGCTGGCACAAAAGCAGGCAGAGCAACTCACCGGCCATATCACCATCAGTAATGCGATGGCACGCCCGCTGGATCAGGACGGCATACCGCTGAAAAATGCCCATATGCTGCTCGATCTGACCCACGACAAAATACAGCTCAGTGATATTGCATTGCGCTTGTCTGAACGGGAGGAAGTGCCAGGCAGCCTGACAGGGGAGGCCAACTGGCAGATCAGTACGAAAACCGGGCAGGCGGATATTCATGTCCGACGACTGAACCCGACTGATCTGCAAAGCAGCCTGCGCCCGGCAAAGCTGTCCGGCAACCTGCATTTCGATGGCAATCAGGAATCTCAGCAAGGATCGATCAAGCTCCGCGATGAGGCTTTGCGGCTGAATATGGATATGGCCCTGGTGCGCACGGCCTCGGCCATTACTATCGAGAAACTCGATCTGGTGCGAGGGGATTCGAGTATGTCCGGCCATGGCACATTGCAACTGGATGAGTCGCAACCGTTCACTTTTGAGGGGCTGCTCAGGCAATTCGATGTTTCTGCCTTTGCCGATGTACCACCCTCCAATCTGAATGCGACATTCAATCTGGCCGGCCAGCTGGCTCTACAACCTGCTGCCAATATCGATTTTATGTTTGAACCCAGTCGTTTCGCCAATCAACTTGTTTCCGGCCAGGGTAGCCTCGTACTGCAGCAGCCTGCTCACATACGCAGTGATACCCATCTGCGCCTGGGTGACAATCAGCTCGAAATAAAAGGAGCGCTGGGTAATCCCGGGGATCGTCTGGCAGTGGTGTTATCTGCTCCCAAACTGGCGCAGATCGGGTTTGGACTGCAGGGCGATATTCACTCCCGTGTTGAACTGGGGGGTGCCATCGATCATCCGGATATCACATTCGAGATCGATTCGAATCATGTCGGCTTTCGTGAGGAACATCGGCTCGCACACCTCAAGGCCAGCGGAAACCTGCGCGGAACTGCACTCCAGCTCGATCTCCAAACGGGAGAATACCAGCAGGGGTCACAAACCCATCTGCAGAAGCTGTCACTCGGGTTGAGCGGTACACAGGCTCAGCATCAGTTGTCACTGACGAGCCAGATCGATCAGGCGACAGAAGTGCAGTTTCTGGCAAGGGGATCCGGTGATACTTCGCGTAAACAGTGGGAAGGTGTGATCGAGAAGCTATCTCTGACAGGATCAGTACCACTCGATCTGGTGACGCAACCGAGTATCAAGATCAGTCCTGAGACAGTGGCACTGGGACATACCCGGATAATGGCGGCAGCAGGTGAAATCGACATCCAGGATGCACGCTGGACACCTAAACAATGGTCCACACAAGGTAATTTCACCGGGATTGCACTAAAATCGGGCGATCTCTCATCCGAACATACTGAACCATTGAAGCTGAGGGGAAACTGGCAGCTTGCAGCTGACCGGCAACTGGCCGGGCATTTGCGTATACAGCGGGAGAAAGGAGATTTCATTCTGCCGACAGAAACACCATTTGCACTGGGTCTGCAAACGCTCCTGCTCGATCTTCAGGCGGAGAACAATGGTTTGAATGGGCAATTGACCATTCGCGGAAAGCATGTGGGTGAAACGACTGCCCGGGTCAGCGTGCCACTGCAATCAACCGGTTCCACCTGGGAAATCAGAAAGAATGCACCGTTAAAGGGAGATCTGCAGTTGAATCTGCCTGATCTGGCCTGGATTGGTCCGGCACTGAACAATAATCTGCGCAGTGAAGGCCGGGTGACTGCGCAGGCGAGCCTGGCAGGGACACTCGACCAGCCGGAATTGCAGGGCAGGATGACGGGGGATGAATTGACGATTGCATTGCTGGATCAGGGATTGCAATTGAAGGAAGGCAGGCTGGCCGTGGATTTCAACCAGGATAGGTTACGGCTTGAAACGCTCAATTTTACTGCGCCTCTCGAAAAACCGTCGAAAGATCGCTTGCTCAAAAATATCAAACTATCCCGGAAATCCGGCCAATTGAATGCCCATGGCAGCCTGGATATTCATAATCAGCAAAGTCATCTGACGGTTGAACTCGATCATTTGCCCATCGCGCAGCAGGCGGATCGCTGGATCGTCGTTTCCGGCAACAGTGTCATTGGTTTCAAGGAACAGGCGCTCGATATCACCGGAAAAATCATGACCGATGTTGGATTCATCAAGCAGCCCGCAGCCGGCAGGCCGGAACTGGCCGATGATGTCGTCATCAGTGGAAAGACCGAAGCCGAGCCGGAATCACCCGCCATGCAAGTGAATCTGGATGCAATCCTTGATCTGGGAGAACGATTCTTTTTGCGTGCCTCCGGACTGGAAGGACGGCTGGCCGGACAATTGCATCTGCTCAGCAAGCCTGATCAACTGCTCAGCGCTATCGGCACCATTTCCACGCGTGATACCCGTTTTGAAGCTTACGGCCAGCGGTTGCAGGTTCGGCGCGGAATCGTCAACTTCGATGGGCCGCTCGATAATCCAGGGCTTAATATTCTCGCTGTCCGCACCAGTCAGGAATCTGATTTCGATACGGGTTCATCCGACGTGATCGATCAGCCTTCCCAGGACAGCAGCGTCAATGCGCTGGCCGTGCGGGGTGGGATGCGAGTGGAGGCCGGTGTGGAAATTACCGGTACAGTAAGGCATCCCAAAATCAAACTGGTATCGCAACCGGAAGTACCCGATTCCGAGAAATTATCCTGGATCGTGCTGGGACGCCCGGCCGATAAAAGCGGTCTGGATAATGCGTTACTGCTGAATGCAGCTGGAAGTATCTTTGGAGGTACCGATGAAAGCGTTCTGGAAAATATTACGCAAGGAATGGGGATCGATGATTTCTCGATCCGGCAGCAGGCGGGTGGATCTTTGACTAACCAGGTCGGTACCATCGGCAAGCGGTTGTCATCACGTGCCTATCTGAGTTATGAACGTGGCCTGACCTCCGCTTCTGCCGGTATTGCCAAGCTGACCTACAGTTTATTCCCCCGTGTTTCAGTCGTCACCCGGGCAGGTGATGACAGTTCGGTCGATCTGTTCTACAACTTTCAGTTCGATTAATCAGACAGGCTGTCAGATATCTGCATGACGTGCAGCTTTCTGCTCAGCTGACGTCTGGGCGCTATCAGATCAGCCAGCGTATAGTCGTCCAGCACGGCCATGAACGCGGAGAGTGCTTCCGAAATGGCTGTGCGCAGCACACAACTGCAACCGATGATGCATGAATTCTGATTACTGAAACATTCGACGATATCCATCGAAGTTTCTGTATGACGTATTACTTCACCGATATTGATTTTCTCAGGGGCGTGAGCCAGGCGGATGCCCCCATTCTTTCCTCTCAGTGTATCCACATAACCCAGTTGGCCAAGGTGATGCACGATCTTGACGACATGGTTGCGCGAAATACCGTAACAATCCGCAATTTCCGTAATGGTGGACAATTCCTCTCTTTTCAAACCGAGATAAGTGAGGATGCGTAACGCGTAATCGCTGTAATTCGTCAGTCTCATGAAGTATTACCCATTTATTGAGTGGGGGTTAACAAGTATATCCCCACTTTTTTATTTCTGCCCGACTGGTTGACAATCTGAATCGAACGGGTAAAATCCATCAAAAGATATATTAATAATATATCTTTAAGAGGAGGTGGTTAATGATCACCGAAGAAGTTAAATATGACTGTATTTAAAGGTCTTTCGTGCAGAAAAAGATGTATCTAATATACACCAAAAGGACTGTTTTTATGAAAAATTCAATCTCGTTATTTTCGTCTTACCGCTTTACCCACATCATTCTGATGCTGATCGTGCTGGCGCTGATTCCTCTGACCAGCCAGGCGGAAAAACGTGAATTCGATTTATCCATTGAAGATACACGCATCGTTCTGGTCGGCAAAAGAGATTTCCACACCTTTGCCTTCAATGGCCAGGTTCCTGCACCGCTCATCCATGTCATGGAAGGAGATGATGTCACCGTGAATGTGACCAACATGACCACGCTGCCACACACGATTCACTGGCATGGCATGCTCCAGCGCGGCACCTGGCAGAGCGATGGCGTTCCTCATGCCACTCAGCATGCGATAGAGCCCGGTGATACGTTCACCTATAAATTCAAGGCGGAACCCGCCGGTACCATGTGGTACCACTGCCATGTCAATGTCAACGAGCATGTCACCATGCGCGGCATGTGGGGCCCTCTCATCGTGGAACCCAAGAATCCTCTCCCGATCGAGAAAACGGTGACCAAGGATTACATCCTGATGCTGTCCGACTGGGTGTCATCCTGGGCGAACAAACCGGGTGAAGGCGGTATTCCGGGAGATGTTTTCGATTACTACACGATCAACGCCAAATCCTTTCCCGAAACACAGCCGATACGAGTCAAGAAAGGGGATGTCATCAGATTGCGACTCATTGGTGCAGGCGATCATGTTCACGCCATTCACACCCATGGCCACATTTCACAAATAGCGTTCAAGGATGGATTCCCGCTGGATAAACCCATCAAAGGCGATACCGTCCTCATCGGGCCTGGTGAACGTTACGACGTCATCCTCAATATGGATAACCCGGGTCTGTGGATGATTCACGACCATGTCGATACGCACACCACCAACGGAGATAAGCCCGATGGAGGAATCATGACGACGATTGAATACGAGGAAGTCGGAATCGATCATCCCTTCTATGTATGGAAAGACAAAAAGTTTGTACCGGATTTTTATTACGAAGAATCTCTGAAAAAAGATCTTGGAATGCATAACTCCAAAGTCTTCAAAGGAGAACCCATCGAGGAATGATGTGTAACACAACAAACCAAAGGAGAAAATGATGAAACCTTACTTGTTTGCAGCAATCGGTGCGAGTTTCTTCGCAACGTCACTTGCCGTTCATGCGGCAGATGTGCCAGCCGTACTTCAATCAAAGTGCGCTTCCTGCCATGCATTGACCAAGCCGGAAAGTAATTCTCTGGATCGGCTGTGGGAGCGCAAAGGGCCTGATCTCCACTACGCCGGAAATAAATTCAACAAGGAGTGGCTGGTGGAGTGGCTGCAGGACCCGGCGAAGATTCGCCCGGCCGGTGAATTCTATCGCAAGCATGTCAAACCCGGCACCAAGGAGGACGTGGTGGATGAGTCATCCCTTGCCCCTCACCCCAAACTGGCCAGGAAGGATGCCGAAGCAGCTGCCAATGCACTGATGACGTTAACCGATCCTGATGGCCTGATCGAGAAAGGCGCCTTCAAGGATCAGAAAGTTGCCATGTCGATGGGCGCCATGTACTTCAATAAACTGCGCGGTTGCGCCGCCTGCCATTCGGCCGTTCCCGGAAAAGGAGGGTTATCCGGCCCGGAAATGGCGACTGCGGGCAAGCGTCTGCAACCCGACTTCATTTACAGCTATATCAAGGATCCACAGAAAATAGACAAAGGTGTCTGGATGCCGAAACTCGATATTTCTGATGCAGATCTGCAAAAACTTACCAGCTATATCGTACAACTGAGCGCAAAGGAGGATAAAAAATGAATAGCCGTAATTCAATTTCTTTTTCATGGCTGACCAGCATTGGTCTGATTTCACTGCTTGCCTTCATGGAACCGGCCGCTGCCGCCAGTGATGATTCATTCGAGCATGCCGAGCGTCTGTATGACACTTACTGCACCCAGTGCCATGGTGTGAACCGGGATGGCAACGGTGTCAACAGCGTCTTTATGTCCGTTCAGCCGCGTGATCACAGTGATGCCAAGGGCATGGGCGACATACCCAACAGTGAAATCATCGATGTGATCAAAAAGGGAGGGCTGGCTGCAAACAAATCGGTGCTGATGCCTGCCTGGGGGGGCGTTTTCAGTGATGAAGAAGTCAATCAGCTGGCGGCTTATTTACGTCATGTCTGCAAATGTGGTTCAGATCAATAAAAAAAGAGGAATAAGAGAATGAAGTACAAGCAATTACTGAGGGGCATGTTGGCAAGCGGTTTTCTCCTGATGGGGATTCAGGCTGAAGCCAAAACAGTGCAGGTAACGTTACATGCAGTTGAAACCGATGTGGCCTACGACAATAAGGGAAGTACTTATCGTGCCTGGACGTTCGACGGTAAGGTTCCCGGTCCGGTCGTACGGGTCACTGAAGGGGATACGGTGGAATTTACCCTCATCAATGACAAAAATAGTAAGAACTCCCATTCCATGGATTTCCATGCTGCCAGGCTGGATGTGGTGGAGGATTTCGAGTCGATCAAGCCGGGTGAAACAAAAAAATACACCTTTACTGCTGATAATCCCGGTGTATTTTTTTATCACTGTGGCTCTGATCCGATGATTCAACACATCGCACGAGGTATGTACGGTGTGATCATCGTGGATCCGAAAGATGCAAATGCATTACCCAAGGCAGATCGTGAATATGTGCTGATTCAGGCTGAGCATTACGAGAATCCTGACGACAAAACAGCCATGATGCAGAACAAATGGAGTAATGTCGTATTCAATGGAGGGGTTTTCAAGTATGACCCGGTGCATGATTCTGAAGCCACCAGCTGGCTGCAGGCCAAACCAGGTGAACGGGTGCGCATTTACTTCGTCAACGCCGGACCCAATGAATTGTCATCCCTTCACCCCATAGCAGGGATCTGGGATCGGGTTTACCCCAGCGGCAACCCCAAAAACGTCCAGTATGCCCTGCAATCCTATCTGATAGGAGCGGGAGATGCGGCAACGCTGGATCTGATTTCTCCGGTTGAAGGTGCCAACGCGATCGTCGATCATTCGATGCGTCATGCACACTCCGGTGCAATCGCCGTCATTATGTTCACTAATGACGCTGATCCGGAAGCAGGTCGGGGAGAGAATATCCTGATTCGCTAAGTAACTGACTGTATAACTATAAACCCCCATAGGCTTGTGTCACAAAAAACCCGTCATCGTGATCTTATTCACTATGGCGGGCCTTATTGAATATAGTTCGTAATTTCCGGCTTGTCGAAGCCGTCTGCAAAATACCGGAGCAGTGACAGGGCCTGAACTTCTGCATGCCGGTTCAGAATGATTTCTGTCAGGCCACAGCAATGCGAGAGTGGATATATCCGAGTGCCTGTTCAACCTGATCGATCAGAATAAGGCAAAGTTCACCTGCTTCCAGATTGGTCAGCGCTGTATCGATCGCCTTGAATTCGCCGCGGATTTCACTGACCTTGCGCACACGTTTGGCATTCTCCAACCCTTCCCGCAATAACCCGAGCACCTCACCGTCAGCTCGACCGCGTTGACATTTGTCCTGAAACAGTACGACTTCATCGAACACATCTCCCAGAATCCGGGTTTGCAACCGGATATCTTCATTACGGCGATCGCCTGCCGCACTGATGACCACTGTGCGTTTCTTTGCAGGAATATGATCGATGGCGCATACCAAGGCTTCCATGGCATCCGGGTTATGGCCGTAATCCGCTATCAGAGTCGCTTCCCGGTAATTGAACAGATTGAACCGCCCTGGAACGGTCTGTGCATCGCTGACGAAATCGGCCAGTCCTGCGCAGATGGTCGTCCAATCGAGCTCGATGGCCAATCCTGCACCAATAGATGCCATGGCATTGTCTATCTGGAAGCTGATCATGCCATTTTTCGTCAAACGAATTTGGCTGAGGGAAATTCGCCGTTCAGTTCCCGCTTCTGCAACGATGATATGATGATCTTCCATGTAGATTACACGTTTGCCTTGAACACGCTGCTCCAGAATTACCGGATGACGGTGGTTGCGGGAAAAGAAGGTGACATTTCCCGGACAGTGGCTTGCCATACCGAGAACCAGTGGATCATCTGCATTCAGCACCGCAACACCGGTTTTGGGATTGACATTTTCCACGATGGTACGTTTGACGGCTGCCAGCTCTTCAGCCGTATTGATATTGGCCAGGCCGAGATGATCTCCCCGGCCGATGTTGGTGACAACGGCCACATCACAATAATCAAATCCCAGCCCCTCGCGCAGAATACCGCCACGCGCGGTTTCCAGTACTGCCGCATCGACCTCGGGATGGAACAGTATGTTTCGGGCACTTTGCGGGCCGCTGCAATCCCCCGTATCCACGCACTGGCCGTTGACGAATACGCCATCAGTGCAGGCGATACCCACCCGTAACCGGTTGTTTTCCAGCATATTGGCAATCAAACGCACCGTAGTGGTTTTTCCATTGGTGCCGGTTACTGCGATTACCGGGATACGTGCGTTCTCACCTGGTGCGAACAGATGATCGATGATGGCTTCTCCCACTGCACGCGGTTTGCCGTATGAAGGCTGCAGATGCATACGCAGACCAGGGGCGGCATTGACTTCGATGACTGCTCCCCCCTGTTCTCCCAGCGGGCGTGACAGGCTACTGCATATCACATCGATCCCGCAGATATCGATGCCTGTCATCCGGGCAGCCATCACAGCACACTCGGCAATATCGGGATGAACTTCGTCTGTTACGTCTGTTGCCGTGCCACCGGTGGAAAGATTGGCGTTATTACGCAATGTCACCAGCTTACCTTTGTCCGGAACGGAAGCTGCATTGAGCCCTTGCAATGCAAGGTGCGCCAGAGAGATTTCATCCAGATGAATTCTGGTCAGCAGATTTGCATGTCCTTCGCTGCGCAGCGGATTACTGTTGATCTGTTTCACCAGTTGAGCGATGCTGTGGATGCCATCACCCACTACCTGTGGCGGATCACGCCTTGCGGCTGCAACCAGCTTGTTGCCCACGACCAGTAACCGGTAATCATGTCCGCTGATGTAACGTTCGACCAGGACATTTCTGCTTCTTTCCGCCGCGACATGATAGGCCGCTTTTATCTGGTCACGATCGGTCAGATTGGCCGTAACACCTTTGCCCTGGTTGCCATCCTGCGGTTTGATGACGATCGGTGCACCTATTTCACAGGCTGCTGCCCAGGCATCATCGGCGCTGATCACCGGTCGCCCGGTCGGAACAGGAATACCGGCTGTATGTAAAAGCATCTTGGTGAGATCCTTGTCCTGCACAATGGATTCTGCAACGACACTGGTAAGATCACTTTCGGAAGCCAGGATACGCCGCTGCCGGCTTCCCCAGCCAAATTGAACCAGACTGCCGTCAGTCAGACGGCGGTAGGGAATTTTACGCCTGACAGCGGCCTGCACGATCGAGTTCGTACTGGGCCCGAGACGGATGTCCTCGTACAGCTCACGTAGACGGTTCACTGCCTCGCTGGTGTCAAACGGAGCGGCTTCTGCCACTGCCCGGCACAATGCGAGGGATTGCTCCAGCGCCAGTCGGCCAACGGCCTCTTCGCTATATTCCACGACGACACGCCAGGTATTTGCCTCTGCCATTTTTATCACGCGGCTGAAGCTGACGGAACAGCCCGCCCGTTCCTGAAGTTTGAGAGTAATGAATGCCAGGATGTGAGCAAGAGTCGTTTCCTGCCAGTCGACCGGCTGAAGCAGAGCGATATCCGGAAAATATTCACGCAGGCGTGTATCGAAGCCAGGAATGCTGTCAGGCAGACATTCATTCTGTTCGAAAACAAGTGTGGCTTCGATAGCGGCAAGTTTACTCCAGACGTTGGGTCCACGCAGTGCACGAATTTGTAATACCTTCATGGATATTTTCCTTAAATGATCTGACTTTAGAAAGTTTGGTAAACGATCGATTGCTTTTCCTGGTGTTGCAGGAATGTGATCAAACCGGTACGAATGAGATCGGGTGACATACCCAGTGCCCAGCCTGCTCCGACACCTGCCAGCAGGTGTGCTGTTTCCACAGGATGATTGCCGGTTTTTGCCTGCAGTTCATCCAGTCGGATCAGTATTGTTTCAGCCGTTCCATCAATCAGCAGGATTTCCCAGTTACGCACGGTGACCGCACGTTTTCCCCGGGTCGGGCCTGTTCCTTCCTGCCGGTGGACGCTGATCACGGGCAGTGTGGGATCACAACTGATGTAAATGACCTCTCCCTGACATAAATCCGCCATCTGAACCAGCATGGGATCCTGGGCATTCAGAATGGCGGCACCGGTTGGCAGTATGATTTCCGGCAAAATGTCTCCTTCTCTTTTGCCTCCGGTGGGAGAAACGACATCCACTTGCGTTCTGAGTACCTTGAAAACCTGTTCGGATGTATCGATCCACTGATGAGCAAAATGCAATGCCGGTTCTATCCGGGTGACGATCCCTACTTGACAACTGTCATACGGCAGACCTTCCTCGAGCATGGTATCGAAACCATTTTCGAAAACAGCTGCTTCAACGGTGCGGTTCATCAGAATACGGCGGGCTGATTTATGATTGGCGCAGTTGCCGTGATCGATTTTCCTGTGATCGAGATAAAGTCCGCTGCTGCATGCCAGACCGGTACGTCTGCCTGATAGCGTGAGCAGACTGGCGACGAAACGGGCAATGGTCGTCATGCCCTTGCTGCCGGTAATGCCAACGACAGGAATACGACCCTGATCCTGATTCGGAAACAGTTGATCGATGATTGCCTCGCCTACCGGTCTCGGTTTGCCGATAGCGGGTTTGATATGCATGAGTAAGCTGGGGCCGGCGTTGACCTCGACGATGGCGCCCCCTTGTTCGGCAAGCGGGCGTGAAATATCTTCTACAACCAGGTCGATTCCGGCAATATCCAGACCGATGATGCGGGCAGCCAGTACAGCCAGATCAGCCGTCGCCGGATGGACTTCATCGGTGATATCGATTGCGTGATTGCCGTTGCGCTGTATTCGTACCTTTGTTCCTGAAGGCAGAATGGAATCACCGGTGTAACCCTGGTGTGCGAGCTCCATTCGAATCGCATTATCCAGCTCGATGAAATTGAGCGGATGATTTTCAGAAGTACCCCGACGCGGATCGGAATTGATCTGATCTTCTATCAATTTTGCAATCGTGGAGACGCCATTCCCGGTAACGAAGACCGAATCTCCCCGCGCAGCGGCCACGAGCTGCCCCCCCACGATGAGCAGACGATGTTCGATTCCAGGAATATAGCGTTCAACCAGTACATCACTACCTTCCTGCAGGGCAATCGGAAAAGCGGCCTCGATTTCCTCACGGTTACTCAGCTCGATAAAAACGCCACGCCCGTGATTTCCATCCCCGGGTTTGATCACGACGGGCAGACCAATATCTTCGGCAGCCAGCCAGGCATCCGCCGGATCGGTCACGATACGTCCTTCCGGGACGGGTACACCGCAGGCACGCAACAGCGATTTGGTCAGTTCCTTGTCACGTGAAATGTTTTCAGCGATGGCCGTGGTTCGATCTGTTTCCGCTGTCCAGATATACCGACTGCGCGATCCATGTCCCAGTTGAATGAGATTGCCTTTATCCAGCAGACGAATCGATGGAATATTATGAGCGGCAGCAGCGTCGACGATGCAGGCAGTGGAAGGGCCGATCCAGTGCGAATCGATCATGTCACGCAACTGCCCGATGGCATGCTGCACATCGTAAGCGAGTTGCATCTGATTGAATCCCATTGCGGCCAGTACCAGCTCCCGGGCCAGATACAGTGCCTTGAGCGTTATTTCCTTATGCCATGCACTGACGACTACCTTGTATACCCCGGAAGTCGAGGTTTCACGTGCCCGACCGAATCCTCCCCGCATTCCGGCAAGATTCTGCAATTCAAGTGTGACATGTTCAAGAATGTGGCAGGGCCAGGTTCCTTCCTGAACACGGCGCAGAAATCCGCCTGGCTCACCATAACTGCAGCGATGCTCGATCAGTGATGGCAGCCACGATGACAATCGCTCATAAAAACCGGGAATCGTATCCGACGGATAGTTCTCGAGCTCACCAATATCGACGATTGCTTCCAGAACCGGGTGATACGTCCACATATTGGGACCGTTCAGATAACGTATTTCAAGAAACTTGAGATCTTTGGTGCTGTGAACAGAAGGGTCAGTATGAATTGCAATAGGAGTTGACATGAAGGGAGGATCTGAATGTACACCCTCCAATTAACGCGCGATATGCCAAATCGGTTTACAGCAAACCTGGATTTTTCTGGATACCTTTCATTTCTTGCTGAAAGCGAGTGCACTACATACATAATCAGATTCTTGCAATGGCAGAAAGGTTGTAATAAAGTATGATTTCCTTACAGTAAGGAATCAAGATGACTATTATTGCAAAAGTAACCTCAAAGGGACAGACCACGATACCGGCTGATATTCGTGCAGCGTTGCGTATAAAACCGGGCGATTTGATTATCTGGGAAATGTCGGATGATGGTAGTGCACGCATTCGACGTGTACAACCGCTCGATATCGAATACTTGAAAGCAGTGGAGGGAACGCTTTCCGAGTGGGCAGGCGCAGCCGATGAGGAAGCTTATCGTGAGTTATGAACGTTTCACGGTATTGAAAGTGCCTTTTCCGTTTACCGACCGTACGGCTGCCAAAAACCGTCCGGCACTCGTACTCTCGGATGCAGCCACATTCAACGATCCAATCGGCCATTCGGTGCTGGCCATGATTACCTCAGCCGCCAATCCAGCCTGGCCGCTCGATTGCCTGATCGATGATCTGGTCAGTGCCGGTCTCCCGGCTCCTTCTGTCGTACGCTTCAAGCTGTTCACGCTCGATCACCGGCTGATACGTGGTGAACTTGGACGACTTGCCGTCAGTGATAGTATTCAGGTCACACGATCTCTGTATCAGCTTTTCGGAATGGCTGCAGTGCGATAAAGAAAGTCTTAAATGTTGCTTTTGTCTCATTTCATAAAAAACGATCCAGCAGCTTATTGCTGTGGCGATCCAGCATTGACCGGTCGCGAATCAGAAAATGGATGCCGTAACTGTCAGTAATCAGTAGGGTAGCCAGTGACAGACGACGGATATCTTCCTCTCCCTTGAGGATAAAGCAGGTTTCTCCCCGATCCGTCTGTACCTGCCAGGTGCTGGGTGTGGCGAAACTCGAAACTCTGTCGATACACTTTATCTCGGGCATGAATTCACGGCTGGCGAGTTCCTGTTCGATCAGAATACGTTCTGTCTCAGATAATTCAGCCAGGCTGTCTATCCAGGTCACTTCATGACCGTGGCCATCGACCAGTGCAATACCTTCATTGATGGCCGTGATCGGGAATGAGCGCACAGGCACTACACCTTCATGGATCTGATCCTTTGTCGTGACGATCAGTTTGCCGAAGGCATTTCGGCTCAGTTTGCAGTCAGACAGATTCATACACGGTTTCCTCGGATATCCATTATTTTTTCGGATGTATCGGGTCGGTTTTCATCATCACTGCTGCGCGATTGGGATTGATAAAGCTGGTAATAATGTCCCTGGCGAGCCATTAGTTCTTCATGGTTTCCCGTTTCCACGATTCTGCCGTGATCCAGTACGACCAGCCGGCTTGCCTCCTGCAAGGTTGAGAGGCGATGGGCAATTGCAATGGTCGTTCGGCCGGAAACGAGATTATCGAGTGCTCCCTGGATTTCCTGCTCGGTTTGAGTATCGACTGACGAAGTGGCTTCATCCAGTATCAGGATGCGCGGGTCGATCAGCAATGCCCGGGCGATGGAAATACGCTGTCTTTCTCCACCTGACAATGCCTGTCCACGTTCTCCCACCAGGGAATCATAACCGTAAGGCAGGCGCAGAATAAATTCATGAGCATGGGCAGCACGTGCTGCTGCGATGATTTCCTTGCGGGAAGCACCAGGTTTGCCATAGGCGATATTCTCGGCAATGGTACCGAAGAAAAGAAAGGGCTCCTGCAGTACCAGCCCGATATGTTTTCGATACTCCGCGATAGGAAGCGCACGGATATCGACGCCGTCGATCAGAATGGAACCATCGGTGACATCATAAAAACGGCAGATCAGGTTGATGAGCGTGCTTTTGCCTGAACCACTGTGTCCGACCAGTCCGATCATCTCACCGGGCTCGATCGTGAAATCAAGATTCTGGATAACCCGGCGTGTCCCGTAACGGAAACTGACGTTACGCAGCTCGATATGGCCTTTCATCACCGGCAGATGAACAGGTTTTACCGGTTCGGGAACGCTGGAAACGTGATCGAGAATATCGAAGATCCGTTTGGTTCCTGCGGCTGCCTTTTGTGTGGCCGAGACGATCCGGCTCATCGAATCCAGTCGCAGATAAAAGCGACCGATGTAGGCCAGAAAAGCAGTCAGTACACCAACGGTGATGTGGTCCTGTGATACCTGCCAGATACCGAAAATCCAGACGACCAGCAGACCGCATTCTGTCAGCAACGTTACTGTGGGAGTGAACAGTGCCCAGACTTTGTTGACGCGATCATTGATTTCCACATTGCGCTGGTTGACTGTACGAAAGCGCTCGATTTCCCTTTCTTCCTGCGCAAATGCCTTGACGACACGGATGCCGGGCAGGGTATCTGCCAGAACGTTGTTGACTTCAGCCCAGACCCGGTTGGTTTTTTCAAAACCGACGCGCAACCGGTCGCGAACCAGATGAATCAGCCAGGCAATGATCGGCAGAGGGAGCAGGGTGATGAGTGCCAGCCATGGATTGATCGACACCAGGATGATGACGGTCAGGGTGATCATGAGCACATCCGTGGCAAAATCGAGCAGATTGAGCGAAAGAAACAGGTTGATCCGATCAGTTTCCGCGCCGATACGCGCCATCAGATCGCCGGTACGCTTGCCGCCGAAATAGGCTTGTGAAAGACTGAGCAGGTGCTCATAGGTCGTCGTTCGCAGATCTGCGCCGATACGCTCTGATACCCTGGCCAGTGTATAGGTGCGTAACCAGCCCAGTATCCATGCCAGGATGGCTGCTGCCAGCAGGCCGGACAGATAGAACGTCACCAGATCGACATCGATTGGATGACCGTTCTGATACGGAATCAGCACATTATCCATGAGCGGCATGGTCAGATAGGGCGGCACCAGTGCGGCTGCGGTGCTGCCCAGCATCAGTATGAAACCGATGAGCAACTGCCATTTGTATGGCCTGGCGAAACGCCAGAGCCGGAACAGCGTCCAGGTGGAGGGTGGAGTGGCAGTTGCTTCCTGATCGCTGGCAGGGGAGCTTTCTGAAGCTGATTCATTATCCGCAACGTTGCTTCCGGTCAGTTCTGTCGCGGCGTCATGTGCGGTAATCAGCCGGGAAAAATGAGTAATCAGTTGATCCACCGCCTGATGCCTGCCCAGCGTGCAATGCCAGCAGGCAAGCCGCGCATGGGTATCAGACAATTCGATACTGCAAACGCCGGCATGATCCTGATAAGTCAGTTTCATATCCTGCCGACAAGGCCATACCTGCCAGTTTTCATCGTTTGCCATTCTGGAGAAAATCCGGTGTGTCGTAATGACGACCAACCCTGATGAAAAATTCAACTGACCGTCGAGATCGGTTTCCAGCCAGGCATGAATCTGCTCATGCTCATTGAGTATGGGGCCGATCCATGTTTGCCAGTGTGACGGAAAATCAGGGGGAACCGTATGGGGCAGATCGCTGATGTTGGATTGCATTGATCACAAAAAAAGATAGTTTGGCGTAATGCGGAAACGGTTGTTGCTACCGTTTGAAGAAAATGACCGGATCGGATCCGGTCATTTCCCCGATAGGTTACTGCAGAAATGCATCATTCATCGATTGTGGCGGTTGAATCCTGAGTATTTTCCGTATCGTAGGAATCAATGATGTCTTCGGAGTTTTGCAAATGATCACTGATGACACCAGTATCCTCTTCAGTCACTGAATCCTGATCATAATTGGTTGTATAGGGGGCTTCAGCTGTATTTTCAGTCTCCTGAATCTCAGTAGAATCAAAGGAACGGGTGACGTCATCGGAATCTGCTGTGCCATTAGTACTACTTTCAGTTTCTGAAGTATCGGCTTCACCGCCATAATTACCATGATCAGTATCCTCACGGGAATCCGTTTCTTCAACAATATCTTCATCGGCTGCTTCATAGCCATTGGCAGTATCCTCGATTTCTTGCGACCCGATCGGTGGATCATTGGTAAGAATGACCGGAGTGAGTATGGTGTCATCGACCCTGTTATTCATTTGCCAATAACTGTGGATTGCGAGAAAAAGCAGCAGGCTTGCCGTCAGCAGCAATCTGCCGGCATGTGCAGAAAGCCAGTGATATCCGCTCTGGGCTGAAATTCCAACACCTGCATGAAGCACTTTTTCTGCCGGCTGGTAATGTTCCAGAGCAGCTCTGCGCGCTGCCTGCAGACGGTACAGGGTGCCCGGAGTAACGTCGTTCAGACTGCGATCCAACAGCCTTGCTATGATCCTTCCCGTTTCTTCCTCTTCGTTCATCGTTTGACTCCTTTACTTTCCAGCAGAGCAGCGAGTGTATGTGCGGCACGGGAACAATGTGTCTTTACGCTTCCCTCCGAGCAATCCATGATTTTCGCTGTCTCGGCTACATCCATCTCTTCCCAGTAACGCAGCAGAAAGGCTTCCCGTTGACGTGGCGGTAAAGTTTCCAGTGCTTTGCTGATCAGTTCGATGAGCTCGGATTGTTCTGCCGCAGTACCAGGATTGTTTTTATAACCAAAATCCTGTGCCACCGGTAGTGATTCGGGGATATCCGAATATCCGGTTTCTTTTTCATTCGAATCAGGCATGAACGATGAGAACAAGGTCACCCAGAGTGAACGGGATTTCTGCCGCCGGTAAAAATCACGAATGGTATTCTGTAAAATTCGCTGAAACAGGAGAGGAAGCTCGGTAAGTGATTTATGCGGGTATTTCTCGACCAGCTTCATCATGGAGTCCTGCACGATATCCAGTGCGGCATGCTCATCCTGCACGGCGAATAATGCTTGCTTGTACGCACGCAGCTCGACTTCGCTCAGGAAATCAGAAAGTTCTTGCCGAGTAGCCAGAATGATCCACCTTGAGATTGGTAATATGCTTATGAATCATTTTCAGTAGCGCTGCTACCCGATAGCGTTCGTTTTTTACGCGGATTCTTCACGTGATTTTTTACATTGCGGTGAGCTTTCATCCAGTGCGGGCAGGAGCAGCGGCGGTATTATAGCTTTAGCGGTGATGAAACAGCCATATCGAGACTGATTCATATTGTTTTCAATTTCGCAGATCTGGCTGATCGGACTTGATCACAATACCACTGGCCTGTCGGGGAGTTCACTTTTTCTTTTACCAGTGCTGGCTGGAAAAAATTGCTGCAAAACCCGGGTTGACAGATCGATTCCGGCAAGAACGCCCTGTTCGAACTGTCCGTGTCTAAAGGTGGTTTTCATGGTATCGCAGGCCGTTTCCCAGATAGTCTGATCGACTTTGGTGTGAATACCCCGATCCGCTACGATTTCTACATCATGATCTGCCATCAGCAGATAAATCAGCACACCATTGTTATGTTCAGTATCCCATACCCGCAGCAGGGAAAAGACATCGATAGCCCGTTCACGAATAATCTGGTTTTGCAGTAACAGAGGCAGATCGAGTGAGGCTTCTACCGCAAAGACGATTTCACCTCCGTGCAGAGTTTCAGAATGTGCAATGGCCTGTTCGATTACCGTCAGCGTGGCAGGTGGAAATGCCCGTTTTATAGCTGACTGGCCTGTGATGAGGTGTCGAAGAATACGCACAGGATCCATATTTTTCCCTGTTACCATCTTCCTGAAGCACCACCGCCCCCGAAACCACCTCCACCCCCACGGAATCCGCCACCGGAGAAACCTCCTCCAGGCCAGTTTCTGTATCCGGGCCCACCTCGATGTATGATTCTCCCAGTTTGTTCAAACAGGCTGATAACGAATATCGCAATGGCAATGAGCAAAGCAACCGCGATCGAGGATGAAATCAGCCAGGTGAGAGCACCTGCAATCGAACCCGTGATCGTGGCGCCTGCCATTCTTCCGAACATGGATTGAAGCGTTCTCCCCAATACCAGTGCAATGAACAGAAAGGGAATGATGTTTTCTACCGCCAGGCTTGCTCCACCAGCCGGTTCAGATTCTGGCAGGGTTTCACCTTCGATGATGCTGATGATCTGTTCGACTCCGGCCTGTAATCCACCAAAAAAATGACCCTGCCTGAATTTTGGCACGATGATTTCATCGATGATGCGCCGGGCGAGAGCATCCGGCAGAACACCTTCAAGTCCATAACCCGTTTCGATGCGCAGGGTTCTGTCATTTTTGGCAACCAGCAGCAATACGCCATCATCGATACCTTTGCGGCCGAGTTTCCACACCTCGGCTACCTGTATCGAATATTGCTCGATGGTTTCGGGTTGCGTGGTCGGGATAATCAATAAGGCGATCTGACTGCCTTTTTTTGCTTCGAAATCGGTCAGCTGCTGTTCCAGCCGGGAAATTTCCATACTGGAGAGTGTTTCCGTCAGGTCAGTGACATGTGATTTGAGCAATGGTATGGCGATTTCGGCCAGTGCACCGTTGGCCAAGGCGAGCAGCAGTACCAAGGATAGTAGATTGATGCAGCGGATCATGACCGGATACCGCATGATTTGGCGAAAATACCGGGAGGGACGATCATTGTGCGGTGGCAGGCGCCCCAAAATCGACTGCTGGTGGAGTGGAGAGCGCTTTTTCATTTTCCACCGTGAAGTTGGGTTTTACTTTGAATCCGAACATCATCGCGGTGAGATTGCCCGGAAACGAACGCACCGTCACGTTATATTCCTGAACAGCCTTGATATAACGATTGCGAGCGACCGCAATGCGGTTTTCTGTCCCCTCCAGCTGTGCCTGCAAATCGCGGAAGTTTGCATCTGATTTGAGCTGCGGATAGTTTTCCGCGATGGCCAGCAATCGCGACAATGCACCGGTCAGCTCGCCCTGAGCGTTCTGGAATCGAGCAAAGGCTTCGGGATCATCGATAAGCTCCGGCGATACCTGAATACTGCCAGCTCTGGAGCGAGCTTCGGTCACACCCAGCAGCACCTCTTTTTCCTGGGCAGCAAAACCTTTGACGGTATTGACCAGATTCGGAATCAGATCTGCCCGGCGCTGATACTGGTTGAGCACTTCCGACCAGCTCGACTGAACCTGCTCATTGGTAGACTGCAACGTGTTATAACCACAGCCCCCCAGCATCGATACTAAAACCAGTAGAGAGGCAGGTGCCAGAAAATTCGTCAGAAAATTTAACAGTTTACGCATAGTCCTTTCTCTGATTCTTCCTGAAACAATCAATACATTTGTTTATAGAAAATCATTTCTTTCCGGCTCCGGCCCGTTTTTCTGCGATCGAGCCACCCAGACAGGGCGGGGATTCGCGTGCTGTTTCATTGCGAGCCTGCCACTCTGCAGGTGTCAGTGTATGCAGTGCCAGTGCATGAATCGAACGGATGATTTCTTGTGTCAACGTGGTATTGACCAGCCGATGACGCGCCACGAGCGTTTTGCCATCAAATGCGTCGGAAACGATCGTCACCTTGAAATGAGATTCAGATCCCTCCGGTACAGCGTGTCGATAGCTTTCGTTGATTACTTCCAGAAACTGTGGCTGCAATGATTGCAGGCTGTTCTCGATCCGGTTCTTCATTGTTGTCATTTTTACTGCGATCTCCAGTCGTTATCGTTGTAAACAAAACCAGTAGCTTCCACTGAGATTTTTTTCTACAGAACAGGTTCAACCCGCCGTAGAACTGTCAGGTTGTTTTACATTCGACAAATCAGTATACAGATAAATTTTGTATCTTGTTGTTTATGAATTGTATTTTTATATGGCATGGTTCGTGCTTAATAGGGAATGGGGATATTCGGAGGTGCCGGGTATCACGCAATATTCATAAAGGAAAGGATCATGAAATCATTCTTAAAAAATAAACAATGTGGCCAAGGTATCCGGAAAGCAGCTGTTTTAACTGCTGCGATTGTTTCTTTGTCGGCTGCTTCGGTAAGCTGGGCGGCATCTATCACGATAGATAACCGTACTTTCGTAAACGGGAGTCAAAGTGGAAATATTAGCGTTGCTGGTGGAGTTTTAGCAGGCCAGTTCAATTTCAATGTAACTTCCCCTGCTACTTTGGGTAATGTTACGTGGAACAGCACCTTGCAGGCATTTTGCATTGACATCAACAATTCGATAAAAAATCCGGCTACGTATAATATCGTTGCAGCAACTGACGTGGGCGGTCTGACTAACCTGCAGCTTTCTCAGGTAGGCTGGCTGTTTGATAATCATGGATCCTCGCTGGGCAGCAGTTCACAATTTGATGCAGCATTTCAGTTGACACTATGGGAAATTTTCTTTGAAACGGGACCAACATTTAATTTAAATAATGGAAGCTTCGAGGCAGAATCTGGTTTTAGTGGGGCTCGTGCCACAGCCAATGCTTGGTTAAGCGGGGTTCCTACATCTGATGATTACACAAGTGAGAAATGGGAATTTTATACGCTGAATCCAACTAATCCACAAAATAACCAGCGTCTGATTACCTGG
Organism: Nitrosomonas europaea; assembly: GCF_900167395.1. Taxonomy (GTDB): domain Bacteria; phylum Pseudomonadota; class Gammaproteobacteria; order Burkholderiales; family Nitrosomonadaceae; genus Nitrosomonas; species Nitrosomonas europaea. The sequence goes on from NZ_FUWK01000004.1 coordinate 26,779, forward strand.
CGTGAAAAAGATCCTAGCCAACCTCCTCAAGAAATCAGTGAACCGGGCACGCTTCTGTTACTGTCCATCGGCCTGGGTGTCGCATTTTTCAGCATTCGCCGTCGTAACGGGATGCAGTTTGCATCACTCGCCTGAATACAAGCAGATACTGAAACAGGTTGATCAGAGTAAGGTCATCATGTGCGGGTCTTATCAAACTGACCCGCATATGACTCGTTCTGATTGATAAAGAATTAATATACGATCTGACTCGATATGAGTCAGATTTTTTTTGCCCACAAATCATGGATACCAGTGCGAGTGATGCGTACATCCACCCAGTCGCCTGGTTTGATTGAGAAATCAGGTTCGATATAGACAACACCGTCAATTTCCGGTGCATCGGCATAACTTCTGGCAATTACGCCATTTTCGTCCACTGTATCCACCAGTACTTTGAGTATCCGGCCTTTTTTCCCGGCAAGACGTTTCTTACTGATTTCTTCCTGCCATTGCATTAACCTGGCCAGACGCTCCTGTTGTATTTCAGAAGGAACCGGATCAGGTAGTGCATTGGCAGCCGCGCCTTTGACGGGTGAATAGGCAAATGCACCCACCCGGTCGAGCTGTGCTTCTTCCAGAAAAGCCAATAGTTCTTCGAATTCTTGCTCGGTTTCACCCGGAAAACCGACGATGAAGGTGCTGCGTAATGCGATATCCGGGCAGATATCGCGCCACTGGCGGATGCGCGCCAGTACATTTTCACTGTTGGCAGGGCGCTTCATCAGTTTGAGTATCCGTTTACTGCCGTGCTGAAAAGGGATATCCAGATAGGGCAGCAATTTGCCTTCGGCCATCAATGGAATCAGCTCATCGACATGTGGATAAGGATAGACATAATGCAGGCGTATCCAGATCCCCAGTTCTCCCAGTGCACGTGCCAGTTCAGTGATGCGAGAGCGGATGGGTCTGCCTTGCCAGAAACCGGTGCGGTATTTGATATCCACCCCGTAGGCACTGGTATCCTGGGAAATGATCAGCAGTTCCCTGACGCCGGCATCCACTAGATTTTGTGCTTCCTGCAACACATTTCCGACCGGCCGGCTGACCAGATCACCGCGCATGCTGGGGATGATGCAGAATGTGCAGCGATGATTGCAGCCCTCGGAAATTTTGAGATAGGCATAGTGTTTCGGCGTCAGCTTGATTCCCTGGGGGGGTACCAGATCGAGATAGGGGTCATGCGGCTTGGGCAGATGACGATGGATGGCTTGCATCACCTCTTCAGTTGCCTGCGGACCGGTCACCGCCAGTACGCTGGGATGTGCCTGCCGGATCACATCTTCTTTCGCACCCAGACAACCGGTCACGATTACCTTGCCATTTTCCGTTAGCGCTTCACCGATCGTTTCCAGTGACTCCGCCACGGCACTGTCGATAAAACCGCAGGTATTGACGACGACCAGATCAGCATCGGCGTAACTGGGTGAAATCAGGTAGCCCTCAGCCCGCAGGCAGGTCAGGATTCGTTCGGAATCCACGGTGGCTTTGGGGCACCCCAGTGAAACAAAGCCGACACGTGGAATTCTGGGTGGTTGTATTGTTGCGGATGAAGCAGATGTCATGCAAATTCCCGTTTGAAGTAATGATGATCCACCGCCCGATTATCAGGCGTCGGATAAACAGGCGATATGGTGCCAGCAGGAAATCCATTACACAAGGTTTCCGCCCATTCAATTACGTAGGGATTATTGAATGATTGCCAGTAGAAGCGTCAACAGACACGGAGCATTTCTATCTGAGGGATTTTTACAGGAGAAAAGTAACGCAGATAGTTCGGCAAGTGACGTGGAGTGAAATTTTCTGTTTGACTTGCCGAACTACCGGTGGATAACGTTACCGTATTACCTCATTTTTTTCCGGATCGATCTTTACTTTGGTTTTTTGACCTTTGGCATCGATGATTTTTATCTCAACGATCAATTTTCCATGCTCTTGATCGACTTCAACTTCGTGAATGAGCCCCGGATTTGCAGCGACCGCGGTTTGAATCGCAGTAATGACACGATCCGCCGGCAACCCTTCACTATCGGCAAATGCATTATTGAACGAAAAAAGCAGCATGACTGCAGCGAAAACGGTAGCACTACCAATTTTCTTCATGATCATCTCCTTCTGGTTGATCTGTATGGATGTCAGTTCTTCTGTAGAGCTGACTATTCAGGATATTAGTCCTGCACCTGTTCAGATGCAAATGATTCATTCAAGCCAGATCTGTGATCGAGGTGTGCTTGCATCAAATTTCAGATTTTTTCCTGTCATGATGGCAGAGAAAATTGCGCATCAAACAGGTCGATATATGACTTTTTTTCCAGTTAAAGCTGCCAGTTAAAAAGTCAGTGTGCGTTTGATGCGATATGCGCAGAACCATATCTGATTTATGGATTCTAATGCCATGATTATTAATATTTTTTTTTGATAAAAATAATTTTAAAAAATACTTGATTCTGGAAAAATCAAGCATATAATGCGTCCCTTTAGAAATTTCTGCAGCCCATAAGGAGGTCATCATGAGAAGCAAAATAAACCTGTTTATTCAGACTGACTGGGTTCAAGTTCATATCCCCGAAACGTAGCAATTTCCAGGAGAAGCTCTCATGAAAAAATCATTCGCCGCAGTACAACAGCAAACAGAAACCAGTATCGTTTTCGATACACATCCTGAAGTCAGCATCGATCTTTCCCTGGTGGAAGCCAGGTTGAAACAGGGTTACCAGAAACCCTTCCTGCTGATCGACAGCAATATCATTCGCAACAAGGCCCGACGATTCAAGACATCCATGCCACGCGTGCGCCCGCATTACGCAGCCAAAGCCAATCCAGATCCACGTGTATTGAAAACACTGATCGAGGAAGGTGTGGGTTTCGAGATTGCTTCAATCGCCGAGCTCGATCTTTTGATGAGCCTGGGTGTCCCGGCAGCCGAAATCTTTTACAGCAACCCGATGAAATCACGTGCCTATATCGAGTACGCGGCTGCGAAAGGCGTGGAATGGTATGTGCTGGACAGCATCGAGGAGTTGCGCAAGATCGTCAGTATCAAACCGGATGCTAAACTGTATTTGCGTATTGATACTCCCAATATCGGGAGTGACTGGCCGCTGGCAGGAAAATTCGGAACTCATCTGGTCGATGTGAGTGAGATCATCGATGAAGCGGTCAGACTGAAAGCTGATTTGGCGGGTGTTACTTTTCATGTGGGTTCTCAGTGTCGCAATCCGCAGAACTGGCGAGTAGGAATCGAGCGTGCCCAGACTGTGTTTGCCAGCATGCGCGAAGCCGGTCTCAAGCCACGTCTGCTGAATCTGGGAGGGGGTTATCCGGTACGCCACGTCAAGCCGATTCCTTCTATCGAGGTTATTGCAGAAGTCATCAACGAGGCTATCGCCGACTTGCCGGAAGATATTCACGTCATGGCTGAACCCGGACGTTATCTGGTCTCTGATTCAGCCTGTTTTGTATGCCGTGTGGTCGGTACAGCCACGCGTAACGGTAAACGCTGGATGTACTGGGATGCCGGAATATTCGGCGGCATCATCGAAGTGAGCGAAGGACTGCGTTACGAGATTCTGACACAGCGTAACGGCTCTTTGATTCCCTGGTCGGTTGCCGGCCCTACCTGTGATTCTGTAGACGTCCTCATGCACGATGAAATGCTGCCTGAAGATATCCAGGAAAACGATTTCATCTTTATTCCCAACGCAGGGGCTTACACAACTTCCTATGCAAGTAACTTCAATGGCTTTCCGTTACCGGATGTCGTTGTAATTTGATCACCCGGAAAATGCTATTACTGTGGAAATGGCGGCAATTCTCATACTGATCTGCCGCCATTTCTGATCAACCCAGAATGACCGTTTTAGCTGGTTTTATCGGACGAGAGCTCCAGTCGTTTTGCCTTGATTGTTTCCCTCATTTTGTATCACTGGCCATTTGATGTCAGCCAGGTGTAGTGGTGTCGCAGATGATCTTCAATGAAAGTGCTGATAAAGAAATAGCTGTGATCATACCCGGCATGGCGGCGCAGGATGACAGACTGCCCGGCTTGCTGACAGGCCGCTTCAAAATAGCCGGGGTGCAGCTGATCCTTAAGAAATGGATCGTTCAACCCCTGATCGATCAGCGGGATCGGTAATCGGCAGCCTGATTCGATCAGTGCGGTAGCATCATGTTTACGCCAGTTTGCAGGAGATTCTCCCAGATACCGGCTGAATGCTTTTTGCCCCCAGAGACATTGAGTCGGCGCTGCGATCGGCGCAAATGCCGAGACTGACCGATAATGTCCGGGGTGGCGCAGTGCCAGTGTCAACGCGCCATGTCCTCCCATGGAATGGCCGAAAATTCCAACACGTTCAGGGTCAACCGGAAATCGGTCCAGGATAATGTCATACAATTCCCTCGTTACATAGCTCTCCATGTGAAAATATCTGGACCAGGGCGATTCTGTCGCATCAAGATAGAATCCTGCTCCCGTTCCGAATTCCCAATCATCTGCTTCCCCCGGAATGCCGGTATTGCGCGGACTGGTATCCATGCTGACCAGTATCAGACCCAATTCAGCAGCGTAGCGTTGAGCGCCGGCCTTGATCATGAAAGTCTCTTCTGTACAAGTCAGTCCGGCGAGGAAGAACAATACCGGGAGTCGCTGTCCTCCAGCTTCTTGGACCTGTGGCGGTTCATACACTGAAAAGCGCATCGGCAGGCCGATAATTTCCGAATGATGCTGATAGTAGCTCTGAACGCCATCAAAACAGCGATGCTGGTTCCGGGTTTCCAGTTTGACAGTCATGGTACCGGCCACTCAGAAAACCACCACTGAACGAATCGATTCGCCTGCTTCCATCAACTTGAAGCCTTCATTGATTTCTTCCAGCTTCAATATGTGTGTGATCAACGGATCAATGCTGATTTTGCCATCCATGTACCAGTCGACGATTCGTGGCACATCCGAACGGCCGCGCGCTCCGCCAAAGGCAGAGCCTTCCCATTTTCTGCCGGTAACGAGCTGGAATGGACGGGTACTGATTTCGGCGCCGGCTTTGGCTACTCCAATGATGATGCTGCGCCCCCAGCCTTTATGTGTGCATTCCAGAGCCTGACGCATAACTGTGGTATTACCGATGCATTCAAAGCTGTAGTCTGCACCACCGTCAGTCAGTTGTATCACAGCATCCACCACGTTTTCCACCTGGCTTGGATCGATGAAATGCGTCATACCAAATTGGCGGCCCAATGCTTCCCGTTCAGGATTGAGATCAATACCGATGATTTTGTCAGCGCCCGCCATGCGTGCACCCTGAATGACGTTCAGGCCGATTCCTCCCAGTCCGAATACAGCGACATTTGCTCCGACTTCCACTTTGGCAGTAAACAGTACCGCACCAATGCCAGTAGTCACACCACAGCCGATGTAACAGGCTTTATCAAAAGGGGCATCTTCACGAATCTTTGCCAAAGCAATTTCAGGAACGACAATATAGTTGGAAAAAGTCGAAGTACCCATATAGTGCATAATGGCCTTGCCATCGAGTGAGAAGCGTGAAGTGCCATCCGGCATTAGGCCGCGTCCCTGCGTCGCACGGATGGCCTGACATAAATTGGTTTTGCGTGATAGACAGAACTTGCATTCCCGGCATTCCGGCGTGTACAGAGGAATGACATGATCCCCCGGACGGAGTGATTTGACGTCTGCACCAACTTCAACCACGATACCGGCACCCTCATGGCCAAGGATGGCGGGAAACAAACCTTCCGGATCGGCACCGGAAAGCGTGTAATAATCGGTATGGCAGATGCCCGTTGCCTTGATTTCGACCAACACCTCGCCAGTACGAGGGCCGGCGAGATCGACTTCTTCGATGGTAAGTGGCTGGCCAGCTTGCCAGGCAACTGCTGCACGTGTTTTCATTACGGGTAATCCTTTGTTGAATTTGTTGTCGAAAGCAGTCATTGTATGTAACTGATACGATCGTGCAACCTGGAGCAAAGATCCGTTTTGGATTTTCCTTCACCCTGTATGGTCCACAGCCATACGGAACAATAAAATCAGAGAAAAGAGAGAGGAACCATGAATAACCAGTCACCCATGGACAAGAAGGCGCAGATCAACTTCTGGTACGTGCTGATTGCAGTACTCAGCATTCTCTTCATCCAGAACCTTTACAATCAGTATACGCGAATAGAGCCGATTCCCTACAGCCGCTTCCAGTCTCTGTTGGAGCAGGACAAGGTGTCCGAAGTGGCCATCACTGATCAACAGATCTTCGGCAAGCTCAAGGAATCGACCAGTGAAAAATTCACCGAATTCGTCACCACCCGGGTTGAATCGGATCTGGCAGAAATGCTGGATAAGCACAATGTTACTTATACTGGTGTCGTCCAGAGTACCTGGTTGCGCGATCTGCTTTCCTGGATCGTACCGATGGCCGTTTTCGTTGGTATCTGGCTGTTTATCATCCGACGAATGAATAAAGGCATGATGGGAAGCGGCCTGATGTCGATCGGCAAAAGCCGCGCCAAGGTCTACGTGGAAAAAGAAACCAAGGTAACCTTTGCCAATGTTGCCGGGGTGGATGAGGCCAAGGAAGAGTTGGTCGAAATCGTCAATTTTCTCAAGAATCCCAAGGAATACAGCCGGCTGGGCGGACGGGCACCCAAAGGTATCTTGCTGGTTGGTCCGCCTGGTACCGGTAAAACCCTGTTGGCGCGCGCAGTGGCAGGTGAGGCAGGTGTACCGTTTTTCTCGATTTCCGGCTCTGAATTTGTCGAGATGTTCGTAGGCGTTGGTGCTGCCAGAGTGCGTGATCTGTTTGAACAGGCTCGCCAGATGGCGCCGGCAATCATTTTCATCGATGAGCTGGATTCACTCGGGCGCGCGCGCGGTGCAGGCGGATTTGGCGGCCATGATGAAAAAGAACAGACACTGAATCAATTACTGGCCGAACTCGATGGATTCGATCCTTCCAGTGGAATTGTCCTGCTTGCCGCGACTAACCGTCCGGAAATCCTGGATGCAGCCTTGCTGCGCGCCGGGCGTTTCGATCGTCAGGTACTGGTGGACCGGCCTGATAAAAAAGGTCGTCAGCAAATCCTGGGTGTTCATATTGGCAAAATCACACTGGCGCCCGATGTTGATACCGAACAGATCGCAGCACTGACACCTGGCTTCACAGGTGCTGATCTGGCTAATTTGATCAATGAGGCTGCGCTGCTGGCGACCCGGCGTGGTGGTCAGGCAGTCAGCATGGACGACTTCAATAATGCAATCGAGCGGATCGTAGCTGGCCTGGAAAAGAAAAATCGTCTGCTCAATCCGGAAGAAAGGCGTACCGTTGCTTACCATGAACTGGGCCATACCATGGTGGCACTTGCTCTGCCGGGATCGGATGAAGTACATAAAGTTTCGATCATCCCACGTGGTATTGGTGCACTTGGCTATACCATTCAGCGTCCCACCGAGGATCGCTTTCTTATGACACGCAAGGAGCTGGAAAACAAAATGGCGGTATTGCTGGGTGGGCGTGCAGCGGAAAGGTTGGTATTCGACGAGATTTCCACCGGTGCTTCCGATGATCTGGCGCGTGCTACCGATATCGCCCGTGCCATGGTTTTACGCTATGGCATGAGCGAGGCAATCGGGAATGTGGTTTATGATCGCGAACAAATGGCGTTTTTGCAACCTGGTTTTCCCATGCCCCAAAGCCGTGATTACAGTGAAGAAACTGCCAATAAAATTGACCAGACTGTACGTTCACTGCTTGATTTGGCGCTTGAACGTGCCATTAAAATTCTGGATAAAAATCGGGAACTGCTTGATCGAACTGCGCAGCAATTGCTGGAAACTGAAACACTGAATCAGCCGGAGTTACTGGAGCTGAAACGCAACTTGCGTGCGGAGGAAACCAATCCGTCAACACAGCAGAACTAAGTGGGGAATCGCGGCAGAATCTATCCAGACGATTGCATTCTGCCCGAATTCATCACCAATTTTCTTGGCGATGGAGAGGTCAATGCCCAGTGCAAGCAAACTTTCCTCGGCAGGCCATTCTCCGGAGGGATCGATACCTGTTCCCCGGTATATGTGGTTTGAATAACAGGCAAGTCTTTCATACAATCGAGCCATGGCAGACTGGTTTTCCTGGGAAGTTGCTACCTCGCTGGCCGGGTTGCAGGCAGTAACATATACTGCACTCCGATTACCGGTTGCTTGCAACAGTGCTGCCAGTGGTGCGGATTGGCAGCCAATCTGCAGGGTGACCACAGATGTATCGATCCATACCTGATACTGCGCGGCAAGATATTTACCAACTAATTCTTCCGAAAGGGTGGATGGCATTATATTTTTATGTAAATTCCTGTGTGAAAGCTTGTTGATTTACAAATCTTTCTGATTATTTTTCATTGGTTGAATGTAAATGAAGTTTATTGTGTTTATTCTGTTAGCGATAGGATCGGGCCTAGTCAGTGCGCAGGAACCGGTATTGTCTTCAGTTCCCGATACGCTGGAACAGCGTGTAAAACCCTGTACGATCTGTCATGGTGACGAAGACAAAGCAGGGCGGGACGCGTATTACCCGCGGATTGCAGGCAAACCTGCCGGTTATCTGTTTAATCAGTTACGCAATTTCCGCGATGGGCGGCGCTACTACCAGGCCATGGCAATTTTGCTGGAAAACCTTTCGGATGAATATCTGCTCGAAATTGCTCATTATTTCTCTTCCCTGAAATACCCTTATCCAGAACCGGCAGCGAATACGCTTTCACCTGAGGAGATACAGGCGGTAGAAACGCTGGTTCATTCGGGTGACCCTGAACGAGATATTCCTGCATGCGGTGCTTGCCATGGAAAAGCCCTGATGGGTGTAGAACCATTTATTCCCAGTCTGCTCGGCCTGCCTCATGCCTATGTAGCAGCACAATTCGGCGGTTGGCGTAATGGCGGGATCATGCGGGGACAAACACCGGATTGCATGTCTGAAATTGCCAAAAAACTATCCCAGGAGGAAGTCAATGCGCTGACTGTGTGGCTGCCTGCTCATCCGGTAACGGGTGAACCCGCAGAAGCAGAAACACTACCCCCGGAACTTGCTCAACGTTGTCAGACTATTTTATCCGGAGAGGGTTTTACCCGATGAAACAGCCAAGTAAATTCAGATCTGCTGAAAAAAAGCAGGTCGCAGTTTTCATAGCGAGCATGCTGCTGTCGCTATCATCTATTGCAGCAACTCAGCCTTCAGCTAATTCCGATGCGGAGCAGGTGCTGCGGGGGGAATATCTTACCCGTGCCGGTAACTGCATGGGTTGCCATACCACCCGAGGAGGGAAACCTTATGCCGGCGGGCGTGAGCTGGTAACTCCTTTCGGCAAGTTTGTCACACCGAATATCACACCAGACAATGAAACAGGTATTGGCCACTGGAGTGAAGAAGATTTTTGGCAGGCGCTTCATTATGGTAAGGGCAGGGATGGCAGCTACCTGTATCCTGTTTTCCCGTATACAGAATATACGAAAGTCACACGCCAGGATGCTGATGCAATTTTTGCTTATCTGCGTTCACTGACACCTGTAGCGCAAACCAATCCGCCACACAAAATCACATCTCCCTATGATAACCAGTTTCTCCTGTTTCTCTGGCGTACCTGGTATTTCAAGGAAGGAGTCTATGAGCCGGATGATTCCAAAAGTGAAGAATGGAATCGCGGTAATTACCTGGTGCAGGGGCTGGGGCACTGTAATGCCTGCCATACTCCCCGCAATGTATGGGGAGCAAGTCAGGATGACAAATTGGCAGGTGGCGAAATCATGGGTACTTACTGGTATGCACCTTCTCTGATTTCCCATCGGGAAGCAGGTATGGGGGAATGGCCAGTCGACGAGATTGCCAAACTGCTTTCTACCGGGGTGACTGGTCATGCAGTGACTTCCGGCCCGATGGCGACGATCGTCCGGCAGAGTCTGCAATATCTGTCAAAGGATGATATGCGTGCGGTAGCAGTTTACCTGCAATCACTGGGTGAAAAGCGTGGCGAGGAAGCACCGAGAAAAATCCCACCCATGCCTGAACGCGTAAGCAGATATCTGGCTCTGGGAGAACCCGTGTATATAAAACACTGTCAGGAATGTCATGGCAAATCAGGGGAAGGTGTACCGGGAGTCTATCCCCCCTTGGCGGGAAATCGCAGTGTTACCATGACTTCCCCCCTTAATACTATCCGCAGCGTGCTGTATGGAGGATTCTCACCTGCCACAGCCGGCAACCCTCGTCCTTACGGGATGCCACCTTTCCAGCACATCATTCGTGATCATGAAATTGCCTGGGTGGTTTCCTATATCAGAAATGCCTGGGGTAATTTTGGCAGCCTGGTCAGCCCGGAAGATGTCGATAGTAGTCGAGGAAATGAATTCTGAGCATATGCTCCAAATTTTATAATTGTCGTTCATTGACGCTGTACTGGGGGTAAGGTGCTGGCGCTTTATCGTTACGTTTTCCAGTAGAGCATTACGTGCTTCATCAGTCCATTCAGGATGCCGGTGCAGTTGAACTTCCTGACCGACATCCTTTTGTACTTTATTCCAAGCCCAGACTCTCCAGTGCTTTTTTGTGATCCCACTTTCCATGAAACAGACGACCTTTATGATCGGGTGTGCGATCACTGGTCCAGGTAATGTATTGACCATCCGGGGTAAATACCGGCAACCCGTCGAATCCTTCCTCGTCTGTTACCCGCACTGGTTCTTTCTTGCCATCGATATCGACGATATAGAGCTCGAAATTACGATGTCCATGAACGTTGGTTGCGAAAATGATGTATTGATTCGATGGATGATAAAAAGGCGCCCAGGACATTTTGTTGAGTCGGGTAATCTGTTTCTGATCCGATCCATCGGTGTTCATAGTGAATATCTCCGCTTCCTGTCCGTTTTCCGAGAAACGTCGCCAGACGATTCTTTTTCCATCCGGGCTGAAAAATGGGCCACCATCATAACTGTTGGTATGGGTTAATCTTTTTACATTGGAACCATCCGCATCCATAATGTAAATATCGATCATGGAAGAGGGGTCATTGCTGAAAAGTACAGTTTCTGCTTCGGATAGTGGTTCGCTGTAAGCTCTGCGATTGGAAGCAAAAGCAATCAGTCTACCATCAGGAGACCATGAAGCTTCTGCATCATAGCCTTTCGTATGGGTTAGATTTCTGATGTTTCCGCCCGCAAAATCCGTTTCGTAGATATCATAAAACTCATCATAGTCCCAGGCATAAGATCGGCGCTGGCCGGATTTTCTCTGCTCGATTTCAGTAGTCATTTTGGCTTTTGCTTCAGGATCTTCATGTGTCGAGGAAAATAGTACTTTCTCCTGGATAGGATGCACCCATGAGCAGGTTGTTTTACCGATACCAGGTGAAACCTGTTGTACCTCTCCGCTTGCGATATTTTTCAGATAAATCTGATAAAAAGGATTTTCACCGGCGACTTCAGCCTGATAAACCAGCCATTTGCCATCAGCACGATAGTAACCTTCACCAGATCTGACTTCCTGATCCGAAATTTGTTTGACATCGCTAATGAAACCGGCGGCACTTGCCTGTGTCATAGCAAAGAAGCAGGCAGCTGCCAGTAAATTGCGGGTAAGTGGCAAGCTGCCGGGAAAATTGATCGACTGTGTAAAATTTGTCATTTGGTTCATAATCCCTGTTAGTGAATAAAAATCATTTAAACACAGCTTCCGAAAAAAAGTAAACCGATCCTTCCGCTGGAAAATGGCTGATATCTACCAGACGCTTACAGCCACACACGATTGCACAGGCTCAATAGGATCGGATCAATAACCTTATCCATAATCTATCATGACGAAATCAGCCAGACTCTTTTCCTTATGCTGCCTCATCGCAGTCAGCCTGTTTCACAGCATCAATGTATCAGCCAATGATCAAACTTTTCATCACCGGATGGAGGTAATTCTTTCACCTGATAATTCAGAACTCCAGGTGAAAGATCAGATTCAGGTACCGAAAAATAATCTGAATCAGACTGCAGCCACTCGCCTGGAATTCAGTTTGCATGCCGGTTTGTCGATTATGGCAAACAAAGATGTGGATATCGTTGCTCAGACGGTAAATGAAGCCGATGTACACGCTGGCCCGGTACCATTGAAGCGATATATGGTAACCCTGCCTGCAGGGCAGAATACTTTTACTCTCACTTTCAGCGGGCGTATTCACCATGCTGTGCAGGACCCCAGTCTGGAATATGCACGCAGTTTCAGCTACTCGCCAGGATTGATTTCCGCAGAAGGAGTATTTCTTGCCAATTCTACCGCCTGGTACCCTCAATTTGATGAAGGTATGGTGTCATTTAATCTGGATGTTCGGCTGCCAGCCGATTGGGATGTTGTCAGTCAGGGCAGTCTGATACAGGAGCACATTACCGAAACCACTCGACGCGTTACTTGGGAAGAGAAAAAACCTCAGGATGATATTTATCTGGTAGCCGGGCGTTATCAGCGTTATCAGCAATCCACCGGGCCGGTGGCAGCTTATGTTTATCTGCGCAGTCCGGATAAAGCGCTGGCGCAGAAATATCTGGATGCAACTGGACAATACATCGCTATGTACAGCAAGCTGATCGGGCCTTACCCCTATCCGAAATTTGCATTGGTCGAAAACTTCTGGGAAACCGGTTACGGCATGCCGTCATTCACCCTGCTGGGACCAAAAGTCGTGCGTTTTCCGTTCATTCTGCACACTTCTTATCCACACGAGATTTTGCACAATTATTGGGGAAATGGCGTATTCGTCGATTACAGCAAAGGAAATTGGTCGGAAGGGTTGACAGCCTATCTGGCAGATCATCTCGTCAGCGAGCAGGGAGGTAAAGGTGAAGAATACCGCCGTGATGTGCTGCAGAAATACACGGATTTCGTGAACCAGGAAAAAGATTTTCCGATTGCCCGGTTCACTTCGCGTCACAGCCCCAGTTCAGAAGCGGTTGGCTATGGCAAAACCATGATGATGTTCCACATGCTGCGGCAGGAACTGGAAGATAAGGATTTCATCAGCGTATTGCGCAGCTTTTATAAACAATACCAGTTCAAACAGGCAACTTTTGAAGATTTGCAAACGACTTTCAATACCCTTACCGGCAGAGATTTTTCTCCGTTCTTTCAGCAGTGGATATATCAGAGCGGTGCTCCCGATATCTCACTGGAAAGTGCGCAGGCTGAGCCCTGGAATCGGGGTTATCGGCTCAAAGCAATCATCAGGCAAACTCAGCCGGGTACACCTTATCAATTGACTGTGCCGATTGCGGTTCATCTGGAAGGAGAAACCGCTGCCTGGCAAACGCAGATTAAAATCGATCAGCCGGACAATATCATTGAACTGGATTTACCGGCACGCCCGGTACGTATCGATATCGATCCGCAGTTCGATGTATTCCGGCGCCTGGACAGCCGTGAAATTCCTGCCGCCTTGTCGCAAGGTTTCGGTGCGGAAAAACCATTACTGATTCTACCGGCCAATACCGGCAACGCGCAATTGTCGCAGGCGTATCAACTACTTGCTTCCACCTGGCAAAAAACTCAATCCGGTTCGCTAAAAATCATCCGGGATGATCAATTGGAAGCGCTACCTGCAGATCGTACAGTCTGGATTCTGGGCTGGCAGAATAAATTCAGCAATCAGATAATCGATACACTGTCAGAGCACGGCGTCGCCAGAAAAGAGGGTGAATTGCAGCTGGGAGGGCAGATCTATCAACAGGATAAACATGCCATCGTATTGACGGCCCGTCAGTCGGCTAATCCTGCTTCAACGTTGCTGTGGGTGGCATCGGATCAGCCTGCAGCAATCACAGAGCTGGCCAGAAAACTGCCGCATTACCGCAAATACAGTTATCTGGTATTTGAAGATAGCGGTAAAAGTGAAGAACTGAACAACATCAATAAGGGCCAGTGGCCGGTAACTCGCTCTCCTCTGACACAACTGGTCAAACAGAAGGATGATGCTTCATTTACCTCCAGTCACACCGGCACTCTGGCACCCCGTCATGCACTGGCAGAACTGCCACCGCTATTTTCCGAAAACCGCATGCTGGAGGATATTACCTTGCTGGCCAGTGAGGTATTCAAGGGGCGCGAGCTGGGCAGCCCGGAACTGGACAAGGCAGCAGAATACATCGCGCAACAGTTTCAGCAGGCGGGATTGCAGCCGGGCGGGGAAAGCGGGAGCTATTTTCAGATCTGGCAGCAGGATGTAGGGGCGCCAAAAGGAAAAATCACCTTGCGCAACGTCATTGGAATCCTGCCCGGCACCAATCCACAACTGGCAGAGCAGAGCCTGGTGATCGGTGCGCATTACGATCATCTTGGACTGGGCTGGCCGGATGTGCGCGCAGCCAACCGTGGCAAGATTCACTATGGTGCAGATGATAATGCCAGCGGGGTAGCTGTCATGCTGGAATTGGCACGCCAGATCGCCACCCGGTGGCAACCGCAGCGCACCATCATTTTTGCTGCTTTTACCGGTGAAGAATCCGGGTTGCTGGGGTCAACCCATTATCTTGGCAATCCATCCGGTTATCCCACCGAAAAAATCATCACCATGCTGAATCTGGATACAGTCGGCCGGCTCGGTAACAACCCAGTCACCGTATTTGGTACAGGTACAGCAAGCGAGCTGGTACATGTATTCCGTGGTGCCGGTTTTGTCACGGGCATTCCTGTCAATACAGTAGCGAATGATTTTGGTTCCGGTGACCAGACTGCCTTTATCAAGGCCGGGATACCGGCAGTTCAATTCTTTGGCAGCGCACACGAGGATTATCATGCACCCGGCGATACGGCCGATAAAATCGATGCTGCCGGGTTGATCAAAGTGGCTGCCATCCTCAAGGAAGGTGCTGAGTATCTGGCCAACCGCCTTGAACCGCTGACGGTTACACTGGATGCTGGTAACCGATCATCCGACATGCCTCAGGCAACGGCCCAAACGAGAGATAAACGTAAAATCATCATCGGTACAGTCCCGGATTTTTCCTGGCAAGGAGAGGGTGTGCGTGTGGACGATATACTTCCTAATTCTCCAGCACAGCAGGCACAGTTACAGCAAGGCGACATCCTGATTCGGCTGGCAGGGCAATCCATTACCGATTTGAAGTCATACGCTGATATTCTGCGGGTGTTGAAAGCAGGAGAGAAAATCGAACTACAGTTCCGACGAGGAAAAGATATCAAATCGATTGAAATCGTACCAGTTGAGCGCTAATACCTGAGGATCTTAGGGAGTAATGACATGATCAGCAAACCTGGAAGAATAGTGGGGCTCGGAATAATCCTGTCAGGATTATCTGCCTGTGCAACCTATCAGCCTGTTTTGTACCCCAATTCGTATTATCAATCTGTTGGAAAAGTTGCTGCAGAACGAGATATCAGAGAATGCAGACAGCTGGCTGAATCAGCCGGTGCCAGGGAAGGGAGCGGAAGTACCGGCAATACAGCGAGGAGAACAGCAATTGGAGCAGGTGCTGGTGCGGCCAGTGGTGCCGTTGGCGGGGCCATTGCCGGTGCAGCTGGACGGGGCGCCATGGTTGGCGCTGCCAGTGGCGCCACCTGGGGATTATTGTCAGGTCTGCTGGGTTCAGGAAGTGCTTCGCAACCTGCACCAGCCTATATGAATTTTGTAAATCGCTGTTTGCGTGAGAAAGGTTATGAAGTTACCGGCTGGCAGTAAAATCAGATTTTTACTTCGTTTGCCGGTATTTCTCCAGCTACGAATCGTTTTATATTAGCGAATGTCGTTAGTGCAATCTGATCAAGTGCTTCTTGCGTGAAAAATCCCTGGTGTGCAGTGATCAGCACATTCGGAAAAGTCATGAGCCGTGCGATGGTGTCATCAAGAATGATCTGCTCGGAAAGATTCTGAAAAAACAGATCTGCTTCCTGCTCATAAACGTCGATACCAAGATAGCCAATCTTGCCTGATTTCAACCCGGCGATCACGGCTTTGGTATCGATCAGTCCACCCCGGCCGGTATTGATCAGCATGACACCTGTTTTCATTTGTGCAATGACGCTGCTGTCGATGAGATAGCGAGTTTCTTCATTGAGCGGACAATGCAGTGAGAGAATGTCGCACCGGGAAAAAAGCTCATTCATGGGAACATACGGAATACCCATTTTCTCGATCTCCAGCTTCTTTACCGGGTCACAGGCGAGGATGTTGCAGCCCAGACCATGCATGATCCGGCAAAAAACTTCACCGATATGACCGGTACCAATCACACCAACCGTTTTTTTGTGAAGATCGAAGCCGAGCAGCCCGTTCAGCGAAAAATTCTGTTCACGAACACGGTTATAAGCTTTGTGTGTTTTGCGGTTCAACGTCATGATCATTGCCAGCGTGTGTTCTGCCACGGCATGAGGGGAGTAGGCCGGAACGCGCACCACTCTGATATTACAGGCATGAGCTGCTTTGATATCTACATTGTTGAAGCCGGCACAGCGCAGGGCGATGAGCTGCACATTCAATTGAGAAAGTTGGTGAATAACAGCTTCATTAAGGTTGTCGTTGACGAAAACACAAATTGCCTGGCTTCCGCTGGCCAGTGACACCGTATGCTCGGTCAGTTTTTCTTCCAGAAAAACGAGTTCAAATTGCGTATCGATATGATGTTTGAGGAAGGATTCACGGTCATACGGCTGGGTGCTGAAAAAAGTGATTTTCATTGAATGTTTTCCAGAGAGAAGCAGCAACGCTCAAGGAAAATATCGGGAAATATCCGGAAAGTCAAACGAGATAAAAGAAACCATGCGTTGGGATATTTTCTGCCATGTGGTCGATAACTATGGCGACATTGGTATTTGCTGGCGCCTGGCGCGTCAACTGGTTACGGAATTTGACATTTCTGTACGCATGCTGGTAGACGATTTAGGGGCGATGCAACGCATTTGCCCGGCAATCGACCCTCGTCTGGCAGTTCAGAATATCCGGGGAGTGGAGATTCTGCACTGGGTTGAACCGTTCGCTGATCTCGTGCCGGCAGATGTGGTGATCGAGGCATTCGGGTGTGAATTACCGCCACGTTATATAGCCGCAATGGCTGCTGCTTCACCCCGGTTTTCGGAGCCTGAAGGAAAAACAGATCGGATATGGATCAATCTGGAATACTTATCAGCCGAGCAATGGGTGGAAGGTTGTCACGGACTGGCTTCGCCACATCCCAGCTTACCGCTGATCAAATATTTCTTTTTCCCGGGATTTACTGCAGCAACTGGAGGGTTGCTGCGGGAAGCGGAACTGTTTACGCTGCGCGATGCATCACGCACTGATCCGGCAGGGTTGTGGCGCGAATTGGGTATCACCAATCCTGCTGCGGATGAGGCCACCGTTTCGCTGTTTTGCTATGACAGTGCTCCGATCAGTGATTTGCTGGAAGCGTGGGCTGGCTCTATTTCACCTGTTCGATGTCTGTTACCGGAAGGCACAGCTTCAGCATCAGCAGCCAGCTGGGCAGGAATATCACGCCTTGCGGCAGGAGATAGCATCCAACGCGGTAATCTGACTTTGCATGTCATCCCTTTTATGTCGCAGGAAAACTATGACCATTTATTGTGGGCGTGTGACTGCAATTTTGTACGCGGCGAGGATTCCTTCGTGCGTGCGCAGTGGGCAGTGCGGCCGATCGTCTGGCAAATTTATCCACAACAAGAAAACGTGCATCTGATCAAACTGGAAGCTTTCCTGGATCTCTATTGTCAGGAGCTGATCGAACCGGCAGCTGATGCAGTGCGCGCTTTTCATCGAAGTTGGAATAATAACGAACAACCGGATTGGAACTGTTTCTGGAAATATCGGGATGTGCTGCAACAGCATGCCATGGCTTGGGCTGAACGGCTTGCACAAATCCCGAATCTGGCTTCCAGTCTGGTAAATTTTTGCAGGAATCGGTGATTATTTACTCGTTCTGCCGGTGAAGTCAAAGTATAATGTTCTTTTTTTTCCATGACTTATAGTAAGTAATTAGATGAAAACTGCTCAAGAACTTCGTGTAGGCAATGTGTTCATGCTCGGCAAAGACCCCATGGTCGTGCTGAAAACCGAATTTACCAAATCGGGACGCAATTCCTCAGTGGTAAAAATGAAGTACAAGAATTTGCTGACTGAATCGCCTGGTGAAGCTGTATACAAAGCGGATGATAAATTCGATATAGTAGTGCTGGATAAGAAAGAGGTGAACTATTCCTATTTTGCCAGCCCGATGTACGTATTCATGGATGCTGAATTCAATCAGTATGAGGTTGAAGAGGAAACCATGAGTGATGCACTCAGCTTTCTGGAAGATGGTATGCCCTGCGAGGTTGTGTTCTACAACGATAAACCTATCTCAGTTGAATTGCCTAATACGGTTGTACGCGAGATCATTTACACCGAGCCCGCAATCAAAGGTGATACCACAGGCAAAGTACTGAAACCCGCAAAAATTCCTACTGGTTTTGAACTGGCGGTACCCTTGTTTTGTGAAATTGGCGACAAGATCGAAATCGATACCCGGACACGTGAATACCGCAGTCGCGTCAAGTAAGTTTTAAATAATCCCAAAAACGTTTCTCCAGATCATCATGCTCCGAATGACGTCCTTATCCCGTTCGGAGCAGATTCTGATTTATCAGATTAACTCGGCTTTTGCTGCTTATTTAATTTCGTATAATGTATAAGCAATAAAATCAATGGCTTGCACAATTACAAAATTTCCAGGAGAAAAATTCAGAGGAAAATTAGCGCGTGAAAAATTTGCATTCATGATTTAAAAAATAGTTGATCGTTGAAAAAATATCCAGAAAAAGAGGCAGCAAGAATTTCACGCCAACCCCAAAAGGGGGGGCGGCGACGGATAAACGCGGCCAAGTGCTTGCCGCATCCGTCTACGCCTAAAAACCATAAACCCCGTTTTGCAGGGTGGTGGATGGGGGGCGAGCGGCAGCAATCCCGAACCGTTACGGCGTAACCCGCGACGGAAAAAGCTGCAACCCACGATTACTGATGACCCGTAATCGCGGGAGTCGCTTATTTCCTGCTGGCCACAGAAAGGGCTTAAAACGCGATTTAAGCGATTTTCATCATTCCAACGCCTTCGGGGTGCTGCTCGATCGCTCTATCGCTGCGCTCATCGCTTCTCGCCGCACCCAGAGGCACAAACCGTTCATGGTGTATCCCCCTGAATGACCTTGACCGGAACCGAAGAGATCTCCCCGCAGATCCGATCAACCATGGACGCAAGGAAATTGAGGTGGACAGGCGTAAACGCCATACCATCTGGGGAGAGCAGACGACCGTCATGACACATCCAGCCGCGCCACGCATTACCGGGTAACGCAAACGGTACCAGTGCTGTTTCCCCAGAACCGACACGACGACGGTATTCCTTATCCCACATGCGGGCTTTGTCGATCGTCCAGTTAAGCGGGTAGAGATCGCCAGGAGTAAAGGTTTTGCCTTCAGGAGAAATCAATTTGTTACGTAGTAACATCCAGTTTTTCCACTCTTTACCGGGTAGTTCATAGCCCGTCAGGATACGAAGAAGCCGGAACGCGGCATACGGCATGTGAACCAAGCCGCGTTCCCAGTACTGGACAGTACGCAGTGAAACCCGAAGCATATCGGCAACCTGTTGCCGCGTAAGACCCGCCAGCAGCCTTGTTTCACGGATGGTGTCATAGTTCACAGGCTTGTACGGCTTGCGTTTGTAGTGGCGTTTACGCATGGCCATCCCCCTTGTGAAACTTGAGGCGGAAACGATGAAAACCCGATTTACGCGGTGGTCGAATATCAAGAGACGTAATGCACCAGATGTTGTGAGAATCCTTGAATCCCTTGATCCGACCTTCAGACAGCAATCGCCGAACACGCTGGGGAGTGATTCCATGAAAATTCGCAACATCCTGAACGGTGAAATATGAAATTTGAATATGCATCTAACCCCCCGAAATCCGTTGAAAATATGCTGTTTGAATAATTTCAAGGCTAAAAACCTGAAAACCCAGTCTGGGAGCGGGTTTGGAGTGCTTTAAAACCGGAGAAAAATGGACAGAATTGGCAGTAACTTTACGTGTTACTGGCACGTAAAGTTTTTTCTCAATCGCTGTCCCGGTTAACGAAGTTCTCCAGGGAACCATACTCAAGTTTGATTTCAAGCATGGCCAGCCGACACGGCAACCACAGGAAGAAATTGATCCAAAACTGCTTGAAACCAAGTCGTTCCATAGCCTTGATGAGCCAGGATGAAAAGGAACTGTTGATAAGCGCACAGAACAGGCCGCCATAGCGGTTTTTTTGATTTGACATAATGCATTTCCTCCTTTGTTTTCGTACCGGCGGCACGAGCATTGTATTTCGTATAATGTATATTATGTTAAATAGAAGATGCAGAGAACGAAGGAAGAAATTCAGAAGGAAGGCAGATTACATCGCTGATCTAATCTATAGATTGCTGACCCCTTTCGGACCATTAAGGCTCGCGTGCTGACAGTACCAGCACTTTTTGATACCCGCCACGCGCGGGTATTTTTTTGTCCGGAGAAAAATAAAAATGGATGATCTGATATACGGTATTAGCGTTGAAGTATTACAGGAAATCACAGGTGAAGAGCTGCGAGTGATCAAACAATGGAAGAAAGGCACGAGAAAGCCATCAGAATCGGCAATAAGGCTGATAAATCTATTTGTGCATGGCAAGGCATGTGCATTATTAGGAAATAGCTGGAATGGCTTCTATTTCAGAAATGGAAAATTATTTGTTCCTGAATGGCGTAATGGATTCTCGGCCGGGGAAATACGCACCCTGTTCTTTCGGTGTCAGCTGGTTGTGTATCTGGAAAGTGAGATCAGATTATTAAAGGCAGAGCTGGAGCGCAGAAACCTTGACATCGAAGAGTTGGAAATAAAGGCAGACTTCTACAGGCGGCAAATCAGCACAGAGAGCAAGTTCGGGATGATGCTGGAAAGATGCTTCGGGGTTATGTAGGAATACGGGGGGTGTGATAGCGCGTCAGGTCAGGCGTTACGGTGAGACCCGCGACGAAAAATCTGCGTTGCGCCGGTACCCTAAAACCAACACCGGGTCCGGCGGCCTCGATATTTTCTGCTGGACAAATGAGAACCGCCAGAGGGCGAACCAACTGGCGGCTATGATCATCATTTTTGAATCGGGCAATGGAGGTACAAATCACCCGGATATGGTATCGGCGGCAATCCGCAGGACTTTAGACTTTTGTCTCTTGACCAGGCCAACCGCTCGACACTGCCTTGCGGCAGGTCTCCGGAGGGACGACAAGGCGCTCCGCGCTCTTGCCGTAGCAGATGCATTTGGCTTGCGTTGCCACGCAAGCCCCTACTTTAGACCAATCAATCTGATCAGATACAAGGGCAAGAGTAACGGGACGGGCAACAGTTGTGACGGTTGTTACTGGGGCCGATGTTAATTTTTGCTGGGATAAATGAGGGTCATCCGTCTTTTGTTCATCCTTGACAACTTTTGGAGATTCTGATGATTTTGAATCAAGGAAACGATCCTTGAAGGTGAAACCCGTATAGATAAGTGCGAAGAAAGCAATCGGTACAACGTAAGCCATGAGAGGTTTACGACGTTTCTGCGTAATATGCATGCTAGCTGATCTGTAGAGTCCGTAAGCTTCTTTCGGTAGCTCGTAACGCTGTGATACTGCCTTGAGTTTGCTACTTGTGGCCCTGACTGTTGCGCAGTATTCAGGCCATTCGTAACGCTTCCTGCCATGCCAGTCTGAAAGCATATGAATGTGCTTATCGACTACTGCCAGCACATTCTTATGTATCAACTGAGGTGCCTGAGTAATCAGGACAAATTCCAACCCGTGATGGCGATGTTTGGTTAAGTATTTGATGTCTTCTCCGGGCTCCCTGGAACCAGAGGCTGGCCAAAGATACTGAACCTCATCAATTACGATAAGTGCACCCTCAGTAATGTTCTGCAACCGCGAGGGTTTTTCATCGTCAGGAATCGGAATACCAGATGGGTTTTCAACCTCGACAAGTTCCCTGTCAGCCCATCTTTTCACCTGGCTATAACTCAGGGAAATTGCCGGGAGTTTGAGTTCAGGAATCCCGGCGGTGTAAACAACTCTATCGGCTTCAACAGCGGGCTTGATGATGTTCCAGACAGCAAAAATTGTTTTACCCGCACCCGGTGCGGCAGTAATTAAAGTAATGCTCATTTGTTGAGAACACCAAGTGTTTTACGCTGTACCTGAAAAGCAACCCGAAAAGTGATAGCGGCTGTAACGATACCAAGGCACTGACCAAGGCCAGCAAGGTTAGCAAGATTCGCAACGGAAGATGGCAACCCGAAGTATTGAGTTTGCATGTAAGTCAGTGCAGCACCTACGCTGACCGTGAGGCCCGCATAGCTGATAACCCCGATACCCAGCGATGTAAGTACACGTACAGCAAGCGGCCCGGCAGCAGCTTCGAGAAATGCGCCCAGCGGGATAAGTATGTTCATGTTGTTAATCTCATCAAAATATTAAAAGCATGTTCTTCTGCTAGTCGTAAGTGGTAGTTAAGTGCCAGCGCGAGATATGCCGGCAACAATAAACATCGCGGCAACAGATGCAAAAAGCACAAAGATCGGCCGCAACTGCACAGCTGTATCACAGGCTGGTTGCCAACTGACAGGAAAAGTCACGCCCTGAACGGTAAGTATTTCATCCGGCGGACATGTCCCCTCCCCCCAGGATTCCGGAGTCTGCAAATTAAACTCTGGTTGTTCTTCTTCAAGTTGAGCTGGCGGAACATCATCAAACGATACGGTAGTTTCATCGGTGCCAGTTTTGGGCGGCGAGTTATCAGAGGTTGAAGTCTGAGTGTTGGTGATTTCGTTGTTTTCGTTGTAAGTCGTGATCGTGGTAACTTCGGTCACGTTATAAGTAACGTTATTGGTTGTGCTGGTATCTTCGACCTTGACAGATGTGGTTGCAACTTGTGTGCCGGTGATGTTGCCCTGGGCATCTTTGGTTTGTGTGGATGTCTGGGCAATCTGCTGGATTACGGGGGCAGATTGGGTTGAGGCCAAAACCGGGACGGGGGCATCAGAGTTATAGAGGGCTTCGGCGGTTTGTTGGGGTTGGGCATTGAGCTTGGTTTCAGCGTCTGTCCAGTGCGTTTCAGTAACAGGCACGGGGGCATTGTTGTGTACGCACTCGTTGCCAACTTTGGTATATCCAGTAAAGCAATTTCCACTGTTGACTTTGACGATTGAGTAATTAGGGGGCGCTGTTTCTGTTGGCGGATTGTTAGTCTTGTCGGAGTAGATGCAATAAGAGGTACCGCCAGAGACTTCTACACGTAAGAACGTCAGATTATTCGGGGCGAAATGGACTGCCGCGCGGTAATCAAAACTTTTACAAAGAAGGTCTGCTGTAACGTGAGTCAAGCTAACATAAAACGGATGACGCCAGTAACCCGTTTCGGTGGTTACTGGGTAACCAGCCGGCATATCAGGGGCATATTCAATCTCACCCGATTGGGAATTTCGGCAGATATCAGTAAGGTCACAAACGGTATCATAGAGAGCAATTGCGGTACCAATTGCCGGTAGAGTTTTTAGAAACCGGGTTGCGGCTTTTCCGACTTTTGAGGGTTCAACCGGAAAGGTTTTTTCAACCGGGACGAGAAATTGACCTTTTGAGGTGTTGACGGGGATATCTTTGGATATGCCGGCATTGGGATATGCGAGCGAGGTTCCACCGCCGGGGCGTTGTATATGTACCTCACCATCAATGACTTTAACGTTCGGATACGGATCGTGAAATTCGTAGGCGGAGACGACGGGAACGTAGAAAACGCCGAGTATGGCGCAGACGATCAGCTTCCGAACAGTATCCATGTCGATCCCAATATAGCGAGCAAAACATAAAGAGCGTTTGGATCATCAAACATAATCAACTCCTGATAACTTCAGCGACTTTTTTAGCCATGTAAGCAACAACCCAAGCGCCCGCGATAAGCCAGGCTGCATCAATAGCATCATGCATTTGTGCGTTAGGGTCACAAGCGATCTGTTGCGGTATGTAATCAGTGCTTACTGGTACGGGTATTAAGCCAGTATTCGTACGTGTGATAACGATCTTGTCGGTAGACGGGACACACCGGATTGTGTATGCCCCGTCCGGGGAAACAGTCGGGCAATTACCGGCAATCTCTTGATGGAGGTCAAGAGTTGTGGAATAGCATTTGCCTTGGTAGTAATTGCCCATTTGATCAGCCTCTTAGAATACTCTGGTGATCCATTTCCAAACTTTGATGCCAACAACGATGGTAATTACCAAAGCGCCAGCAGCAGCAATATCAGCTTTAGCCGCTGTAATAGCCGTTGTCACATCTTCGGGCAAATCGGCACGTGCAGATGCGGCGAAAAGTACCAGCGGGGATGCGTAAGCAGCATTGGTCAGGCGCTGTTTAAAGTTTTTCATTTGTTACTCCTATTTAAAGTTAAAGAAAGGCGGCATGCGTAATACACACCCCCCAACCCCGCAGGCTGGGGGCTGGGTACTACCGGGCAGGAGATGCAGCAGCCGGGACGGGTCGAAGAGCATTGATCACCGTCTTGGGGCCTTTATTGCTGGATAAGGTCAGAAACTCGACTTCGCAAACCAGTGGGAAATCGTGATTCATTAAGGCTTTGGCTTCTTTGGATGATGCGAGCGGATAAGCTGTAGTCGAAGACCCTTTGGCAGTGCCTTTTCTGAAATCAAGCAGATGTTCGATAAACACCTTGCCTGAATCAATATGTTTTCCATCATCAAGGGTTCCGTCAAAAAACGTGATTCCGGTCACTTTTACTTTTTCAATTGCCATTTGTTTTTCCTTACGCCTGTTGAATGCCTGTTCCGGATGTGGCGGATAAACCCGGGGCAGAAAATTAACCGTAGTTCTGGATGTACCAGTCGGGAGCCGTGAGTGGCTTGAGTTCTACAACGCGAACCCTTGAGGGAAGATGGTGAACGTTGTTCGGGATGGAGATATCAACGCCGTAGGCGAGTAATTCAGTGCGGTGACGATAGCGAGTAGCCCTACTGATATCTAACGGAAGCCCTAATTTCCAACTGGCATAAGTCGATCGAAGATGCTTCGGAAGATCGTTAAAGTTTTCGTATTTCATGTCCTCTAACCTCTGAAGTTGTGTGCGGTCGGCGTATATCTGATTGAGATTGTCTTGTGTGATTGCGCCTAGATAAGCAAGGTTGTTTTGTAAAAGGAAGCGGGATTTAAGGGTGAATTCTTCCCGAAGAATGCCTTCGGTTTTGCAGTAGTCGATGACGTCATCAGAGACGTGTGAGCCGGATTTCTTGGAACGATGCTTTTCCAGTTCTTGATATTTGGCGTAGAGCTTGCCGTAGACGTATTTAGACCCCCTGCCGTATTCAACCGTCCCGGAATCAGGAGACAGTGAACCTTTTTGACGGCCAACATGCTGGCCTGCCATGTGGCAAAGGACGGCATGCATGGATTCTTTGGAGCCAGTGCTGTAATTACAGGTCAGATCGATGCGGGAGACACGAGCGCCTGACCATGACCAGCCGGTATCAGCGAATTTATAGAGCTTGCCGGATGTGAACGGCGGCAGACCCAGAAGCGACAGCAGATCGTTAATGCGGGCAATCGTTGTCGGCCAATCATATCCAAAAAGATTGTCACGACGGCCATAGCGGGAAATGTTACCGGTGAATTCAACCGTATTGCCATCGCAGCGAACCTGAACGCGGGAATCATACGAACCTTCAATGATGCAGCGCACATCGGTTGAATATTCGATCTCACCATCCGCATCAACTTTGAGAACTTTTCCATCATTCAGAACCGGCAGACCCCCGCCAAAATACTCCTGACGGATGGTCACGTAGTCGATGAAAACCGGGGAAGTTTCCATGGCTAAAATGAGCAAAAAGTCTCACCGGTGAGACTAACTTTACGTGTTACTGGCACGTAAAGTATTTTTTGCCCTTCGCTTCCCCTTCCCTCACTCCTCGCTGGCGCTCGTCGTTCGGTCTGGTTGCGCTCGGTTTGATAGTAGAAATCGAGAACGGTTAGAAGGTTGAAAATCTGGCCGGGTGGCAGCGAACTGGTGTCGTCGAGTGCGGAGAGATAGCAGCGGGCGGCGAAGTGGTTGCCGGGTTTGGTGATATTGCGGAGTAGAAAGCCAAAAATACTGTACTGCAATGACAATTGATTAAGTGCCGGATATGGCGTAATACCTGATTCTGTAAGCATTTTTCCTCCACATTGAATGACCCTGTTTGACTTGTGGAATTAAGAACCCTAGAATATTGGGGTAATTTCACGCATCAAATTTAATGCAGATATTAAGCGCATCAAAACCAATGCGTCAAGGAGAAAAAATGAACGAACTTAAAAAATATATAGAAACCGGAACAGAAAAGGCCGGAACACAGAAAGAACTAGCAAAAATTATAGGAATCGCTGACGCAAACTTGAGAACAGCTAAATCAGGAATCAGAGGATTACCAATTGAGGTTTGTATACAGCTAGCAAATTACCTCAAAGAAGACGAATTGAAAGTAATACTGGCAAGCGAAATGGTCACTGCAAAAGATGAGAAGAAGAGAAAAATATTAGAAAGCTGCATGCAAAAGTCAAAAGAAAGAATAAGCGCAATGATTGTAGGCGGCTTAGTTATTTCAATGCTAACCCTCTCCCCGCTTGAGTCTGCAGAAGCAAAAGTCGTTGAAAATCAGGATTCTATGTATATTATGTAAAATTAATTGCAAGAAATGCTATAGACGCTATAGAAAGAGGAAGGCAGATTATCTTTCTGATCTGCTTTACAGATTATTGCTGGCCCTTTTCAAATCACTTGAATCAGAACTGCGTGGATATTATTGTCTGTTGCATGGCCTTTGTGGCATTCTGCTTATATCAAATGAAACGGGGGAAAATTCGAGGAGTTGACAATGAACTATTATACTTTTCTGGAAAGTCCTGTGGATCGACTGTTACTCACGAGTGATGGTGAGTTTCTTACAGGCGTGTATATGGAAATAGAGATACAGAAACTGCTGCCTCGCATGACAGATGACTGGCGGCAGGATGCCGCCCCTTTCGCAGAGGCGATTGCTCAGTTGAATGCTTATTTCGCGGGGGAACTGATTCAGTTTGATCTGCCCATGAAAGCGACTGGCACACCATTTCAGGAAGCGGTTTGGCAATCACTTAGCACTATTCCCTATGGTGAGACTGTCAGTTATAAAAATATCGCAGAACGCCTGCACTTACCCAAGGCCGCACGTGCAGTGGGTATGGCCAATGGTCAGAATCCCATTTCGATCATTATCCCCTGTCATCGTGTTATCGGTGCCAATGGCAAGCTGACAGGTTATGGGGGGGGAATTCATCGTAAACAGTGGCTGCTGGCACATGAAGACAAGCAAACTTCTTTTGCCTGACGCCACAGCTCAGTTGGTTCGGTTATTGCCTGTCCTCATAAACCTGTCTGACAATAGCTGCATACTGCGCAAGTGATAAATTCTCGGCTCGCAATCCGGAATCGATTTCCAGCCGTTCAAAATCATCGGCTGTCAGATAATGACGCAGTGTATTGCGCAACGTTTTACGCCGCTGGGAGAATGCAGCGCTTACCAGCTCGGCAAACAGTCGTTCATGTTTCAATGGAATAGTCGGTTCTGCTTTTGGGCGCATGCATACAATGGCAGACTGAACTCGCGGAGGCGGGTCAAACGATTCCGCTGGCACAACCAGCATTTGTTCCATTTCAAACCGGTTCTGCAACATGATTGACAAACGTCCGTAATCCGGTGTGGAGGGCAGTGCAACCATTCGTTCCACCACTTCGAGCTGCAGCATGAAGTACATATCAGTAATCAGGCTGCTGAAGCGGGAAAGATGAAACAGCAGTGGCGTGGAAATGTTGTAGGGCAGATTTCCGATGATCCGTAGCCCCTCCCCCAATTCTGAGAAATCAAATTTCAGCGCATCGATATTGTGTATAACCAGCTTACCGGGATAAGTACGGGACAGGTAATCGACGATATCACGATCTATTTCAATGACTTGAAGTTCATCCAGGACGTTCAGCAGAGGCTTGGTCAGCGCACCCAGCCCCGGCCCGATTTCGATCATTCGATCGCCAGGTACCGGGTGAATGATATGAATGATTTCTGCGATGACAGAAGTATCAACCAGAAAATGCTGGCCGAAGCGTTTGCGGGGGGTATGCCGCATATCAGTTTACCGGATAGGTTTTGAGTGACTCGTCTGTCTGCTGGTCCAATTTCTTCAAATTTCCAGCTATGACAGATCGTTTCTGGCGCGGTGTGTTTTTTCGATGAGCATCAGTGCCGTTTCAATGGCGGTATTCATGCTGCCAGGATCAGCCTGCCCGGTTCCTGCCAGTTCCAGTGCCGTACCATGATCGACAGAAGTACGGATAATGGGCATTCCCAGACTGATATTCACACCATGGCCAAAGCTGGCGTGCTTGAGTACCGGCAATCCCTGATCATGGTACATGACAAAGATACAATCGTATTCCTTGAGTTTGGGGGGATTGAACAAAGTATCCGCCGGTAACGGGCCGAGCAGATTCATCCCGTCATTACGCAGTTTTTCCAGTACCGGGATAATCACGTCGATTTCTTCCCGGCCGAGGTGCCCGGATTCTCCCGCATGGGGGTTCAGCCCTGCTACGGCAATACGTGGATTTTCAATGGCAAAACGTGTTACCAGATCGCGGTGAATGATGCGCAGTTTCTGTTCCAGCCGTTCCGGTGTAATAGCGGCAGGCACATCCTTGAGAGGCAGGTGGGTAGTGGCAAGTGTCACTCGCATCCCCCCCCCTGCCAGCATCATGACCGCGTGGCTGTTCGTCAGTTCGGACAGGTACTCGGTATGCCCGGAAAAAGGGATACCTGATTCACTGATAATGCCTTTATGTACGGGTGCCGTGACCATGGCATCGGCTTCATGAGTGGTGCAGGCTTCAACCGCAAGCCGCAGTGTCGTCAGTACATAGGCGGCATTATTGACATCGAGCTGGCCTGCCACAACCGGATTGTTGACAGGTACATGCTGTACAGATAATTGACCGGCCCGGTGAGGCTGAACATTGTCAGGATCATCCTCGTGCAGTTGCAAAGGTAGCCTCAGTTTTTCAGCGCGCTGATCGAGCACATCACGATCAGCAATGACAGTCAGTCGACAGGGCAAGTTTCGTTGTGCAATCTGCACACATAAATCGGGGCCGATACCGGCAGGCTCACCCGCAGTCAATACCAGTCTGGCTATGGAAGAAAGCGTCATATCGTCGATTCGGTCAATATATTCGGCAGCTTATGAATGAAGTGCATCTGCATCAGTTATCCTCAACTTTATATTCCACGTAAGCCTGGTCTCTGAGCTGTTGCAACCATTCCTGCACAATGGCATCTGCCTTGCGCGCATGTATGGTATGGCGCGCCGCTTCCCGTTGCTGGCGTTCACTCACATCCTGTGAGCGTCGCTCGATGACCTTGATCAAATGCCAGCCAAAAGGAGTACGCACAGGCGGGCTGACTTGCCCCGGCAACAACGCATTCATCGCCTGTTCAAATTCAGGCACGGTATCTCCCGGCGAGACCCAACCTAAATCTCCTCCGGCAGATGCACTGGCATCCTCCGAATGTGCCTTGGCTACATCCATGAAATCTGCACCGTTATGAATACGTTCCATGAGCTGATTGATCAACTGATGAGCATCCTCTTCCGAAACCAGTTCGCTAACCTTGATCAGAATATGCTGTGCATGGGTCTGTTCAATGATCGTCACCTTTTGTTCCTGCTGCCGACGTTCGAGTAATTTAAGGATATGAAAACCCACCGGGCTTCGTACTACCGGGGTAACCTCTCCCGGTTGCATATTCACCAGCATTTCAGTAAATGGCGAACCCAGTTGACCCAGTGGCCGCCAGCCAAGCTCTCCTCCCTGCATCGCATCCGGTGCATCAGAAAATTCAGCAGATACCCGCACAAAATCTGCCCCCTGGCGGAGACTTTCATAAGCGGTCTCGGCACGTTTATGCCTGGCTTCGATTTGCGCCTCATCCATCTGTTCCGAAATCTGCACCAGGATATGTGCAATACGATATTCCTCATTACCGGCAGGTGAATTAGCCTGATTCTGCAGGAAATTATCGATTTCATTCTCTGTGACATTGACACGACTGTTGACTTCCTGTTCTTTCAGTCGGGACATCAGGATTTCACCGCGAATTTCCTCACGAAACCGATTCATGTCGGTTCCTTCCTGGAGAAGTACCTGCCTGAATTCATCCATGGTGAGATGGTTATCCTGGATAATCCGGCGCAAAGTCTGGTCGAGATCATTATCACTGACCGTCAATCCGATTTCCTTGGCACGCTGTAGTTGTATACGTTTTAGAATCAAACGCTCCAGCAGTTGTTTCTCCAGAATTTCCATGCGGGGTAACTGGGTATTCTGTCTCTGTAATTGTTGAACTGTATTTTGCAACACCTCGTTGATTTCCTGCTGAGTGATGACTTCTTCATTGACAACCGCTACGATGCGGTCGATCGGCTTAATATCCTCTCTCGAATAAGAACTCTGGGCAAAAACATCGGCTGCCAGCATAGTGGCAAAAACGGCATAGATCAGCCAGTATTTCCTGAATTTCAATTGCCTGTCACTGCTGAATTGGATCATTACAAATCTGTCCTCATATAACCCGGAATGGTCTGTTGCAGCACACGTACCGGATTGGTGCCGATTCTCATCAAATCGTTCAACTCCAGCTGAACGAAAATATTGGTCGAAGTGCGCTGTGTCGCAGTCGTGAAATGGCTGGTCACAAATCTCAATGACCAGCAGCAGGCGTTATACTCAAGACCCAGCAGACCGGCAAGTAATTTGTCATCTTTCAGCGAGTAATTGATGGCTGCAAAACCTTGCCATTTTTTCAGGAATGGCCATTGAGTGGAAAGATCGACCTGCTCCAGCACATCCCGGGTGAAACGATAACCTGCATTGATAACCTTTCCGGGTGCCGGACGATAGCTGATACCAGTACGTATTTTTTCGATCAGAAAATTATTCTGGTTGAGCTGTATCCCGGTATCTGTCTTGATATTCTGTGTGATCCCACCGGAAAGCTCTGCGATGAAATCGGATCCTGCTCTCGTGACCTGAGGGGAAGTGAGTATCACCCGGCGATCACTGAAACGGATTCTCTGCCCTGCCGAGAAACGCAGGCGTTCATTACCGGTTGCTGAATGAATCAGACGGGAACTGACTGCCAGTGTAATTTCATTGGCATCGTTGATCCTGTCTTCACCGCTGAACCTTCTTTCCAGAAATAACTGAGGGTAACTGAAATCCATTTCAGCAGAATCGAAGTTGGGCAACAACTGCTGATCTCTATAAGGAATATAGGTATAGAAAACACGTGGTTCGATGGTTTGAACGAAATTCTCGCGCGCCAATGTCGTATCGCGTTCCAGCACTATCCCGCTATCGAAGCTGAATATCGGTACCGTCCGGCTGAGATGTTTATCATTTGCTGCCGGATTGGCCGGCTCATTCAGGTCATAGCGGGTATGGTGCAGTGATACCCGCGGCCGGATAAAACCAAAGGAATTTTCCAGCGGCAAGCTTACGCCTGGAAGAAATGTCGTACGCAGGCCATGTGGTAAGGTTGAATGCGAAAAATGCGTGAAACTGCCGGAAAAATCAAAATCCAGGCCATATACATTCCTTTTTGCCGCATTCAGTGTAAATCGCGGCAGGATTTTGAATGGCGAGATGATGGGAGCTCTGGGGTCCTGAAGGGTCTGGAATTGTTGCAGCAGTGTACTGAAAGTGAGCGTGCCATTGCGACCCAATTCCCTGAAATAACTGGCAAAACCCTGTTGCAGCAAGTTGGTCTGGGAGGTAAAGAGAATGTTATTGCCCAAATCGCGAAAATAATTGCGATCCGAGGCACTGTTGTAGTTGATCATGCCGAACCATCCCGCACCCAGATTGTGGAAATGATTGAGCTGCATGCCGTAGCGAGTGGTATCGGTTTCCAGATCATTCGGCAGATAATCCAGTAAGAACCGGCCATTGAGCGTCTGTCCGATATAACGAAATTCATTATTGAGCATCACTCCACGTCGGCTCATGAGACGCGGAGTAATCGTGGCATCGTAGTTGGGCGCAATATTCCAGTAAAAAGGAACAGAAACCTCAACCCCGCTTCTGCTGGTGTTACCCATAATCGGAGACAGAAATCCGGTTTTCCGCTCATTGCCGAAAGAGAAATTCATCCACGGCACATACAGAATCGGCACATCCTTGAAGCGAACCGAGGCATGGCGTGCGGTTCCCACTTTCTTTTCTTTATCGATTTCCAGATCATCTGCCAGGATGTACCAGTCATGATCATCCTCGGGGCAGGTGGTATAGCGTGCCTTCTTGAATCTGTATTGATTTTCTCCTTCCAGCAGCAGCAGGTTTCCATCACCCCGGCCGTTTCCATCTTTCTGAAGATATCGCGGCTCACTCAATTGGCCTGTGTTGTCATTCAGGTTCATTTGCAGATAACTGCCCCATAAAATATCATCCGGGCGTTCGAGTTGTGCATTACCCTCGACTTCCACATTCTCGTTACTCTGATAATATTTTACCCGGTCAGCCGTCAATGTCTGGTCGCCACGGCGCATACGCACATTGCCGATCGCTTCGATCTCTTGCTGGTAATGTCCGTCGATGTGATCTGCTTCGATATAAATCGGCTGGCGCTCACTCGATGCAGGAGATAAGTCTGCACTCATGACCCTGACCGGCAGCAATACCAGACAGGCGTACAGTATCAGGCACAATTTAAGTGTATTCATTCAAGACTGAAACTTTAATGAAGTTTTTGCAGATGCTTTTCTGTAAAGGCGCTATTATCCGATAATTTTTCCGGAAGCTCGACCGGAACAAAGGCCTGGTTGCTGTTGATTTTGAATGTTTTCAGGTAACAGCCCGATTTTGTTCCGGGATGAATAAAGCATATCCGGAAACTCACGCCAATCAGTTATTTTATGCACTTCCACTGTTTCAATGTCTGATCTCAATACTGTTTTCTCGGCTGACGGGCTACTTGCCCGGAATATACCAGACTACCGTCCCCGCACCCAGCAACTGGAGATGGCGCAGGCCATCGCGCAAGCCATAGAGAGTCAGGAGGTTCTGGTTACCGAGGCCGGTACAGGTACGGGTAAAACCTATGCCTATCTGGTACCGGCTTTGTTATCAGGCGGAAAGGTCATTTTATCGACGGGTACCAAAACGTTACAGGATCAGCTTTTTCAACGCGATATCCCAACCGTGCGTGCCGCTCTGAAAATACCGGTCACTATCGCATTGCTGAAAGGACGTGCCAACTATATCTGTCATTATCATCTTGAACGTACCCTGAATTCAGATCATATTCACTTTGCCAGCCGCACTGAAGTAAAGTATCTCAATCTGATCGAACGCTATGCCGGTACCAGCAGCCACGGCGATAAAAGCGGGCTGGATAAAGTCCCGGAACAAGCTGCCATCTGGCAGCACGTCACTTCCACACGGGAAAACTGTCTGGGATCGGATTGCCCGCATTACCGACAGTGCTTTGTGATGGAAGCGCGCAAGCGAGCACTATCAGCCGATATCGTAGTTGTCAATCACCACCTGTTCTTTGCTGATGTCATGCTACGTGATGAGGGTCTCTCCGAATTACTGCCTGCCTGCAACACCGTGATATTTGATGAGGCGCATCAGTTACCCGAAGTGGCCAGCCTGTTTTTTGGTGAATCGGTCAGTACCGGCCAGATACAAGTTCTGGTACGTGATACCGATACTGAAGCACTACTCGAGGCAAAGGATTTTGCTCCCTTGTTCGATGCCACGGCAGCTGTCGGGAAAGCGGTGCTGGATCTGCACCTGACAATCACGGAAAAACATACACGCATGTCTTCCGCTTCCGCTGCACGCTATCCCGGTTTCAGTGAAGCGCGGCAAGTCTTACAGGAAAAACTGGTGCTACTGGCCGGATTGCTCGAAACTCAGGCGGTTCGTTCGCAAGGGTTGCAAAACTGCTGGCTGCGGGCACAGACTCTGCTCAATCGGATCAGGCAGTGGCATGAACAATCTGAATCCCGGGAATTCATCTGCTGGGTCGAGACCTACAGTCAAAGTCTGCAATTCAACACTACACCTTTATCCGTTGCAGAAACATTCAGCAAACAACTCGATGCTTCCGCGCGCGCCTGGATATTCACCTCCGCTACCCTGTCAGTCAAAAAGGATTTCTCTCATTACAACCGGATGATGGGATTGTTCGAGGCTAAAACGGCCAATTGGGACAGCCCGTTCGATTTTCCCAATCAGGCGTTACTCTATGTGCCTTCCCAACTGCCCGATCCAAATACGCCACACTACACTGAAAGTATCGTTCAGGCTGTGTTGCCGGTCATCAAGGCAAGCCAGGGACGGGCATTCATCCTGTGTACCAGTCTGCGCAACATGCAACAGATCCATGAATTGCTGCAGGTTGCCTTTCAACGGGAACAGCTTGAATTTCCCTTGTTGTTGCAAGGACAGGAAGCTCGCTCTGCCCTGCTGAATCAGTTTCGCCAGCTGGGCAATGCGGTGCTGGTGGGAAGCCAATCCTTCTGGGAAGGTATCGATGTAAAGGGAAATGCCCTTTCACTGGTCATCATCGACCGGCTGCCCTTTGCTTCACCGGATGATCCGGTATTGTCTGCACGCATCGAAAAATTTACCCGTGAAGGCCGTAATGCATTCATGGAATACCAGTTACCCCATGCGATCATCAGCCTGAAACAGGGAGCCGGCCGCCTGATACGAGATGAAAAAGATCGTGGGGTGCTGATGATTTGCGACCCGCGGCTGGTATCCAAACCTTATGGCAAGCAGATCTGGCAAAGCCTGCCACCGATGAAACGCACGCGGGATCCGGATGAAGTATTACGTTTTCTGGAAAATGTTGACCAGTAATTCCATTTCTAAATCAAAACTAACTTTGTCGGCTTCGCCTGGCCGTATTATTTATACTGTCTGCGGCTCGCCTTCGTGTCATTTTTGATTTGGGAATGGAATAACATCTGTTTGTATCAATGGAAATCAGGCTTTATTCTTCTGTGGATAAAACAATCAGCATGCGAATAAATTCCATGATCTCGGGGCGAAACACATCGTTGTGGTTTTCGATCAGGCGTTTATCAACCTTCACATTCAGATAAGGATTGTGAATGACTGTGTGCTCCAGGTTTCTCAGCTCTGTGCTGCCAAATTGGATTGCTTCTCCAGGTTGCTGATTTTTCCAGATAGCTTTGGCCTGGTGATAAACGGCTGCCATGCTTTTACTGGCGGGGTGTAATTCGTGGCTTTGTAAAAATTCGAAGTGACCTACTGCTTGACGATCGGCTGCACCCTCGCTGTAGGAAAGCGGTCGATTACAATCATTACGTTTGATCGTGCTGTGTGTTTCAAAAAATGTTGAGAAAACCCGTCCGGCAGGAAAGGCGTATTTGGTAGCAAAATCCGCTTCGGAAGTGAGTATTACCAGCCGTGGAGGCTGATCCTGAAAATAACTGCAGCGTGCCTGGGCCAGATCATAAAGCGGAGCATACTTGAGTGCTTCAAACGCCGGGTTGAGCAATACCACAAGATCTCCAAACCCTTCTGCGTTATCGACATAATTTTTGTCACCAGCGCTGTTGATAAAACGATCTGCCAGAATCTGTGCAGCGGCACTGTACACCGCCGCACCGCCAAAGCTGTGGCCTAAAATAACCAGACGGCTTTTGACCGGGGGTTCCTGTGTATTCTTGATGTTACGGATTTCTTCCAGCCTTAACAGCAGCTCGGCCATACCAAGGTAACCCACTTCATGTGCCGTATTCTTCCGATCCCAGAAAGTGACGTTGTTTATCCAGGGTATATCAATTGATTCACCACGCCAGCCGACGTATATACCGACTACCTTGCGTGGTGTTCTGTCCTGGTGCAAATGGCTCTCGACTTTGCTCAATTCAGCCAGGTTGAGTTTGAAACTTTCCACATTGGCATCACCCTGCTTGGCATTGTGATGCCAGCCGTGAACGAACACATTGATTAACAGACTTTCTTTTGATGCCAGAGTATACAGTTCATTGAGCAATGCCTGCATTTGTACACGATTGCGGAGTTGTCCCTGATCATCGATCTCGACGAAACCGAGCAGATATTCCCTTTCTGTTCCTTTGTCGTGAAGCTGGATGGCATGGGATTCACATGATTCCTGTGCTGTTACTATGCAATTGCTGAAATTACTGCGATAGATTTCATTGGAAGTGCAGGCGGATAATAGTATGGCAGTGAGCATTACTAAAAACAGCCTGGAAAAAGCAGTTTTCATTTGAATCTCCTTGCGTTTGAGGATTTTTCAATATGCAATACAATTCCTGATTATATCCATAAGGCATGGTGATATGCAGACAGGTAATCTGTTTACAGGATTTTCCACTCCGCGAAAAGGTGAAACTTTCGAGACACTGCTCTCCCGCAGAAACCTGGTGATCGAACGTATCGTCAGCTCTGCCGAACTGTCTCCACAAAAATACCAGCAAGTACAGGATGAATGGATCGCACTGCTGAAAGGTACAGCCATACTCGAAGTAGACGGAAAAACTATTGAGCTGAATACCGGAGACTATCTGTTTCTGCCGGCCAACACCCCACACACTGTCAAATGGACATCCCACGGCGCGCTCTGGCTGGCCGTTCATGTGTATTGAGAACCTGTTCAAGCCCCCACCTCGATTGAGACCCTAAACAGATTCCAGGAAAAACCGGCAGCTTTCTGGTTGTATCGTCAACGGCAAGGCCGTGCTGGATTGGGTGATGGAACGCTCTGGAACTGCTCTGCCGCGTAGTCAGAAAGTGAGTCTGGAAACGCTGAAGATTATGAATAAACTGCCAGAACTGGAAATTTTCGCTGTGGAATAACTGGATTGCTTCGGTGTACTACCTCGCAAGGACAATCGAGGGTTGGAATCAGCCAGGCTTCCCGCCACTTCCTTGTGCCAATCCTCTGCTGCCGATATCCCGGCGCATCTGACAGCCATCGAAATGGATGTCTGCTGCAATCGCATAAGCTCGTGATTGTGCTTGCCGGATGTCCCCACCCAAAGCGGTCACACCCAGTACGCGCCCGCCGAATGTCAGTATTTCTGTCGAATCTGTACTATTCAGCGCAGTACCGGCATGAAAAATGTGAAATTCATCAGAATGATGCTGAGCAGCCATCACTGAATCCAGCCCATGAATGATGTCATTTTTCCTTGGATTGTCAGGATATCCTTGGGCTGCCATGACTACACATAACGCCACCCGCTGATCCCATTCAATATTTGTCTGATCCAGTGTGCCATCGACAGCGTGCTCCAGCAGGATAAACAGATCAGATTTCAATCGCAGCATGATAGTCTGCGTTTCCGGGTCTCCGAGGCGACAATTGAATTCCAGTACCCTGACTTCGCCTTGCGGGGAAATCATCAGCCCGGCATACAGAAATCCGACATAAGGTTGAGATTGTTGTGTCATGCCCTGGATTACGGGCATGATGACCTTCTGCATGATTCTGTCATGCAATTCGGGCGTAATGACCGGTGCCGGAGAATAGGCGCCCATCCCCCCCGTATTGGGTCCTTCATCGTTATCCCGCAGGCGTTTGTGATCCTGGCTGGTGGCCAGAGGCAGAACATTCTTTCCATCCGACAGGACGATGAAACTGGCCTCCTCGCCTTCCAGGTAATCTTCGATCAGAATATGCGCACCGGCCGTACCCAACCGGTTGTCCACCAGCATGGCATCCACTGCCGCATGCGCCTCGGACAGAGTTTGCGCCACGACCACGCCCTTACCGGCCGCCAGTCCATCAGCCTTGATGACGACCGGCAGGGAATGCTGGTCGATATAGCGATGTGCGGCCGCTGCATCATCAAACGTTTCACAGGCAGCGGTTGGAATGCCATGACTGAGCATGAATGCCTTGGCGAAACTTTTGGAACCTTCCAGTCGTGCACCCTTCCGGGTGGGTCCGAATATTCTCAAGCCTGAAGCCTGAAAAGTATCGACGATGCCCTCCGTCAATGGCACCTCCGGGCCAACTACGGTCAGATCGATCTTCTCCTGCCGGGCAAACGTCACCAGATCAGGAATGGAAGTCATTGGAACATTTTCCAGCTTGGCTTCCAACACCGTTCCGGCATTACCAGGCGCAACGAAGATCTTTTCAATCAGGGGAGATTGGGACAGTTTCCATGCAATGGCATGTTCCCTGCCACCACTGCCGATAACGAGTAATCTCATGCTAATGCCTGAAATGTCTGACACCGGTAAAGACCATAGCCACCCCTTGCTCATCAGCTGCCGCGATGACTTCCTCATCACGAATACTGCCGCCGGGCTGAATCACAACCCCGGCACCCGCCTGGGCAAGTACATCCAGACCATCCCGAAATGGGAAAAATGCATCCGATGCAACAACTGATCCATGCAAATCAAGGTTGGCCTGCTGTGCTTTGATCGAAGCAATACGTGCACTGTCCACCCGGCTCATCTGCCCGGCCCCGATACCGAGCGTCTGGCCGTTGGCACAAAATACGATGGTGTTTGATTTGACGAATTTCGCCACTCTCCAGGCAAACAGACAATCTTCTATTTGTTCACGAGTGGGTTTTATCCGTGTGACGACCTGCAACTGATCTACCGTGATATCGAGATCATCCGGTGTTTGAACCAGCAGTCCACCATCCACCCGTTTCAGATCATAGACATTGTTGTGTTTATCCAGCGGTACGGTCAATACCCGGATATTGGGCTTGTCTGCCAGCAAATGTCTGGCTTCCGGGCTGAATTCCGGTGCAATGATGACTTCCACAAACTGTTGCAATACTGCTTTGGCCAGATCAGCCTCGACAGCCCGGTTGATCGCGATAATGCCGCCAAAGGCCGATACCGGATCAGTGGTAAATGCCTTTTTATAAGCAGCCAGCGCGGTATCGGCAATAGCCACACCACACGGATTGGCGTGTTTAATGATTACGCAGGCCGGTTTATCAAAAGTTCTGACACATGCCCATGCGGCATCGGTATCAGCAATATTGTTATAGGAGAGCTCCTTACCCTGAAGCTGGTCATAGTCCGCAAGACTGCCCGGAACATTTGTCGTATCACGATAGAACGCTGCCTGCTGGTGAGGGTTCTCACCGTAGCGCAACGGCTGGGCCAGCGTAAAACTCAGATTGAGCTGATCCGGAAAACGTTTGCGCTGTGAGCTCAATGGCTCCAGTGCAGTCAGATAATTACTGATGGCGCCATCATAGCGCGCCGTATGGGAAAAAGCTTTTTGTGCCAGCTGGAAACGATAGTCATGATCGATTGATCCGTCGTTAGCGCGTATTTGTTCCAGCAGTGGCCCGTAATCCTGTGGGTCGGTCACGACAGCGACACGCTGGAAATTCTTGGCAGCGGCCCGGATCATGGTAGGCCCGCCGATATCGATGTTTTCGATTGCTTCTTCAAACGAACAATCCGGTCGGGTAATGGTTTGAGTAAACGGATACAGATTGACCACCACCAGATCGATCGCTGGAATCTGTGCTTGTTCCATCACTTGTCGATGCTCAGGCAAATCCATCCTGGCGAGAATGCCTGCATGTACCTTAGGGTGCAGCGTCTTGACCCGTCCATCTAGCATTTCGGGGAAACCGGTATAGTCGCTTACTTCTATGACGGGAATACCTGATTCCTGCAGTAATCTTGCGGTTCCACCGGTCGAGAGAATGGTGATATTGAATTGGTGCAGAGCTGCTGCCAGCTCAACTATGCCTGTTTTGTCGGAAACGCTGATCAGCGCCTGTTTTATGCTCATTTGGAAATTTACCGGATCTGATGTTTGGTTAATCGGTTGCGCAAGGTATTGCGATTGATGCCCAATAATTCAGCAGCTTTGCTTTGATTGCCCTGAGCATAATGCATGGCGATCTCTATGAGCGGTTTTTCCACACTGCGTATGACCATTTCATAGATAGGGCATGGTTTTTCACCATCCAGATCCTGGAAATAGGCTTCTACTGCTCTGCGGATACAAAGTGCAATCTCGTTTTCGTTGATAACCGTCATGCTTCGAT
Source organism: Nitrosomonas europaea (assembly GCF_900167395.1). Lineage (GTDB taxonomy): Bacteria > Pseudomonadota > Gammaproteobacteria > Burkholderiales > Nitrosomonadaceae > Nitrosomonas > Nitrosomonas europaea. The sequence goes on from NZ_FUWK01000004.1 coordinate 67,084, forward strand.
GACCTCTTCGTCGATATAAGTAAGCGTGCGGCCCTGATCGGCCAGCTCTGCAAAAAACTGCTGTGTAGCTGCCAGCTGTTCTTCAACTGTCGCCAATCGGTTCATGGCATGACGGAAAGCAGCAGAACCGGCAAGCCCGCGTGTGTACCAGGAAATATGCTTACGCGCTATTCGCACACCCGAGTATTCACCGTAAAAATGATACAACTCGTACAGGTGATCGATCAGGACACGCTGAATTTCAGCTACCTCAGGGGGAGGCAGAAAGCTGCCTGTCGTCAGATAATGATCAGTTTCGCGGAAAATCCAAGGTTTTCCCTGGGCGGCACGACCGATCATGACAGCATCGGCACCGGTATATTCGAGTACCGCCCAGGCTTTTTCCGGTGTAGTGATGTCGCCATTGGCAATGATGGGAATTCTGATCGAAGTCTTGACTGCAGCGATCGTGTCATATTCTGCCTGCCCCCGGTAAGCACAGGCGCGCGTACGGCCATGTATGGCCAGCGCCTGTATGCCTGCACTTTCCGCAATACGCGCAACGGTAATTGCATTTTTGTGCTGTGTATCCCAACCGGTTCTGATCTTCAGAGTTACCGGAATATCCACGGCCTGCACTACGGCATCAAGTATCCTGCTGACCAGATTTTCGTCTTTCAGCAAAGCAGATCCCGCCATGACATTGCAGATTTTTTTGGCGGGACAACCCATGTTGATATCGATGATTTCGGCACCCTGATCCGCATTATGACGCGCGGCTTGTGCCATCATAACCGGATCTGCGCCTGCAATCTGCACTGAAACCGGTTTTACCTCTCCGTCGTGACAGGCACGGCGCCGGGTTTTTTCCGATCCATATAACAGCGAGTTACTGGAAACCATTTCGGAAACCGCCATCGCAGCGCCCATCCGTTTGCACAGTTGCCGAAAGGGCCGATCGGTGACCCCTGCCATGGGAGCAACGATCAATTTATTCTTGAGCGTATAGGAGCCAATTTGCATGAAGCAGGAAGAATTCGTTCAAAATATCAGAAGGAAAATCCGGTAACTGTCGACCCGTTCCGGTAATCATTCGAAGTTCAATGGAAATAATTAGAAAAACCGGCCTGATTTCCGGATCTGGACAAACCTGCTGCAGGCTATCCGGGAAATATCCGATTATCCAATAAACCAGCCTTTAGTGCCAAATATCATCTGATGTGCGATCAGGCGCCTGGCTGGCGGCAGATTGTCCAGCGCAGCCAGTCCCATGCCGCTACACGTCTGCACCAGCGGCAGATCCGCTGTAAACAGCTTTACCAGAGAATCGGTAAACAGCCGGCTGATGCGTTTATCACTCTGGCGTCGTCTGCTGTAGGCAGCCAGCATTCTGGTCGACCCCGGTTCACCAGGCGTACCTGATGGGATACGGCTGATTTCACTGGCCAGTTCCCACGCATCGCGCAATCCTAGATTGAAACCCTGACCGGCAACTGGATGAAGTGCCTGTGCGGCATTCCCTATCAGTACTGCTCGATGGCCGGTAATGGTCGATGCATGTTTGAGTATCAGCGGAAAGCTCGATCGCGGGCCAACATGAGTAAATTCACCCATACGATCCCCGAATTGCTCATGCAGATGCAGCAAAAACGATCTGTCATCGAGCTTCAGAATTTTTTCTGCTGCTGCAGCTGGCATTGTCCATACCAGTGCATATCCCTCACCAGAAGGCAGCAAAGCCAGAGGTCCGTTCAGGGTAAAACGTTCAAATGCCGTTCCCGGCCGGGGTGATTCAACCTTGACGTTAGCTACGATGGCGGTTTGCTGATAGTCATAAGTATGGTAACGAACTCCATCAATCTGTTCGGCAAGCTTGCCACCATCTGCCAGCACCAATAATCTGGCTCGTACCTGCCTCGTTGTACTGCCTTGCTGATAGGCTACCTGAGCCAGTGAAAGATCGGTTCGAATGGCAGTTACCAGGGCATTGGTCTGGTAAACCGCATTGCTGCCTCGTATCGCCCGACCCATGGAATGGTAGAGATCATGGTAGTTAACCACATATCCCAGTGCCGGGACACCTGCATCATCCGGTGTGAGGACAGCATGACCGAAATGGCCGCGATTGGAAATATGAATCGTGGTAATTGGCGCAGGTTGTGTCAGATTTTTCCAGATATCGAGTCGTTGCAGGATCAACCGGCTGCCATACGAAAGCGCCAGCGGACGGGGATCGTCCACTTTTTCCGGTAATTCACGCGCTTCGAGCAGCAATACTGAAAATTCATATTCGCGCAATGTCAGTGCCAATGCCATCCCGACTGGTCCACCCCCAACGATGATGATATCGAACGGTTGCTCAGGCATGATCATTTATATCGAGTTGATGACAGGCACATGGGCGGTGTGTCAGCATTCACATCCATGATTTACTGATAACGGGATTCAGCTGATCTGGCATGGGCATCCAGACCTTCTCCCTTTGCCAGAATGGATGCCGTTTCACCCAACCTGGATGCTCCGGCTGCTGAGACCTGAATCAGGCTGGTACGTTTCTGAAAATCGTAAACTCCCAGTGGTGAGGAAAAGCGTGCCGTACCGGAGGTGGGAAGGACATGATTGGGCCCTGCACAATAGTCTCCCAGTGCTTCACAAGTATATCGTCCAAGAAAAATTGCGCCGGCATGCCGGATGCTATCCACCCATTGCTCCGGCTCATCAACGGACAGCTCCAGATGTTCGGGGGCGATCCGGTTGGCAATCATGCAGGCTTCTTCCAGATCACGCACATGAATCAAAGCACCGCGGTTCTCCAGCGAAGAACGAATTACATCTCGGCGTGGCAATGTATCGATCAGGCGGGAAATACTGTCTGCTACCCGATCCAGGAATGCTTTATCCGGGCAAAGCAGGATCGATTGTGCCTGTTCATCGTGCTCCGCTTGTGAGAACAGATCCATTGCAATCCAGTCAGGATTGGTTTTTCCATCACAGATCACCAGAATTTCGGATGGCCCTGCCAGCATATCAATTCCGACTGTACCAAAGACATGTCGTTTTGCTGCGGCCACATAAGCATTACCAGGTCCGACGATTTTATCCACCTTTGGGACGGTGGTTGTGCCATAAGCCAGCGCGGCGACTGCCTGTGCACCTCCAATGGTAAAAACACGATCTACTTCACAGATTGCGGCAGCGGCCAGCACCAGTGGATTTTTTTCTCCTTTTGGCGTTGGCGTTACCATGATCAATTCCCTGACACCCGCTACCCGGGCAGGAATTGCATTCATCAGTACAGATGAAGGATAGGCAGCCTTACCTCCAGGTACATAGAGCCCGACCCGGTCCAGTGCGGTGATTTTCTGCCCCAGTCGCGTGCCATCCAGCTCAACGTAATCCCATGATTGGGCCAACTGTTTTTCATGATAGGCTCGTATACGGGAAGCAGCTTGCTCCAACGCCTCACGTTGTACCTTATCCAACGACATCAAAGCAGATTGCCACTCATCCCGGGGCAGTTCGATTTCTTCGATCCGGTCAATATCCGGATTATCAAACTGGCGTGTAAGCTCGAGTAACGCTCTGTCCCCATGTGTTCTGATCTGATGCAGGATTTGAGTGACGGTGCGTTCGATCTCGCTATCGACAGAAACTTCAAAACTCAACAATTGGTCGAGTTCTGCCTGGAAATGGTCATCAACGGATGACAATCGCCTTATTTTGATCATGATGGTTTCCGGATACTGGGTTACAGGTTCTTTGGCACTGCTGCACTGAAAGTCTCTAACAAGGGTTGTATTGCGGTATTTTTCAGCTTTAATGCTGCCTGATTGACAATCAGACGAGCTGAAATCGGCATGATTTCTTCGATTGCCTGTAAATGATTGGCTTTGAGCGTACTACCGGTCGAGACCAGGTCCACAATTGCATCTGCCAGATCAACCAACGGTGCAAGCTCCATCGAACCATATAATTTGATCAGATCGACATGCATTCCCTTTGCAGCAAAATGGTTACGTGCGGTTTTCACATATTTGGTAGCGACACGCAAGCGTGCACCACGAAAGACAGCCGAGGCATAATCATAATCGTCGCGTACTGCAACCATCATGCGGCAGCGAGCGATCTTCAGATCAAGCGGCTGATATAATCCGATCCCGTCATGTTCCAGCAGCACGTCTTTTCCAGCCACACCCAAATCCGCCGCACCATATTGCACATAGGTCGGCACATCCGTGGCACGCACCATGACAAGCCTGACATCCGGCCGATTGGTTCCGATGATCAGTTTTCGTGAGGTATCCGGATCATCACTGGGAACGATTCCGGCTGCCTTCAGAAACGGGATGGTATCTTCAAAGATACGCCCTTTGGAAAGGGCAATGGTAATATCCGGCATCAATAATCGTCATCCGAGATTTGCTGCAGCAAATTCCCAGTTGATCAGTTTATCGATAACCGTGTTGACATAATCCGGGCGACGATTCTGGAAATCCAGGTAGTAGGCGTGTTCCCATACGTCGATCGTCAGCAGTGGGCGAATACCGCGTGTCAGGGGTGAATCGGCATTACTGGTCTTGATGATGGCCAGCTTGGATCCTTCCTGAGCAAGCCAGGCCCAGCCACTACCGAATTGTGTGATGGCGGCATTGGCAAATTCCTGTTTGAAAGCCTCTACACTGCCGAAAGATTCCTCGATCTTCTGTTTCAATGCTGCAGGCGGCTCTCCTCCTCCTTTAGGGCTGAGACTGTACCAGTAGAACATGTGATTCCAGATTTGTGCTGCATTGTTGAAAATTCCTGCCTTATCAGCCTGCCCGGCTGTAGCCGTGATGATCTGTTCCAGTGATTGTCCGGAAAATGGTGTTCCTGCAACGAGTTTATTCAGATTATCCACATAAGCCTTATGATGCTTGCCATAGTGGAAGCTCAGTGTATGTGCGGAAATAACAGGTTCCAGCGCATTATCGGCATAAGGCAACGGCGCCAGCACATAGGTATCACCTGATTGTGCAGCTCTTGAAAAATTATCCAGATTAGTGCTCATTTTCTCTCCTTTATTCCTGAAAACGAATTTGAATAGTGAAAACATAAAGTCGGATGGTATGAGTAAAGAGAATGTTTTAGTTATTGTCCGTCATTTCTGTCGTGAAGGTCACCTGATTGTATCCGGCCAATCTCGCTGCTTCCATGACTGTGATTACCGACTGATGAGTGGCCTTTGCATCAGCACTGATGATAATGATCGGGTTTTCCTGGTTTTTGGCTGCTGATTGCAATGCTTCACGCAAATTCTCGATACTGGCAAATTTTATCGGGACAAGATTAATCGTGTAGTCACCCGTTGCGCTGACCGATACATCAATTACCTTTGAAGTATCCTCTGCATGATCTGTTTCAACCGTAGCAGCTTGTGGCAATGTTATTTCCAGCTCTGAAAACTTTGAGTAAGTGGTAGTGATTACCAGAAAAATAAGGATGACCAGCAGTACATCAATCATTGGCACGAGATTGATCTCAGGCTCTTCTTTCTTCTGTCCTCGCTGAAAATTCATTTGATTTTTGATATTGATCGATAAAAAACAGCGGGTTGCCGTCTACCCTGCGGGATCACAATAACGGATCAGGCGATACCCTCTCAAAACTTGCGGGCCGGCCAGGTTATTCTAGTTTATTATTACCACTTTCACCATGCCCAAGCATATTTTGAATTGTTTCCGTTATTCATAAAAGTCGCAAAAGGTTTTATGTGGATCATCCGGTAGTCAGCATCGTAATGGGCAGCAGCAGTGACTGGCAGGTAATGCGACATGCTGCAAGCGTTTTGAAAAACTTCTGTATTCCGCATGAAACCATGATTATCTCGGCACATCGCACGCCTGACAGGATGTTTGAATATGCCGAAACAGCTCATGACCGTGGAATCAGGTGTATCATCGCCGGTGCGGGAGGTGCTGCCCATCTCCCCGGCATGATTGCTGCCAAAACCACACTCCCCGTTCTGGGGGTTCCGGTTACATCAAAACATTTACAGGGTGTGGATTCACTGTTATCCATCGTACAGATGCCCAAGGGTGTGCCAGTTGCCACTTTTGCCATCGGAGAAGCAGGTGCAGCCAACGCCGCACTGTTTGCTGCTGCCATTCTGGCCGGGGGAGATATCTCACTGGCCGAAAAACTCGATCAATTTCGCAAGGATCAGGCTGCCTCTGTCGCTGCGATGACGCTCCCCGAATCATGTACATAAAACCGGGCTCCATGCTGGGTCTGCTGGGTGGCGGACAACTGGGAAGAATGTTTGCCATGGCAGCACAGCAAATGGGTTACCGGGTAACCGTGCTTGATCCGGCTGCAGAAAGCCCTGCGGGAAGTATCGCTGAACGTCATTTGCAGGCGGACTACCTGAACGATCAGGCACTGGATGAATTAGGATCGACCTGTGCAGCAGTCACTATCGAGTTTGAGAATGTGCCGGCCCAGGCGTTACGCTACCTGGCACGACGCTGTGTAGTCAGCCCTGATGCCGAAAGTGTTTCGATCGCACAAAATCGTATTCGCGAGAAGCAGTTTCTTGCTGAAAATGGTTTTCCAGTCGGACCATTCACCGTTGTCCATGACGGACAGGATCTGCCCCGGATCGATGTATCCCTGTTCCCCGGGATACTCAAGAGCAGTCAGTCCGGTTACGATGGTAAAGGGCAAATGCGGATCGAACATGCAGATATTCTGTCCGAAGCACTTACAGCACTTGGCAACAAACCCTGCGTGCTGGAAAAACGATTATCCCTCGCTCATGAAATCTCCGTCGTTCTGGCTCGCGATAATCTGGATCAGATTACCTTCTTTCCTGTTCCCGAGAATCACCATGAGCGGGGTATCCTGGACACGAGCATCATACCGGCTACGTTGTCAGATGAGATCGTTGGAAAAGCACGCGCGGTTGCCCGACAAGTAGCCACACGACTGAATTATGTCGGCATTCTGTGTGTGGAATTTTTTGTCCTGGGCGATGGCCAGATCCTGGTCAATGAGATTGCACCTCGTCCGCATAATAGCGGGCATTATTCACTTAATGCCTGTGTGACTTCCCAATTCGAGCAGCAGGTTCGCATGTTGTGCGGACTGCCTCACGGCAGCACCAAACTGGTACAGGAGGCCGCTGTCATGACCAATATACTCGGGGATTTGTGGAAAAATGGTGAGCCTGACTGGAACAGCATACTACAACATCCGCAGACCAAACTGCACCTGTATGGTAAACGTGCAGCAAAACCTGGCAGAAAAATGGGGCACTTCACTGTGCTGGCAGATACGGTTGAAGAAGCATTGCAGCAGACTGCACGGATCAGGCAGGATCTTCAATTCTGATCTGGTATATTTCAAAAGCAGATACCATCATGGCAACCGCAGCATTGTTTGAGACCAGTATCACCAGCCTTCCTTTACTGCATCGCGGCAAGGTACGCGATATATATGCGGTGGATGAAAACCATCTGTTGATCATACAAACAGATCGTGTTTCAGCGTTTGATGTGATATTGCCAACCCCGATTCCGGAAAAAGGAAAAATACTGACAAAAATTTCCCGTTTCTGGTTCGATAAATTAGCTCACATCATCCCCAATCACCTCACTGACATAACTCCTGAGTCTGTTGTTTCGTCTCGGGAACAGGATCAGGTTTCGGATCGCGCTTTTATCGTCAGAAAATTGAAACCTCTGCCTGTCGAGGCTATTGTACGCGGTTATATTTCAGGTTCCGGCTGGAAGGATTATCAGCGCAGCGGCACTATTTGCGGTATTGCCCTGCCAGCAGGGTTACGGGAGGCCGATAAAATTCCCGATGGTGCAATTTTTACACCCTCAACCAAAGCGGAAGCAGGATCACATGACGAGAACATCTCGTATTCCGTTTGTGAACAACTTCTGGGAGTATCGCTCGCTGCGGCCGTCAGCAGGCATTCCATTGCACTTTACACGGCTGCAGCCGATTATGCACTGACACGAAGCATCATTATTGCCGATACCAAGTTTGAGTTCGGCCTGGATGAAGCCAACCAGCTTTATCTGATCGATGAAGCGCTGACTCCTGATTCTTCACGCTTCTGGCCCGCTGAAAGTTACCGGCCTGGTAAAACACCACCCAGTTACGACAAACAGTTTATTCGTGACTGGCTGGAACAGATCAACTGGAACAAGACTCCACCTGCTCCCCCTATTCCTGAAGAGGTTCTTGTGCAAACCATTGAAAAATATCAGGCAGCCTGCCGGGTGCTGACACAATAGCTTCTGTTACAGATCATCCATGCTATCGGCTCGGTACTCGATCTTCTCAATCGGGAGTGGTCGCCCGACTATGAATCCCTGGGCATAATCAATCCCGATTTTTGCCAGCTTCTCCAGAATGTTCCGTGTTTCAACCAGTTCGCCTATCGTCCTGATTTTCAGAGCACGGGCGAATTTGCCGATATTTTCAACTTTTTTCAGATCTTCTGCATCACGCAGGATATTGCATATCAGGCTGCCGTCAATCTTCAGAAAATCAGCCTGGATGTGTTTGAGTAAATCAAATGAGCCACGATCATGATTAAAACTGCATAGTGAAACCAGGCAGCCGGATTGTTGTACTTTTTTTACAAATTGCACTGCACTCAACAAATTGGCTGCCACATCTGCTGTTTCGATTTCAAAACATATTCTCTGGGGTTCTATTCCGGCTGCATTCAACAATTTCCAGACACGATCATAAAATACTGGATCGATGAGTGTACTGCGAGCCAGATTTATACAAAATGAAATTCGGGGATCAGCCCTTTGATCGGCGAGATAATGGATCACCTGTTCGACCACCCAGCTATCCAGACGTGGCATCAGGTTATATTTTTCAACAAACGGAAGGAATGCTCCCGGTGGAATCAGATTGGATTCCTCCTCCGCCATACGAATGAGTACTTCATAATAACTTGAAGATTCCTGGTTCGATCCTGCAGGAATTATCTTTTGACAGTACAGATGGAATTCATTCTGCTCAATAGCCTGAATGATCCGTCTGGAAGAATCTATGGACACTCGTGTCGGCTGCTTAGCAGTATTTTCATTACTGTCTCGTGTAGTTTTACTTTCTTGTGCTTGTTTATGTTCAGCTGTGGATCGATCTTTCACATTTTGCAGCAGCTCCTCTCCTTTTTTCATCAGCCGGGGTGTGTAAAGAATATAGAAGCCGATTACCTTTCCAGCAGAGTCGAAATGAGGTGTCAAATGACTTGTAATAAAACATATCGATTGATTTGCAAGTTTCAGGACATGCTGATTCTGTATGGTTTCTCCAGACAATACACGTTCGACAGCACTACTGATATCAGAAAACAACGATTTATCGAGAAATTCGTTAAAAAGCCGATTTTCTATCTGTTCAGGCCGTAATCCAAACCACTGCCGAAAAGCGCGGTTATGGTAACGACACTGCCGTTCCGTATTGAAGTAGGCTAGCATCACCGGAAAATTCTCATCCACAATTTGCAGTTTAGCTTTATTTTCTGAAGAAGTTTTCTCAGCCCAGATCCTGTGTTTGATTTCACTGCTAAGCCGTTCCTTTTGTGCAGCCAATTGAGCAAATTGTTTTGAAAAAGTTTTCTCGGCATGAGCAATTTGCGTAATCATGAACAGTATCGACATCAGCAGGGTTACCCATAACCCGGCAACGATATGTGATTCAATAAAAATCAGGGAATTATCCAGAGCAATCAGCAAACCTATGACAACCATTGCCACAGTCGCCGATAAAAAAGGTTTGAATACATTGATTCTTGGAGTGGTATACATAATCACACGAAGGGGGATCTGTTAAAAACCTCATTCCTGGAAAATAACCTGAAAATAAACTAACTGTAGGTTCCCAGCGGACGTACCGCAGCCCAAAATTTCCAGAGACTGCCAGGCGTTAGTACAAAATCTTTAGTTGAACTTTCATTGATAATAGTGAGCTTCAGCTGCTGGATCTGCCTCTTTTTCAACGCCTGGAATAATGGATCAAACCAATCTCGTTCCATTTTCATCAATTCATTGCGCCAGTTGTATGCATCTCTGTAACAAGCGTATTTCTGTAAATTATCCAGGACGATTAATTGCTCACCCGAATTCCCGGAATGATTCAATACCTCATCTGCGTTCTCTGGCAGATCATGACACATAACCTTCCCCATTTCTGCCAGTGCATGAACCAGTACATGATTGCCCCAAATACCGGTATAGGATGTGCGCACTTCTGAAGGTCTGACACCTCCTCCCCATATCCAGATACTGTTGACCGGCAGCTCACCTTGTATTTCTCTGTTCCGGTTCAACGGGTGCTCATGAAGAAACATCTGGATTTCATTGATCCTGCTGTTCCAGATTGCACCCTCTTTTCCCCGTGACAGAAGATCATTTATATTTTTACCAACCACCTGACTCAGAAGGAATGTCTGCAACTCGGGAGTCTCATCACATTTCACATACCAGCGATCAGAATGAAGCGGCAGCAGGGTTACCCCTTCATCTGAGAAAAACTCATTGATACTATCGGCAAAAGAAGTCGCTTCCTTTAAGGAAATATTCAGAATCTGATTATCCCCAAGAAGTATATGGTTGTTCTCGACTCTGAGATGAACCGGATCGGCACGTAACCAATAACTTTCTCCTACTTCAATTCTATTTTTTTCACGCTGCAGTAATATCGAAGCTATGGGCCAGTCCTGTTGTTTGTTCACATTAAAAATTTTACACAACCAGGATTCCAGTACCTCTCCTCCGACTTCAAAACGGTTACTTTTCGCCAGAATGGTTTCCAATGCAGGTAACTTCAGGTGTTGATAAATATCTGTTTGCGAACCATCTGGCCAAAATATATCAGGAACAAATAAATGCAGATTCATTTAAAGTTGGCAAAAAAGGTAAAAAAAAATTCCAGAGTCAATTCTGGTGATCAGGAAATAAGTTTTGCAGTCTGGTCACATGATTACTGCCTTTTACAAATTTACGAGAAACTATGAGTTGCAAATTTGTCAGAGATAGATATAATTTTAAGAATCGTTCTCATTATTAAATTAAACAGATAGTATGCTTTATATTGAATGTTCAGTATAAAACGCATTCCTGAAAACTATTCGACAAAAAATATCTTTCATGTATATTTGCGTGTGTAAGGGTGTGACTGAGCGCGACATTCACCAGGCTGTAAAACAAGGTGCTACAAGAATGCGTGACTTGAGGAACAATTTGGGCATTACTAGCCAGTGTGGTACTTGTGCTTGTCATGCCAAAATAGCTCTGGATAAGGTATTGAATCAGGAATCTTCTCAACAGACCACTACTGGATCTTCCTGAAATCTCACCTGATTTACCACCTGCAAATATTTCTTAAAGGAGAGAAGAAATCATGAAAGGTAATGCGGATATTATTCGCTGGCTGAATCGCCAGCTGCAACATGAGTTGACTGCTATCAACCAATATTTTCTTCACGCTCGCATGTATAAAAACTGGGGATTCAACAAACTGGGTGAACATGAATATCATGAATCCATTGAGGAAATGAAGCATGCGGATCAGTTGATCGAGCGTATTCTTTTTCTTGAAGGATTACCAAATCTGCAGGAACTCGGCAAATTGCTGATCGGTGAAAATGTGCAGGAATGTGTATCATGTGACTTAGAACTGGAACGCACCTCCAGAGAAACTCTTATCAGTGCAATAGCCTTTTGTGAAACAGCCCAGGATTTTGTGTCACGTGAAATTTTTAAAGAAATTCTTGAAGATACGGAAGAACATATTGACTGGCTGGAAACACAACTGGATATGGTCAAGAATATCGGAACTCAGAACTGGCTACAGAGCCAGATTTAATCCTTCGAACGCACAGAACCAAAATAATATTATTACCGTTAGTTGTCGATAGCGGCTTAGAATTCTAGTATTCTGTATGCTTCTGTTGTCACCCGGAAAGCTGAACGTATTGTAAAATACAGGTATCTCTTGAAGCCTGTCGGGTTAGGATTTAAATCAGTTGATCCGGCTTAAATACCATGACCTCTCATTGTATTCAGTGTGGCAGCAGTCGGATTCACAAGTCCCGTTTCAGGCCCGGCGAGCGCACACCTGCTAATTTATTACTTTCTCCTTATCGCTGTCGCGATTGCAAAGCGCGTTTCTGGGGCAGGAATAATGATGCGTGTCTGGCAGCAGCGGCAGGTGTGGGGGGTATATTTCTACTGGGTACTTTCATTTGGGTAGGATTTTCCCTCAATGACCCCATGGAGAGAAGCCTGTCTTCACAGCCACAAACTGCTTTAACAGGATTATCCTGGCTGGACTCCCAATCTTCCCCCCATGTTTCATCAACCAACCTTACATTAGCAGAAGCAATTGAGCGTGGAGAAAAGATCGACCTACAATCAATCAAAAGTGAAGATACAAGCTCTTTGCCTGATCCAAGTGACAACCGGTTTTATACAATCAACCTTTTTCTTGAAAAAGCCAGGAAAGGCAACGCAGACGCCCAATATCAGTTAGGCATACTATATCTGGCTGGCAAGGGAACTCTTCAGGATTTTTCCGAAGCTTCCAAATGGTTCATTCTGGCTGCCGAACAAAATCACCCTCTGGCTCAATATGAACTTGGCCTGCTTTATCAAGTTGGCCAAGGCGTGGAAATGGATAATGAAAAGAGTTATATGTGGTTCAATTTAGCTGCAGCAGCAGGAATAGAACAGGCTATTGCGGCGCGTGATAAAGCTATGCGCTCATTGAGCCGTACGCAACTTTCATCAGCACAGAAAGCAGCCCGGGAATGGCTGGATTCCAGAAATAAACTTGGAAAATAATTACCCGGGCTTGATATAAGAAGCTGCTTCTAAAGTGCTTTAACCATATTTTCAACAACCTTCTTGGCATCACCGAATACCATCATGGTTTTGTCCATATAGAAGAGGTCGTTGTCCAGCCCTGCATAACCGACAGCCATACTGCGTTTGACAACCATTACGGTACGCGCTTTGTGAGCTTCCAGAATCGGCATTCCATAAATCGGGCTTCCCGGTACGTTTGCCGCCGGGTTAACTACATCATTCGCACCCAATACCAGTACAACGTCGGTATTCGGAAAATCGCTATTGATTTCATCCATTTCCTGCACCATTTCGTAGGGAATCTCCGCTTCTGCAAGCAGGACGTTCATATGTCCAGGCATACGGCCCGCAACCGGATGAATTGCAAAACGAACATTGATACCTTTCTTGTGCAGAGCCTGAGCCAACTCCTTGACCGCATGCTGTGCACGTGCCACGGCCAATCCATATCCCGGAATGATGATAACGCTATCCGCATTCCCCATCAGAAATGCTGCATCATCTGCACTACCGCTGCGATAGGATTTCTGTATTCCGTCATCGGTGCTCTGACTTCCTCCATCACTGCCGAAGCCTCCCAGAATGACAGAAAGAAACGGTCGATTCATGGCTTTACACATGATATAGGAAAGAATTGCGCCGGAACTGCCAACCAGCGATCCTGCTATAATCAGCATCGGATTCCCGAGTGAGAAGCCAATTCCTGCAGCAGCCCATCCCGAATAGGAGTTCAGCATGGAGATTACGACTGGCATATCCGCGCCACCAATCGGGATGATGATGAGAAAACCGAGCAGAAAAGCAATGGCCGTCATTGCAGAAAATGCTGTCCAGTTCGTCGTCTCACTAAAAAAGAACCATAAACCGAAACCAATCATAATAATGGCCAGCAACAGGTTAACCATGTGCTGACCGCTAAAAATAATCGGTGCACCACTCATCCGACCAGACAGTTTCAGGAATGCAATGACGGAACCGGACCATGTCATGGCACCAATGAAAGTTCCCAGAAAGAGCTCGAGTTTGCTGCCAGTTGGCAGTATTTCCGACAGACCGAATGAGGTTGGATTATTGACGGCTGCAATTGCAATAAATACAGCAGCAAGACCCACCAGTGAGTGCATGAACGCGATAAGTTCAGGCATTGCAGTCATCTGGATCCGTTGCGCCACAATCGAACCAATAATCGCACCTACAGCGATACAACCGAGAATCAGTGGCCAGTTTTCGGTAATGGTCAGCGTTGTGAATACGGCAATGCCCATCCCCAGCATGCCAAGAAGATTACCGCGGCGTGCAGTAAGAGGCGAACTCAATCCTTTAAGTGAGAGTATGAAAAATACAGCCGCTATCAGGTAGGCTAATGCAATGAAGTTAGCAGACATTTAGGCTTGTCCTTTTTTGTCTTTTTTCTTAAACATTTCCAGCATACGCTGGGTAACGAGAAACCCACCAAACACGTTGATGGATGCCAGAATTACGGCCGCAGCCCCTAACCATGCTCCCCAATCAGCCTCAGTTGATCCTGCTGCCAGCATCGCACCAACCAGGATAATACTGGAAATAGCATTGGTTACTGACATCAGGGGAGTATGAAGAGCGGGAGTTACATTCCACACTACATGGTAGCCAACAAAAACAGCCAGGACGAATACCGTCAGATTTATGATCGTTGGATCAATTTCTCCAATCATGTGCTTTCCTTATAGAGATTCATAAACTTTTGTGCGAACAATGTTGCCTGCCTGCTTATGATTTGCTAATTACTTCTCCAGCCATACAGACCAGACTGCCATCGATAATTTCATCTTCACGGTTTACGTTAAGCTCACCGGTTTGTGCATCAAGTATCAGATTCAGGAAATTCAGCAAGTTGCGTGCATATAGTGCACTGGCATCAGCGGCCACCAACCCGGGAAGGTTAGCGACACCTACCAGATGCACGCCATACTTGACTACAGTCTTACCCAATTCCGATAACGGACAGTTTCCACCTGCTTCAACCGCCATATCAACGATTACTGATCCCGGTTTCATTGCTTTGACCGTTTCTTCAGTAATCAGAACGGGGGCCGGACGCCCCGGAATCAGAGCAGTCGTGATGATGATATCTGCAGCAGCAGCACGTTCCTGAATCAGCTCACCTTGCCGGCGTTTATAATCTTCTGACATTTCGGTTGCATATCCGCCGGCAGTTTCAGCTTTGGCTTTTTCCTCATCTGTCAGAGGAACTTCCACAAATTTTGCACCCAGACTCTCAACCTGTTCCTTCACTGCAGGCCTTACGTCAAATGCCTCGATTACAGCTCCCAGACGTTTGGCGGTTGCAATAGCTTGAAGTCCGGCCACACCTGCCCCCAGAACCAGTACACGTGCAGCTTTGACTGTACCGGCTGCCGTCATTAGCATAGGGAAAAATTTCTGATATATATCGGCTGCCAGGATGACGGCTTTGTATCCGCCAATATTTGCCTGGGAAGACAGTACGTCCATACTTTGTGCCCGCGATATTCGTGGCAGTTTTTCCATCGCGAATGCGGTCAATCCATGTCTGGCTACAGATTCGATTTCTTCCGTATGATGCGGGGTAAGCAGACCTACCAGTACTGCATCCTTTTTCATTAGTACCAGCTCATCTGCTTCAGGCCCCCGTACCTTCAGTACGATCTGGGATTGTTCATACAACTGTGAAGCAGTAGAGATGATAGTAGCACCGGCCTCCTGATAAGCTGAATCAGGAATACTGGCACCAGCACCGGCGCCCGCCTGTACCAGAACAGTATGCAGCCCCTTGGCAGTCAGCTTTTTGACGGTTTCTGGCGTGGCCGCCACGCGCGTTTCTCCTGCACGCGTTTCGGCAGGTATGCCTATGTGCATGGATATTCTCCCTTGTTATTTTGATGATTCATTAATTAAAAGTTGTGACATGGATCCAATTGGTGCCAAATTATAAATCAATTTAAAGCCGATTGAATCCCGACGGCATTTTCTGTTTTGTCAGGAAACATGGCTACTGCCTTGTTGCAGACAATGGCCGATCCAGCGGCTCGTCAGTTTCTCCTGAACACTGTTCTGACGCAAGCGCGAAGCCAATCCACTGAAATCGACCAGATCCAACGGCTGATCCTGATTGAAGCAGGAAAAAACATAGGAAATATCTCCTGTGACAGGATCCTTTTGCGGTTGCAGACATTGCGCACAGATTTCTTTCATCATGCACTGCATCGGAGAATTGATCGAACCCACCGCAAAATGCTCCACCTTAAGGTAAGGCGCAAGCTGCTGGTGCCGTGCGGCAGCTACGGCTGCCATCATACGATCGGAACCGATTGCAATGATGCGGTCAGCAGCCTGCATCGAGATCGGTGCACTACCGAGTTCACCGCTGGCATAAGCAACCATTGCCTGTACGATATTTCCGACGTAACTCAGATCACCCAAACGTGAAGGTTGAAAGCCAGGCGCTTCATCACTGCACCAGACGATGGTATCCGCAGCCGCTTCTATTTCCGCGACTTTATAACGGTCAGCCAGTTTCTTGTAGCCGGCAAAATACAAAACTTTACAACCGGCAGCGCGCGCAGCAGCACCAATCGAGAATAGTACCGCGTTGCCCAGACCGCCTCCCACCAGTACAACAGTTTCGTGAGATTCAATTTCTGTTGGAGTACCAGTAGGTCCCATCAGTACGACCGGTTCGCCTGGTTGAAGTAATGCACATAAATTTGCCGACCCCCCCATTTCCAGTGCTATCAACGATACCAATCCGTTAGAAACATCCACTGAAGCGCCAGTGAGGGCGATACCTTCCATCGCCAAGCGTGTCTGTTCGGATATTCCTGCAAGTGAAGCATAATTTTGGAAACGGTAAAACTGCCCCGGGTGGAAATGACGAGCCGCCAAGGGTGCATGGACAACAACCTCGATGATATTTGACGTCAGCCTTTCTACCTTATGCACAGTAGCACGCAACTGCCCGCCAATTTCAGTGAAAAACTGAGAGGCAGATTGCACTGATACAGGTCCGGCCTGGGCAAGTACACGACTGACTGTCGGATATCCCTGTTTGGCACTAGCCATTGCTTTGACCACATTGCCGGAATAAGATGGATGCAAATCACCGAAGAAACTGATGAAACGTCCATCATCGGAGTGACTCAGCAATACTGCGGGCGTTTCCGGTTTGGGATTGCCCCGGATTGCGTCAAGAGGCTGACCCTGTTCATCACAGGAAGCAAAATAACGTCCATTCAGTTTGAAGTTATGTGCATCTTCACGCGCCAGAACGGTATTAGGCTGAGTGCCTGCGGCGACCAGGATCGTCCGGGCAGGTTGAGTCACCTCGTTAACTTTATACCAACTGCCCTCTTCATTGATTGCCTGAACAGCAAAACGGATAGCTTGAACATGCTCCCACTGATCAATATCGATTCTCAGTGGTGTCAGACCTTCTGCAAAATATATCCCCTCCTCCAATGCTTTCTCTACTTCTTCGTGATTGAGGGTATAGGAAGGACTGTCAATCAAACGTTTCCGATAGGCAATCATGGCGCCTCCCCATGATTGCAGCAATGCTGCAACACGGGGTTCGCGTCCTTCCCGCGCAGCCTGTGCTTTTTCATTGCGAATAGCTCGAGCATGAGTCATGAATTCTTCGGCAATCTCACGTTCTTCACTGTCCCAATTCGCTCGTATCGCGGCCTCACCCTGTACCGCAGCCAGTATTTCATAACGCCGCAGGAATTTTTCCACCTGAACCGGATAATAAGCCAGTGCTTCTGTTGCGGCATCGATTGCCGTCAATCCGCCACCAATTACTACTACCGGCAACCGTAGCTGCATATTGGCGATAGAATCACTCTGAGCAGCACCCGTCAGCTGAAGTGCCATCAGGAAATCAGAAGCTGCACGTACACCCCGTGCCAGTCCGTTAGGAATTTCCAGAATAGTCGGGCGTCCCGCGCCTGCCGCCAACGCAATATGATCAAATCCAAGATTCCATGCATCCTCGACAGTCAGCGTGCCACCAAAACGGGTGCCACCGAACAGTGCAAATTCCGAACGCCGTTCCAGCAATAAACGGATCAGTTTAAGAAAATTCTTGTTCCAGCGTACTGTAATACCATATTCAGCTACCCCCCCAAACCCTGCTGGTAACCGCTCATCCAGATCCTCACTTAACTGCTCGACATCAAAAATCGGGGTAAAGGCACTACGTTCACCCTTTATGTTTATTCCGGACAGGCTGGCTGATAAAGGCTCTATTTTCAATCCATCCACGCCAACGACAGTATGCCCGTCATTCATCAGGTGATGTGACAATGTGTAGCCCGCTGGCCCCATTCCTACTACCAATACTTTTTTACCTGTTGCCGCTTTAGGATAGGGCCTGAGTAAATCGAGAGGATTCCAGCGTGTCAAAAGACTGTAAATCTCAAATCCCCAGGGCAATTCGAGCACATCTTTCAATGTTCGTGTTTCCGCTTGCGGAATATTGACTGGATCCTGTTTCTGATAAATACACGATTTCATACAATCGTTACAGATACGATGCCCGGTTCCTGCGCACATTGGATTATCCAGCACGATCATGGCCAGGCTGCCAATTGCCACACCCTGTGTCTTGAGCTTGTGAAACTCCGATATCCGCTCTTCCAATGGGCAACCAGCAAGTAGCACACCCAGGTCATTTTTCTTGAAAGCTTTTACTTCGGGAACTTCTTTTGATTTCTGCGGGAACCCTTTCGAGCAGGAGTCTTTGCCCTGTTCATGGCACCAAATACAGTAATTAGCTTCATCCAAAGCACCTGTCAGATCGGTCCCCTGGTCTGTCAGTGAAAAACCTTCCCGATAGCGGACATGGTCGAGACTATGGACCGTATACCCGTTACGATCGTCACTCGTCAGGGATAACAGATGCTGAAAATCCAGTTTGCGCGGAGATTTGAACAAAATGCCCTGGCGAGTATGCGCCTGCCCTTCAGATGTGCGCAGTGCCCAGGCAGCATAGTGCAACGCAAGCTCGAGCTGAGCTGCATGATTGACTTCATCTTCCATCCAGCGCGCAACATGTGACGCAAAAACCAGCTCTGAAAAAGGTTGGCCGAACTCTTCAACCAACTTCTGTTCAAGTATTGATCCGTTCAACGTTTGCAATACTTCATCACTTACTTTAGTTTTGGCGCGCCGCTGTACAAACTGACGCTTACAAAAATAAAGGGGCGCGAGTTCATGATGACGTGCAGTCAGTGCACTGACCTCAGCTTTAATACCAAATAGCGTTGCAATGAAATCTTCCAGCCAGGGTGCAACTTCGATCAATAAAGCAGATTCATCCTTCCGAACCAGCAGTTCTGGATTCTGACGAGCCTGAATCAGATGATCGTGTAACGTGGAATCACCTTCCTTGAGGAAATTCAGGAATATCTGATCGAGTTTGATCAAGCCGGCTCGTTCGTACAATTCAGGAAAAGAGATACCAAATTCTAGAGCGAGTGCCGTAACGGCAACTGTTGAAGATGTGGTAAATACTGATCGAGAATCAATCATATTTTTATCAGTTAAGGGATATTTTTCAGATACGAATAGGGAAACAGATTGAAGTGAAGCCTTGTGCCAATCAGAGCAATCAATGATTCAGCAAATCATTCCAGCGGCAACAGTATTATTACTGACCTCATCTATCAGGATAAAACAGCCGGTTCCGCGGTTTTGGGTATAGGCATCAATGACAAGTGGTTGCTGTACTTTTATCCCAATCCGGGCGATATCGTTCATTGTCAACGCATCAACCACCTCATGATTCATCGTATTGATATCGACCCGATAATCGATACGAGCAATCAGACCTTTGATCATATGCGTGGTATGTTTAACGATATATTTGCGGCCAGGGTCAAATGATTGCTCTGATAACCAGCAAAGCATGGCATCGAATTCTCTGGTAACTCGCGGTGGCTCTCCACCATTGACCAGCATGTCCCCCCGCGAAATATCCAGATGATCCTCAATCGTCAATGTAACCGACTGCGGAGCAAATGCCGTTTCCAGAGTGCCATTATAAAAAAGGATTTCTTTGACACGCGAAGTCAAACCAGACGGCAGTACCGTTACGGTATCTCCCACGTGCACGGAGCCGGATTCAATTCTTCCCATATAACCACGAAAATCATGCATGGCTTCCGTTTGTGGACGGGAAACCCACTGTACCGGGAAACGAAAATCGTGCGTATTGACATCCTGTTTTATATCAATGGTTTCCAGATAGTCCAACAAGGGTTGACCTGAATACCAGCCCAGGTTGTCACCGCGTTCCACGACCATATCCCCCACCAGTGCAGACATCGGAATATATTCAACGGAACGCGAACCCAACCCTTGCAAGAACGCGGAGAATTCAGTGCGAATCTGATTGAAGACATCCTCAGAATAACCAACCAGATCCATCTTATTGATCGCCACCACCAGATGAGGGATACCTACCAGACTGGCAAGATAGGCATGTCTCCGGGATTGTGTCAGAACACCTTTGCGCGCATCTATCAGGATAATTGCAAGATTGGCGGTAGAAGCGCCCGTTACCATATTACGGGTATACTGCTCGTGGCCGGGTGTATCAGCAATGATGAATTTGCGTTTTGGGGTAGTGAAGTAACGATAGGCTACATCGATGGTGATTCCCTGCTCCCGCTCTGCCTGCAAACCGTCAGTAAGCAGTGAAAGATCTACTTTTTCCATTCCCCGCTTATTGGAGGTCTTCGCAATGGCATTCAGCTGATCCTCGAAGATAGACTTGGAATCATGTAACAAGCGCCCGATCAGGGTACTTTTACCATCATCCACACTTCCAGCAGTAATAAATCGAAGTAACTCGGCATGCTCGAGGCCAACATTTTCAACGACAGACATGTCTCAGAAAACCTATGAAGATAAAAAATAATACTGAGGTTGCTTCAGCGTTACACTAAAAATAGCCTTCCCGCTTCCGCAATTCCATTGATGCTTCTGAAGTCTGATCATCCATGCGTGTTGCACCCCGTTCAGTAATTCGCGTCAGTGCTGTTTCTGCAATGATCTCTTCAACATTTTTGGCATGAGAAGCAACCGGACAGGTACAACTCATATCACCGACAGTACGAAACCGTACCATCATGTTTTGTACATGCTCACCTGCTTTGGGTTGGACCAGATACGATATCGGTAACAGACCGTTGTCCCGCACAATCACTTCTCTTTCGTGTGCAAAATAAATTGATGGAATTTCAAGCTGCTCCCGCCCGATATATTCCCATATATCCAGCTCCGTCCAGTTACTGATCGGGAAAACCCGGATGTTCTCCCCCGGGTGTGTCCGGGTATTGTAGAGACTCCATAATTCCGGACGCTGATTCTTTGGATCCCACTGACCGAATTCATCACGGAATGAGAAAATACGCTCCTTAGCCCGTGCTTTTTCTTCATCTCTGCGAGCACCGCCAATACAGGCATCAAATCCGAATTCCTCGATTGCATCCAGCAGTGTAATCGACTGAAAAGGATTACGACTCTGATTTCCAGATCGTAAAACCACACGACCGCGCTGAATGGAATCTTCCATACTGCGCACAATCAGGCGTTCTCCCAGTTCTTTTGCCCGGTAATCCCGGAATTCGATTACCTCCGGAAAATTATGGCCGGTATCGATATGCATCAACGGAAAAGGAAACCGGCTGGGACGAAAAGCTTTCTCGGCCAGCCTCAGTAAAACGACTGAGTCCTTCCCTCCGGAAAAAAGCAGTACGGGATTGGTACATTCTGCTGCAACTTCCCGCATGATATGGATCGCTTCACTTTCCAGTGCATCCAGATGAGTAAAATATGACCTTTGGTTCATCTTGTTCGTGTTTAAAATACTAATTTATGCTTCTATTTTCCGGGTATGCAAACCACATTCCCTGGATTCGGGATTCTCCCACCACCAGCGCCCTGAGCGAATATCTTCACCCGGCGTGATCGCCCGGGTGCAGGGGGCACAACCAATACTGGGATAAAAGCGATCATGCAATGCGTTATAGGGAACATCGTGCTGCCTGATGTAATTCCATACATCCTTCTCGGTCCAGTCACAGAGTGGATTGAATTTGTGCAGACCGTGATCGCTATCGTATGCCGATAGCTCTAATTCTTCACGTGTCGTCGATTGATCACGACGCATCCCCGTAATCCAGGCTTTTTTATCAGCCAGCGCACGTTTCAGAGGTTCAACCTTACGTATGTAACAACAACGCTTACGCAAGGCAACACTATCATAAAACCCGTTTGGCCCATGCTGTGCTACATAGTGCTCAACAGCCGATGCATCAGGAAAATAAGCATGAATGGAAACACCATAACGCTCTTTTACCTTTTGCATCAGATCATAGGTTTCCTCCGGCAGGCGCCCGGTATCCAGAGTAAATATGCCAATTTCAGGATAATGGCGCGCAATGAGATCCGTCAGTACCATATCCTCAGCACCAAAACTACTGGCAAACACGGCAGGAGAATAATCCCGCTGAATATTGCCTAACAAACTGTGCAACTGCTCAACCTTTTGCTGCAATGCCTGCTCACCCATATTAATAAGACGTTATTTTACCTGACAAACACCCATTCACAAAAACATCTACATAAGCTTATCGATTCCGATTTGATGCGAATGCTATTGCACTATTTTTGTAGTGTGTCAAACGGTGCACAGCGCAGATAACACTATTTTTATGCTGCTCTTTATAGTATGCAAGCATAGCAATTATATTTATAATTCAAAAGAATATTGAGTTAATTATATATTATTTATTTTTATATAGATGAAACTTCAGCAATTAAAATATCTTCATGAAATTGCAAAACAAAAGCTGAATTTATCCAAGGCAGCAAATGCCCTGCATACTTCACAACCTGGGATCAGCCGACAGATCCAGCTACTGGAACAAGAACTGGGGGTTGAGATTTTCACACGTCACGGCAAACGTATTATCGGCATTACGCAGCCAGGGCTGGCGATCCTGCAAACTGCTCAGCGGATGCTGCAGGACGCAGACAACCTGAAAAAAATTGGAAATGAATTTAATGATAAGGAAAGCGGTACATTTATTATTGCGACTACTCACACACAAGCACGATATGTACTTCCTCCTGTAATCAAGCGCTTTATCGAACACTACCCGAAAATCAGGCTGTCCTTACGACAGGGAAGTCCCATAGAGATAGCCACCTGGGTTTCATCTGGTGAAGCCGATTTAGCTATAGCAACCGAAGCTATCGAATTATTCGATAAACTTGTCATGCTGCCTTGCTACGAATGGAACCGCTGCATCGTTGTTCCACCCCGACATCCATTACTCCAGCTTAAGGAGTTAACACTTGAATCCATCGCCCAATACGCTATCGTTACCTATGATTTTGCCTTTACCGGCCGCTCCAAAATCAACCAGGCATTCGAATCCAAAGGGCTGAAACCCAATGTGGTACTGACCGCACTTGATGCGGACGTAATCAAAACCTATGTAGAAATAGGTTTAGGCGTAGGCATTCTGGCAAAGATGGCCTTTGATCCAGTTCGCGATAAAAAGCTACGGGCTATTGATGCCGCACATCTGTTTGAACCCAGCACTACCCGCATCGGCATCTGTCGTAACAGTTACATTCGTCACTATGTTTACGATTTTATCGAGATGTTCGCTGCTCATCTCGACATGGAAACAGTTAATAAATTACTCAAAAACCCCGAAAATCAACAGTTATCTATAGCCAACGATAAATAAATCTCTCGGCATGCCTCGATTGATGATCAGATTGCTTTCTGATAGACTCCGCCCCTTAAAATTTTCGGTACATTTATCCGGAAAGTGGAGACAGCACGATATGAATAAATATTATTGCTGAATACACACTCCGCCGGACAGTCCGCAGTACCCACAGCAACAAAGCTTAATAAGCGAGCACCAACGCCATTGAGGAATAAATTTTCTGATCGGGAGTTAGGATAGCTCATATCCTTATAATTTTATATTTGATTGGCATCAAAAATTTCTGTGACTATCCTGATGTCTTTTATATAACAAAATACAATATGTAATTAATTTAATATTCTTTTGAATTATAAAAATAATTGCTATCCTTGCATACTCTTATTTAGAGAGTGATGTAACGCAAAACTAAAACAGACGCAAACGGTTTTTTTAATTGATTTGTCCATACCTACAAAATATTCAGGATATGTTAGTTACCCGCTGGCTATCCTATTTCTACGTATTTCTACGTGTGAAAAACTTCCAAAATATAGAATAAAATGATGGCATCACAACTCTCGAGGGGCACACTGACTGCGGAACAGTGGCAACTTGTCGAGGCACTAGGCTCTTCGCTTACGCCAGAACATGCATACTGGATCAGCGGCTACTTTGCCGGCCTTGGATCAGCTTTGTTACGCAGCAGCGGCACAGCCTCCCAGTCGCCGGATGTATGCATTCCTCCAGTAGTAACACAAGCAGAACCCGTTGCAGCTCGTTCACTTACCATTCTTCACATCAGTGAAACCGGTAACAGTACTGAGCTGGCAATCCGTCTGGCAGCACTGGCCGTTGAGCAAGG
This sequence comes from Nitrosomonas europaea, assembly GCF_900167395.1. Lineage (GTDB taxonomy): Bacteria > Pseudomonadota > Gammaproteobacteria > Burkholderiales > Nitrosomonadaceae > Nitrosomonas > Nitrosomonas europaea. Next base: position 91,557 of record NZ_FUWK01000004.1, read on the forward strand.
GCTCAGTCCAACACTCGTTGGCATAGCTGATTACAAAGTTCGCAAACTCAAAGAAGAGCAGGATCTGCTGATTATTACCTCCACTCATGGAGAAGGAGATCCACCTCAGTCCGGAATGGAATTTTTTGAATTTGTCGAGGGGCGCAAGGCTCCCTCACTATCCGGGTTGCGTTATGCCATACTCGCACTGGGCGACATGAGCTATGAACATTTTTGTGGCGCCGGTAAACGTCTCGATGAGCGTTTTGAGGCATTAGGTGCAAAACGGCTGCAACCGCGCGTCGATTGCGATGTGGATTACGAAGACCCGGCAGCCGTATGGAGTACCGGTATACTGGCATTGCTCGCCGCCGAACAGGCATCGGCCATATCATCAGTCGCATCACCATCAAAGACAACAGGCGGTACTCAGCAAGCTAACAATTCAGTTTATAGTAAACGAAATCCTTTCCCGGCAACTGTCATCGATAATATTGTTCTCTCTGGTCGAGGCTCGACCCGGGAAACACACCATATTGAAATTTCACTTGCTGATTCCGGCCTGACCTACGAACCGGGTGATGCATTAGGCATCGCGGCTCATAACGACCCCGCAATGGTTGAAGCACTACTGGCTGCGCTCAACATGAATCCAGACGCACCACTCACTGTAAAGGGTCAGACAACCACTCTCTTTGATGCACTTGGCAAATCGTTCGAAATCACCACAGCAACGCTGCGTTTCCTTGATCACTGGGGAGAATTGACCGGCACGACTGATATTTTTTCCGCAATGGATAATACCAAGCGCGCAGCATTCCTTCATGATAATCATATAATTGATATCATTCGCGCTTATCCACTCAAGGGCCTTGATCCGCAGCGTTTTGTCGATGGACTGCGTCCGTTGCAGCCGCGTCTCTATTCCATAGCCTCCAGTTTGTCGATCTGTCCTGATGAGGCACATATCACTATTGCGCCAGTACGCTATAAGCTGCATGGGGAACCTCGCTCAGGTGTCGCCTCCGGTCATCTGGCAGATCGGGCTATAGCTGATTCCGTACTACCGGTTTATATCCAGAGTAATCCTCATTTCCGTCTGCCATCCAACGGTGAGCCGATCATCATGATCGGTGCCGGGACCGGCGTGGCACCCTATCGTGCCTTCATGCAAGAGCGTGAAGCAAATGGTGGTGGCCGTTCATGGATGTTTTTCGGTGAACGTAATTTCCGTACCGATTTTCTTTACCAGACCGAATGGCAGGACTGGCTGAAGAATGGTGTCTTAACAAAAATGGAAGTCGCCTTCTCACGTGACGGAGCAGAGAAGGTCTATGTACAACATCGCATCTATGAGCATGCGCACGATGTCTATGCCTGGCTGGAAGAAGGCGCCTATATTTACTTATGTGGCGACGCTTCGCACATGGCACCCGATGTTCATAACATACTGGTCACCGTTATTGAAGAACAGGCAAGCGTTCAACGTGAGGAAGCAGAAGAATATCTTCGCGATTTGCAACGCGATGGGCGCTATCAGCGCGATGTTTATTGAGAATATAAATGGCAAATACCCTTCCCCCAACTGATCGCAGTTGCGATATATCCCAACCGCTTGAACGGCTGAGTCCGGACGAGTCACTTAAGGCTGAAAGTGATTATTTGCGTGGCACAATCGCACTTGGTCTGTTGGATCGCATTACATCCGCCGTGCCCGGCAACGATATCAAGTTGATGAAGTTTCATGGTATTTATGAACAGGACGATCGTGAGATTCGTGATGAGCGCCGCCGCCAGAAACTGGAACCCGCTTTTCAGTTCATGATTCGTGTACGCTTGCCGGGAGGCATTTGTACGACCGAACGCTGGTTAAAGATCTCAGAACTGGCCTGCGCACATGGCAACGAAACATTGCGCATGACTACTCGACAGACTTTCCAGTTTCACTGGGTGCTCAAGCAGAATATCGTTCCGTTGATCCGTGGTCTTCATGAAGTATTGCTTGATACAGTAGCTGCATGCGGAGATGATTCACGTGGAGTAATGGCGACTGTCAACCCGCAATTCCCTGCACTGCAGGCAGAACTTGCAGCACTGGCAAAAACAGTGAGTGATCACGTCATTCCCAAAACCCGGGCCTATCATGAAATCTGGTATGGCGAAGAACGGATTGCTTCGTCCGAACCGGAAGAGCCATTCTACGGGCAAACCTATATGCCCCGTAAATTCAAAATCGGATTCGTAATCCCACCCAATAATGATATTGATATTTATGCCCAGGATCTGGGTTATATCGCCATCATTGGTGAAAACGGGAAAATAGCAGGTTTCAATGTTGCAATCGGTGGTGGAATGGGGCGTACCGACAAGGCGCCACATACCTATCCTCGTACTGCATCAGTCATCGGTTTCATTACGCCGGACAGACTTATTTCTGTTACCGAAGCTGTCATGGGTGTTCAGCGTGACTATGGCAATCGTGCCGATCGGTCACGTGCCCGCTTTAAATACACAATCGACGATAAAGGACTGGACTGGATCAAACTTGCCATTGAAGATCGAGCCGGACCGCTCGAATCGGCACGCCCCTATGACTTTACCTCCAATGCGGATATCTACGGGTGGATTGAATCGGGTGATGGATTTCATCACTTCACACTGTTTATCGAGAATGGCCGCTTAAACCGCGATATGCTTGATAAAATTGCACAAATTGCACATGTTCACAAAGGGCATTTTCGCCTGACTCCCAACCAGAATCTCATGATTGCCAACGTTGCCACGGCTGACAAACCTGAGATAGAAGCATTACTAAGAGAAACAGGATTAATCGCCTTTAACGAGCGCAGTGTACTGCGTTTGAATTCAATGGCGTGTGTTGCCCTGCCAACCTGCGGCCTGGCAATGGCCGACAGCGAACGTTATCTGCCCGATCTGATTACGAAGATCGAGGGAATCCTTACTCGGTACAACCTGCAAAATGAACCGATTACACTCAGGATGACAGGATGTCCTAATGGATGCAGTCGCCCTTTCATTGCAGAAATTGGACTCACCGGTCGCGCGCCAGGTAAATACAACCTTTACTTGGGTGGTGGCTTTCACGGCCAGCGCCTCAATCGTCTTTACCGCGAAAATATCGGTGAACCGGCAATCCTTGAAACCCTTAACGAAGTACTTGGTCGCTATGCAACAGAACGGTTGCCTGATGAGCACTTTGGTGATTTTACGATTCGCGCCGGTATTATCCGTGAGGTAACGGAAGGACGCTTCTCGAATGACTGAGGAGCTTCTGCAGAACTACTTGCCAGCGATACTCTTTCCCTGATCCTGACAGCCTCTTATCAATACCTGATGATCATCCACCAGTCGAGATGATCATCAGGTTATATTCGGATTACAGCTTTGCGCCGGTCCCCACCAGTACTGCTGAGGTAATTTTGTAGGAGAAAGATTCTGGTTCCAGACTATCCTGCAGTCGCCCGTCAATTTCTGCATAGGGGTAACCGAAGAATGGCAGCTTGCTGATGGCGGCGCTTACCTTGGTGGTACCGAGGTCAACATTCTCTCTTTCATTGAACGCCACCCAGTTCATCTCCCAGGAACCAAACAGCTTTTCCCTCAGCTGACTGATCGAATCATGGTTGTGTGATAACGATTCTGCCGCCATAACCCTGGCTACATCGGATGGATTTACCGGCACCCAACCCAACCCGGAAAGATAAAACTCTGCCTGACAATGCTGGGAAGTGCTGATGTCACCCGACTTACCCAGATTTTTGTTCAATGCCGAATCACCGATACGGATGCCATACTGGATTCTGGCGGGGATGCCGGAAGCACGTGCCAGACCTACAAAGAGTGCATGAATATCCCCGCATTTTCCACTGAGATTTTCCTTCCTGGAAAGCAGACTTCGAAGATCTCCACTGCCCTGCCCACGCCCATTGATATCATAGGCCACGTTATTGATTACCCAATCATAAATGGCACGCGCCTGCTGCAAAGGAGTATGTGCATTGGCCGGGCTGGTCACAGAGCGCGCCATTTTTTTCACGACATCATCCAATGGAATATGCTTGGTGGATTGTAAATAGCGCTGTATATTCTGGGGAATTGAAATTTTGGCAGGCGCCCGGTAGGAATGCAGATCAACAGTACGGTCAGCAGTTTTGACAATACTGCTTACCCTGACCGTACGCTCCTCCCCCTTTTGCCAGAGAGCAAAAAATACCTGTGACTGAGTACCCGGCAGCATATAAAAAGCTGAAGCCGTAGCTTTTCCGCTCCAGTTATTTCCCTGAGTGAACTGATAAACGGTATCACTTGCGTCCGGCAGCGGCAGCCACAGTTTTGCGACCTTACCCGATGCAGGCAGAGTAACCTGGTACGTTAATTGATAGCTGCGCCATTTCTGGTTTGGGGGCAAAGATGCACGCGCAACAGCCGGAAATAAAGCAGCAGCTGCAGCACTCGACCCCACCAGCTTGAAAAAACTCCTGCGTTTCATACAACTCCTCATCAATGATAGTATAGAACCCGATAAATTTATCGCTACCGGCCAACCCGGTCAATTCTCAACAGCGCCATGCCAGACAATTCATTTCAGCTTTCTGCAATCGATATTACAACCGGATCAAATCCGGAATATACCATTTTATGGATGCACGGGCTGGGAGCCGATGGCAATGATTTCGTACCTGTTGTACAAGCGCTCGATTTACCGGAAATCCCGATCCGATTTCTATTTCCACACGCTCCCCAGCAGCCTGTCACCATCAATAGCGGATACATCATGCGAGCCTGGTACGACATCCAACATACTGATTTCGTCGAACAGGAAGATGAAACCGGGATACGCAGATCACAGCACGCAATCGTAGAGTTGATCGAACGTGAAGATCGACGCGGCATCCCGCCGGATCACCTCATCCTGGCCGGATTCTCACAAGGTGCCGCCATGGCACTGCATACGGGATTGCGCCATCCGGACAGGCTGGCTGGCATCATCGCCTTGTCAGGTTATCTCCCACTTGCTCATAAGATTGAACGTGAAGCACATATCACCAACAGGATAACCCCCATATTCATGGCTCATGGCAACGATGACCCCATCGTCCCGATTGAATTGGCACATGCCTCACTGCAACAATTACGTGAATACTACTACCCGGTAACCTGGCATGAATACCCAATGGAACATACGGTATGTGATCAGGAGCTGGTCGATATTTCCCGCTGGTTGAAAACCATCCTGAAATAAGAACAGATTCAGACAATGACTCATGACAATACCCACTATTCACATCGTACCGGCTGGTTACGGGCCGCAGTACTGGGCGCCAATGATGGAATCGTTTCAACCGCCAGCCTGATTATCGGGGTGGCCTCTGCTCACGCTGCTGCAGATGACATTCTCCTTGCAGGGGTGGCCGGTGTCGTTGCTGGCGCCATGTCGATGGCCGCAGGAGAGTATGTTTCCGTAAGCTCGCAATCAGATACAGAAAAAGCAGATGTCGCTCTCGAACAGTACCATCTCGATCGGGATATCGACTTCGAGCTGCAGGAGCTCACAGATATCTATATGAAAAGAGGATTGCAGCCCGAACTGGCAGCCCAAGTTGCCCGGGAGCTCATGGCTCATGATGCACTCGATGCTCATCTCAGGGACGAACTGGGTCTGCACGAGCGAGTCAACGCAAAACCCGTCCAGGCTGCCTTCACTTCTGCTGGTATGTTCATCCTCGGTGCATCGATGCCTCTCGCAGCAACCATCGCCGCACCTGCAACAACCCATATCATTCCAGTCGTGGCAATCTCCTCCCTGCTTTCGCTGACTGCTCTGGGAACATTTGCAGCCTATCTCGGAAAAGCAAATATGTTGACAGGCGCTGCGCGCGTAGCTTTCTGGGGAGCGCTCGCCATGGCATTCACCGCACTTACCGGCACCCTGTTCGGAATCATTGCCTGAACATAATTCAATAGCAGAGAACACCGACAGTTTTTATCAAGATAAGGAGCATCATTTGGATCTGATTTTATGGCGTCACGCCGAAGCGGAAGATGGCATTCCCGATGCCACCCGCAAGCTGACCGAAAAAGGTTTGAAACAGGCACAAAAAATGGCCCGCTGGCTTGAGCCCAAATTACCAAAAGATACGCGCATCATCGTCAGTCCGGCTACACGTACACAGCAAACCGTCTCGGCACTGACCCACCATTTTGAAACCAGCGAGCAGGTAGGAACGAGCGCTACCCCGCACAGAGTACTCAATACAATTGCCTGGCCGGAAGCAGAAGGAACGGTGCTGGTAGTGGGGCACCAGCCAACTCTTGGCAAAATTGCCTCTCTCTTGCTGAAAGGAGATGAAAGTGGTTTCTCTGTACGCAAAGGTTCGATCTGGTGGTTCAGCAGCAAGCAAAAGGATGAACGGGAAAGCATCATCCTGCGCGCAGTGATGACACCCGAGATATTGTAAAGACCGGATCATTTCTTCCAAATAACATGGAAAAACGACCACTGACACCGATCTGGTGACATTGATTCATCAGTATCCTTGTTTTTCCCGAACCAGATCAAACCCCAAATACTGCTCCCATGAAAATACTGCCTTCCCTGTTTTCTCCCGCAGGTAAAAACTCAAAATTATCCATCGTCATTTACCATCGCGTTCTGCCGGAACCGGATCTGCTGACGGGAGAAGGTGGAATCGCACAGTTCGAAAAGGGATTGAGCTATCTGACCAACAACTTCAATATCCTGCCTTTATCTGAAGCAGTCAATAAGTTACGCAGCGGCACCCTGCCCGGCCGTGCCGCCTGCATCACGTTTGATGACGGCTATGCGGACAATGCTGAAATTGCACTTCCTATTCTGCAGAAACATGGCGTAACTGCCACATTCTTCATCGCTTCCGGCTTTCTCGATGGGGGAAGAATGTGGAACGATACCGTCATCGAATCGGTACGCCGGGCCAAAGGAGACAAACTGGATTTGAATGCAATCGGTTTGGGAAACCACGCTATCGCCACACTTGAACAAAGGCGGGAAACCCTGAATCTGCTGATCAACAAACTGAAATACCTGCCCCATGAAGCACGAGCCTCCCAAGTGGACAAACTCAGTACCATTATCGCCGCCGACCTGCCGGACAATCTCATGATGATCTCGGCGCAAGTTCGGCAATTGCACGATGCAGGAATGGAAATAGGCGGGCATACCCTCACCCACCCGATTCTCGCCAGCATCGATGATGCCGCCGCACGCACGGAAATAGCAGAAGGCAAGGCAAAACTCGAAGCTATTATCGATACACCCCTGCGCCTGTTTGCCTACCCGAATGGCAAACCGGGAAAAGATTACCTGTCTGCACACGTAAAAATGATCAAGGATGCCGGGTTTGAAGCGGCTGTTTCAACTGCATGGGGCGCTGCCCGACAGGATAGCGACATGTTCCAGCTACCACGCTTCACCCCCTGGGATCAAAGCGAATGGCGCTATGTACTGCGCATGGTACGAAATATGAGACAAAGAATTCAGACTGTGTAACGTTTATCGGGTCTTCCCCACGCCCGTGGAAATACTTCTCCGATCCGATATTCGCTAAAGTCACCAGAATAGAAATTGATGGATTAATTCGGTTCAATTCAATGTCTGGATAAACAAAACTCTCGTTATGATCATTCGTAATAACTCTAGTTTTTACAGAATAGATCCCTTGAAATCGCCCATAAAAGCCAATCCACTCAGAAATCCGGGTGAATCCCTGAATCACCGTCTTCAGAATATTTTCCTGGATGGTATCGTTCCGTATTTCATAGCAGCATTATGTTTTGTATTAATAGCCGCGTGGGAATGGATACGGTGGTATACACAAACATCACCAAACCCGGTTTTATTTACAGTGATGGCTATACCTTGTATCGCAACACTTCTATGGAAAATTTATAAAGGGCGCAAAGAAGTCAAGCGTATCAAGCTAGGTTTGGCCGGAGAACTTGCGGTAGGGCAATTTCTTGAACGATTAAGAGCCCAAGGAAGTCATATTTTTCACGATATACCGGGAAAAGGATTTAATCTCGACCATGTCGTCATCCACTCATCCGGTATCTATGTCATAGAAACAAAAACGCTTTCCAAGCCGGATCGTGGTGAATCAAAACTGGTTTACGATGGAAATCATATATTGAAGAATAGCACTGCGCTGGACAGGAACCCAATCACTCAAGTACGTGCAAACAGCAGGTGGCTCAGAGAATAACTGTTTCAATCCTCGCCCGGTCTGGTGACCGGGCGCTACTAATTAAATGATGGCTTTAATAGGTCGACTACCGGGTTTCAATCCTCGCCCGGTCTGGTGACCGGGCGCTACATTACCGGCACAGACGCTGATACCTGAATACATCATGTTTCAATCCTCGCCCGGTCTGGTGACCGGGCGCTACTTGACACGGGCCAGTAATGCAGCCTATTACGATGTGTTTCAATCCTCGCCCGGTCTGGTGACCGGGCGCTACTTAGATTAGGGTCAGTAATTCTTAGCGATTTAAAGTTTCAATCCTCGCCCGGTCTGGTGACCGGGCGCTACCTGGCAATTTCCTGATGGAGATCAAGAGAGGTAGAGTTTCAATCCTCGCCCGGTCTGGTGACCGGGCGCTACGCCTGTGACCCTGACAAATCTATTACTGATGCCACTGTTTCAATCCTCGCCCGGTCTGGTGACCGGGCGCTACTAGGAGCCTCGGTTTTCTCGGATTGTAACATCAATGTTTCAATCCTCGCCCGGTCTGGTGACCGGGCGCTACAAGCTAGTCATCTCGTTATGGATCAAGGATTGCCAGTTTCAATCCTCGCCCGGTCTGGTGACCGGGCGCTACAGTACAACTATAACTGCTTGATACATCTTTAAAATTCGGGCAATTTGCGCGAACGTAAAGATTTTCTCGGCTGCCGGTAACGAACAGTAGAAAAAGGAAGCTATTTTCCTGTTTGTTACCATACAGTTAGATGTAGCGCGAACTGGCCGGTATTGAGCCGGTGCTACAGGTTCGCGTTTATCAGATAGTGAGAGGTCCTTCAAAATCAATTGCCTTAAAATTGCCATACTCTTTTACATGGAGCTCCGCCGGTTCGGTCAGGCGATATAGCCGCAGATTATCTTCCTGTTCGTCTATTTCAGACAGTAAACGACGCTCCAGCTCCTCATACTGCATTAAATTGATACGACATTCAAATACAGATTTTTGCACACGTTGCCCGATACTTTCACATAATTTTGCAACACGGCGCAATCGCTTGCGACCTGCTCTGGTTTCCGTTGAAACATCGTAAGTAACAATGATCAGCATGATTATCTAACCAAGAAAGGAAGATAACCATCCATTTCACCGCGTATGACGCGAGCCATAAATCTTGCCTGAAGCTGCGGCAGCAAGCCAATAGGTACTTTGGTTTCAAGCAGAGGATGAGTAATCTCTTCCTGCTTGCGTTCCTGATAGGCAACGACTACAGTTTTTCTGGCTTTATCCTCAAGATGGACAGCACCACCTTCACGTACCAGTAAATCCTGATCGGTGATTTGTCCACGGTTGATCAGGGTCAGTGCCAACCGATCAGCCATGAACGAGCGGAATTCTTCCATTAGATCCAGCGCGAGGGCTGCTCTTCCGGGGCGCACTGCATGCAAGAAACCTATTTGCGGATCCAGTCCGACACTTTCCAGAGCAGAACGACAGTCATTCATCACCAGAGAATAAATAAATGAAAGCATAGCGTTGAAGCGATCACGTGGCGGACGGCGCGTTCGCCCGTCCATCGTAAAGAATTCACGTATATCTTTGCGTACAAGATATGGCAGAGCGGAAAAATAGGTTTTGGCCGCATCTCCCTCAATTCCGCGCACCTGATCAAGGTCTTTAGGGGTCGTCTCAGAAAACGGAAAATAAAGCACGCTAAGGCATAGCCGGGCTTGCGTCACCCTGTAGCGACGCGATCAACGGGCAGGAAACATTTCCCTGCCGTAGATGGCAGGCGGACACAAGTTCGGACAGCACCGACTCCATACGTGCCAAGTCGGCCATCTTCTCGCGCACGTCCTTGAGCTTGTGTTCCGCCAGGCTGCTTGCTTCTTCGCAGTGAGTGCCATCGTCCAGCCGCAGCAGCTCTGCGATCTCGTCCAAACTAAATCCCAGCCGCTGGGCCGATTTCACAAACCGTACCCGCGTCACATCCGCCTCGCCATACCGGCGAATGCTGCCATAGGGCTTGTCCGGCTCAGGCAGCAATCCCTTGCGCTGATAAAACCGGATGGTCTCTACATTGACCCCTGCCGCCCTGGCAAAAGCGCCAATGGTCAGATTCTCCAAAATAGTTTGCATATCGCTTGACTCCGTACATGACTACGGAAGTAAGGTTACGCTATCCATTCCAAATTCAAAAGGACAAAAGCATGTCGGAACCACAAAACGGGCGCGGCGCGCTCTTCGCCGGCGGGCTGGCCGCCATCCTCGCCTCTACCTGTTGCCTTGGGCCGCTAGTCCTGGTCGCTCTGGGATTCAGTGGCGCGTGGATCGGCAACCTGACGATATTGGAGCCGTATCGGCCGATCTTCATCGGCGCGGCGTTGGTTGCGCTGTTCTTTGCCTGGCGGCGCATCTACCGCCCGGCAGAAGCCTGCAAGCCGGGCGAGGTGTGCGCGATTCCACACGTGCATACCACCTACAAGCTCATTTTCTGGATCGTGGCCGTGCTGGTCCTGGTTGCGCTTGGTTTTCCCTACGTCATGCCATTTTTCTACTAATCAGGAGTTCACCATGAAAAAACTGTTTGCCTCCCTCGCTCTCGTCGCCGTCGTTGCCCCCGTGTGGGCCGCCACCCAAACGGTCACGCTGTCCGTGCCTGGCATGACCTGCGCTGCCTGTCCGATCACGGTCAAAAAAGCCATCTCGAAAGTCGAGGGTGTAAGCAAGACCGACGTGAGCTTCGACAAGCGCGAGGCCGTCGTCACCTTCGACGACACCAAGACCAACGTCCAGAAGTTGACCAAGGCGACCGAGGGCGCGGGCTATCCGTCCAGCGTCAAACGCTGATCCGCTGAACCTAACTCGGGAGCGACACATGGGACTCGTCACACGCATTGCCGATAAAACCGGGGCGCTCGGCAGCGTCGTTTCCGCGATGGGCTGCGCCGCCTGTTTTCCCGCCCTCGCCAGCTTGGGCGCGGCCATCGGGCTGGGCTTTCTAAGCCAATACGAGGGCCTGTTTATCAGCCGGCTACTGCCGCTGTTTGCCGCAGTCGCCTTCATCGCGAACGCGCTGGGTTGGCTGAGCCACCGGCAATGGCACCGCAGCGTGCTCGGCATGATCGGCCCGGCCATCGTGTTCGCAGCCACGGTCTGGTTACTCGGCAACTGGTGGACGGCGAACCTGATGTATGTCGGCTTGGCCTTGATGGTCGGGGTGTCGGTCTGGGATTTCGTCTCGCCAGCCAACCGCCGTTGCGGGCCGGACGGTTGCGAACTGCCCGCTAAACGCGGCTGACGGCATTGGCCGCTCACAAAACGAAAAAGGAATGCAGTATGACCACGTTGAAGATCACCGGAATGACTTGCGACTCGTGCGCTACGCACGTCAAGCAAGCATTGGAGAAAGTGCCCGGCGTGCAGTCTGCCGTTGTGTCCTACGCCAAGGGTGCGGCCCAGCTCGACCTTGACCCCGGCACCGCACCGGACGCGCTGACCGCCGCTGTGGCCGGACTCGGCTACAAGGCAACGCTCGCCGATGCCCCGCCGACGGACAACCGCACCGGGCTGCTCGACAAGGTGCGCGACTGGATGGGAGCCGCCGACAAGGGCAGCGACGGCGAGCACCCGTTGCAGGTCGCCGTGATCGGCAGCGGCGGGGCCGCGATGGCGGCGGCGCTGAAGGCCGTCGAGCAAGGCGCGAAGGTCACGCTGATCGAACGCGGCACCATCGGCGGCACTTGCGTCAATGTGGGCTGCGTACCGTCCAAGATCATGATCCGCGCTGCCCATATCGCCCATCTGCGCCGCGAAAGCCCGTTCGACGGCGGCATCCCGGCGACTGCACCTGCAATTGATCGCAGCAAGCTGCTGGCCCAGCAGCAAGCACGCGTCGATGAGCTGCGCCACGCCAAGTACGAAGGCATCCTGGACGGCAACCCGGCCATCACCGTGTTGCATGGCGAAGCGCGTTTCAAGGACGACCAGAGCCTTGTCGTCCGTTTGAACGCTGGCGGCGAGCGCGTCGTGGTGTTCGACCGCTGCCTAGTCGCCACGGGTGCCAGCCCGGCCGTGCCGCCGATTCCGGGCTTGAAAGAGTCGCCCTACTGGACTTCGACCGAGGCCCTGGTCAGCGACATCATTCCCGAACGCCTGGCCGTGATCGGATCGTCGGTGGTGGCGCTGGAACTGGCGCAAGCCTTCGCCCGACTGGGCAGCCAGGTCACGATCCTGGCGCGCAGCACGCTCTTCTTCCGCGAAGACCCGGCCATCGGCGAGGCAATCACGGCGGCGTTCCGTGCTGAAGGGATCAAGGTGCTGGAACACACGCAAGCCAGCCAGGTCGCCCACGTGGACGGCGAATTCGTGCTGACCACGGCGCGCGGTGAAATACACGCCGACAAGCTGCTGGTCGCTACCGGCCGGACACCGAACACGCGCAGCCTGGCGCTGGAAGCGGCGGGTGTCGCCGTCAATGCGCAGGGGGCTATCGTCATCGACAAAGGCATGCGCACCAGCGCGCCACACATCTATGCCGCCGGCGATTGCACTGACCAACCGCAATTCGTCTATGTGGCAGCGGCCGCCGGCACCCGTGCCGCGATCAACATGACGGGCGGCGACGCTACCCTGGACCTGACCGCGATGCCAGCAGTGGTGTTTACCGACCCGCAGGTCGCCACCGTGGGCTACAGCGAAGCGGAAGCGCATCACGACGGGATCGAGACCGACAGTCGCACCTTAACCTTGGACAACGTGCCGCGTGCGCTGGCCAACTTCGACACACGCGGCTTTATCAAGCTGGTCATCGAGGAAGGTAGCGGGCGGCTCATTGGCGTGCAGGCGGTGGCCCCGGAAGCGGGCGAACTGATCCAGACGGCAGCCCTGGCAATTCGCAACCGCATGACGGCGCAGGAACTGGCGGATCAGTTGTTCCCCTACCTGACGATGGTCGAGGGGTTGAAGCTCGCGGCGCAGACCTTCAACAAGGATGTGAAGCAGCTTTCCTGCTGCGCCGGGTGAGGAAAAGGAGGTGTTCGATGAACGCCTACACGGTGTCCCGACTGGCTGACGATGCCGGCGTGAGTGTGCATGTCGTGCGCGACTACATCGTGCGTGGATTGTTGCGGCCGGTCGCATGCACCACGGGCGGCTACGGCCTGTTCGACGCGGCAGCCTTGCAACGCCTGTGCTTCGTGCGGGCCGCCTTTGACGCGGGCATCGGCCTGGGCGCGCTGGCGCGGCTGTGTCGGGCACTGGATGCTGCGGACGGCGACGGCGCGGCTGCGCAGCTTGCCGTGCTGCATCAACTCGTAGAACGGCGGCGCGAGGCCCTGGCCAGCCTCGAAATGCAGTTGGCCGCCATGCCAATCGAGTCGGCACGGCAAACGGAGAGTTTGCCATGAACAGCCCCGAGCGCTTGCCAGCCGAGACGCGCAAGCCGGTCACCGGCTACCTGTGGGGCGCGCTGGCCGTGCTGACCTGCCCCTGCCATCTGCCGATTCTCGCCGCTGTGCTGGCCGGTACGACCGCCGGCGCTTTCATTGGGGAGCATTGGGGTGTTGCTGCCCTCGCGCTGACCGGGTTATTTGTCCTGTCCGTGGCGCGGCTGCTTCGAGCGTTCAAGGGAAGATCATGACCGCTTCCCGACCGGTTGTATGGACGGCGACACAATTGGCGCAGGCGGTTGTGCTCGGACAGCTTGAGCTGCATTACCAGCCGATTGTCGATCTGCGCAGTGACCAGATTGCCGGCGCGGAAGCACTGTTACGCTGGCGGCACCCGAGTCTCGGCTTGTTACCGCCGGGCCAGTTCCTACCCGTGGCGGAATCGTCCGGCCTGATGCCGGAGATCGGTGCATGGGTGCTGCGCGAAGCCTGCCAGCAGATGCACGAGTGGCTACCGGTGCAATGGCGGCCGTTCCGCCTGGCCGTCAATGTATCCGCACGCCAGGTCGGGCCAGGTTTCGATGACCAGGTGCAACAGGCATTGGCGGCGGCAGGCTTGCTCGCCGAGTATCTGGAAATCGAGCTGACCGAATCGGCCGCCTTCGGCGATCCGGCAATTTTTCCTCTCCTGGATGCGTTGCGCGCCATCGGCGTGCGCTTCGCTGCCGACGATTTCGGGACGGGCTATTCCTGCCTGCAACACCTGAAATGCTGCCCGATCACCACGCTCAAGATCGACCAATCGTTCGTCGCGGGAATCGTGGATGACACACGCGACCAGACCATCGTCCGGGCGGTGATCCAACTCGCGCACGGCCTTGGCATGGAAGTGGTAGCCGAGGGAGTGGAAACGCCGGCCAGTCTCACGCAGTTGCGGCTAGCGGACTGCGACGCAGTGCAGGGCTTCCTGTTCGCCAAGCCGATGCCGGCGGCGGCATTCGCCGCCTTCGTTAAGCGATGGAGGGGTGTCACCATGAACGTCAACGAACCGACCACCAGTTGTTGCGTGTGCTGCAAGGAAATTCCGCTCGATGCTGCCTTCACCCCGGAAGGCTCGGAATACGTCGAACACTTTTGTGGACTCGATTGTTATGAACGTTTTCAGGCCCGAGCTAAAGCCGTAGCCGAACCAGTTACTACACCTGCCGCTGGCGGCCCAACGCCGTCAGGTTGAAGCATACCCTATCCTGATGTCAGGAGAAGCCACCCAGCAACGTCAGAATAGAGCCAATTTTTGTATTTCTTGACACCTGCGGCGAAAGGTCATAAATTTCTTCCTGACACTTTCGTGTTTAGAGGCACCATGCAGGGTCAACGCATCGGCTATGTCCGGGTCAGCAGCTTCGACCAGAACCCGGAACGGCAACTGGAGCATGTCGAAGTCGGCAGGGTATTCACCGACAAGGCGTCGGGAAAAGACACCCAGCGGCCTGAACTCGATTCGTTGCTGGCCTTCGTGCGCGAAGGCGACACGGTGGTGGTGCACAGCATGGATCGCCTGGCGCGCAACCTCGATGATTTGCGCCGCCTGGTACAAAAGCTGACCAAACGCGGCGTGCGCATCGAGTTCGTCAAGGAGAGTTTGACCTTCACCGGCGAGGATTCGCCGATGGCGAACCTGATGCTGTCGGTGATGGGTGCGTTCGCCGAATTCGAGCGGGCCTTGATCCGCGAGCGGCAGCGCGAAGGCATCGCGCTCGCCAAGCAGCGCGGAGTCTACCGGGGCCGTAAGAAAGCACTGTCGCCCGAACAGGTCGCCGAACTGCGGCAGCGTGCCGCAGCCGGCGAACAGAAAGCGAAGCTGGCACGTGAATTCGGTGTCAGCCGGGAGACCCTGTATCAATACTTGAGATTGGATCAATAGCGATGCCTCGTCGTTCCATACTGTCCGCCGCCGAGCGGGAAAGCCTGCTGGCGTTGCCGGACACCAAGGACGACCTGATTCGACATTACACGTTCAGCGATACTGACCTTGCCATCATCCGGCAGCGGCGCGGGCCTGCCAACCGGCTGGGCTTCGCCGTGCAGCTTTGCTACCTGCGCTTTCCCGGCATTATCCTTGGCGTCGATCAGCCGCCGTTCCCGCCCTTACTGAAACTGGTCGCCAACCAACTCAAGGTCGGCATCGAAAGCTGGGACGACTACGGGCAGCGAGAGCAGACCCGGCGCGAGCACCTGGTCGAGCTGCAAAACGCGTTCGGCTTCCAGCCCTTCACGATGAGCCACTATCGGCAGGCTGTGCATACGCTGACTGAGCGAGCCATGCAGACCGACAAGGGCATCGTGCTGGCCGATGCCTTGATCGAACATTTGCGGCGACAGTCCATCATTCTGCCCGCGCTCAATGCCATCGAGCGCGCCAGCTCCGAGGCCATCACCCGCGCCAACCGACGAATCTACGAAGCCCTGTCCGAGCCGTTGTCGAACGGGCACCGGCATGGCCTCGACGATCTTCTAAAACGCCGCGACAACAGCAAGACGACTTGGCTGGCCTGGCTGCGGCAGTCGCCCGCCAAGCCCAATTCTCGGCACATGCTCGAACACATCGAGCGTCTCAAAGCCTGGCAGGCGCTCGACCTGCCGCCCGGCATCGAGCGGCTGGTTCACCAGAATCGGTTGCTCAAGATCGCCCGCGAGGGCGGCCAGATGACGCCCGCCGACCTGGCCAAGTTCGAGCCGCAACGGCGCTACGCCACCCTGGTGGCGCTGGCCATCGAAGGCATGGCCACCGTCACTGACGAAATCATCGACCTGCACGACCGTATCCTCGGGAAGCTGTTCAACGCAGCCAAAAACAAGCATCAGCAGCAGTTCCAGGCGTCCGGCAAAGCCATCAACGCCAAGGTGCGCCTGTACGGCCGCATCGGCCAGGTGCTGATCGACGCCAAGCAATCGGGCGGCGACCCGTTCGCCGCCATCGAGGCCGTCATGTCCTGGGACGCCTTCGCCGAAAGCGTCACCGAGGCGCAAAAGCTCGCGCAGCCCGATGACTTCGATTTCCTGCACCGTATCGGCGAGAGCTACGCCACCTTGCGCCGCTACGCGCCGGAATTTTTGGATGTGCTCAAGCTGCGGGCAGCGCCCGCCGCCAAGGACGTGCTCGATGCCATCGAGGTGCTGCGCGGCATGAACACCGACAACGCCCGCAAGGTGCCCGCTGATGCTCCGACCGATTTCATCAAGCCGCGCTGGCAGAAGTTGGTGATGACCGACGCCGGCATCGACCGGCGCTACTACGAGCTGTGCGCACTGTCGGAACTCAAGAACTCGCTGCGCTCGGGCGACATCTGGGTGCAGGGATCACGCCAGTTCAAGGACTTCGAGGACTACCTGGTGCCGCCCGCGAAGTTCGCCAGCCTCAAGCAGTCCAGCGAACTGCCGCTGGCCGTGGCCACCGACTGTGACCAGTACCTAGACGACCGGCTAACGCTGCTGGAGGCGCAACTTGCCACGGTCAATCGCATGGCAGCGGCGAACGACCTGCCGGATGCGATCATCACCGAGTCGGGCCTGAAGATTATGCCGCTGGATGCAGCCGTGCCCGAGACTGCGCAGGCGCTGATCGACCAGACCGCGATGATCCTGCCACACGTCAAGATCACCGAACTGCTGCTGGAGGTAGATGAATGGACGGGCTTCACTCGTCACTTCGCGCACCTGAAATCGGGCGATCTGGCCAAGGATAAGAACCTGCTGCTGACGACGATCCTGGCCGACGCGATTAACCTCGGCCTGACCAAGATGGCCGAATCCTGCCCCGGCACGACCTACGCCAAGCTGGCTTGGCTACAAGCCTGGCATATCCGCGACGAAACCTACTCGACGGCGCTGGCCGAGCTGGTCAATGCACAGTTTCGGCACCCGTTCGCCGAGCACTGGGGCGATGGCACCACGTCATCGTCGGACGGCCAGAACTTCCGCACTGGCAGCAAGGCCGAGAGTACGGGCCACATCAACCCGAAATACGGCAGCAGCCCAGGGCGGACGTTCTACACCTACATCTCCGACCAGTACGCGCCGTTCCACACTAAGGTCGTGAACGTCGGCGTGCGCGACTCGACCTACGTGCTCGATGGCCTGCTGTACCACGAGTCCGACCTGCGCATCGAGGAGCACTACACCGACACGGCAGGCTTCACCGATCATGTCTTCGCCTTAATGCACCTGCTGGGCTTCCGCTTTGCGCCGCGCATCCGCGACCTGGGTGATACCAAGCTGTTCGTCCCAAAGGGTGAAGCCAGTTACGACGCGCTCAAACCGATGATTAGCAGCGACAAGCTGAACATCAAGGCGATTCGTGCCCACTGGGACGAAATCCTGCGGCTGGCCACCTCAATCAAGCAGGGTACGGTGACAGCCTCGCTGATGCTCAGGAAGCTCGGCAGTTACCCACGTCAGAACGGCCTGGCCGTGGCCCTGCGCGAGTTGGGCCGCATCGAGCGCACGCTGTTCATTCTGGACTGGCTGCAAAGCGTGGAACTGCGCCGACGTGTCCACGCCGGACTCAATAAGGGCGAAGCGCGCAATGCGCTGGCCCGCGCCGTGTTTTTCAACCGGCTGGGTGAAATCCGCGACCGCAGTTTCGAGCAGCAGCGCTACCGGGCCAGCGGCCTCAACCTGGTGACAGCGGCTGTCGTGCTGTGGAACACGGTCTATCTGGAACGGGCGGCGCATGCGCTACGTGGCAACGGTCATGCCGTCGATGACGCGCTGTTGCAGTACCTGTCACCGCTGGGCTGGGAGCACATCAACCTGACCGGTGATTACCTGTGGCGCAGCAGCGCCAAGATCGGAGAGGGCAAGTTCAGGCCGCTACGACCGCTACAACCGGCTTAGCGTGCTTTATTTTCCGTTTTCTGAGATGACCCCTTAATGAGCTGGAATTTGTCCGCGGCAGTGCGGAAGCTGAACTCGGCACGGCGAGCTTCGACCCGGTTGTGCATGTCCAGCAGGCCGATGATGTTTTCTTCATCTAAGCTGTTTAGACTGGCGTAGTAGTGACGAAAGTAGGCTTCGAAACGCTCACGCGTGAGTGGATCGCCTTCGGTCAGCCGCATGATTTCCTGCCCACTCTGTTGAGCTTTGCGCAGTAGTCCAGGGACAGCTGGCTTGGGCGGCACGAACACGACAACCTTGCCCATACCCGGCAGCATACCTTCGCGGTTACAACGCCCGGCAGCCTGCGCCACGGCATCCAGTCCAGCCAGTGCACGATAAACCACTGGAAAATCTATATCTACTCCGGCTTCTACCAGCTGAGTACTGATAACACGAGTGGGGATGCCATCTTTCAAACGTTGTTTGATGTCCGCGATTACCTCACTGCGATGCTGGCCGCACATCAGGGCGGAAAGATGGATGGTGTCCCTGGGCATCAACGCATGCAGCGCGCGGCAATCAGTACGGGAATTCACTATGCACAACACGGAATCATATTGCTGCAATTCTTCAGCAATGGATTCCCAAGTACGAGGTGCGTTGAAATCCCGTGGCAGTTCGGCTTCGACACGTTTCAAATCGGCATACAACCCATCCGGGTCGTCCATCAGCTCTTGCACACCCCTGAGACCGGAAAACTTAGGGCGCGGCGAGAAGGCGGGTTGCGTCGCGGTAGAAAGTACGAAACTCACTTTATAGTTTTGCGACAAATCTTGCATGACATGCAGGATAGGGGCGAGGAACTCCGGCGGCAGCAGTTGCGCTTCGTCCAGAACGACTACGCTGTTCACGATGTTGTGCAGCTTGCGGCAGCGGCTGGTACGGGCAGCAAACAGTGATTCGAAGAACTGTACGTTGGTGGTGACGATGATGGGGGCATCCCAGTTTTCCGTGGCGAGCCGCGAGCGTGAATCTTCCTTGTCGGGATCGAGATTGCTGTGGTGTTCAATGACATTTTCATCCCCGAAAATCTTGCGGAAAATTTCCGCCGTCTGTTCGAGGATGCTGGTGTAGGGGATGACATAAATCACGCGCTGTTTGCCATGATGCATGGCGTGATTCAGTGCAAAAGCCGTGCTGGAAAGGGTTTTGCCGCCACCGGTGGGCACGGTGAGCGAGAACAGGCCGGGCGGCAACGTGGCTTTCTCACAGCATTGGCGTAGCACTTCAGTACGGATACGGTTGACCGGAGAATCTGTTGCATTTGCTGTTTTGTCATTCATGTACTGGTCGAATGCGGACAGCAATTCATTCAACGCCGGATAACCCGCGCGCAAATCTTTCCTGCGCTCGTCCATAAAGGCTTCCGTATCCAGAAAATCAGCATCCACCAGACAGGAAAACAACATCCTGATCCAGAGCGCGAACGAACCATCTTGCGGTGGAGATGAAGTGGGACATGGTTGGTTGAACAGTCCGGTTGTCGGTGCATTCTGCAACGCTTCTTGCCGATAGCCTTTTTGCTTACCATCTTCTATCCGCTGAAACAATGAAGCGGGTTCGCCATTCCAGTCTGGCAACCCAGCGTGATGCCCGGCAATCAGATAGGCGATGATGCGTCCCGGCGGGCCCAGTTCTTCAATGGCATGGATGGCGCCTGCAGTGGAATGATCCACCCGACCAGGCGCACCTTCGATGTGTGCTTCGGCATCGTAGCCGCTGACGGACTTGATATATTTCTGGAATTTCTCGCGGAATTTGCCGATGTCGTGCCACAATCCGGACAAGCGTGCCCAGTCCTGACTATTAAAAACAGACGCAAATTCAGCCGCCAATACAGCAACAGCGAGCAAATGCTCTTCCAGAAAATGCTCGATCCATCTCCCATTCGGCAGCTGCCGCACATGCGCCAGATAAGTGGTATTGTTTTCAGCATTCACTTTCTCAGATCTCCGGGGTTGTTTCCTAGAAACAAGCTTTCCGATATTTTGCCGCACCCGCTACCCAACCTGATCAGGAAATAAGAGGAGAATTACTGGCTTTCTATGATGAATAGCTTTTTTGAATGTGGCCAGCTGGTGGAAACCGAAGCAAAACTCATTGCTTCGTCAGTTGCATTCTGCTGCAATCCGGTATTTCAATGGGAAGCAACGTTATTCGGTCACTCCCGCACGCTTTCCCACAGTTTTTGCAGACGTTTCACTGAAACAGGCGCCGGGGTTTTCAGTTCCTGGCTGAACAGGGAAATGCGCAATTCCTCGATCTGCCAGCGGAATATTTCCATATTCGGATCTATTACTCCGGCCTGGCGGTGCTTGTTCAGGCGCTGAATGTACTGATTCCACAATGTACTGATGATTTCTGTCTGTTCCTGATCACGTGCCGGATTCTTGTTGTACTTATCGAGGCGCAGGATCATGCCTTTGAGATAACGGGGAAGGTGTTGCAGATATTGCCAGCGGGTCGTACTTAGAAATCCCGGATAAATCAGGTGGTGGAGTTGCTCCTCCATATCCTTTTTCAGGAAAACGGCTGATTTGTCCAGAACGGATAGTCGTTTTTTCAGTTCCTGGCAGGGTTGGGCGATGGTATGGATCAGCCCGGCTATCTCCTGTGAAACGGATCCCAGGCGTGTTCGGGCACGTGACGTCTGTGAATTGAATTCATCCTCGTTACGCGGTAAGGGATCATCACCGATCAGCGCCAGATCGATGATGGCCGAACGAATATCTTCCTTCAGTCTGTCCATTTCGATCAGGCTGCTCATGAGCAGAATCGCTTGTCGATCGACCGGCAGATTTTTCTCCAGTTGTTTGATCCGGTCCTTGAGTGCCAGACACAATAAACGCAGCACCCCTCCACGCATACTGCGCTGCGCGCCTTCCTGCGTATCAAATATACGAACGGCAACGCTTTGTTCCTGATCAACCAGCGCCGGATAACCGGTCAGCAACTTGCCGGCTCGGCTGAAACGGGTTTCCACTGGTAATTCTCCGAAATCCCATCGGGTAATGTCATCACGTTCAATGGAATCAGGCTCTGCGCCGGCGCCACGTGCAAACAACTGCTGTGCTGTCTGACCAAATTGTGCCTTCAGCTCGATCAGATCATGCCCCATGCCCAGCGTCATCCCGGCATCATCGATCACTTTCACATTCATCTGCAAATGTACCGGCAGCAACCTGCTATCCCAGGTATCCAGCGGTACTTTGATTCCAGTTTCGCTGCGGATGAATGCAGTGAGAGACTCAGCAAGCAACATGGCCTGATCCGGGCAACTATCCAGCCATTCCAGAAACCGGGTAACGAATTGCGGTACCGGAATAGCGTGACGGCGCACCTGCTTGGGCAGCATTTTCACGTACCAGCCGATCTTTTCCCGAATGAGCCCCGGCACCAGCCGGTCGAAGTGAAACGGCATGATCTGATTGAGCAGCGGTAGCGGTACCGTAACGGTCACCCCATCCAGTGGATGGCCAGGATCGAAACGGTAACTCAGGGGCAATACGTGGCCGGCTGCTGTCAGGGTCTCGGGAAACTGTTCGGCAGCCGTTCCGTCTACTGCCTGACGTATCAATACTTCCCGCGTCAGATACAGGAGCTCGGGTTCAGTCTGTTCCGCCTGCTTACGCCATTTTTCAAACGCAGTGCCGCTATAGATACCCGCTGGAATACGTGCAGCATAGAATTCGAATATCTGCTGCTCATCGACCAGAATATCCTGCCGCCGCACTTTGCTTTCCAGCTCGCGGATTTCATCAATCAGTTGCTGGTTGTGCTGCAGGAAAGGTGCAGTGCTTTCATACTCCCCTGCCACCAGCGCCTGACGTATGAAAATTTCGCGTGCATGTGCCGGGTCGATCGGGCCATAGGCAATGCGCCGTTTGGGGACGATGGTCAGGCCATACAAAGTGATCCGCTCAAACGCCATCGCCTGCGCACGTTGCTTTTCCCAGTGCGGATCAAAATAGTGTCTTTTGCACAATTTACCAGCGATTCTTTCCAGCCAGGCCGGGTCGATTGCTGCCGCACAACGAGCATAAAGTTTGGTAGTTTCCGCCAGTTCAGCTGCCACCACCCATTTCGGTTGTTTTTTTCTCAGGGATGAACCAGGAAAAATCGAGAATTTGATGGCACGTGCCCCCTCATAAACCCCTTTCTCATCCGATTTGAAACCGATATTGCCTAGCAATCCGGATAACAGTGCCCGATGGATTTCATCATAGCCGGCAGAAACCTGATTGGGGCGCAACCCCATCTCACTGATCAGTATATGCAACTGGCCGTGGATCTCGCGCCACTCGCGCATTCTGCGATGGGAAATGAAATTTTTCTGGCATTGTTCGATCAGTTTTTTATTGGATTTTTTGTGTTTGAGCAGCTCATCATAGAAATCCCATAGTTTGAGATAGCCCATGAAGTCAGAGCGATCATCACGGAACGGCTGGTGCGCCTGATCAGCCGCCTGCTGATGTTCGAACGGCCGATCACGCGGATCCTGCAGGCTGAGTGCAGCAGCGATGATCAGCACTTCGCTCAAACAATTTTCCTGTTTGGCCGCCATGATCATGCGGGCGATTCTCGGATCGGTTGGGAATCTTGCCAGTTGATGGCCGATTTGTGTCAGCCCCTTGCGCTCGTCAAGTGCGCCAAGCTCTGACAAAAGCTGATAACCATCCGCGATCATGCGCGGCGCAGGCGGCTGAATGAATGGAAATTGCTCGACATCCCCAATCTTGAGCGATTTCATACGCAGAATGACAGCGGCCAGCGAGGAACGCAGAATCTCGGGATCGGTATATTCCGGGCGGGCATTGAAATCTTCTTCTGAATACAGCCTGAAACACACGCCGTTCATTACCCGTCCGCAACGCCCTGCGCGCTGGTTGGCCGATGCCTGGGAAATCTTCTCGACCAGAAGCTGCTCCACCTTGTTGCGGTAGCTGTAGCGGTTGATTCGCGCCAGCCCTGTATCGATCACATAACGGATACCGGGGACTGTAAGTGAGGTTTCGGCAACATTGGTTGCCAGCACGATTCGCCGCTGCTGACCGGGAGCAAAAATACGCGCCTGTTCTGTATGAGATAACCGGGCAAACAGCGGCAGAATCTCTAAACCGGCCTTGCCACCCGGGCCGGAAAAAGCATATTTGCGCACTGTCTCGGCAGTTTCGCGTATTTCCCGCTCTCCAGGCAGAAATACCAGTGTGTCGCCCTCCCCCATGCGCATGGCTTCATCGATCGTGCTGAGAATGGCCCGGGGCAAATCGCGATCCTCTCCATCGATTGGATCATTGGGCCGGTAATGAATCTCTACCGGAAACAGCCTGCCGGATACCTCAATGATGGGAGCATCATTGAAATGAGAGGCAAACCGCTGAGCATCGATGGTAGCGGAGGTGATGATCAGCTTCAGATCCGGGCGGCGCGGCAGCAACTGCTTGAGATACCCGAGCAGGAAATCGATATTCAGACTGCGCTCGTGCGCCTCGTCGATGATAATGGTCTGATAGGCGCGCAACAATGGATCCTGCTGCGTTTCCGCCAGCAGGATGCCATCGGTCATCAGCTTGATGCGCGTATTGGGGTGAGTCTGATCAGAGAACCGTACTTTGTACCCAACCAGTTTTCCAAGCGGGCTGTTCAGTTCCGCGGCAATACGTGCGGCAACGGTTCTGGCGGCAATACGCCGGGGTTGGGTATGGCCGATCAGATGTCCGGTACCCTGTCTCCCGGCACCTTGCCCCAGCTCCAGGCAGATCTTCGGTAACTGCGTCGTTTTTCCGGAACCGGTCTCACCACAGATGATGATCGCTTGGTGTTGCTGGATCGCATGCGCGATTTCTTCACGCCGTGCGACAACCGGCAGATCTTCCGGATAGGTAATACAGGCAGGTTGTTCGGGGAGATACGTCAACAGCGGTTACTTGCTTACGATGACCTTTTCTTTCTGGGTGCTGAGCGTGCCCTGTTCGATGATGGCGACTGTCAGCCTGGAAACGGCGATACGCTTACCGGTTTCTTCTTCGGTAATATCCGTCTGCCAGACCTGGGTGCGTCTGCCGACGTGCAGTGGCGTACATACTCCGATGACATTGCCTTGCGTTACTGCCCGGATATGGTTGGCATTGATTTCGATACCAACAGCCCGATACTGCTCGGGATCGATCGTCATCCAGGCAGAGACGCTGCCCAGTGTTTCAGACAGCACGCAACTGGCTCCTCCGTGCAGGATGCCAAAAGGCTGGGTGGTACGATGATCGACCGGCATGCTTGCCTTGAGAAAATCAGGGCCGACTTCCAGAAAGCGAATACCGATATATACACCCATATTGGCATTGCGCAGCCCTTCCAGATAATCGAGAGTATAGTTTTTAAACCAGGTTGCTTGATTGGGATTCATATTGGTCTCCGCGTACTTGACATATGCTCAGGAAAGCGCAGTGGAATGATCTGGAACCAGTATCGGGGTATTCTGCAAATTTCTTCGTTTTTCCACCGCTTCCGCCAGCTCGAACAGCACCTGCTGTGTCGTATCGAAATCGATACAGCCATCCGTGATGCTTTGCCCGTAAACCAGCTCTTCCCGCCGCTTACCTTCAACATTCTGCCTGCCGGCCACCAGGTGACTTTCAAGCATGATCCCGCTGATTGAGCAGTTTCCTTCCGCAATTTGCTGAGCCACATCGGCAGCCACTTCCGGCTGACGCCGGTAATCCTTGTGGCTGTTGGCGTGACTGCAATCGATCATCAGATAAGGAGGCAGCTTGGCTTTCCGCAGTGCTTCGACCGCAGAAGCAACACTCTCTGCATCGTAATTCGGTGATCTTCCGCCGCGCAGGATGATATGACAATCTTCATTTCCCCTGGTGGTGAAAGTAGCAACCCGGCCTTCTTTGGTGACTGACAGGAAATTATGCGGGTGGGATGCAGCACCAATCGCATCGATTGCGATATTCAGATTGCCGTAGGTACCATTCTTGAACCCCACTGGACACGAAACACCGGAGGCCAGTTCACGATGTCCCTGGCTTTCAGTCGTGCGTGCGCCGATGGCCGCCCAACTGATGAGGTCAGCCACATATTGCGGGCTGATCAGATCAAGAAATTCAGTTGCAGCCGGCATATTTATATTACCCAGTTTCAGCAACAGGTCGCGGGCAAGCCGCAATCCCTTGTCAATGTTGAAACTGTTATCCAGGTCTGGGTCGTTGATCAGGCCTTTCCAGCCAACTGTTGTGCGAGGTTTCTCGAAATAAACCCGCATGATGATATGTAACTGATCTTTCAGCTCCTGACGCAGATGACTCAGTCGGGAAGCATATTCCACTGCCGCATCCACATCATGAATCGAGCATGGGCCACATACCACCAGTAACCGGTCATCCTCTCCCCGCAAAATATCGTGGCACTCCTGTCTGGCAGTAACCACAGTTTCAGTCGCCTGTTCAGTCAGAGGATGATCATGAAGCAGTTTCACCGGCGTGATCAGCTCATCTCCTCTGATAATGCGCCGGTCGTCAGTTTTATGTTCCACAGATGATTCCTTGATGACTATTTCTTTTTGCACTTCCTTGCCACACTGGCAATACAGACTGCCCGACTTCATGTTGTGTGACCCGGTTCTGTTTTTAGCGGCAGTATTTTACTGCGATGTTCCGGCAGCTGCCATCATTCTTGCAATGAAGCCAGATGGCTGGCCACGTCTTCCTTGCTGAAACCAATGGCGCTTGCAATACGATCAGCATGGCTGATACGGGAAATCCCGGGTATCAGCCGGTGAGACGGTTTCTCAGAAACGAACTCGACCTGCAGATAGTTGCCTATGTTTTCCTGCTGCAAACGTTCACACAATTCATGGTTATGGGTCACCAGGATGGTAGTTGCACCCAGCTGATGAAATCCTTTCAGCACATATTCCGACAATGTCATTTTCTCTTCGAATGTGGTGCCTTCTGCCAGTTCATCAAGTACCACCAGCGAGCGAGGGGTGGAGTTGAAGAAAATTTCACGGGTTTGTTTCAATTCGTGTGCAAAACGTCCCATCCCTTCTTCCAATTGGCCGGGATCGGGTATCTGATAAAAAATATGCTCGGCAGGCACGGCTCGTGCCTGGACAGCAGGCACGTAGGCTCCAGCTTGTGCCAGTAACTGGATCTGGACGACCGTCTTGCAGTAGGCCGTCTTTCCGCCACTGTTCGGCCCTGTCACGATCAGCAGATGCTTGTCATTATCCAGCACGATATCGTTGGATACATAATCCGGGCGAGTTCTCACCAGCAAGGGATTCCTGGCACCGGATACGACCAGCGTATGTCGTCCATCCATATCAATCTCCGGCAGGACGGATTCCCCGGGAATCGAACGTGCATGGCGGTGTAACGCCAGCAACTCATCGATCATCCCCATGGCTTCAATGGTTCTGGCCAACTCCGGGCTTTGTCGGAACAGCCTCTGCAGCGGGTATATCACCGAATCCCGATCCGAAGCGCTGATGGCCTGCAGAATGATGGGAATGATCGGTACGACCAGAATCAGCAGCCCGTAACCGACATAGCTGGCTACCAGTTCATTCAGCGTGTTCTGAAAGAAAAGCAGCAGGCCAGCCACGAAAGCCAGAAAAAAGCTGATAAACGGCCACTTGAACATGGAAGGGCGAAAACGCTGAATAAGCAGATACCGTGGCTTTTCCTCCCGGGTCATGAATTTTCCTTGCGATACATAGATAGGCCCATGCATCAGGGCATAAGTACGTGACCGGGCAAAATCCCGCAGAGTCTGTACCAGTGTCCGCAGGTAATCACTCTCAGGCATGGGTAATGCTTCCGCCTCTTCGACCAGATCGACGACGAAACCGGTCCCATCGATGAACTGACGATAACCATAGCCGCCGAATTCCAGCTTGTCTTTACCGGTTTTATCTCGGGGATCATCCGTCGTCAGCCCTCCCGCAAATTCACCGTACAGCAGGTGATGCAGCGATGCCTCATCTATCGCTATCCGTTTGATGTATTGTTCGAGCACTTTCAACAGATCCGGATTGGATTCCAGTTCACGCAGCGCTTCCTGTTTACTTTGCAGCAACGCGGCATCCGTCACGGGGCGGGCGAGCGAACGGTAGAGTATGGATTGGCCTGTCAGGGTTTGTGCCTGGTTGATCTCATCGAACAAAGCATCGACTTCCACGGCGGCAAAAGTCTTGGCGTCCAGCACGCCGTAATTATCCGCAGTCGGTCTGGTATCGCGTATTCCGGAAGGATTCTTGCCGGATGACAAAATGAAACTTTCGCGCCAGACAGAAGCCGCGGTATCTTGTGTTGTATCATTCATGGTTCGGGTTGTAATGACATGCGTTGACTCAGTGTTTCCAACTTTAGCCGATTTTGCCACTTTATGCTGGATTGATGACAATAGAAACCATGATCGGGCTTTTTGGAATCTCTGATCGAGTCCTCCATGAGCCGCATGGCAGGCAAAATCGTGATGGTCACAAGAAGCGCGACGAAAGTCGCAGTTTTCTACGATGCAGAGGAGCACGACACAGCGTGCGGCCATGCGGGATTTAATCAGCGACTCCTTAATCCAATACAGGTAACAGATCTTTCAGATTGCAGCTTTACCGCGATGCGTAAATTATTTAAAAAATACCTGCCCTCCCATGAAAGCATCCGGCAAAACCGTTTTGTAAATTTTTTCGGCACGCTGCTGTATCATCACAACCTTTGGCATTTACACCGCCGCTCTGTTGCCGGAGGTGTGGCGGCAGGTCTGTTCGCCGGCCTGATTCCGGGCAGCAACCCGGTACAATTCTTTTTCGCCACCCTGTTTTCCGTGATATTCAAAGTCAATCTGCCCATCGCCGCTTTCGTGACGCTTTACTCCAACCCTTTTACTATCGTGCCACTTTATCTGGCGGCCTATACGCTGGGTGGCTGGGTGACGGGCGGTACGAGAAATTCAGGCAGTCTCCCCCCGCTGGAGCTAGGTCTGCTGGATAAAAATCTGTCGGAATGGATTCCCGTTCTGACGGATTATCTGGTTACATTCGGGAAACCGCTGATAACCGGATTGTTTCTGCTCGCTTCTCTGCTATCCATCACCGGTTATTTCACAGTACGGATTCTCTGGCGCTATTACGTCGTACATGCATGGCACAAACGGGCCAAACGCCACCACCCCGATAAATAATTTTTTGTTTTTTCACCCTCATGCCCAAATCACGACGGCTACTTCGCATAGCAGGCATTGCACTGGTGATTGCTGCAACAGGCTCTACCACCTGGTATCTGACTCGAAGCGCCCCTCAGGAAGTCGAACTGGTCACCGTCAGTCGCGGTACCGTCGAAGCCACCGTGGTCAATACCCGCGCCGGTACCATCAAAGCATGCCGACGTGCCAAATTATCGCCGGCAGCCGGCGGCCAGGTCATCCACCTGCAAATCAGGGAAGGCGATCGGGTCAAAGAAGGCCAGATTCTGCTCGAATTGTGGAATGCCGATTTGCAGGCACAGTACGATCTCTCCCGGCAGCAGCTTGCCACTGCTGAAAGCCGGCAGCGTGAAACCTGTATTCTGGCCGGGAATGCACAGCGTGAATCTGTTCGCACTCAGCAGCTGGTAGAAAAAGGATTCGTCAGCTCACAACGTGCCGATGAGGCTGATGCCACGGCCAAAGCTCAGCAGGCCGCCTGCACTGCCGCAGCAGCCGAAGTCAAACGGGCTCATGCACAGATTGCCGTCAGCCAGGCCAATCTCGAACGCACCCGGCTCATTGCACCCTTTTCCGGCGTCGTTGCGCAGATTACCGGGGAACTGGGTGAATACGTTACCCCTTCTCCTCCGGGAATTCCCACTCCTCCGGCAGTCGATCTGATCGATGATTCCTGTTTGTATGTGAGTGCCCCGATGGATGAAGTCGATGCTCCTAAAATCCGCATAGGACAAACTGCACGTATTACGCTGGATGCCCTACCCGACCAGGTTTTTGACGGAAAAATACGCCGGATTGCTCCCTATGTGACTGAAATCGAGAAACAGGCACGCACGGTGGATGTGGAAGCAGAATTTGTCAATCCCACTCAGGCTGTTCTGCTGGTAGGCTATAGCGCTGATATCGAAGCCATCATCGATCAGCGTGAAAACGTGCTGCGTATTCCCACCCAGGTCATCCGTCAGGACAACAAAGTATGGGTGCTGGGCCAGGATGACACGCTCGAGGAACGCACTTTGAAAACAGGGTTGGCCAATTGGGCCTATTCCGAAGTGCTCGAAGGACTGTCAGAAGGAGATCAGGTGCTGCTGTCCAGCGATAATGGAAAAATCACAGCCGGCACCCGCGTCATTCCCAAACCACCGCAGCCATGATACAGCTCTCCGGCATCACCCGTATTTTCCACATGGGTGATCAGGCCATCCATGCGCTCGATCATATCGACCTGACGATCGAATCTGGCGAATACGTTTCCATCATGGGGCCTTCCGGATCAGGTAAATCAACCTTACTGAATGTCATCGGACTGCTGGACCGGCCTGACAGCGGGCATTATCTGCTCGACGGCAGGAATGTCACTGATCTGTCGGAAACCGAACAGGCACAGGTACGCAGGGAGAAAATCGGTTTCGTTTTTCAATCCTTTCATCTGATCCCCCGGCTGACCGCAGCAGAAAACATCGAGCTCCCCCTGATACTGACCGGCATGCCGCCTGCAGATCGCAAGATACGTATCATGGAAACCCTGCAGGCATTCAATCTGAGTGATCGCGCACATCATCGTCCGGCTGAACTGTCCGGCGGGCAACGCCAGCGCGTCGCCATTGCACGGGCCACCATTCTGCGTCCCACTGCGCTGCTGGCGGATGAACCGACCGGTAACCTGGATCATCGTATCGGCTCGGAAGTCGCGGCATTACTGGAAGCATTGAATCAGACGGGAACCACTCTCATCGTGGTGACGCATGACCGGGAGTTGGGATCGCGTGCCCGGCGCCGGATTGCCATGCGGGATGGACAGATCGACGTCGACGAACGATGAAATTACGGGATCTCCTGCATTTTTCTCTCAGAACCATCACCAGCTATCCTGCCCGCTCGTTCCTGATCATGCTGGCCATGGCGCTGGGTGTGGCTGCAGTCATCATTCTGACTGCACTGGGTGATGGCGCACGCCAGTATGTCGTCAACGAATTTTCTTCGATCGGCACCAATCTGATCATTGTCCTGCCCGGTCGCGCCGAAACGGCAGGCAGCTTTCCCGGTGCGGTCATGGGGCAGACCCCGAGAGATCTGACATTGGAGGATGCTCATTGGGTGGGAAGACTGCCGCAAGTCAGACGTTATGCTCCTCTGAATGTCGGCGTGGCCGAGCTTTCCGCCACAGGCAAATTGCGTGAGGTTACCCTGATGGGAACCACGGCTGAAATTTTTCCGATTCGCCACATGAAACTCGCACAGGGAAGATTTCTTTCACACTCGGGTGAAAACAGTGCACAAATCGTGCTGGGTGCAAAGATTGCACAGGAATTCTTCCCGGATGGCAATGCACTGGGGCAGCGTGTCCGCCTGGGTGACCGGCGTTTTCTGGTCACCGGAATCATGGCCGTTCAAGGTGAATCCATGGGGTTCAATTCGGATGAACTGGTCATTATCCCGATCCAGCATGCCCAGACGCTGCTCAATACCACTTCGCTGTTCCGGCTGCTGATCGAAACCCGTCATCACAACGAGATCGAAAATGCCAAAGAGGCCATTCATCAAGCCCTCATCCGCCGTCACGACGGTGAAGATGATGTGACCGTGATCGCCCATGATGCCGTGCTGGCTACGTTTGATCGCATCCTGCGCGCACTGACACTGGGGGTTGCCGGAATTGCCGTCATCAGCCTCGCCGTTGCCGGCATTCTGGTCATGAATGTCATGCTGGTTTCAGTCAGTCAGCGCACAGCGGAAATTGGTCTGCTCAAGGCAATCGGTACCCCGGCGTCAGCCATTCGTCATATTTTTATGGCCGAGGCAGTCTGGTTATCGGTCACGGGTGCATTCGCCGGATTCGTTCTGGGGCAGGCGGGAAGCTGGCTGTTGCGCCTGGCCTACCCGCTGCTGCCCGCCTGGCCACCACTCTGGGCCAATTTTGCCGGGATTGCCGTCGCCGTATTGGCTGGTGTTCTTGCCGGATTATTACCGGCGATCCGTGCAGCAAAGCTGGATCCGGTCATGGCACTCAGTAAACGGTAGATTTTGCGATGAGCTTCCTCGATGCACTGCGATTTGCACTGCGAGCGCTGACCGCTCACCGGATGCGTACGTTTCTGTCCGCATCCGGTATCGCCATCGGGATTGCTGCCGTGATTCTGCTGACTTCGATCGGTTCAGGCATCCAGCATTTCGTTTTATCCGAATTCACTCAATTCGGAACCAATATTCTGAACATCACTCCTGGCAAAATTCGCACGCGCGGTGCTTCGACCGGCTCGATCGGCAGTGTGCGCCTGCTGACGATCGAAGATTCACTTGCTCTTAAATCATCCCGTCATGCGATTTATACCAATGCAACCGTGACGGGTAACGCCGAAGTACGCGGTGGCGGCCGCAGCCGGCGTGTCACTGTGTATGGTCAGGGGCCGGATTTCGACCGGGCATTCAACATGCATACCGCCATCGGGCAGTTCCTGCCAGCGGATGATCCGCGCAATCCACGCGCGTTTGCCGTGCTCGGTGCAAAAGTACACAAGGAACTGTTTGGTGATGCCAATCCGCTGGGTTCAGTGCTGCAGGTAGGTGGTTCACGTTTCCGCATCATCGGTGTCATGGCATCGAAAGGCCAGGTGCTGGGGTTTGATCTGGATGATACGGTCTATATTCCCACTGCCCGGGCG
The DNA here is from genome assembly GCF_900167395.1 of Nitrosomonas europaea. GTDB lineage: Bacteria > Pseudomonadota > Gammaproteobacteria > Burkholderiales > Nitrosomonadaceae > Nitrosomonas > Nitrosomonas europaea. The sequence goes on from NZ_FUWK01000004.1 coordinate 123,973, forward strand.
CTGGAGATTTTCAACCGGGAAGGCGTGATGGAAGTGCAGGTGGTCTATCCACCGACTACACCACTGGATGAAGTCATGGAAGATATCAAACGCATCATGGTCGAACGGCACGGGCGCGAGGATTTCACGATCACACCGCAGCAGCAGATGCTCAGCACGCTGTCTACCGTACTCGATGTGCTGACTTTCGCCGTCGCGGTGCTCGGAGGTATTTCACTACTGGTCGGTGCAGTGGGAATGATTACGCTGATGCATATTACAGTCAATGAACGAATGGCCGAGATCGGTCTGCTCAACGCACTGGGCGCAACTCCTATGCGCATCCGTATCCTGTTTCTGCTGGAATCGACGGCACTCTCGACGCTGGGCGGTATGATCGGGTTGATGACAGGCTCGGGTATTGCGGGGCTGCTGAGCGTGTTATTCAGCGATTTACCTGTCAATATCCCGTGGCGCTATGTTCTGGCAGCGTTGATTCTGTCAGGTGTGATCGGGCTGGGAGCTGGTGTGGTTCCCGCCATGCGTGCAGCCCGACTCAACCCGGTAGATGCTTTACGCGCAGAATAACAACACTGATCCGGCTGTTTCTTCAGTGCGCTTTTACGTAATCCACCAGCTTCTGAAAGGAAAAGAGGTTGTCCTGCTTCTGCAGCGGATTATGACATTGCGCACAAGTCAGATCGTTATCCTTGGCCTTGCCTTCCGGATCATATAACGCAAATCCCCAGTTACCGGAACGATCATCCGCTTTAAAGGCACTGCCCCAGTCATTTCTTTTTTCCATGACGGCAATGGCAGCCAGTTTATCGATGACAAACAACCCATCTTCACCGGACTGGATTTTGCCCTCGGCATCTTTTTTCGGTGCATAGATTTCCATGATTACGATCGAACCGGGAGCAGCTTCCTCACCTTTTTTGTAGCTCTCCGCTGCAATCTCGTTTGCATAGAATTTTGCCAGTTGTGTCTGATTGGCGCGGTTGGCTGTATCGTAGTGTGTAAAAATCTGTTCATACTTTTCCGGAAATTTGACGAATTCCGGGTTTCCACCCGCATACGCATGCAACGACAGTGTCAAACCGACCAGTGCAGATAATCCGAAGCTTGATTTCATTTTCTCTCTCCTTTTGAAAATCACCCGGCAAACGAGCTGCCAGTAAACATGGATTGTTTTATTTTTCGAATGAAAAACAGAATCTGCACGGAAAAAAGCGTGCAGATTCCACTAACATTATAGACACTACCGTTCGAATCATGAAACCCGTGATCTGGTATGCAGCAAGATGAGCAAAGAAAGTCTCATCGCCCAAAACGCGATGCTGTCAGGGTTATATCAGCATGCTCCCAGGCTTTTTTGAAGCGTGCCTCTATAACTTTCGCCTCAGCTTCCTTTTTCTGAGCAATCAGAGCCTGCTGCAATCCAAAGAGCGCCCAACCATTGTCACGATTGCGCTTCAGATCTTCCCAGTAAACTGTTTCTGCTTCATCCGGACGCCCTGCTTTCAGCAGAATGGCACCCAATGCGAGCCGCGGTGGATAGTGCCATTCGGCCGGCTCCGTATACACCAGCGCATCTTCGTAGCGGACGGCCCGTTCAAGATGTGCAACCGCAGATTCATATCTCCCGCGAGCAGCGGCGATCTCGCCCGCCAGCACTTCAGGACCGATCCTCAAAATATCGTATGCCGTATTTCTTGAAAGTAACGGATTATCAAGAGCAGCACGATTCTTTACGATTCTGCGCAACTGTTGCAGCTCTCTTTCGGCTCGCTGTGACTGCTTCGTCGCCACATAGGCCAACCCGCGTACATAATGCCAGCTTCCCTTGAGAAACGCGTTGAATGCAGGAGGTGCAGGCTCGGCAAGTATTGCCTGCCATTGCCCAAAGCGCGCAAGCGCCCAGTAAGGTACTACACGAAAGATGGCTGTAAACGGCATTTCACGCAGCAATGCATCATCTACCTTGCTGGCGGCTTTCTGCGCACTTTCAAGTGCCAGTGCACGCTGGCCACTGGCAGTCGCAGCAAACCAGAGGAAATGAATGTTGTGCGGATAATACGCCATCGGGTACAACCCCGGAGCATGAGACTGTCCCATGTAATGTTCATCCGCTGCAATCGCCAGCTGATTACTCTTCACGGAATCCGCATAGCGGCCGACCCGCTGAAAAATATGGGAAGACATGTGAACCATATGCCCGGCACCCGGCATCAGGGTCATCAGTGTATCGGCTGCATGCTCGGCACGTTCCGGTGTATTTGTGGGTTCCATCAGATGAATGTACATGTGCAGCGCACCGGGGTGAACCGGGTGGCGACGCAATACGTCTTCAGTCACTGCCACGATTTCATCTGTCCCCTCATGAGGATGACCATCCCGCATCCAGTAATCCCACGGGCGAAGATCCATCATGGATTCCACATAGAGCACAGCGATATCCGCATCATCCGGAAAACTGCGATACACTTCTCGCATGGCATCAGCATAGGCTTTGTCATTTGCCTTGCGATCTTCATCTGCCCCTGAATAACGTTTCTTCAACGCCCGGATCAAGGCCTGCTCCCTGGGGGATGCAGATACCATGAGCGATTCTGCCTGTTTAACCAGTTCCAGAGCACGAGGCTCATCGGCAGGATCCATCAGTGCATTGACATTCGGACCGAGTACCAGTGCCTGTCCCCAGTAAGCCATCGCAAGCCCTGGATCCAGCTGCGCAGCTTCCTGAAAGGCGCGACCTGCTTCAGCATGGTTGAAGCCATAAGCAAGACTGAGGCCCTGATTGATGAACAACTGTGCCCATTCATGCTGCGTACTGACCGGAAATGAATGCGTTCCGAGATTCTGTAACCGGGAAGCAAGCTGGTCGCCGGACAGCGGCTGATCTGCGAGAGCCGACAGCTCACGAGATCGATGTTCTACCGTAGATACTTCATGTTTTTCGTGATGTCCGGCTGCATTTTCGTCAGACTGGATCGTTGAACAGGAAACACTGACAACCGCTGACAGCAGCCCCACCACAAGAGAATTAAAAGCACGGGTTTTCATATACCTCTCCTTGAAAATATTTTTTACAGTTGCGCGGCGGTCTTCTCTATTGGTATTGATACATTTTGATTCTGGACCTTATGCCCGTGAATTTCAAATCAATGATACTTAAATTGTTTCATTTCACACATTTTCTGTGTTAAAAATAACAGTATATAATTTTTAACATCAATTCAAAACGAGGAACAGGCCATGACAGCCATTACCAGACGGGAGGAAAGTACATCCCGAGATCGTGGCGCACTCGCCAAGATGATCATGACATTGCTCGATCACTGGCAATTGAGCACGGAAGATCAGGCAGCCCTGTTGGGTATCGCTGCCAGTAACCGGACTGCACTGGCACGCTATCGTAAAGGCGAAGCCATTGGCACCAGCCGGGATCAGTACGAGCGGGTCGGCCACCTGTTGGGAATCCATAAGAATCTGCGTTTGCTATTTCCGCAGAATCGAGATCTGGTATACCGCTGGATGACCACTCGTAACAAGGCATTCGACAACTTGACCCCAGTCGAGGTGATCAAGGAATGGGGTTTTGCCGGATTGCTGATGGTACGAGGTTACCTGGATCGTGCTCGTGGTATTTGAAATGCGTTCTCTATTCGCTCAACTGACTTTGACCGATGTTCACCAGGATATCGCCAGAAACATTGTATCTCTGCGTCAGTCACAAAACCTGTTTGATGACCTGACGGATGATCCGGCCGGATGGCTTCTGGCACAGAAAGTAGAAGCCGAGATCAAGCCACCGCCATATCGATCATATACCCCCATCATTGATCGACCTTTCGAAGATGCCGAGTGGTTCAATGCCATAATCTGGCCATTCAAGTATTGGCAATCCAGCCGGTTTTCAGATGGAACACACGGGATCTGGTACGGTTCAGAATCGGTTGAAACTACGGTCTACGAATCGGCATATCACTGGTATCGTGGCTTGTTGAGCGATGCGGGATATGAACATGAAGCTGTTGTCGCTGAGCGAAAAGTTTACTCGGTCGCTTGCAGCGCAGCCTTACTGGATTTTCGAAAGATCACCGAAGAATACACCGATTTGTTACACCCTTCTGATTACACATTGACCCAGTCAGTAGGAGCCCGAATTCATCGAGAGGGGCACCCGGGACTGTTGATTCAATCTGTCCGCAGATCATCGGGTGAAAATATGGCCATATTCAATCCAGGCGTGTTATCCAATCCAAGACACAACTGCCAGCTGACTTATTGGCTCGAAGGTAATCAGATCAAGGTGGAAAAGCATCCGGGTACGGTATGGATCACCATGGATATAGCGACTTTTGGTTGACATTCTCTTTTCCCCTTCAAATTGAGGCTGTCAATGAGATATATCTGATATCTGCGCAAAATGGATGTTTTACGTTTTACATTTCTTTACAGGAGAAACATCATGACAATCAAAGCCTATGGCGCCCGCGCGGGCGACCTTCCCCTCGAGCCAATGAACATCACCCGGCGCACGCCAAGTGCGCACGATGTGCAGATCGACATCACCCACTGCGGCGTGTGCCATTCGGATCTGCACCAGGTGCGCTCCGAGTGGGCGGGCACGCTTTACCCCTGTGTGCCGGGGCACGAGATCGTCGGCCGCATCACCGCCGTAGGCGCACAAGTATCGGGCTACAAGCCGGGTGATCTGGTCGGTGTCGGCTGCATCGTCGATAGCTGCCAGCACTGTGCCGATTGCAATGACGGGTTGGAAAACTACTGCGACCACATGGTCCTCACCTATAATGGCCCGACATCCGACGCACCCGGTCACACGCTGGGCGGTTACTCTCAACAGATCGTGGTACACGAGCGCTACGTGCTGCGCATCCGCCATTCTGAAGCGCAACTGGCCGCCGTCGCGCCGCTGCTGTGCGCAGGCATCACCACCTGGTCACCGCTGCGCCACTGGAAAGTGGGGCCGGGCCAAAAGGTCGGAGTAGTCGGTATCGGCGGCCTGGGCCACATGGGCATCAAGCTGGCACATGCGATGGGTGCATACGTGGTCGCGTTCACTACATCCGAATCCAAGCGCGAGGCAGCCAGAGCACTGGGCGCGCATGAGACGGTGGTCTCACGTAATCCCGATGAAATGGCCAGGCACGTTGGAAGCCTCGACTTCATCCTCAACACCGTAGCCGCATCACATGACCTCGATGCATTTTTTGCGCTGCTCAAACGCGACGGCACGATGGCGCTGGTGGGTGCCCCTGCCACGCCACACCCTTCGCCCAACGTGTTCAACCTGATCATGAAGCGCCGCAGCCTGGCAGGTTCACTGATCGGTGGTATCTCCGAAACACAGGAGATGCTGGATTTCTGCGCCAAACACAACATCGTCGCCGACGTCGAAATGATCCGCATCGATGAAATCAACGAAGCTTATGAGCGCATGCTCAAGGGTGATGTAAAGTACCGCTTCGTTATCGATTGCGCTTCGCTCACAGCCTAAATGGAGAAACAGCTAAGGAACCTCTGAAAAACGTCAGCGAGGCAGTCAGTTCAAGGCAAAAATCGGCGAGAAAGCGGAGTTTATACATAATAAATGAGCATTTTGATGCCGACTTTTAACGCAGAAATGGCAACACAGGTAGTTTTTCAGAGGTTCCCTAATAGTAAGAGGAAGGGCACAAAATCGATTTTCATACCTTAAGTACAGAAAAATTTCGGAGTGAATATGCCAACAGTTGATCAGAGTTTCCCAAGTTTTTTTAATGACGCTCCTACCGTAACACTGCAAGATCCACTGGCCCGGTTTCTCGGGGCAGCGCACGACGGGATCATGGAATATCAGTATGTCGATGCGGTGCGACTGGCAGGACACTCCTGCCCCACCGTAGCGGGCACCTGGCTGATGACGGTGCATGGCCTGCGTGCGCTGTACGGTGACGCCTTACCGGTGCGCGGCGAGATCGAGGTTTATATGGCCGATGCGCGTGATGCTGGCACCACGGGTGTCATGGCGACTGTGGCACAACTCGTCACCGGTGCAGCGCCGGAAACAGGTTTTCAAGGCATTGGTGGACGCTTCGGGCGTAACGACTTGCTGCATTTCGATCAGCCGATGCAAGGGTCGATAGGTCTGCGCCGTAAAGACACAGGTGCGGCGGTACAGGTAGAGCTCGATGCCTCGGTCGTACCCTGGCCGGACGAAATGCGCGTACTTCTCCCCAAGGCAGTAAGCGGGCAGGCCAGCACGGCGGAACTGCAACGTTTCGGCGAGCTGTGGCAGGAGCGCGTGTGCAAAATGCTGGTCGATCATGCTGACGATGTCAATCTGGTACGAGTGAGCAACTGGGCTGTGGATTGATTGGCTTCACGAGAGCAAGTCACACCACTCATCGCCGTCTTCGCAAATTACGGTCCATCTTCGCGAAGCTCTGCCAGCCATGACGATCCAATGCCTTCATCACTGCCACTGCTGGATTGCTTCATACCTGACGGCATTCGCAAAGATGATAATGACGGCGCCAGTATTCGCGAAATTTGGCGTAATGATAACCATTTGCGACAATAAAATCTTCACACCGTACACTTTTTACATAATCTCATTCCGCAATGCCCCGTCACCGTATTTCCGGAATAAACTGGCTCGCTCATTACAATGAGCTGATCCGGTTCTGGACACGCAAAACAGGTTCTCGCGGTGATGTGGAAGATGCGACGCACGACGTCATCACCAAACTGCTGGAAAGCAACGTCTCCACTATTTCCAGCCCGCGCAGTTATCTGCACAGCAGTATCCGTAACCGACTGACCGATAGTTACCGGCAAAATAAAATACTGGATCTGGTACCGATTCATGATTTACCGGAAGACAGTCATCCTCTCCAGCCGAACGATCCGGTAACGCACACCTGTACCATGCAGCTGTTAACTGCACTGAAGGAAGCCCTGCAGGAACTCCCCCTGAAATGTCGTCAGGTCTTCATCTGGCACCGGCTGGAAGGATATTCCCAGACAGAGATTGCTGAAAAACTGGATATCTCGGTCAATATGGTCGAAAAATACATGATCAGAGCCACCCGCCATCTGCGTGACCGGTTACAGGATCACATCCCGGACTGATTCAGGATTCTGATATTGCCAAACGTCTCACTTTATGAGGGAATACCGGATATCCTTGGTTTCTTCCCTGCTGTTTCAGGTAAATCGGCCCGGTTATGAACCGAAAACATTCAGATATTCCCGCCCATCCACGCGACGCAGCCGCCTATTGGTTCGCCCGCGTCCATTCAGGCAGTTTTACTCAGTCTGATCAGGAAGCTTTTGACAGCTGGCTGCAGGCAGACGATCTGAACAGGAAAGAATATCAGGCCCTCGATAAAATCTGGCAGGTAGCCGGCCAGATATCCGCCCATGAGCTGCGGGCCATGCTGGCCGAAGAACCCGAGCCCCCGCAACAGATTCAGAAACGGCTGAAACGCTGGCGCCTGACGATCAGTGCCGTTGCCGCAACGATCATTATCGTTATCGGGTTTGCCGGCCTGTTCATGCCATACGGCTGGCTGGGTGAACCGTTTTATACCGCTGAATATGTCACTGATCGTGGTGAACGCCGCACGGAAGTACTGCCTGACGGATCGATCTTGGAAATCAATACCCAGACCACTGCCCTCGTCGAATACTTCGAGAATCGCCGTAATGTCCGGCTGGCCGGCGGAGAGATCATGTTCTCGGTGGAAACCGATGCTGCCCGTCCGTTTACCGTGGATGCGGGATCAGGAACAGTGCTGGTAACCGGCACGCGCTTCAACGTGCTGCGTGATCAGGACCAGGTACAGATTGCAGTCGAATCAGGTTCGGTCGAAATCAGTTCAGGCCACTGGTGGAACCGGCGCACTGAACAACTGACAGATGGCCTGGGCGCGCAGATCGACCCGGACAGCATGACACCCGCCAGCCCGGCTGATATTGACACGCTCACCGCATGGCGCCAGGGAAAAATAATCTTCAAGGATCAGCCGCTGGCAAGTGTCGTCAAAGAAATGAATCGTTATTTACCACAACCCATCACCATCACCGATCATCGTCTCGATCAGGTACGCATCGCTGGTGTGTTCAATACCGGTGATTCGGCTGCCTTCCTGCAGGCACTGCATAAAAGTATCCCGGTGCAAGTCATCCTGCATGCCGATGGCAGTACCGAACTATCCCTTCCCCGATAATTTCCCTCGCATAGATTTTCTGCCGGAATTAGCGCATCCCCCGCTACCCCGTCTTTACGAGCCACGCAGTGGCGCGGTAATCCAGAAAACATCGTCACAACAGGAATAATGGCAACTTCATATACCACCTGCCCAAATTCCATTCAGGGTTTTATCACATTCATTCGTCTTAGCTGAAGAAGGGACAAATTTCTCTATACCGGTAGAAATCCCTTCCCGAAAAAAATCTCGGCAAAAAAGCCAACCACCTATTTCAATCAGGGGAAACTTCGTGAGATATCCATTCAAACGGGCGCGATCTACTCGTATCGTGACCTCGTTCACAACAATACCATCTGTTGCGGTTATTTTTTTCGCATGTATTTTGGTGCTTGTCACGCCCATGCCTGTTCAGGCCCAAAATACCGTAGCGATCAACATCCCTTCACAACCGCTCAGTGATGCCCTGCTGCAACTGGGCCAGCAAACTTCACTGCAGATTCTGTATACCCCTGATCTGGTCAGGGAGTTGAACACCTCCGGCCTCCAGGGAAATTACACGCCGGAAAACGCCCTGCGCCAGTTACTGAAAGGCACCGGCATCGAATACGAGCGGCAAGGCAACACAGTGACCCTGAAGCGTATCAGTGCAGTCACCCTGCCACCACTGACAGTCAGTACAGCTTCACTGAAACAAGGCACAGCGGAAGAAGGCTATCGGGTCAGTAATGTCAGCGGGGTTGGCTTATGGGATGAGCGTAGCCTGCGGGATACCCCCTATTCGATGAGTGTCGTAACCTCCGACCTGATCGAAAACATCAATGCCCAGAACATGGGACAAATCTTCAAAATGAACCCACTGACTCAGGAACCGAACATCCAGAATCACAACGGTGTACCCATAGTCACTATACGTGGATTCCAATCAACCAACCCGATTTACGATGGCATACCCATGGCTGATTCAAATGGTTCTGCTGTGTCTGTGATTGAGATCGATCGGGTTGAAATTCTCAGCGGAACCTCAGGTTTCCTCTATGGTGGAGGCAGAGTGGGTGGAGCCGTAAATTATGTCACCAAAAATTCTACCAATATCCCACTCAGGAGACTAACACTCGGTAATTACGGTGGAACCCAGTTTTATGGCCATGCCGACATTGGTGGAAAATTTGACGAACGAGGCCGCTTCGGTTACCGGGTCAATCTGCTCTATCAGGGTGGAGATACTGCTATCGGTGAACCGGTAAACCAGAAAGTCGCCAACATCGTTCTGGATGGCCATCTTACCGATACCCTCTATGCCGATGTCAAATACACCTATAATGATTACAGAAAAGAGGCGACACAACCTACATTTAATAATGTGAGGGAAAGAACTGGGATCGATACCAGTAAACGCTACGCTCCCAAATGGGCATCCAATGATATAGAAAGCCATAAGGCTTATACCAGCCTGCGTTGGGATCCCAGTAAGTATTTTCCCCTCAGAAATGCCTTTTTCTATCAGAATACCCGTGCGAAAACCAATGAGATAACTTTAAATGAACAGGCGGACAGGACTTTTATTCCCAGAATATCAAGCGGCAATCCTTGGCAAAAGTATGAAAATTATGGGGGGTATATCTACCTGGATACCCGTTTTTCAACTTTTTCTGTCGACCATAAGCTGACCGTGGGTTATTCTTCTACTGTTCTTAACCAAGTTTTTCTCGATGGTTCTCCTTCCTGGTCTGGTACAAATCTCCTGTTGAGTGAAATTAAAAACATATCTAGGCCGGACTGGGAGGAACCTCCCCCCAGAAGCGCATCTATCTGGTATGACCGATATAATAATGTCCTGATTGGAGATGATATTACCTTCAATGATCAATGGTCTGTGATGGTCGGGCTCAACTATGCTACTACGGCAAATAAAGCGACTGGTATTTATGGCGACAGGGATTATGAAAAGTCTGCACTTACCCCCACGGTCTCACTGCTGTATAAACCGATTGAAGCGGTAACCACCTATGTCTCCTACATGGAAGCGCTTGAAAAAGGTACGATAGTGGGTAGAACCTATACCAATTACGGGGAAGTACTCCCGCCACTGGTTAGTAAACAGTATGAAGCAGGTTTGAAATATGATATCAACCCCAACCTGTTGCTGAGCACCGCACTGTTCCGGATTGAAAAAGCCAATCAGTTTTCAAATCTAGCCACGCCTGTTCCCACTTATGTTCGGGATGGTTTGCAGGTACATAACGGGGTGGAACTGGTCTTGACCGGAAAAATAACAGACAATCTGACCATCATGGGTGGCGGCACCCTGATGGATCTCAGTGTGGAGAAATCCAATAATCCTGCGCTGGAAGGCAATAAACCGGCCAATGCTGCGTCAAGGATGGGCAAGATTTATGCGGAATATGCGCTTCCATGGATTCCAGGGTTGAGTCTGACCGGGGGTATTTACTATACTGGTGAAAGATACGCCAATGCGGCTAATACCGATAAGATTCCGAGTTATACCCTGTACGATATTGGGGCACGCTATAGTACCCGTGTACTGAATAAGGCGCTGACCGTGCGTCTGAATGTCATCAATCTGACGGGTAAAAATTACTGGCAGAATGCTACCTATTTAGGCGTACCTAGGACGGTAGCATTTTCCGTCAGCACGATGTTTTGATGCTGTTGTCTGAGCAAACGCTCAACAACCGCTACCGTTCATTGCGACTGCGAACGAAGTAAAAGCAGAAAGCAATCCACTGTTCGATGTAAACATCCGGGCTCAAAGAAAAAGAGCCCGGATAACCCCAACCATCCCCCGTGCCTGCAAACGACCGTGTTCAATATCGATGACAAAAGGTCGCTCCAGGGAGCGTACGCCGGATACTGCCTGGATCAGAATTTCTCCTGCGATCAGTTGCAGACAACCACAGTGCTCAATACTCAAGCAAGATAAACGATCGGGTAAGGACATAATTTTGAACCAGGTAAACAACGAACGATAACGATTCACAATTATTTGAATTTGACTATTTGGCGATAAATAATCATCGATCGAATCAATTACCCGGTCTGACAAAACAGTATGGCGACGAGGAAACCAGCTTCGGAATTTTCAACCAGAATGAAAAAGAATCATGACTGCCATATAAATGAAAAAATTTCACAACCAATTTATATAAAGTGTAGTAGTTCAGATTTGATCTGACAGCAGGTCTTGCCAAGAGGTGGGATTACCCGGTTTGATAGAGGTGCGAATCTTTATCAACCAAACGC
>NZ_FUWK01000007.1 GCF_900167395.1 Nitrosomonas europaea
AAACTGGATCCGGCCAAGGACTACACCCAGGACAAAGACTGCGTAGGTTGTCACGTGGATGGATTTGGTCAGAAAGGGGGCTATACGATCGAATCGCCCAAACCGATGCTGACGGGTGTAGGCTGTGAATCCTGCCATGGACCTGGACGTAACTTCCGGGGAGATCATCGTAAGAGCGGGCAGGCTTTTGAGAAATCGGGCAAGAAAACGCCTCGCAAAGATCTGGCAAAGAAAGGACAGGACTTCCACTTTGAAGAACGCTGCAGTGCGTGCCATCTGAACTACGAAGGTTCACCGTGGAAAGGAGCCAAAGCGCCTTACACCCCGTTTACACCGGAAGTGGATGCGAAATACACCTTCAAGTTTGATGAAATGGTCAAGGAAGTCAAAGCCATGCATGAACATTACAAACTGGAAGGCGTATTTGAAGGAGAGCCGAAATTCAAATTCCATGATGAATTCCAGGCCAGTGCCAAACCCGCCAAAAAAGGAAAATAGTGATGACCAGACTGCAAAAAGGATCGATTGGTACTCTGTTGACAGGAGCACTGTTGGGTATAGTCCTGGTGGCTGTTGTCTTTGGTGGAGAAGCGGCATTATCGACCGAAGAATTCTGCACCAGCTGTCATTCCATGACTTATCCGCAAGCCGAGTTGAAGCAATCCACCCACTATGGTGCGCTGGGTGTTAACCCGGGATGCAAGGACTGTCATATTCCTCAGGGAATAGAGAATTTCCATCTTGCGGTAGCGACACACGCGATAGATGGTGCCAGAGAACTGTATCTGGAGCTGGTCAACGACTACTCCACCCTGGAGAAGTTTAATGAAAGAAGACTGGAGATGGCTCATGATGCGAGAATGAATCTCAAGAAATGGGACAGCATCACTTGCCGCACCTGTCATAAGAAGCCGGCACCTCCTGGAGAGAGTGCTCAGGCTGAACATAAAAAGATGGAAACAGAAGGGGCGACCTGTATAGATTGTCATCAGAATCTGGTGCATGAAGAAGTTCCGATGACGGATTTGAATGCAAGTATTGCTCAAGGCAAGCTGGTATTGAAACCGGAAGATGATGGGGATGATGAAGAAGCTGATGAGGACGAAGATGAAGAAACCGAAGAAGCTGACGACAGCAGCGACAGCGAATCCGCTTCCTCCAGTGACAACAGCGACAACGAAGACGATAACAACGATGAGTAAGTTTTGAGTATGTAGTTGTTGAGTATCGAAGATACATCAAACAGCAAGTTGCAGTCTTTTGAGGCCAGATTGGCTTCCGGATTGTAGCTTGCTTTTTTATCAGAAGATTCGTAGTTTTCAGTTAAACAAATGTGTACAGGTGGATTGGTTAATTTGAATTCTGACAAGAGGTACGATGGGCAGCAAACTTTATATTAGGACGTTCGGCTGCCAGATGAACGAGTATGATTCGGCCAAAATGGCTGATATCCTGTTGTCTGAAAAGGGTATGGAGTTGGCCGAAACACCTGAAGAAGCCGATCTGATCCTGTTTAATACCTGTTCGGTTCGTGAAAAAGCACAGGAAAAAGTTTTTCATGACTTGGGACGCGTACGGCATCTTAAAAACAGCAAACCAGATCTTCTGATTGGTGTGGGTGGGTGCGTAGCCAGTCAGGAAGGTCCTGAGATAGTCAAACGTGCTCCGTTTGTGGATTTGGTATTTGGGCCTCAAACATTGCACAGATTGCCTGATCTGATCGATGCTCGCAGGCGTACAGGTCGTCCCCAGGTAGATATCAGCTTTCCTGAGATAGAGAAGTTTGATCGCTTGCCGCCTGCACGTACAGAAGGGTCCACTGCTTTTGTATCGATTATGGAAGGGTGCAGTAAATACTGCAGTTTCTGTGTCGTGCCTTATACCCGGGGAGAAGAAGTTTCGAGACCGCTGGATGATGTTCTTACCGAGGTAGCAGGACTTGCAATACAGGGCGTCAAAGAGGTTACGCTGCTCGGACAGAATGTAAACGCCTACTTAGGCAAAATGATCAATGGTGAGATTGCCGATTTTGCTACACTACTGGACTATATTCATGAAATTCCCGGTATAGAACGCATCCGATATACCACCTCTCATCCGAGGGAATTTACAGCTCGATTGATTGAAGCATATCAACGCTTACCGAAGCTGGTTGGTCATGTACATCTGCCCGTGCAATCCGGATCAGATAGAATATTAGCTGCAATGAAGCGCGGTTATACTACCGTTGAGTACAAATCCATTGTTCGCAAATTGCGTCTCGTTCGTCCGGATATATCAATATCATCCGATTTCATTATCGGATTTCCTGGAGAAACAGAGGATGATTTCGAAGCAACGATGAAACTGATTGATGATGTACATTTTGATGAATCTTTCAGTTTTATTTACAGCCCGCGTCCAGGAACACCGGCTGCTGATTTGCCGGATAACACGTCACATCAGATAAAATTGACAAGACTGTATCGTTTGCAGGAAAAAATTCAGCTTAATGCACAAGCAATCAGTCAGGGCATGGTCGACACTGTCCAGCGTATTTTGGTAGAAGGTCCGTCGAGAAAAGATCCTGGCGAATTTTGTGGCAGGACAGACAATAATCGGGTAGTCAATTTTGCCGGGCATGCAGGGCTGACAGGAAGTTTTATTGATATCAGAATAACAGCGGTTTCATCTCATACATTGCGTGGTGAAATTTCTGATATGCAATGATCATAGTGTTGCCATTGGCTTGCGGTTTTATCTGATTACTGCCAAAGTCCAAGCACGACAATGACACTTGATGCGGCAACAAAATCCAAGCCGGTTGAACTGATGTTCTCTCCCACGGACAATGAACGCCTGGCCAACCTTTGTGGCGCACTGGATGAAAACCTCAAACAGGTTGAGTATGCTTTCAATGTGATGATTTCACGCAGAGGGGGGCATTTTAAGCTTTATGGCTCTGTAGAACATACTCATCTGGCAATTCAGGCGCTAAAAAAATTTTATGATGATTCGTACCATCACCTCAGTGTGGAACAAATACAGCTGGGCCTGATTGAAATTCGAAATAATCCTTCACCTCCTCTTGGGGACTCGGATAGGGCTATTGCCGGTTCCAATGCAACTTCCTTGCAGCTTGTTACCCGTCGCGGCAATATTCAGGGCCGTACTGCCCGGCAGACTGATTACCTTTTTCAGATCAAGAAACATGATATTACTTTTGGTATTGGCCCGGCAGGTACCGGTAAGACTTATCTTGCCGTTGCCTGTGCAGTGGATGCGCTGGAGCGTGAACTGGTCAGTCGTGTTATTTTGGTGCGTCCAGCTGTGGAAGCTGGAGAAAGGCTGGGGTTTTTGCCGGGAGATATGGTGCAGAAAGTGGACCCCTACTTAAGACCGCTTTATGATGCTCTGTATGATTTGATGGGATTTGAAAAAGTCAGCAAGCATTTTGAAAGAGGGATCATCGAGATTGCGCCATTGGCTTTCATGCGCGGCCGTACTCTTAATCAGTCATTCATCATTCTGGATGAAGCACAAAATACAACGGCTGAACAGATGAAGATGTTTCTGACACGTATCGGTTTTGGCTCTAAAGCCGTTATCACCGGAGATATAACGCAGATAGATCTGCCTAAGCATCAGAAGAGCGGTTTGGTTGAAGCAGAACGAGTATTGAAGAATGTAAACGGGATCGCATTTACCCGCTTCAGGACGGAAGATGTAGTCCGTCATCCGTTGGTTCAACGTATAGTAGATGCCTACGAGAAATATGCCCCTGACAAAGAATCCGGTTGAGTCGCCAGATCATGAGCAGGAACTCGTACTGACAGTGCAGTACGTGGCTGATAAGACGGATATTCCGAATAGACGATTGTTTCGTAAGTGGGTTAAAGCAGCACTAAGTAAACCTGCAGAGGTGGTTATTCGTATTGTTGACAGGCAGGAAGGCGAAATACTCAATCGCGACTTTCGTGGCAAAAGTTCGGCAACCAATGTGTTGACGTTTGTGTATGACGACGATGTTCCGCTTTTGGGTGATATTGTGTTGTGTGCGCCAGTGATTTGCAACGAGGCACAGCAGCAAGGCAAAGATCTGACTGCTCATTATGCTCACCTTACTATCCATGGTATTTTGCATTTGCAGGGCTATGATCACATCCGCGATGAAGATGCAGTGGTGATGGAATCACTCGAAACAGAGATTATCACCAGACTCGGTTACCCCGATCCTTATGTCATTCAACATTGAGATGATATAAGCACGCGTGAGACAGTCTTTTTTATTCCCGATGTTATATACATTTCATGAACGAAACCTCCCCTAAAATCGGTTGGTTTGAGCATATCAGTACATTACTTTCGCGCAAACCGGAAGATCGTGAGCAATTGCTGGCTCTGTTGCATTCTGCTTATGAGCGCAACCTGCTTGATGCAGATGCATTGGCTATGATTGAGGGAGTGATGCAGGTTTCTGAAATGCAGGTACGTGATGTCATGATCCCTCGTTCGCAAATGGACACCATTGATATCAGTGAGAAACCGGAAGGGTTTATTCCATTTGTAATGGAGACTGCTCATTCGCGTTTCCCGGTTACGGATGGCAGCAAAGATCAGATTATCGGTGTATTGCTGGCAAAGGATTTATTACGTTATTACGCGAGCAGGGAAGAATTCAATATCAGGGATATGCTGCGCCCGGTGATCTATATACCCGAGTCCAAGAAATTGAATATTCTGCTTAAAGATTTTCGCAGTAACCGTAGCCATATTGCTATCGTCGTTGATGAGTATGGTGGCGTAGCCGGGCTCGTCACGATCGAAGATGTCCTGGAACAGATTGTCGGAGATATTGAGGACGAATTTGATTTTGATGAAGATGATGCTTACATTGTTGCAGATACGGATGGTCACTATCGTGTCAGGGCAATTACAGAAATATCCAGCTTCAATGAGACATTAGGCGCAACGTTCAGTGACAAGGAATTTGATACGATTGGCGGTCTCGTTATCAATAAATTTGGCCGGCTTCCTAAAAATGGAGAATCCATTACTATTGAGGGTTTCAATTTCACTGTCACGAGAGCGGACAGCCGTCGTTTGCATTTGTTGAAAGTAGAGCGTATCGAGCCCGGGGTGGTTGAAGATGCAGATTCTCATGACTCGGTTTAATCTCTGCGGGTTCAATTCCCCGCCCCTTGGGGCGCGAAGGCTGGCTGAAAGCCAGCGGGCTTGGAAGGCGCAGTTAATACCCAGCTGCTTGCAGCGAGGTGTTTTATTGTGTTTCAACAATATGCTGCGTTGCTGAATTAATGATGAATGGTTGTTTGTGATTGAGACAGAAGGTTGCAAATTGTTAAATAAAGCCCGCTTATATCTTCCTTATCCCGGGAATCTGAGAGATGAGTGATCGTGAAATCGATCAGCAGTTGGTAGAACAGGTACAACGAGGTGACAAGCGTGCGTTTGACCTGCTGGTTATCAAGTATCAGAGACGACTGGCGCGTTTATTATCGCGATTCATCCGTGATCCTGCTGAAGTGGAGGATATTACTCAAGAGACTTTTATCAAGGCCTACCGGGCATTACCTTCTTTTCGCGGTGATAGTGCCTTTTATACCTGGTTATATCGGATCGGGGTCAATACGGCCAAGAATTTTCTGGTATCACAAGGTCGTAAGCTTCCTGCAACTGTAAATGGGTTCGGTACCGAGGAGGCGGAAAATTTTGAAGGAGCCGATCAGCTTCGGGAAGTAAACACTCCGGAAAGTGAACTTATGGGCAAACAGGTTGCCCAAACCGTAAATCAGGCGCTTGAAGCTCTGCCCGAGGAGTTGCGCACGGCGATTATTCTCAGGGAAATCGAAGGGCTTAGTTATGAAGAGATTGCTGATATCATGAATTGTCCTATTGGTACGGTGCGGTCCCGGATATTCAGGGCACGTGAAGCTGTGGCCGACAAATTAAGGCCTTTATTGGGTACTGATAAAAGTAAAAGATGGTGACAAGAGGTGAAATTGTGAGAAATAAAGTTTCTGAGTTGATGGATGGTGAACTTGATGGCACTCATGCTGCCAAGATTATTAACGCAGTCAAAACCGACAACGATTTGTTTTCTGACTGGAAAATTTATCATGCAATCGGTGATTCGTTGCGTCAGTCGGCCGTTAATATAGATATATCGGAACAGGTCAGAAATCAACTGGCTGATGAGCCACTTTTATTATCACCTTATCCACACAAAACCCACCAAAATCGTAAACAAAAGCTGCTGGGTCTGTCGGTTGCCGCTTCGGTTGCTGCGTTATCGATTGGATGGCTGATATCTCAATCAATGGAACAGCATGAAACGACACTTAAAGAAATATATGTGGCTGAAAAAAATAACGGAAAGACTGCGCCTGTCGGAGGGCCTCGTTCGTTAATGACTTTTCAGCCGGTATCTGCGTATTCATCTCCTTCTATGCCTGTAAACACCCACTACAATAATGATCCTCTGATTTACAGGGATCTTACCTATGAAAGATCAGTTCGTTATCCAGCCACCGGAATATCTTCCCCTGCTGAGGTAGTCGGGGAACAGTCTGCTGCATCTGCTGAATAGCGCACCGGCCCAACTATATAAGAAAATAAACACTATCTCTTAACTGGTGATTGCATGGCTGACATAATCTCCCGGAATAATTTCCATTCAGGTATAGGATCCAGGTTTTTGATAAATACGGTTACAGTTGCGGATATATGGCGCAAGGGTATTTTTGCGATTTGTCTTTTGGTAGCAGCGTTTATGTTGTCTGCCTCATTGCATGCGAAGGATTTACCGGATTTTACTGACCTGGTGGAAAAGCATGGGCAAGCAGTTGTCAATATTAGTACCGTACAAACGCAGCAGATAGATGCGAACCATTTCTTTCCGGGAATTCCCAACATCCCCGAAGATTCTCCTTTTTACGAGTTTTTTCGCCGGCATATGCAACCTTTTTCCGGCCCGAGAAAATATGAATCCCGTTCACTGGGCTCAGGTTTCATCATCAGTAAGGATGGTTATATTCTGACCAATGCACATGTAGTCGAATCAGCCAATGAAATCACGGTCAGACTGACCGATAAGCGTGAGTTTGGTGCGAAAGTGATAGGGACCGATCGAAAAACGGATATAGCTCTGTTAAAAATTGATGCGGATGATTTGCCGGTAGTCACCCAGGGTAGCCCTGATCAGCTTAAAGTTGGCGAATGGGTGATCGCCATTGGTGCCCCTTTTGGTTTTGAGAATACAGTTACAGCAGGGATCGTGAGTGCGAAAGGGCGATCGCTTGCCCAGGAAAATTATGTTCCTTTTATTCAGACTGACGTGGCAATCAATCCAGGCAACTCTGGTGGGCCACTGTTCAATATGAAAGGAGAAGTCGTAGGGATTAACTCCCAGATTTACAGCCGTACGGGTGGCTTCATGGGGCTTTCTTTTGCTATTCCGATCGATGTGGCAATGGAAATTACCAGTCAGCTCAAGGCTTACGGCAAAGTCTCACGAGGAAAAATCGGTGTCATGATCCAGGAAATGACAGATGAGCTGGCGGAATCTTTCAATCTGGATAAGTCACGTGGCGCGCTGGTTGTTTCTGTGGAGAAAGACGGGCCGGCTGACAAGGCAGGCATCAAGATAAGGGATGTGATTCTGAGATTCGATGGTAAAGGTATCGATACTTCAAGTGATTTACCCCGCATAGTCGGAAATACGAAACCGGATGCCAGGGTATCTGTTGAAGTATGGCGTAATGGCTCAGTCAAGAAACTGACTGTTACAGTAGGGGAAATGCCTGGAGATGACAGTAGTACTACTGTCCAGAAACAAAGTAAATCAGGAGATGCCACCAGCAGGTTAGGGCTTGCTCTGAGAGAACTTTCTGCAAGCCAGAAGAATGAGCTTGGAATTGATAGCGGTCTGCTGGTCGAAGAGGTCTATGACGGAATTGCCAGCAGTGCAGGCATTCGTCCCGGAGATGTCATTCTGGGGTTCAATAACCAGGATATAAAATCTATCCAGCAGTTCAATAAACTATTGGATGATGCCAAAAAAGGCCGGAATATCGCTCTGCTGATAAAAAGGGGAGATATTACGACCTTTATTACTATAAAGATAAATGGGTAAGATTTGCTGCTGGTGCAATGAATAATCAGGTAGAACCCAGGAAATTGGTCGTATATGGAAGGGAAGGTTGTCATCTGTGTGAAGAGATGATTGCTTCCCTGCGGGTATTACAAAAAAAATCCTGGTTTGAGCTGGAAGTAATCAATATTGACGGGAATGAACATTTGACCCGATTGTACAATGATCGTGTTCCTGTTCTTTTTGCTGTCAACGAGGATAAGGAGCTGTGTCACTATTTCCTTGATTCAGATGTAATTGGCGCTTACCTCTCCTAATTTCATCTCACGGCTGATTCGTTGAACAGGTCGGATTTTCCATTCCGGAAGACGCGGCTTTCATATTTTCCTATTCTGCTTGGTATAAGAAATCGAGGTAGAGCAATCGTTGATAGGCTGACGCATTTAACAGACTCTCGCTGCTTCCGTGATCATCAGGGTATACTTGGCTGTCAGGCTATTTTGGCGAAATCAGCCGAATCTATCTTCCCTCTGTCGATTTGTATACAATCGCCCCTTTTGTCTCTAGCTTTTGTCGATTTTTCTCCCGAGCGGTGATTTCTTTTGATACAGCATATTCGTAATTTTTCCATCATCGCGCATATCGATCATGGCAAATCCACACTTGCCGATCGCATCATCCAGTTTTGTGGTGGTCTTTCCGACCGGGAAATGGAGGATCAGGTACTTGATTCGATGGATTTGGAGCGTGAGCGCGGTATTACGATAAAGGCACAAACTGCAGCGTTACACTATCAGGCCAAGGACGGTAAAAATTATCTGCTGAATCTAATTGATACCCCGGGCCACGTTGACTTTTCTTATGAAGTATCCCGCTCACTCTCTGCTTGTGAAGGCGCTTTGCTGGTTGTTGATGCCTCTCAGGGTGTTGAAGCGCAGACGGTGGCAAACTGTTATACCGCGATTGAGCAAGGTGTCGAGGTGATCCCGGTGCTCAACAAGATCGACTTACCTGCCGCGGATCCTGACAGGGTGATAGCCGAAGTGGAAGATATCATCGGAATTGAAGCCAAAGGTGCTTTGCGTATCAGTGCAAAGACCGGTGAGGGAGTGGATCAGGTCCTGGAAATGATTGTGGCGCAGATTCCGCCGCCTGAGGGAGATGTCGATGCACCACTCAAGGCGCTGATCATAGATTCCTGGTTTGACAGCTATGTGGGTGTCGTGATGCTGGTTCGAGTCGTGGATGGTGTACTGAGACCGGGCAACAAGATTTTGTTGATGTCCAGCAAAGCAAATTATTTATGTGAAGAAGTGGGCGTTTTCCAACCGAAAGCGGTAAGCCATAAATCTCTGAGTGCTGGCGAGGTGGGTTTTATCATTTCAGGAATCAAGGATTTGAAATCTGCCAAAGTGGGAGATACGGTGACACTTGCTGATCGCCCCGCCGGTGAGCCCCTGGCCGGGTTCAAGGAAATCAAGCCGCAGGTTTTTGCCGGGTTATACCCGGTCGAATCCAATCAATATGATGCATTGCGTGCGGCACTGGAAAAACTGCAGTTGAACGATGCTTCTCTGCATTTTGAGCCGGAAACTTCCCAGGCACTGGGTTTCGGGTTTCGTTGTGGGTTTCTGGGGTTACTGCACCTGGATATTGTGCAGGAACGGCTGGAGCGGGAATATGACATGGATCTCATTACCACTGCGCCCACGGTGGTTTATCAGGTTGTTCTGCGTGATGGCAAAATCACGGAAATCGAGAATCCATCCAGACTGCCCGACCTGTCCAGCATAGAAGAGATCAGGGAACCGATTATTACTGCGACGATTCTGGTTCCAGAAGAATACGTTGGCACAGTGATGACATTATGTACCGGCAAACGTGGTATCCAGAAAAACATGCAATACATGGGCAGGCAGGTAATGCTGGTCTATGAAATGCCTTTGAACGAGGTAGTTATGGATTTCTTTGACAGATTGAAATCTGTAAGCCGCGGTTATGCTTCACTTGATTATGAATTCAAGGAATTCAGAGCGGCTGATCTGGTTAAGCTCGACATATTGATCAATAGCGACCGGGTGGATGCTTTGTCTCTGATTGTGCATCGTGCCAGCAGCCAGCACCGCGGGCGGGAATTGGCACAGAAAATGCGTGAACTCATCCCGCGACAAATGTTTGACATTGCGGTACAGGCGGCAATAGGTGCTCACATTGTGGCGCGTGAGAATGTCAAGGCATTGCGCAAGAATGTATTGGCGAAGTGCTACGGTGGAGACATTACACGTAAACGCAAGCTGCTGGAAAAGCAGAAAGCGGGGAAAAAGCGTATGAAACGAGTCGGTAATGTTGAAATTCCCCAGGCAGCGTTTCTTGCCATCCTGCAGGTGGATGGCAAGTAACAAGTAAAAGTGCCGGCAAACGGGATGAGTAAGGTGTTGATCGGTATATTTCTAGGTCATGGGGTATTATGAACTTTCCTTTGGTGTTGCTTATTTTATTAGTAGTAACGGGCGGGATCTGGCTGCTTGATTATTTTGTGCTGAGGCACAAACGTGTTTCCGGAAATACCGAAGAGCCATGGTGGGTCGAATATCCTAAAAGCTTTTTTCCGATCATCCTGATTGTATTCAGCCTGAGATCGTTTCTGGTAGAACCTTTCAAAATTCCTTCCGGTTCGATGATTCCAACTTTGCTGATCGGGGATTTTATACTGGTCAATAAATACACCTACGGGATCAGACTGCCGGTAGCAAACCTGAAAATCATTGATATGAATGAACCCCAGCGTGGCGAGGTCATGGTATTTCGTTTTCCCGAGGATCCCTCTATCGACTACATCAAGCGAGTGATCGGTGTGCCCGGAGATATGGTTACCTACCGGAATAAACAGTTGAGTATCAATGATGTTCCCGTTCAGCTGGAGCAGGGGGGGGACTATAAATATATCGATGGTCCGGCATACATTTATACTCAACGGTTCAAAGAGAATATGGATGGCAGCGAACATGACATCCTGATCAATGAAGATATGCCGGATATTCAGCTATCTGCTATTCACCACTTCCCTAATCGGGAGAATTGCACCTTTGACCGGACAGGTTTTTCCTGCAAGGTCCCCGAAGGGAATTATTTTACTCTGGGCGATAATCGTGATGGCAGCAGTGACAGCCGTTACTGGGGGTTCGTGCCGGAAAATCATATCGTCGGGAAAGCCTTTCTGATCTGGTGGAATTTTAATGATCTGAGCAGAATAGGCACGTTGATCAAATAATGATTTGAATCTTCAGTATGTCGCGGAGGTATCTATGAATCCGATTTATTCCTCGATGAACAGAAGGCAGCAGGGAGTGAGTTTGCCGGGTCTGCTGACATGGTCGGTAATCATTATCCTGGTGGCGATCCTGGGGATGAGACTTGTTCCTGTTTACATCGAGTTTGCTGCAATCAAGCGGGCACTGGTGGCAATTGCCAGTGATTCCGAGTTGCATAATGCCGGTGTCCATGAAATTCGCCAGGCGTTTAACAAGCGCGCTGCCGTGGATGCCATAAAATCCGTAAACGGAAATGATATCGTCATTAGAAAGCAGGATGGGCAACTCGTGCTGGATATCAACTACACAGTTACGAAACCTCTGTTTGCAAACCTTTCTTTACTGATCGACTTCGATGCGGCCAGTGATCGATGACCAGTTCCCGGCCTATTGCACACAATACGAAAAACAAGCAGACAAAAACGCTGAAAGGGCGAGATTACGCAGTTTTTTTGCAGAAACTGGGTTATACCTTCAAACAGCCCGATTTACTCCGGGAAGCACTTACTCATCGCAGTCTCGGTTTTCCGAACAATGAACGTTTTGAATTTCTCGGTGACAGTGTGCTGAACTGTGCAGTATCAACATTGCTGTTCAAACGTTTTCCATCATTGCCGGAAGGAGACCTGACCCGATTACGTGCCAATTTCGTCAATCAGCAGGCATTGCATCGACTGGCATCCGCCCTGGGTATCGGAGAGCTGATTTTACTCGGCGAGGGTGAGCGTAAAAGTGGTGGGCATCATCGACCTTCGATTCTGGCAAATGCAGTGGAAGCCATCATTGGCGCGATTTATCTCGAAAGCGGGTTTGCAGTGGTGGAGCAGGTCATTGTTGCATTGTATGAACCCCTGATCAGGCAGTTGGATCCGGATACTTCCGGCAAGGATTCCAAAACCCTGCTGCAGGAATATCTGCAGAGTCGTAAAATCGCTCTGCCTGAGTACAGCGTGCTGTTGGCACAGGGTGATCCACACGCACAGGTTTTTCATGTGGAATGTGTCATTCCCGGATTCGGCATTCGCACGAGAGGTGAGGGAACCAGCCGCCGCCGGGCCGAACAGGAAGCTGCACGCCAAGCCTACGAACTTGCCATCGTAAGGCATTGAGTCGACATCACTCCATAAGCAACAAGCTATATTTTCTCGATCAATCTCAGTTTTTACCTGAATTTACCTGAAAAAGACATTGGCCATGAACGCACCCGGTTACAAAACTGGTTATATATCCATCGTGGGACGGCCCAATGTCGGTAAATCAACACTGTTGAATCATCTGATCAAACAGAAGATCAGTATTACTTCCAGAAAAGCGCAAACTACTCGCCATCGCATTCACGGGATATTGACCGATGCACAGTCGCAGTTTATTTTTGTGGACACGCCCGGTTTCCAGACGCGCCATCGCAGCCAGCTCAATCAGGTAATGAATCGGGTCGTTCTGCAAAGCATGCAGGATGTGGATGTCGTTGTATTCGTGGTTGAAGCAGGTCGATTTGGCCGGGAGGACGAACAGGTTCTGGAACAACTGCCGCGGAATCTGCCCGTGGTCCTGGTGATCAACAAAATTGATTTGCTGCCGGATAAATTGCAGTTGCTTCCGTTCATGCAGAAAATGGCAGATGTGTTCGAGTTTTCTGCTATCGTTCCGGTCAGTGCTTTGCAGAACAGACAGTTATCTGCCCTGATCGAAGCAATTCGTCAGCATTTGCCGGGAAATCCCTTTTTATTTGCCGAAGATGAGATCACCGATCGCAGTGAGCGGTTTCTGGCAGCAGAACTGCTGCGTGAAAAAGTGTTCAGGCAGATCGGAGAAGAAGTACCTTATTCGGTCAGCGTGGTGATAGAGCAGTTTACCGTGGAGGGTAATTTGCGACGCATCCATGCCTGTATCCTGGTGGAAAGGGAAAACCAGAAGGCTATCATCATTGGCAAGCAGGGGAAGAAACTGAAGGATATGGCTACACAGGCGCGCAAGGATATGGAAATGCTGTTCGGCAGCAAAGTCTATCTGGAAGTATGGGTCAAAGTGAAATCCGGCTGGGCGGATGATATCACTGCACTAAAGAGCCTGGGTTATGAGTAAAAGGGAAAGTTTTAGAAATCACTCATTGGAAACAAGCGGGAAAACTGAATAATCATGATAGCTCTGGGTGTCAATATCGACCATGTGGCAACAGTGCGCCAGGCACGCGGCACGACTTATCCCAGCCCGGTCGAAGCCGCACTGGTTGCCGAGGTGGCTGGTGCAGATGCGATTACGCTGCATTTGCGCGAAGATCGTCGTCATATACAGGAAAATGATGTCGTAATTCTGCGTGATCGGCTTAAAACCAGAATGAATCTGGAAAGTGCCGTAACAGAAGAAATGATTGCTTTTGCCTGCCGGATCAAACCGCACGATATCTGCCTGGTGCCAGAGCGACGTGAAGAACTGACGACGGAAGGCGGGCTGGATGTCATTCGCCATTTCCAGCAGGTGAGTGTGGCGTGCAAGCGCCTGGCAGAAGCGGGAATCCGCGTTTCACTGTTCGTCGATGCGCAGGCCGGTCAAATCGATGCCGCAGTCGAGGCAGGTGCTCCCGTAATTGAACTGCATACCGGCCGTTATGCGGATGCTGCAACACCCGAAATGCAGCAGGTCGAGCTGGAAACAATTCGTACCATGGCAGCCTATGCTTTTGGCCGGGGATTGCAGGTCAACGCCGGGCATGGGCTGCATTACGAAAATACCGTACAGATCGCCGCCATACCGGAGCTGTCCGAGTTGAATATCGGCCATGCCATCGTTGCCCGGGCATTGTTCGTCGGTTTTGCTGAAGCGGTTCGCGAAATGAAAGCCCTGCTCCAGCAGGCGCGTGCATGATATACGGCATCGGGACCGACCTGGTCGATCCTGCCCGGATTGCCAGCTCGCTGGAGCGTTACGGTGAACAATTTGCCAGACGTGTGCTGGCAGATTCTGAATGGCCAGATTACCTGGAGCACATCAAACCTGCACTGTTCCTGGCAAAGCGCTTCGCCGCCAAGGAAGCATTCTCCAAAGCAACGGGCACAGGCTTGCGTGCTCCGGTCATGTTCGGAAATATGGCTGTTCAGCATGATTCGCAGGGAAAGCCCTATTTTGAGTTTCAGCAGGAGCTGGCTGAATGGATAGGACAGCGTGGTATCACTCGCCATCATCTTTCCATCAGTGATGAGCTGACCATGGTAAGCGCCTTTGTCGTACTGGAAAAATAGAGATGTCCCTCGGCCCGCTGATGCTCGATATAGCGGGCACAGAACTGACTGAAACGGATCGTGTCCGACTAAGTCATCCCTTGGTGGGAGGCGTTATCCTGTTTGCACGGAACTACGCATCTCCGGCCCAGCTGGCCGGACTGACAGCGGAGATTCATGCGCTGCGATACCCGTCTCTGCTCATTGCAGTCGATCAGGAAGGCGGCAGGGTGCAGCGTTTTCGGGATGGTTTCGCTCGTTTGCCCCCAATGCGTGTGCTGGGAGAAATCTGCGACAGGAACCCGGATCGGGCGCATCACCTGGCGAGCCAGGCTGGTTATGTGCTGGCTGCAGAGCTCAAAGCCTGTGGTGTCGATCTGAGCTTTACACCCGTGCTCGATCTCGATTACGGACAGAGCTGCGTAATCGGTGATCGTGCTTTTCACCGAGAGCCGCAGGTCGTTGCCGATCTGGCTTGCGCCCTGATGAATGGTTTGCAATCAGCGGGAATGGCAGCAGTTGGTAAACATTTTCCCGGTCACGGTGCGATTCGAGCGGATACTCATGTTGAAACCGCCATTGATACACGCAGCTACACCGATATTGAGAAGGAAGATCTGATTCCTTTCCGCCGGATGATCGACGCGGGACTTTCCGGCATCATGGCAGCGCATGTCATTTATCCGGCCATCGACCAACATTCGGCAGGTTTTTCCAGCAGATGGCTGCAGCGCATTCTGCGGCACGATCTGGGTTTCGAAGGCTGTATTTTCAGTGATGACCTGGGTATGCAGGCCGCCAGGAATTATGGCAGCATCACTCGTCGGGCAGAGCAGGCTCTGCAGGCGGGCTGTGATATGGTGCTGGTATGCAATGATGCCGATGCGGCAGATGAACTGCTGGGATCTCTGCACTGGGAATTCTCTGCTGCCAGTCTGGCCAGAGTGGAATGCATGCGCGGACAACACATGATTCATTCTATGGCGCAGTTGCATGAAATGGAACGATTCCTCCAGGCAGCAGACGAGATCAGTAAAATCGATCCGGCCGGTATCAGCGTGTCTTTGTAAGTGTTTAATTTTACAACAAGTTATTTTTACCCTTAATTGATATGGATAATTTATTCGATGTGGCAGTCATCGGTGCAGGCCCTGGTGGCTATGTGGCGGCTATCCGCTGTGCGCAGCTCGGGCTCAACACCGTATGTATCGATGACTGGAAAAATGAGCAGGGCAAACCCAGTCTGGGTGGCACCTGTCTGAATGTCGGCTGTATTCCCTCCAAGGCATTGCTCGAATCTTCCGAGAATTTCGAACGGGCCGGACATAAATTTGCCGAACACGGCATCAAGGTGGATGGACTATCGATAGATGTCCCGGCCATGATCGCTCGCAAGAACAAGATCGTCAAAGCTTTTACCGGCGGCATTGGCATGCTGTTCAAGAAAAATAAAGTGACTGCCCTGCATGGTCGCGGAACGTTGCAAAAGCATGATCAGGCACGTGATGGCGGTGATGACAGCTGGGAAATCCAGGTGAGTGCCGATGGAAAAGAGCAGTCGGTACATGCCAGGCATGTCATCATCGCGACAGGTTCTACGCCCCGTACTCTGAAAGTGGCACCGGTCGACGGGAACAACGTGCTCGACAATGCGGGCGCCCTGGCTTTGCAACAGACTCCCGGGAAACTCGCCATCATCGGCGCGGGGGTGATCGGCCTGGAATTGGGAAGCGTCTGGCGCAGGCTGGGTGCGGAAGTGACCCTGCTGGAAGCCCAGGCTGATTTTCTGCCGGCAGCGGATGAACAGGTGGCCAAAGAGGCCTATAAAGCGCTGACACGCGAGACAGGACTCACCATTCATACCGGAGTCGAGATCAAATCGACCCGAGCAAGTGAAAACGGTGTGGAGATCGACTACGTCGATCGTGACAAGAATGCACAGAACCTGAAGGTGGACAAACTCATCGTAGCCGTGGGACGAGTTCCTAACACTTCCGGTCTGGGGGCTGAAGCAGCGGGATTGAAGCTCGATGAGCGCGGATATATCAGCGTGGATGAATTCTGCCAGACCAGTCTGCAAAATGTATATGCAATTGGAGATGTCGTAAGAGGGCCGATGCTGGCACACAAGGCTTCCGAGGAAGGTGTTGCCGTTGCCGAACGGATAGCATCAGGCCGGCAGGGAGCAACTGATTCATCTGGCCATGTGGATCTTGGAATGATGCCATGGGTGATCTATACCGCGCCGGAGATTGCCTGGGTAGGTAAAACCGAACAAACGCTGAAAGCAGAAGGGGTTGCCTACAAAGCGGGGCAGTTCCCGTTCATGGCCAATGGGCGTGCCCGTGCATTGGGAGAAACGACCGGGTTCGTCAAAATTCTGGCGGATGCGGAAAGTGATCGTATCCTGGGTGTACACATGGTGGGTCCTTATGTTTCCGAGATGATTGCAGAAGCCGTAGTTGCCATGGAATTTTCCGCCAGCAGTGAAGATCTGGCGCGTATCGTACACGCCCATCCCTCACTTTCCGAATCACTGCATGAAGCTGCATTGGGCGTGGATAAGCGGGCCATTCATATCTGATTCTTGTAAGATTTCGGCCTGGATCGTTCGGGAGGAAAACTGTATGAAACTGCTGTTTTTCTGTTTGTTGCTGGTTTCAATGTCTGTACCAGCGGTAGCGGGTAATGAAAAACAGATTTTCGAGCTGGAGGCGGCCATCATGCAGCAGCAACAGGAACAGCAGATCCTGTTTCAGCGGTTTCAAATGCTGCAGGAACTGCGACGCCACGAAATCACGCAGATTGAGCAGGCACTGCCGACCGGCAGTGACGTCATTATCAATGGCGAAGCACCGAAGTATGAAGACGTAGCCAGACAACGCAAGGAACGTGCTGAAAGGGTCCATCGCTATACGGATGAGCTGGATGAACTCTACATGCGCTATCAGGAAACGGAAAATGAAAGACGGGCGCTGATCGAACAGTTGAACGGACTGAAACCGGGCCAGGATGTTTCAGCAGAGCCGAAAAAATGATCGGATAGACTGGTACCTATTTCCCCCGTTCCCTGCTGACATAGGTGAAGAAGTGATTGCTGAAGCGGAACGGGTATCGTCTGATCTTCTTCACAACCCGCGTTTATGCAGATCCGGTTCCTGAAAAACGGATCCTGATTCAAAACATCGGACTTTCCGTCTGATCAGTGAACTCGGGATCCTGGAAAGAGTAATCCATTTCAGGCGGAAGCTGCTCCTGAAAGAAGTATTCATTGAGTGTTCCGAATATATCTCTCATGCCTGTCTCAGGATTGATTTTCGCTACGATGATGCCTTTGGGAGATGAAGTTTTTGCAACCGGTATCGATTTGAGTGCCGTGGCCATGTAGTCGATCCAGATGGGTAAAGCGGCCTGCCCTCCGGTTTCTCTGTTTCCCATGGATCTGGGTTCATCGAATCCCATCCAGGTAACCGCCACCAGATCTTTCTGATAACCGCAGAACCAGGCATCGACCGCGTTACTGGTCGTCCCCGTTTTTCCTGCAATGTCATTACGTTTGAGCGCTCTGGCCCGGGCAGCGGTTCCTCTCTGGACGACATCCTGCATCATGCTGGTCATCAAAAATGCATTGCGCGGGTCGATGACCTGTTTGGCATTTCGGCCGGCAGTGGCAAAGCGGGCCTGTTCGATGATGTTTCCGTGTTCATCCTCGATCCGCTCAATGAAATAGGGATGAATGTGGTAGCCCCCATTGGCAAAAGTGGCATAGCCGATGGCCATCTGCATCGGTGTGGCCGAGCCGGCACCGAGTGCCATGGGAAGGACTGCCGGGTGATGTTTCTTATCGAAACCGAAACGGGTGGCGTAATCCTGCGCGTAAGCCGGGCCAATCGCCTGAAGAATACGGACCGATGCCAGGTTTTTGGAATGTGTCAGTGCGGTGCGCATTCTGATCGGGCCGCTGAACTTGCCATCATAATTCCTGGGTTCCCAGGCTTTGCCGCCAGTTTGCTCCGGCCCCAGATACAATGGTGCGTCATTGATGATCGTAGCCGGGGTAAAGCCTTTTTCAAGTGCGGCAGAATAAACGAACGGTTTGAAGCTCGATCCCGGCTGGCGCCAGGCTTGCGTGGCATGATTGAATTTGTTGAGGTGGTAGTCAAACCCGCCTACCAGTGCACGAATGGCGCCATTGTTCGGGTCCATGGCAACCAGTGCAGCTTCGATTTCTGGCAGCTGAACGATCTGCCAGCTACCTTTTTCCGTTTTCTTCACCCGGATCAACGCACCAGGGCGTATCCGCTTCTCGCCGATTTTGGGATCGTTACTGAGAAATCGGTGAGCTGCTTTCAGACCATCCCCTGTGATCCGGATGGTTTCGCCATTTTTGCGGAAGGCTTCGACGGCACCGGGCGTAGCAGACAGAACGACTGCTGCCAGGATGTCATCGCTGTTGCCGATATCCTGCATGATGTCCTGCAATGCTTCGCGGTCCTTGAGATCTTTTGGCAGTTTCAGGAATGCTTCCGGGCCGCGGTAACCATGCCGGGCGTCATACTCCATGACGCCTTTGCGCAACGCACGGTAGGCTGCTTCCTGATCCGTTTTTCTCAGCGTGGTATAGACCTTGATTCCGCGAGTGTAGGCTTCTTCACGGTAGCGGTCGTAAACGATCTGCCGCACCATTTCTGCGACGTAATCAGCAGGCATGGCGAAGACTTTCACCCGGCGATGAATGGCAATCGCAGTCTCTTTTGCCCGTGCAAACTGTTCAGCAGAGATATATCCGAGTTCGTGCATCCGTTTCAGCACATACTGCTGCCGGGTTTTTGCCCGTTCCAGGTTAACGATCGGATTGAACCGGGAAGGAGCCTTGGGAAGTCCGGCCAGCATGGCTGCTTCCGCCAGATTGATGTCGGTGAGCTGTTTACCAAAATAAGATTGTGCTGCGGAAGAAAAGCCGTAACTGCGCTGTCCGAGATAAATCTGATTGATATACAGCTCGAGGATCTGATCTTTCTCTAAACTGTGCTCGATTTTGAAAGCCAACAAGGCTTCACTGAATTTTCTGGTAAGCGTTTTTTCCTTGGTCAGAAAGAAATTGCGTGCCACCTGCATGGTAATGGTGCTTGCCCCCTGATGCGCGCCGCCCGCCTTGAAATTGGAATAGATGGCACGTAAAACACCAATGTAATCCACCCCGTAATGCTGATAAAAACGATCATCCTCGGCTGCCAGAATCGCTTGTTTGAGTGATTTGGGCACTTCCTCGATTTTGATGAAATCCCTGCGTTCCTCACCGAATTCACCAATCAGCAAATTGTCGGCACTGTAAATTCTCAGCGGGATTTTGGGACGGTAATCAGTCAGTGTTTCAAGACTGGGCAGAGAGGGCAGCGTAACCAGGGCAGCAAACACCACCAGCAATGCGGCAAGCAAACCAGTGGCCAGAGCAACCAGGAAAAAACGGTAAAACCAGCGGAATAACATTCAGAGGCAGTGTATGTGTCGTGTAGGGTGAAAAATGATCTAGAACGAAATTATAAAGGGTATATCAATCGTTATTGTATGAATTAACTCATTCATTAAGCTGTCAGAATCGGCCTCAGTTGCAGTACCCCGTCCGGATGAAAATATTCCGGTCAACACGTTATGCAAGTGAGAGCAGAAATGGCCTTGAGTTCATCCATCCTGAAAAAACCTCTCGATATCAAGTTTGATATCGACTTCAGCCTGCTGGCAGGCACCGCTCGCATGTTGGGGGTGGATATCAGCGCCTCGTCGATCAAGGTGGTGGAACTTTCCAGGAAAGGCAGGTTGCCTCATTCATACCGCCTGGAGCGTTATGTGATCGAGCCCATGCCGGTGGATGCACTACAGGATGGCGGAATCAACCAGATCGAACAGGTAAGCGAATGTCTCCGGCGTGCTGTGAAACGGATGGGGGCACGGCAGAAAAAAATTGTCATGGCATTGCCGCTGACTTCTGTCATTACCAAGAAAATCAACGTTCCCGCCGGTTTGCGTGAGGATGATCTGGAATTTCAGGTTGAAACAGAAGCCAATCAGTATGTGCCATTTGCGCTGGATGAGGTCAATCTCGATTTTCAGGTGATCGGGCCGGTTCCCGGTCATCCGGAAGAAGTGGAAGTACTGCTGGCAGCCGCCCGCAAGGATAAGGTGGAAGATCGGGTGGCAACGGCAGTATCTGCCGGACTGAAAGTGATGGTGATGGATGTCGAGCAGTTTACTGCGCAGGCCGTATCTGCCAGAGCGATCAGACAGCAACTGCCGGATGATGGCAAGGACAAAGTGATTGCACTGATAGACATTGGTGCGAGCGTTACCCGGGTCAATGTGCTGTTGAACGGCGAATCCGTTTATATGCGTGATCTGTCTTTTGGTGGAGATCAGCTGACACAGGAAATCCAGAACCAGTTCAATCTTTCCCCCGAAGAAGCCGAGATTGCCAAGCGCAACGGAACATTGCCGGAAAATTACCGGAATGATGTGTTGCAACCCTTTTGTGAAACGGTGGCACTGGAAGTGTCCCGGGCACTTCAGTTCTTTTTTACTTCTACCCAGTATATCCAGGTGGACTACATTTTTCTGTCAGGAGGGTGCGCAGCCATCCCCGGCCTGGAAGAGATCATCTCTGAACGTACCAAAGTGATTACCCAGATCATCAATCCATTTGCTGACATGGAACTGTCCGGCCGGGTCGCACCGAGACAACTGAAAATGGATGCTCCCGTTCTGTTGACGGCCTGCGGCCTGGCCATGAGAGGATTTGACCCGTCATGATACGCATCAATCTGCTTCCACACCGTGAACTCAAACGTAAAGCGCGTCAGCAGCAGTTTGCCGTACTGGCCGGCCTCACTGTGATACTGGGTATGCTGATCATATGGGGAGTACACGAAATGGTACTGGATAAAATCGATTACCAGAATGGGCGCAATCAGTATCTGAAGGATGAGATCGCCGTGCTGGACCGGCAGATTGCCGAGATCAGATCGATCAGAGAAAAAATTCAGGAAATGCTGGCACGCAAAGGGATCGTCGAATCACTGCAAGGCAATCGTGCCAAGGTGGTGCACATGCTGGACGAGGTGGCCAGGCGAGTACCGGAAGGGGTTTATCTGAAGGGCTTCAAGCAGACGAACGAGCATCTCCGTCTTGCCGGCTATGCCCAGTCCAATGCCTGGGTATCGACACTGATGCGCAATCTGGATGCTTCATCCTGGATGGAATCGCCATTGCTGATCGAAATCAAGGCGGCTACCGCAAATGGTATCAGGCTCAGTGAATTCGATCTGAATGTCAGGTTGACCGAGTTACCGGAAGAAGGCAGTCATACCGGAGGAGAGGAAATGACATCAAAAATTACCGCAGCGGCGGGACAACCATGAACCTGCTGGAAGAGTTGCGTCATGTCAATCCTAATGAGCCGGGAAGCTGGCCGGCTGTAATTAAGGCGGGTGCGCTTGCACTGTTGCTGGCGACCCTGATGGTGGCCGGTTATTTTCTGGACTGGGAAGAACAGTGGACGACGCTGGAGCAGGTGCGGGAAGAAGAAAATACACTCAGAAGTACTTTTCTTGCCAAAAAGACCAGTGCAGTCAATCTCGATGTTCTGCGCCAGCAACTGGCAGAAGTGCAGCAAACGCTGGGCACCTTGCTCAAGCAATTGCCCAACAAATCTGAACTGGATGCGCTGCTGGTGGATATCAACCGGGCCGGGCTGGGACGGGGGTTGCAGTTCGAGCTGTTCAAACCTGATGCCAGGGAGACGGTGCGGGAGTTCTATGCCGAACTGCCGGTTACCATCAGAGTAACGGGCAATTATCACGATATCGGTGCTTTTGCCAGCGATGTGGCTCAGTTGCCGCGTATCGTCACGCTGCACAATATCGAGATCACTCCAGGGAAAGATCATCAGCTGATATTCAATGCGACGGCGAAAACCTTTCGTTACCTCGACGATGAGGAAATCGCAGCACATAAAAGAGAAATGTCGGAGAAAGACAAACAGAAGAATCCCAAGGGGGCGTCATGAGCAGCCGGTTCAGCTGGTGGATAGCTGTAATGATGTTGTCATTGGTGGGCGCATGCAGCCAGGAAGGTTATGAAGATCTGGAGTCTTTTGTCAGGGAATCAGGCGCTGGATTGAAGGGAAAAGTGGATCCCCTGCCTGAAATCAGGCCGCTGGAGCATTTCGTTTATCAGGCGTTTGACATCCCTGATCCCTTCAGCAATCGCAAAAACAAGCCGGGGAAACCGGATCGCAACGAACTGGAACCTGATCTGAAGCGACCGAAGGAAGCCCTGGAGAGTTTTCCGCTGGAGAACCTCGTCATGGTGGGTTCGCTGCGGCGCGGAAATAATGTGTTTGGTCTGGTCAGAGCGCCGGATAACTCGGTTCACCGCGTCAGGACCGGTAATTATCTGGGCCAGAATTTCGGCCTGATTACAGGCGTTTCCGAAGTGGAGATCAAATTGAGAGAGATTACACGGGATAGCGGGGACGAATGGAGCGAACGGGCCAGTGTACTCATGCTGCAAACTCAGGAGCAGAAGCAATGAACTGGATAACGGGAAACAAAGAGTACGAGAATCGCGTCATCGGGGTTATTCACCGGATCTGGCAATGCCTGCCAGCCTGTATTTTGCTGCTTGCATGGGGCTATGTTCAGACTGTAACCGCATCAGTCAATACACTGCGTGCAGTGGATGTCTCGTCACAAACGGATGGCAGGACGGTTGTCAGGGTGACTCTGGATAAACCGGTTGAAGTGCCACCTGCCGGAGTGCTGCTGAATGATCCTGATCGCCTTTATTTCGATCTGGAGCAGATGGACAGCGCACTGGGAAAGTCCGGCAGAATTTCCGGCCGGGGTGTCATCAAAAATATCGATGTCGTACCTGCCGAGGGCCGCATTCGTCTGGTGATGAATTTGTCAAACACGGCGGCCTATGAAACCGATGTCGAAGGCAATCATTTATTGATATCGCTCAGGAGCAATGAAATCTCTGGCGGAACTCCCGCCCGTCCGTCCGTTTCGACTTCCAGTCCGGCTAGAAGTGAAACGATGAGTCTGCGCGATATCGACTTTCACCGGGGTACCCAGGGTGAAGGCAGAGTGGAAGTAGAACTTTCGCAGCCGGGTGCAGTAATCAATGTCCATAGTCACGGCAGCAGATTGCTGGTTGAATTCATGAAGGCCTATCTGCCCCCTAATCTCGAACGGCGGTTGAATGTACTGGATTTTGCCACACCAGTGCAGTCAGTCGAAACGGTTGCCCGGGATGGCAACGTGCAGATGATCATCGAGCCGAAAGGGCGCTGGGAACATACTTCCTGGCAAACCGGCACCAGTTTCGTGGTGGAAATCAGACCGATGGCTGAAGCCGAAGATATACCCATTCACAAGAAACTGATCGATGGGGGCTATACCGGTGAAAAACTTTCACTTAATTTCCAGGATGTCGAGATTCGTTCGATTCTGCAGGTGATTGCAGACTTTACTGACCTGAATATCATCGCCAGTGACTCCGTCAAAGGTAATCTGACTTTACGGTTGAGGGATGTTCCCTGGGATCAGGCGCTGGATATCGTGCTGCAAACGAATGATCTCGATAAACGCAGGGCAGGCAATGTGATTTTCATTGCGCCCCGGGAAGAAATGGCTGCCCGCGAAAAGCTGCAACTGGAGCAGAACCAGCAAATAACCGAGCTGGAAGTACTGCAAACCGAGGCTTTCAAACTGAATTACAGAACCGCCAGCTCGATTCCGCTCAAAGGCATTCTGAGTCAGCGCGGTTCGGTGGAAGTGGATGACATCAGCAATACGCTGACCGTTACCGATATTCCCACGCGGCTGGCAGAAGTGGCAAGACACGTCGCCAACCTCGATACTCAGGTGCGGCAAGTCATGATCGAAACCCGGATCGTCGAAGCAACCGATACATTCAGCCGTAACCTGGGAGCTCGTTTCGGGGTGCAGAACGCCACCCGGATCGGCAGCGAGACCAACGGGCGGCGGCTGGGGATTTCCGGCAATTTAGGTAATTCCAGCGGATTGGCTGGTGGCACAGTATCCCCTTCTGGCGGGGATAATCTCAACGTCAATCTGCCGGCAGCTGCACTGGCCGGTGTTGCGGGTGGACCGGCCGCACTGGGCCTGAGCCTGATCAAGATCAACAATGGCACGCTAATCAATCTTGAACTCTCCGCACTGGAGTCGGACAGCAAGGGCCGAGTGATTGCCAGCCCGCGTCTGGTGACGGCCAATCGCGTGGAGGCAAGTATCGAACAGGGTACTGAAATTCCGTTCCAGACCATCAGCGTGACACGGCCGCAGATCCAGTTCAAAAAGGCCGTGCTTGGCCTCAAAGTGACACCGCAAATCACCCCTGATGACAACATCATCATGAAACTGCAGGTCAATCAGGATACCCGGGGAGAAAATACACCCGCCGGACCGGCGATCGACACCAAGCAGATCGTTACCGAAGTGCTGGTGGAAAATGGTGGCACAGTCGTCATCGGCGGTATTTTCGAACAGGTCGAGAAACAGGATCGTAATCAGGTACCACTTCTGGGAGACATACCCGTACTGGGGAATCTGTTCAAAAACACTGCGAAACGGGACGATAAACGCGAATTGCTGATCTTCGTCACCCCGCGCATCCTAAACGAAAACCTCAGTAACAATATTCGATCTGCATTAAATTGAATTCCTGATACAGTGTTTTGTAAGAAAGAAGGGGGCTTGATATAGCCCCCTTTATCATTACTGAATTTGAATCTGTGAAAAAAGAGGAGGATGGGTACAGATGGTGCAGCAACTTCTGACGCCGCATCAAAGCCAGTACATCGCCTGGCAGCTTACTCGCCGGGCAGCCAAAGACAGCGTAGAGTCGCTGGCCTCGACGTTGGTTGATTCTCAGGTTGACCTCAACCCGCACCAGGTCGATGCAGCTCTCTTCGCATGCCGTAATCCGCTGTCGCGTGGTGTGATCCTGGCGGACGAGGTAGGGTTGGGCAAGACGATTGAAGCGGGGCTGGTCATTTCCCAACATTGGGCAGAGCGGCGTCGCAAGATGCTCATCATCGTGCCTGCCAACCTGCGCAAGCAATGGCACCAGGAATTGCAGGACAAGTTCAATCTTCAGGGGTTGGTCCTCGAAGCGAAAAACTATAACGCCATGCGCAAGGAAGGTGTCACGCAACCCTTTCTGCATGCAGGCGGGCCGATCATCTGTTCCTACCAGTTCGCCAAAGCCAAGGCCGATGACCTCAGGCGCATCCATTGGGATCTGGTGGTCATGGATGAAGCCCACCGTCTGCGCAATGTCTACAAGAACGGCAACGTCATTGCCCGGACGATCCGCGATGCGCTGGAGCACGTCGATGCGAAAGTCCTGCTGACGGCCACACCGCTGCAAAACACCCTGCTGGAGCTTTACGGCCTGGTGAGCATGATAGACGAGCGTGTGTTTGGCGATCTCGATAGTTTCCGAACTCAATTTTCTGGCGTCAGAACCGAACAATCCAACCGGGCACTGCGAGAGCGGTTGACGCCGCTTTGCAAGCGCACGCTGCGCCGGCAAGTCCAACAGTACGTGCCGTATACCGCACGTATCGCCATCGTCGAAGAATTCACGCCCAGCCAGGAAGAGCAGCAGCTCTCCGCATTGGTCGCCGATTACCTGCGCCGCCCTAACCTCAAGGCACTGCCTGAAGGCCAGCGTCAACTGATCTCGTTGGTGCTATGGAAGCTACTGGCCTCGTCCAGCCACGCCATTGCCGGGGCGCTGGAGACCATGGCCAATCGTCTTCAAGGACAATTGGATGAGTTGCCTGATGTCCCTGACCTGACAGAGTCGCTGGATGACGACTACGAAGGACTGGATGAAACTGCCGACGAGTGGAATGGCGCAACCGCCAATGATGCCGATGCCAGCGCCAACGAACGAGCAGCCATTGCCGACGAAGCGGCCGAACTTCGACGCTTCAAGGAGTTGGCTACGAGCATTCGACAGAATGCCAAAGGGCAGGCGCTGCTGACAGCACTGGACAAGGCTTTTGCCGAGCTGGAGCGTTTAGGAGCGAGCAAGAAGGCCATCATTTTCACCGAGTCCAAGCGCACCCAGAATTACCTGCTTTCCCTGTTGGCTGAAACACCCTACGGCATCGTGCTGTTCAACGGCACCAACACCGATGCCAGGGCGCAGGCCATTTACAAAGACTGGCTGCAACGGCATGAAGGCAGCGATCGCATTACTGGCTCCAAAACCGCTGACACCCGCGCCGCGCTGGTTGAGCACTTCAAGGAGCGCGGCACCATCATGATCGCCACGGAGGCAGGCGCGGAAGGCATCAACCTCCAGTTCTGCTCTCTGGTCATCAATTACGACCTGCCGTGGAATCCACAGCGTATCGAACAGCGCATCGGTCGCTGCCACCGTTACGGGCAAAAGCACGATGTGGTGGTGGTCAACTTCGTGGACCGCAGCAACGAGGCGGATGCCCGTGTCTATCAGCTGCTGTCGCAGAAGTTCAAGCTGTTCGAAGGCGTATTCGGCGCCAGTGACGAAGTGCTGGGAGCCATTGGCTCCGGTGTGGATTTCGAGCGGCGGATCGCCGCCATCTACCAAAATTGTCGCGAACCCGAAGAAATCCGCAGCCGCTTCGAAGACCTCCAGCGCGAGCTTTCCAGCGAGATCGACGAAGCGATGCTCAGAACACGGCAGCTTCTGCTGGAGAATTTCGACGAGGAGGTGCAGGAGAAACTGCGCATCCACAGCCAGGACAGCCAGGCAGTGCTGAACAAGTACGAGCGCCTGCTGATGGACTTGAGCCGCACGGAATTGCGGGATCATGCCCGCTTTGATACTGCCGAAGAGGTCAATGGCTTTGTCCTGCACAGCCTGCCCGATGGGCTAGGTCTCGCCACTGGCAGCCGAGAACAGGCAGTGATGGCGGGGCGCTATGAACTGCCCAGACGCAGCGGCGATGCGCATCTTTACCGTATGGGCCATCCCTTGGCGGAATGGGCCATTGAGCGCGCCAAGGCAAGAGACCTACAAGCCCCTGCACGATTGGCGTTCGACTACGCCGCCTATGGCAAACGGCTCGTCAGCCTTGAAAAATGGCGCGGCCAGTGTGGCTGGCTGAGCGTGACCCTTTTGTCCGTCGAAACCCTGAACGATCAGGAGCAGCACCTGGTTGTTTCCGCCTGCACCCAAGCGGGGGAAGCGCTGCCAGAGGACGATCCAGAAAAACTGCTGCGCCTGCCAGCGCAGGTCGAAGGCGACGCGCACCTGCAAGTATGTGCCGAGCTCGTCGCCAACGTCGAAAGCCGGAAAAGCGTACTTCTGCGCGGGATCAATCAGCGCAATCTGGGCTACTTCGAGCAAGAGGTGCAAAAGCTCGATACTTGGGCCGATGACCTGAAGCTCGGGCTGGAGCAGGAAATCAAGGCCATCGACGGCGAGATCAAGGAGGTGCGCCGCACCGCCGCTGCGTCACCCACGCTGGAAGAAAAGCTGGCACATCAGAAACGCCAGCGAGAACTGGAAACCAGGCGCAGCAAACTACGCCGCGACCTGTTTGCGCGGCAGGATGAGGTGGAAGAGCAGCGGAACAAGCTGATTGGGGAGTTGGAAGAGCAGCTCAAGCAGCAGGTAGCGGAACGCATGTTGTTTACCGTCGAATGGGAGTTGACGTAATGGCAAAACGAGAAATTTCCCGAGGTTCGCTCTGGAATCAATGGGATCTGCATGTGCACACGCCAGCTTCATTCCACTGGTTGGGGAAGAAATTTGAGGGCGACCTGTCATCTGATGTCAATAAGGCGCTAGTGGATGAAATGATTGATGCCATGAACAAGGCAGAACCTGCGGTTTTTGCCATCATGGATTATTGGACATTCGATGGTTGGTTCGCGCTCAAGCGACGGCTTGCAGAACAAGACTCTCCTAAGCTTCACAAGAAAGTGTTCCCTGGAATCGAGCTGCGCCTTTCTGCCCCTACTGCGATAAGACTTAATGCTCATGTTGTTTTTTCGGATGAAATCCCCGACCAACACCTCAAGGATTTCTTGGCAGATCTTAAGATTGAGCGGACTGGCCGTTCTGTCTCCAAAGATGCACTTATTGCCCTGGCCAGAGCAACTGCCCCGGACATGCTTGAAAAGAAAGGGCATAAAAAAGATGTAGTAGTTACCGATGATGCGGATGCCCTTTTGGCCGGGTACAAGTTGGCTGAGATTAAAGCTGATAGCTACAAAGATGCTATATCAAAGGTCCCCAATGGATTGGCGATTGGTTTTATGCCATATGACACGAGTGATGGCTTGGCGGAGGTCAAATGGGAGGAGCATTACTCATATTTCCTTGGGCTTTTGGAGTCATCGCCAATTTTTGAATCCAGAAATCTGGAGCTTAGGTTCGCCTTCCTTTGTGAGGAGACGGAGAAGAACAAGGGCTGGATCGGAAATTTCAAGCATGGTCTGAAAGGAATTCCAAGGCTTGTGGTTGCTGGCAGTGATGCGCACTGCTTTATTGGCACTCCTGGAGATAACGACAAGCGCGGCTATGGTGACTTCCCGTCAGGAAAGAAAACCTGGATTAAAGCCGATCCATCGTTTCGTGGCCTAAAGCAAGCCATTCTTGAGCCTGCCAAACGCTCTTTCATTGGGCAGAAGCCCCCAAAATTACAAGAGATCGAATCCAACAAGGTTTATTACATCGACTCGCTGGAGGTCGCTAAGACTGGCAGCGAGTCGGATATTGGTAAATGGCTGGATGGCTGTGACATTCCGCTGAACCCCGATCTTGTTGCAGTCATTGGTAACAAGGGCAGTGGTAAGAGTGCGTTAGCGGATGTCATTGCGACACTTGGAAATTCCAAGCAATCAAGGCACTTCAGCTTTTTGAGGAAAGAACGTTTTCTTGGGAAGGCTGGCGAGCCTGCACGCCACTTCACAGGTACTTTGACATGGTGCGATGAAAGCACTGAGGCGCGGCCACTCAATGAGTTACCTTCGGAAGAGAAGCCGGAACTGGTTCGCTACATCCCTCAAGGCTACTTCGAGGAACTTTGCAATGAACACGTTTCTGGAAAATCGAATGCATTCGAGAAAGAACTGCGTGCCGTTATCTTTTCGCACACAAGTGAGGAGATGCGGCTTGGAGCGCTCGACTTCGATCAGTTAACTGAACAGCAGGAGCAATCGCTCAGAAACCGACTGGGCGAGTATCGCAAGGTGTTGTCATCCATCAATGCTGATATTGTGCGCATTGAAGAGCAGCTTCAGCCTATTGAGTTAGAAAGGTTGAATGAACTTCTTTTGCTGAAGATCAAACAAATTGATGAGCATGAAAAGCTAAGGCCAGTGGAGGTCGCCGCGCCAGCAGAAGCGCTAGATCCAGAACAAAAGAAAGCTTCGGAAGAGCTGGTTTCAATAAACCAAAAAATAGAATCATCCCAAAAGCGTTCACAAGAGATTGCGTTGGAGAACACCGATCTCGCCAAGCGGCAAAAGGCTATCACCAATATCCGCGAACAGTTGAGATTATTTCAGCGCGCATTCGAGCAGGCGCAACAGACTGTCTCCGATGACCTGAAAATTCTGGGTATCACATGGCCTGATTTAGCTGTTATTGATATCAAACAGCATATCCTTGATGAAAAATCGGCAGAAATTTCCAAGAAACAGGAACAGTTGAAGAGCGAAGCTGAAAAGATTGCCGAAGAGCTGAAGGAGAGTGTCGCATCGCAGCAAAGTTTTACGGCGAAATTGAATGCTCCCCAGCAGCAATTCGAAGCGTACCAGCAACAACTTTCCGAATGGAACAAAAAGCTGGCTTATCTGAAAGGTTCACCTACCGAGCCCGAAACCAAGGTCGGCTTGGAAACTCGTATTGAACAGATCAAGATGTTGCCGGAACAGCACACGGAGTTGGAAGAAAAACGCTTGCGCCTATCTGGTGAGATTTTCGACACATTAGACGCACAGCGCAAAGCACGCGAAGAGCTTTTCAAACCGGTGCAAGATCTGATCCAGAAAAACAGCTTGATACGTGAGGATTACAAGCTGCAGTTTCAGGCAACGCTTGCAGCCTCTTCGGAGGCTATCGCCGATCAGTTGTTTGCGCTAATCAAGCAGACTTGGGGGGATTTCCGAGGTCAGGACGAGGCGCCTTCGACGATTAGAAAACTGTTTGACAACTACGATTTGAACTCCAAAGAGGGGGCTCTGGCATTCATCGCCGCCTTGCAGGAAAAGGTTCAAGAAGCCTCAACGCTCTCCGGTGCGACTGTTGGAATTTTTAATCTGGTCAAGAAGGGGCAGTCTGCTATATCAGTATATGACTTGATCTTTGGGTTGAACTTCCTTGAGCCGAGATATTCGTTGCTGTTCCAGGACACGCAGATTGAGCAGCTATCGCCCGGTCAACGCGGTGCATTACTGCTGATTTTCTATTTGTTGGTGGACAAGGGTAAGACACCGATTATCCTCGACCAGCCAGAAGAAAACTTGGACAATGAGACAGTATTCCGGTTGCTTGTTCCGGTGCTTTCCGAAGCCAAGAAGCAACGGCAGATCATCATGGTCACGCACAATCCGAACTTGGCGGTTGTGTGCGATGCAGAGCAAATCATCTACGCAAAGTTTGATCGTGCTGACAATTCAACGGTCAGCTATGAATCCGGCGCTATCGAGAACTCCAATCTGAATGGAATTGTTGTAACAATTCTAGAAGGGACGAAGCCGGCATTCGACAACCGTTCCGGGAAGTATCACTAATATGGCAAGTAACCAAAAACTCGAACTCACCTGGATTGGAAAGGAGAAGCGGGCCAAGCTAGAACCGCGCATCCTGCTCGAAGATCCTGAGAAGTCTTATCATGCCAAGCAGCGTGTTTCGGAGAGTGACGTCTTCGACAACCGGCTGATTTTCGGTGATAACCTGCTGGCTCTGAAGGCATTGGAGCAAGAGTTTGCGGGTGAGGTGAAGTGTGTATTTATTGATCCTCCTTACAACACCGGCAGCGCGTTCACACACTATGACGACGGGTTGGAGCATTCCATCTGGCTGGGATTGATGCGGGATCGGCTGGAGATCATTAAGCGGCTATTGTCGAATGATGGTTCGTTGTGGATC
Source organism: Nitrosomonas europaea (assembly GCF_900167395.1). Taxonomy (GTDB): domain Bacteria; phylum Pseudomonadota; class Gammaproteobacteria; order Burkholderiales; family Nitrosomonadaceae; genus Nitrosomonas; species Nitrosomonas europaea. Next base: position 31,797 of record NZ_FUWK01000007.1, read on the forward strand.
ACAATTGATGACAATGAATGCCATTATCTCAAAGTGCTATGCGATGAGATTTTTGGACGAGCCAACTACAAGACTACGATTACATGGCAAAGAAAATACAGCGTCAGTAATAATTTTCAGGGTATAGCAAGTATCTGCGATTTCGTGCTTGTTTATTCCAAAAGTGAAGCATTCAAAAATAATCTGCTTCCGAGAAGCGAGGAGTCAGCCGCGCGCTATAACAATCCGGACAATGATCCACGCGGGCCGTGGAAGGCGGTTGACTATCTTAATCAAGCAACGCCAGAAAAGCGCCCAAATCTTTGCTATGACATCGTTAATCCGAATACGGGTGTTGTCATCAAGAATACAAAAAAGGCTTGGAAATACGATCCCACTACACATCAACGTCACGTTGATGAGAAGCGAATCTGGTGGGGGCGCGATGGTGGAAATTCAGTTCCTGCCTTGAAGCTATTTTTGTCGGAAGTTCGTGATGGTATGACACCGCATAACTGGTGGTCTCACGAAGAAGTTGGTCATACCGACGAATCCAAGAAGGAAATGATCGGTCTTTATGGTCCACGAGATGTTTTCGACACTCCAAAGCCGGAACGGCTCCTAAAGCGCATTCTTGAAATTGCCACCAACCCAGGCGACCTCGTCCTGGACTCCTTCGCCGGTTCCGGCACCACCGGCGCGGTCGCCCACAAAATGGGTCGCCGCTGGATCATGGTCGAACTGGGCGAGCACTGCCACACCCACATCATTCCGCGCCTGAAGAAGGTCATCGACGGCGAAGACCCGGGCGGCATCACCAATGCGGTGGACTGGCAAGGCGGCGGTGGCTTCCGTTACTACAGTCTGGCCCCTAGCCTGATTGTGGAGGACCGATGGGGCAATCCGGTTATCAACCCGGAGTACAACGCTACGCAATTGTCTGAAGCCTTGTGCAAGCTGGAGGGCTTTACCTACGCTCCATCAGAAACTCGCTGGTGGCAGCAGGGGCATTCCAGCGAACGGGACTTTCTCTACGTCACCACCCAGAACCTGTCTGCCTCCCAGTTGCAGGCCTTGTCGGATGAGGTGGGCACGGAGCAAAGCCTGCTGGTGTGCTGCTCGGCCTTCCACGGCATCAGCGCGGCAGCGGCCGCTGCGCGCTGGCCGAACCTGACACTGAAGAAGATTCCGAAGATGGTGCTGGCCCGTTGCGAATGGGGCCATGACGACTACAGCCTGAATGTGGCGAACCTGCCGCTGGCAAAGCCTGAGCCGGAAACACCCGCCTCGCAACCTGCTCCCAAGAAAAAAGGAAAGAAAACCCTGCCAATGCCAGATTTATTCGGTGATGTGGAGGATGGTGCATGAGCAAAAAGGTCACAGCTATCCCTCCTGATTACATCGAGTGGCTATCAGACATTAAATCTCGTGTAACAGCCGCCCGACAGCGTACGGTGCTGGCGGCCAATGCAGAATTGATTCAGCTCTACTGGCAGATTGGTCGGGATATTCTGCAGCGGCAACAGTCCGCAAATTGGGGTGACAAGGTGCTTGACCGTTTGGCAAGCGATCTGCGTGCGGCCTTCCCGGAGATGAAGGGCTTTTCGTCCCGCAACCTGAAATACATGCGCTATTTCGCCGAACACTGCCCTCGGCAGGCATTTGGGCAGCAGCCTGCTGCCCAATTACCGTGGTTCCATGTCGTGACCTTGTTGACCAAACTGGCCGATACCGGGGCGCGCGAGTGGTATGCCCAGCGCGCCATCGCCGAAGGCTGGTCGCGCACCTCGCTGGAACTCAGCATCCGCAATCGTCTGCACGAACGGCAAGGCCAGGCCGTTACCAATTTCGGGGTTCGCCTGCCCGCGCCACATTCTGAACTGGCGCACGAAGCGCTGAAAGACCCTTACCTGTTCGACTTTCTCGGCTTGGGCGATAAAGCACACGAGCGTGAAATCGAGAACGCGCTGGTGCGGCACATTACCCAGTTTCTGTTGGAGTTGGGTAATGGATTCGCCTTCGTGGGTCGTCAGTTCCGGCTGGAGGTGAGCGATAAAGAGTTCTTCATTGATCTGCTTTTCTATCACACGCGGCTCAAATGCTATGTGGTAGTGGAATTGAAAGCCACCGAATTCAAACCAGAACACGCCGGACAATTGAATTTCTACCTGACGGCGGTGGACAGGCAAGTGAAAGCCCCCGACGACAATCCTACCATCGGCCTGTTGTTGTGCAAAACCCAGGATCGGCTGGTGGCGGAGTACGCGCTGCATGGTATCGATAAGCCAATTGGCGTAGCCGAATACGAACTGGTGCGCGCTTTACCAGAGCGGCTGGTCACCAGTTTGCCGACGGTGGAGGAGTTGGAGAATGAACTTCTGATCGCTCAGGAGACAAAAACATGAGCAAGAAGAAACAAGATGTCTCTATTGTCCGATCCTCAGCGGCAGAATACCTGACCTTTATTGCCGCCATGGGCGATCAATCGCAATCCGTGGAAATGCGCTATGAGGATGAAAACATCTGGCTGACGCAGAAGATGATGGCGTCGCTTTACGATGTTACCGTGCCTGCCATCAATCAGCACCTGAAGCGGATTTTTGACGACGGCGAACTACTGCCCGAGGCAGTTCTTAAGGATTATTTAATAACTGCCGCTGATGGCAAGCAGTACCGCACCAAGCATTACAACCTGCAAGCTATCATTTCTGTTGGCTTCAAGATCAACAACGTGCGAGCGGTACAGTTTCGCAAATGGGCGGGGCAAATCGTCAAGGACTACACCATCCAGGGCTGGACGATGGATGTGGAGCGCCTGAAAAAAGGTCACTTGTTCACAGATGAGTACTTTGATCGTCAGCTGGAATATATCCGTGAGATCCGCCTGTCTGAGCGCAAGTTCTACCAAAAGGTAACGGATTTATACGCAACGGCATTCGATTACGACAAGGACGCGCTGACCACCCGAGAGTTTTTTGCACTGGTGCAGAATAAATTGCATTGGGCAGTGCATCGACACACGGCAGCCGAGCTGATTGTGTCACGCGCTGATGCGGGTAGAACGAATATGGGGCTGACGCATTGGGCCGCTGCGCCACAGGGAAAAATTATCAAATCGGATGTTTCCATCGCCAAGAATTATCTGAATGTGCAAGAGATGGAGTATCTGGAGCGCATTGTGTCGATTTATCTGGATTTTGCTGAACTCCAGGCGATGCGCAAAATCCCCATGTCCATGCAGGATTGGGCCAGGCGACTGGATGGGTTCCTGGAGTTCAATGGCAATGAGATATTGATGGGGCCGGGTAAGGTATCGCAGGAGCAGGCAAAGCTGCACGCTGAAAGTGAGTTCGAGCAATACCGCATCGTGCAGGACAGGTTATTTCAAAGCGATTTTGATCGCTTGTTGTTGCAATTGGAGAGCAAGAATAAAGAGGAAGGCCAATGAACGCCCGCGTACAAAACCATATCACCGGGCGTTTGTCATTGCGCCCGCCGCAGGCTGAGTCGCTGACACGGTTGAGACAGGCACTGGACGCCGCACCGGAAATGCTTGGCCATGAACGCGATGTTTCTGCCATTCTGGCTACGCTGAAGGCCGAGTTTCCGACGCTTGCGGATTTCGAGCGCGAGTTCCCCTCGCTGTGCTTTGCGCTGGCCACGGGCGTGGGCAAGACGCGCCTGATGGGCGCGTTCATCGCTTACCTGCATCTGGCGCATGGGATCAATAACTTCTTCGTGCTCGCTCCCAACCTGACGATCTACAACAAGCTGATCGCGGACTTCACGTGCAATACACCCAAGTATGTGTTCAAGGGCATTGCCGAGTTCGCCCAGCAACCACCGCTGATCATTACCGGCGATAACTACGACCAGACCGGCGCGGCGGTGGATGATCAGTCGATGGGATTTGCGCACGATGTGCGTATCAACATTTTCAATATCTCCAAGATCAATTCCGAAGTGCGCGGTGGCAAGGAACCACGTATCAAGCGTATGCGCGAGGTGCTAGGCGACAGCTACTTCAACCATCTGGCGAATTTGCCCGATCTGGTGTTGTTGATGGATGAATCGCACCGCTATCGTGCCCAAGCCGGCATGCGGGCGATCAACGAGCTTAAACCCTTGTTTGGTCTGGAGGTGACAGCGACACCGTTTGTGGAATCCAGCAAAGGACCGGTGCCGTTCAAGAACGTGGTGATGGATTATCCGCTGGCGCGGGCGATGGAGGATGGCTTCGTCAAGGAACCGGCGGTGGTCACCCAGCGCAACTTCAAGGCCAGCGAGCACACGCCGGAGGAAGTCGAGAAGACCAAGCTGGAAGACGGTGTGCGCCTGCACGAAACCACCAAGGTGGAGCTGCTGACCTATGCTCGTGAAAATGGCTTGCAGGTGGTCAAGCCTTTCATGCTGGTGATTGCACGTGATACGACCCATGCCGGGCAACTGCTGACGTTGCTGGAGTCTGACGCTTTTTTTGATGGCCGCTATGCGGGCAAAGTGATTCAGGTCGATTCCAGCCAAACAGGTGCTCAAGAGGAAGAAATGATCTCACGCCTGCTGGCCGTAGAAAGTGTGGACGAGCCGACTGAAATCGTGATTCACGTCAACATGCTCAAGGAAGGTTGGGATGTAACCAATCTCTATACCATCGTGCCGCTGCGCGCAGCCAATGCGCGCACGTTGATCGAGCAGAGCATCGGGCGCGGGTTGCGGCTGCCCTATGGAAAACGTACCGGTGTGGCGGCAGTGGATCGTCTGAACATCGTCGCTCATGATAAGTTTCAGGAAATCATCGACGAAGCCAATCGTGGCGATTCGCCGATCCGGCTGAAGCAGGTCATCCTCGATGCACCGAGCGCCGACGACAAGAAGGTCAGCGTACAAGTTGAGCCCGGAGTAGCGGCTCGCCTCGGTTTGACGGATGCGCTGATCGTGCAGATCGATGCAGCCGGTACGCCTGATGAGTTGGTATCCAACACCGCACCGACACCCGTGTTTACCACCGAGGCCGAGAAGCAGGCGGCGCGTGTGGTGATGGAAGTGATCGGCAAGTATGAGGTCAGGCGCGATCTGGTGCCGACCAGCAGTGCGTTGCTCAAGCCGGAGGTGCAATCGGTACTTCTGGCGGAGGTGGCGGAGCTTTTGCGCCCGATGCAGGGCAGTTTGCTGGCAGGCATCGATGAAGCTGCGCCAACATTGGATTTGTCTACCATAGTGGCGAAGACGACTGAAATCGTGGTGCAGCAGACTATCGACATCCCGCGCATCGCCGTGGTGCCGAAAGGCGAAGTGACGACAGGTTTTCATCTGTTCACGCTGGATGTGAGTCAGCTTTACCTGCAGCCAGGTGAGCACGAAATTGTCGGCCAGATGCTGCGTACCAATGAGCAGTTTACGCTGGCGGCAGAGATCGGATTGAAGGAGCAGCGCCCGGAAGACTATATCGTTCATGCGCTGGTGGATTTCGACGATATCGATTACTTCACCCACGCCGGATTGCTCTACGACCTCGCAGGGCAGATGGTGCAGCATTTGCGTAGCTATCTGTCAGAGGACGAGGCCACCAGCATTCTGGATCGGGATCGCCGTCTGATTGCGCGGGAAATTCATGCCCAGATGATGGCCCACTTCTGGGAGAAGGCAACGGATTATGAGGTGCAAGTCAGTCGCGGTTTTACGGAACTCAAGCCTTGCAACTACACGGCTGTGGCGGATCAGACACCGTGCCATTTTCGCGAAACCGTGGAGGATGTGGGACGCATCAAGCAGATGCTGTTCGGCGGATTTACCAAGTGTCTGTACCCGCTGCAGAAGTTCGATTCGGATACGGAGCGGCGCTTCGCCGTCATCCTCGAACGCGATGCTGACAAGTGGTTCAAGCCCGCGAAGGGGCAGTTTCAGCTTTACTATAAGCTGGGTACCGAACAACCGGAGTATGTTCCTGATTTCGTAGTCGAAACGGAGTCGATCATCCTGATGGCCGAGACCAAGAAGCGGGATGATCTGAAAACGGGAGAGGTGGAAGCCAAGGCAGCTGCCGCCGTGCAATGGTGCAGGCATGCTTCGGACTTCACGGTGAGCGTCGGTGGCAAGCCGTGGAAGTATCTGCTGGTACCCCACGACGAGATCAATGAATCGAGACAGCTTACCGACTTCCTCCGCTTTGCGGTGAAGGGATGATGATGTTTTTCTGTGAACAGAATGAATGAAGGCGCCGGCTTCAGAATCAGTCCGGATGATTGTCTGGCTTGTTGACAGAAAAAGTCTTAGTTAACCAGGGAATTGCGTGATGGATAGGTCACTGCACCTGACGGTTGGGGGCAGGCACTTTCCGTTAAACGGGCGATTTCTATTTTGTCATGCCCCATCAGGTGAAAAACGGTTTCACCGTGCATCAGCAGGTAATCAGAAATGATGCGACGATGGCAGCGCCACCAGACAGCCTCGGAACACATGATTGCACATCTGCGTTTTCGTCCCAGAGCGATCAGCTTGGCAAGACCCTCGTGAAAAGTATCACTCAGTGCGTAATCAGCAAAATTGTGGAAGCTCTGATTTTCCCAGAAACCATTTACATTGGACGATACCGTTTTGGATCTGGCACGTAAACCACCCAGTTGCGGGATATGTTCGTAACTGATTTGGAATGCAGCCAGGCTGTCGGGAAATGTCTCCAGGTTGTACTGCGGATTGGTGCGTGACCGCGGAACGGTACGTACATCCACAACCTGTTCCACTTCTGCTGCATGCAGTAAGCCGATGAACTCTTCCAGCGTGCGGGTAGAGTGCCCGATGGTGTAAAAGGGCGGATTCATTTTCCAGTCAACCGGGGAGTGTTTGTTGAAAACAGTTATTTCTTACCTGTAATCGTGAAGTAACTCGTCATGAGGTTCCGGTAGTTGGGAATGTGGTTGGAAAAGAGCTCGCCAAGACCTTCGATATCATTACGCCAGTCACGGTGCAGCTCACAGGCCATGGCAAACCAGTTGATCAACTGTACACCGGCTGCCTGCATTCGCAACCAGGCGGTATGACGGGTTACTTCATTGAAAGTACCCGAGGCATCGGTGATGACGAATACTTCATAACCCTGCTCCAATGCTGATAGAGCTGGAAAAGCCACACAGACTTCGGTAACGACGCCGGCGATGATGAGTTGTTTACGTCCGGTGTTCTTTACCGCATTGACGAAATCCTCATTATCCCAGGCATTAATGTTGCCAGGCCGGGCAATGTAGGGAGCATTCGGGAACATTTCTTTCAGTTCTGGTACGAGTGGCCCGTTCGGACCTTCTTCGAAGCTGGTAGTAAGGATAGTGGGTAATTTGAAATACTTGCCACATGCACCGACAGCCAGAACGTTGTTCTTGAACTCGCTCGGTCCAAAGTCCTGGACTAATGAGATCAGACCTGCCTGGTGGTCTACCAGTAACAGTGCTGCGTCATCTTTGGAAAGGCGGCTGTATTTGAATGGTTTGCTCATGATTAAATTTCTCCGTAGTTGATGGTCCGAAATGAGTTAATTCTGATTCCAACACCAGGGCAATATCTAGCCTGGCAGATCAGTGTTGTTGCTGGGCAATCAAGGCCCGGTATTCGAGCGCCTGTTTGTCGCGCCCGATGGCTGCAACGGCGACTGTTTTACCTCCTGTTTTGTAACTGATCAGACAGTCATACGCAGCCATATCGCCTTCGATTTCAAGTGTATCCCATGGTCCCGCGTAGCCGACGTAACGAATCGAGATGTCGTAATGAGCACTCCAGAAGAAGGGGACATCCTGAAAAGCTGTATTTGCTCCAAGCATGTTTTCCGCCGCTATCTGTCCATGCCGTTCGGCAAGTACCCAGTGTTCAATTCGTTGTGTTTTGCCACTGGCTTCATCGCGCCAGCGCGCGACATCGCCTGCTGCAAAGATGCCGGGTACGCTGGTTTCGAGGTACTCATTCACCAAGATACCGTTATCGACGGTGATACCGGCTGCTTCTGCCAGTGATACGCATGGTCTGACACCGACTCCGATGATGACGAGATCGGCTGTAAGTTCTTTACCGTTGCTCAGTACGACTTTATGTGGCTCTATATGGGCAAGGGAGGTGCCCATGTGGAATTGCACGCCATGCTGTTCATGGAGACTGCGAATGAAATCACCTGGTTCAGAGCCGAGTATCTTTTCCAGCGGGTGTTTGTCCAGCGAAACCACGTGCACATCCAGCTCCCGTGCACGCAAGGCTGCGGCCGCTTCCAGACCGATGAATCCGGATCCCAGTATGACTGCGGCTTTGGCATGCTTTGCCCGTTCGATGATGGCGCGGCTGTCGGCCAGGGTACGCAGCGTGAAGACATGACTTTGATTTGCTCCGGGGATCGGTAATCGTACCGGTTCGGCACCGGTTGCCAGCAGCAGACGATCAAACGGGAAGATGCGGCCATCAGCAGTCGTGACAGTGTGTCCGGTGGTATTGATCTTTGTGACCGTCGTGTGAAGCTGAAGGTCGATACGGTTGCGCACATAGAAATCATCAGATTTCAGGGGAATCCATTCTTCCGGTGCATTACCGGCAAGATAATCTTTTGACAGATTGGGGCGGTCGCAGGGCGCATCGGAATCTTCGCTCAGCATGGTGAGTTGTCCCTGATAGCCGCGCCGGCGTAACATTTCTGCACAAGCAAAACCCGCAGCACCGCCACCGATGATGACGACATTAGCCGGCTGGTTTGCTGCCGCGACGGGTATGGATCTGGGTTTTGGCGTGATTTTGTCCCGCACCATGATCCGATCTCCATCACGCTCAACCTGCCAGCACGGTAAGGGATCGAATGCGGGAGCACCGAGGGCTTCACCGCTGCGTAGCGAGAAACAGGCATGGTGCCAGGGACAGCGTACCGTTTCGCCGACGACCAGTCCTTCCGTCAGAGGAGCACCATAGTGTGTACAGGTTGCGCCCACGGCCGTTATTTCATCACCTATGCGGGCAAGAATGACCGGTTCGTCTCCTACATGCCCGCGCAGCAGCGGCTGATTGCCAAAATCCGAGAGGGAAATACCTTGTGTCAGGTCGGGGCCTGCTTCTTCAGATAAGTATGAAGTCATTGCGATCCTCCTTCTTGAAAGCGGTTACCGATAGCACTACCTGTAACCGGCCGGCGTGGACAGCTGTGGTTCATATGCGAATGCCTGAAAGACCACAACTACTGCACAGCTATTCATAGCATAGCACGAGATCATTTCATCCGCGGGGTATCACCATCGTATTTCCGGGGAGAATCAGTCTCGCAGCAGAACAGATTTGACGGCGGATTTATGATGAGCGGGTGGCAGTGACTGGCGGGTTGTCAGTTAGATGCCACCCTCGAAACCGATTTGCCGCCAGGCTTCATAAATGATGACTGCTGCCGCATTGGAGAGATTCAGGCTGCGGGAGGCGGAAAGCATGGGAATGCGGATGCGCTGATCCTGCGGGAAGTTTTCCAGCACTTCGGCGGGTAATCCGCGCGTTTCGGAGCCGAACAGGAACACATCATTGCCTGTATAAGCCACCTTGCCATGGTGATGAGTTGCACGGGTGGTGACAGCAAAGATGCGGCATCCATCCATGAGTTTCAGGCAGGATGCCAGATCTTCATGCACGGTGAGGCGGGCCCATTCATGGTAATCCAGCCCGGCGCGCCGCAGTTGTCGGTCACTCAGATCGAACCCCAGTGGCCGGATCAGATGCAGTTGTGCACCGGTGTTGGCGCACAGACGGATGATGTTGCCGGTATTGGGGGGGATTTCCGGTTGGTGGAGAATGATCTGGAGCATACGGGATTGATTTTAAGGCTTGATCGGTCGCTTGGTTTCGTCGTTCCCAGGGAGATCGGTTGCTCTTTTTGCGGCCGGGGCACCCGGAAATGCTCTTGCGATCACCCAGGCACGGACATCGGTTGCTCCGTGGCGGCGTATGACCTTGGCCAGTTCATTCAGAGTGGCGCCGCTGGTCATGACATCATCCACGATGGCGACCCGTTTTCCGGAAAAATTCCGGTTACAGGTAAAGGCATTGCGAACATTCTGTGGACGGTTTTTCCACGGCAGCTCAGTTTGCGAGGGTGTGCTGCGGATGCGTGTACAGGCGGCGGACAGCAACTCGACTCCTGTTTGTCTGCATAGATGACGGCTGATTTCGAGTGCCTGATTGAATCCTCTTTCTCGCAGTCTGGCCGGGTGGAGTGGCACCGGGATGAGGTAATCAGGCAGAGGATCATCTCGGAATCTGCCCAGCAGCAAGCCGGCCAGTATCGGTGCCAGTGGCAGATCGGAGCGATATTTCAATGCCTGCACCAGAGCATCTGCCGGAAAAGTGTAGCGCAAGGCGGCCCGGATATGGCTCCAGGCAGGTGGATTGCGCAGGCAGGTGCCACAAATTTCCGGTGAAGTCATTGGTAACAGGCAGGACGGACAGTGCACGGGGGGCAATCCGGGAAGATCCTGCAGGCAGGCATTGCAAATATCCTGATGATTGGGTGCCTGGCACAATACACAGTGTTTATGGCTGAACAGTTGTGCAATATTTAATCGCCTGTTTAATATTGGAGAGGAAGAAATTGACAATTCGGGTGTTATCCGTAATGATTTCGCACTATTCATTATAACTTGGAGCAGGCTCTCGCCGAGAATGATCATGGAATCCGCAACCAGTTTGATTTCTGAAAAACAGTGCGAATGTGCACATCCCAACTCTGATTCGGCAGTACAGGGGTCATCATTGCGCTGGTCGATCGCAGCGATCGAATCGCTGCTGGATCTGCCATTTTCTGATCTGATTTTTCAGGCACAGACAGTGCATCGCCAGTATCACGATGCTAATGCCGTGCAACTGTCCACGCTGATTTCCGTAAAAACCGGTGGATGTTCAGAGGATTGTGCCTATTGTCCGCAGGCGGCGCGTTACCACACCGGGGTGGAGAATCAGGCGATTCTGTCGCGTGAGGAAGTCGTGGCGGCAGCCACTCAGGCCAAGGAAAGCGGTGCCACCCGTTTCTGTATGGGGGCGGCATGGCGCGGACCGAAGCAGCGCGATATCGAGTACATGACCGAAGTCATCAGTGCAGTCAAGGCATTGGGGATGGAGACCTGTGCCACACTGGGCATTCTGAAGCCAGGTCAGGCTACTCAGCTCAAACAGGCTGGACTGGATTACTATAATCACAATCTCGATACTGCCCCCGAGTTTTATGGCGAAATCATTACCACGCGTGAATATCAGGATCGGCTGGATACACTGGAGGAAGTGCGTGGCGCCAATATCAACGTGTGTTGTGGCGGTATCGTCGGCCTGGGGGAATCTCGCATGGCCCGGGCAGGATTGATTGCACAACTGGCCAATCTCGATCCTTATCCTGAATCGGTGCCGATCAATTATCTGGTTCAGGTAGAGGGTACACCCTTGTACGGCACGCCTGAGCTCGATCCATTCGAATTCGTCCGTACCATTGCGGCAGCGCGTATTACCATGCCCAAAGCGATGGTCAGACTTTCCGCCGGCCGCCGGCAAATGCCGGAAGCCATCCAGGCACTGTGTTTTCTGGCGGGTGCCAATTCCATCTTCTACGGCGATAAACTGCTGACGACGGGTAACCCGGATACGGAAAAAGATCTGGCGTTGTTTGAAAAACTGGGGCTGCATGCATTGTAGTCGGTGTGCAGGGTAGTCGTATGTTGGCGGATCTGAGCGAAGCGTTACGGGAGCGCCAGCAGGAAGGGCTGTACCGTTCACGTCCGGTGCTGGAAGGGCCACAATCTCCACATGTCACTATCGATGGCAGGGATTTTCTGGCTTTTTGCAGTAACGATTATCTGGGGTTGGCCAATCACCCGGCCTTGATCGAAGCTGCAGCGGAAGGTGCGCGGTGTTATGGCGTCGGCTCGGGCGCTTCTCACCTGATCAGCGGTCATTTTCGTGCACATCATGAACTGGAGGAAGCGCTGGCGGCATTTGTCGGGCTACCGCGCACCTTGCTGTTTTCCACCGGATACATGGCCAATATGGCAGTGGTGACTGCGCTGGCAGGCCGGGGAGATGCGATCTTTGCAGATCGCCTCAATCATGCTTCACTCAATGATGCTGCTTTGCTTTCTCGTGCTCGTTTCATTCGTTACCCGCATCTCGATCTCGATACCCTGGCACGGCAGCTGGAAACGACGAAAGCCCGGCGCCGGCTGGTCGTCACCGATGCGGTATTCAGTATGGATGGTGATATGGCACCGGTTGCCGAGCTGCTGACATTGTGTCAGCGCTTTGATGCCTGGCTGCTGCTGGATGATGCGCATGGATTCGGTGTGCTCGGGGAACGGGGTAAGGGCAGTCTGTATCATTCGCAAAGAATAGAACGGGATACACCCTATCTGATTTACATGGCAACGTTGGGCAAGGCGGCGGGGGTATCCGGTGCTTTCGTAGCGGCACAAGCACCTGTCGTTGAAACACTCATCCAGCATGGCCGCACCTATGGCTATACTACGGCAGCACCACCTTTGCTGGCGCACACCTTACTGACCAGCCTGCAACTGATCAGTCAGGAGAGTTGGCGGCGGGAACGACTTGCTTTGCTGATCGAGCGATTGCGGCAGAGGTTGCACTCCCTTCCCTGGCCATTGCTGCTGTCTGAAACCCCGATACAGCCATTGCTGGTGGGCGAAAGTCAGGAAGCCGTTCGGCTGGATCTGGCGTTGCGTGAGCGTGGTATCTGGGTGCCAGCTATTCGTCCGCCGACCGTACCACAAGGCATGGCACGATTACGCATCAGTTTGTCTGCTGTGCATACTGAGGCGGATGTCGATCGATTGGGTGCAGCTTTGCGTGATCTGGCCCAGTGTTGACATGGCCTCGATACATATCGAGACGACTGGAAATGGTCCTGATCTGGTGATGTTGCATGGCTGGGCCATGCACAGCGGTGTATGGGATGGCGTGGTGGAATCGTTATCGCAGCGTTTCCGGCTGCATCAGGTCGATCTGCCCGGGCATGGTGCCAGCCGTGATTGTGCGCTGGATTCACTGGATCAGATGACCGAAGTGATTGCGGACCGTTTGCCCGGTCGTTATAGCGTGTGTGGCTGGTCGCTCGGCGGTCAGGTAGCGATCAGGCTGGCATTGCAGGCGCCGGAACGTGTCCAGCAACTGGTACTGGTTGCCAGTACCCCCTGTTTTGTCAGGCGCGCGGACTGGCCATGGGGAATGGAAGATTCCACCCTGACGCTGTTCATGGAAAATCTGGCGCGCGATTATACCCAGACGCTCAACCGTTTTCTGACTCTGCAAGTCAGCGGCAGTGAGGATCAAGCCCGGGTACTGGCATGGTTGCGTAAGAGTATTCTGCGTGGCCAGCCGCCAACGCCGGCAACACTTCAGGCAGGATTGAAAATTTTGCAGACCAGTGATTTGAGGGCTGAATTGAATCAGGTCAGTCAGCCTGTACTGCTGATCCACGGCCGGAACGATGTTATCACCCCGGCCGGCGCAGCAGACTGGATGCAGCAACATTTACCCCGGGCGCGGCTGGTGCTGTTTCCCCATTGCGGCCATGCGCCGTTTCTTTCTTTTCCTGAGCAATTCGTGAGTTGTTTCGATGCATTATGATCATGTACTCGACAAGCGTATGCTGCGTCGATCGTTCGAACAGGCGGCAGCCGGTTATGACCAGTCTGCTGTGTTGCAGCGGGAAATATGTGACCGCATGCTGTCCCGTCTGGAATACATCAAATATGTTCCCGCCAGAATACTCGATGCGGGCAGCGGAACCGGTTATGGCACGCGCAAGCTGATCGAACGCTATCCTGCGGCAGAAATCATGCCGATGGATATTGCGCTGACGATGCATCGCTGTGCGCGCATGGCGATCTCGGAGCAAATACCAGGATGGCAGCGCTGGCTGCCATTCAGGCGCCACTGGCCCAGAGATTATATTTGTGCGGATATCGAACAGTTACCTCTGGGCGAAGCCAGTATCGGGATGATCTGGTCCAATCTGGCGATCCAGTGGTGTAATGATCTCAGGCAGACATTCGCGGAAGCCTATCGTGTGCTGGAGAACGGCGGCCTGCTGATGTTCAGCACATTCGGACCAGATACATTGAAGGAATTGCGGCAGGCTTTCAAGTCAGCGGATTCGTTCAGCCACGTCAATCGGTTTACGGATATGCACGATATCGGTGACATGCTGGTGAATTGTGGCTTTTCATTACCAGTCATGGATATGGAATACATCACGCTGACTTATGAGGATGTCAGGGGGGTGATGCAGGATCTCAAGGCAATCGGTGCTCGCAACGTGACACAAGGGCGCAGGCGCGGATTGACCGGCAAAGCGGCATGGCAGCAAGTAATCGAGCGGTATGAGGCGCTGCGTCAGGATGGAAGGCTGCCGGCCACGTATGAAGTGGTGTATGGCCATGCCTGGAAACCGGAATCGCGCCAGGTTCAGTTGAAGCCGGAGACACGGCGCAAGCTTGGTCTGGAGCCATAATGGCACCCGCCGGATTGTTTGTCACCGGCACCGATACCGGAATCGGTAAAACTGTAGTGAGCTGTGCCCTGCTGCACGCTTTCTCGGCTGAAGGCCATACGGTGATCGGAATGAAACCAGTGGCGGCAGGCTGTGAAAACGGGCAATGGCAGGATGTGGAAAATCTGAAGAAAGCCAGCAATGTCAGCATGCCGCAATCACTGATCAATCCCTATGCCTTTGTGGAACCGGTTGCGCCGCATATCGCTGCTCGACAGGCAGGCATCGTTATCGACCTGAGGGTGATTCGGCAGGCCTGTGAACAGCTGCAGGCGGCAGCAGAGGTAACGATAGTCGAAGGTATCGGAGGTTTTCGGGTGCCGCTGTCATCATCAGGTACACCGAATGGCCGCTATGACACCAGCGATCTCGCCAGAGTGCTGGGGTTGCCGGTAATTCTGGTGGTGGGTATGCGGCTGGGTTGTCTCAATCATGCATTGCTGACAGCCCGTGCGGTTGAATCAGCCGGATTGAAACTGGCGGGTTGGGTAGCGAATACCATCGACCCGGAAATGCTGCAACCGGCGGCAAATCTGCAGACACTGACTGAATGGCTCGACTGCCCGTTGCTGGGTGTTCTGCCGTTTCAGGAACAGCTCGACGTGCAGCAGCTTGCCGGGCTGATCGATCTGTCCCGACTGGAATGAAGCCGGTATCGAAACAGGATCTGAAGCGTGGCCTGATTTACAGTATCAGTTTGAGTTTCTCGGTGGCCTTGACGAGTTCGATCAGGATGCCGGGTTCCCAGGCCGAATGGCCGGCGTCATTGACTACGATATAGTCGGCCTGCGGCCAGGCCAGGTGCAGATCATGTGCGCTGACGATCGGACAAACGGCATCGTAACGCCCCTGGACAATGACACCAGGCAGATGATGGATCTTATGTACATTTTCGAGCAGGCTGTTTTCCGGCAGAAAGATATTATTTCTGAAGTAATGGGCTTCTATCTTTGCCAAGCCGAGCGCAACTGTGTCACTGGTGAAATAATCGACTGTGTCAGGATTGGGCAGCAGGGTTGAGCAACTTCCTTCGTAGCGCCCCCACGCTTTCGCCGCTGGCATGTGGACAGCGGGATCGGGATCCATCAGTAAACGGTAGTAAGAAGAAAGAATGTCGCATTGTTCGATCGGTGAGAGGCGGGCGACAAATTCGCGCCAGACTTCGGGAAAAAAATTGCGCAAGCCGTACAGGAACCAGTTGATTTCACCGGGCCGACAAAGAAAGATGCCGCGCAGGATGAATCCCAGACAGCGATCAGGATGAGCTTCGCCATAGGCAAGTGCCAGTGTGCTGCCCCAGGAGCCGCCAAAGATCAGCCATCGTTCGATACCGAGGTGCTGCCGCAAGGTTTCGATATCTTCGATGAGCAGCGGAGTAGTGTTGTCTCTGGTTTCACCCAGCGGTAGCGAACGTCCGGCGCCACGCTGATCGAAAATGACGATCCGGTAACGGGCAGGATCAAAGAAACGCCGATGGGCAGGTGTGGCACCCGCCCCCGGCCCGCCGTGCAGGAATAAGACGGGGATGCCGTTCTGATTGCCTGATTGTTCCCAGTACATGGTGTGAGTGTCATCCAGCGGAAGCATGCCGTGATCATGAGGTTCGACTGGGGGAAAAAGCCCGGTATGTGTCATGGTATGTTGTACAGGTTTGTTATAAAGGAAGCACAGATTATGGTTGTGTAATGGCATTTTAGCACTGTGGTATGTCAGGATTGTATCCGGTAGTTTGGCTGGATGATTGCTGTTAACCAGGTCTGATGCTGCCAGTCGAATGAAAATGGGCTCGCAGAGGTGAGAATACTGTATAGTCGCGCGGGTAGCGCGATGCCGATGTAATCGGCAGTGATCAGGCCAGGTAGTTTGCAGGAATTTCGTACTGCGTGTGTTGTCTGCTGGACAGAAACTTGAAAAGATAAAACAGGAGCAGAAGGATTGATGCTGGTAAAAACCGGGATAAGGTAAATTGCCTGTGGACGAAATGGCTTCACAGGGTTCCCAACCGTCGAGACTGGGCCTGGTTTTGACCGGGGGCGGTGCACGGGCCGCTTATCAGATAGGTGTGCTGCGGGCAATTGCCGAAATGCTGCCCCCGCACGCTCGCAGTCCTTTTCCGGTTGTCTGTGGGACTTCCGCCGGAGCAATCAATGCTGCTGGTCTCGCCATGGCTGCAACCCATTTTTCTACCGGAATCAAACGGCTGGAAGCAGTATGGGGCAATCTGCATACTGGCCAGATCTATCGTTCTGATCTGATCGGGGTACTGCATAATGCGCTGCGTTATTTTGGCTCGATCGTGTCGAGCAGAATGGCAGGTAAACCCGTTTCGCTGCTGGATAATACACCACTCAGGCAGCTATTGGCCTGTCATTTGCCCTTCAGAGGGATACGCAGGAGTATTCATGCAGGGGCGCTGCACGCGCTCGGCATAACGGCCTGGGGGTATGCGTCCGGGCAGTCGGTTACTTTTTATCAGGCCAGTCCCAGCGTCATTCCCTGGAAGCGTGCGCAACGCATTGGTGTTCCTTCGCGCATTGGTATCCAGCATCTGGTGGCATCTGCTTCGATTCCGTTCATTTTTCCGGCAATCCGGGTCAATCGTGAGTATTTTGGTGATGGCTCCATGCGGCAGCTTGCGCCGCTCAGCCCCGCATTGCATCTCGGCGCAGACCGCTTGCTGGTGATTGGTGTGAACGAGAAAAAGGAGACTGATTGCGAACGTACCAAGGTAACCGGATATCCGCCGCTGGCGCAGATTGCCGGGCATGTGATGAACAGTATTTTCGTCGACAGTCTGGATGTCGATCTCGAGCGTTTGCAGCGTATCAACCAGACATTGAGCCTGATTCCGGGGATGCAAGCAGGAAACGGTCCTGCGCTGCGCATGGTGGACTGCATGGTGATTACACCCAGCGAAAGGATCGATGAACTGACACAAGCGTATGCCAACAGTTTGCCGCGTCCGATCCGCTACTTTTTTCGTGCTGCCGGGGCAATGGGTCCGAAGGGTTCTGCCATGCTCAGTTATGTATTGTTTGAGGCTCCTTTTTGCCAGGCACTGATCGATTTGGGTTACCGGGATACCTTGCGCCGGCAGGATGAGCTATTTGCATTTATTTCCGAGCGACGGGAGTAGAAAATATGGATGTGACCGATCCACAGTTCTGGATTGCCGTTTTTCAGATCATTGCCATCGATATCGCTCTGGGTGCAGACAATGCCGTGGTGATTGCGCTGGCATGCCGGAATCTGCCGGAGAATAAGCGTAATCAGGGAATATTCTGGGGAACGGCAGGGGCGATCGGGATACGAATCCTGCTGGTCTTTTTTGCACTTCAGCTGTTGGCATTGCCTTATTTGAAAATTACCGGTGGTTTGTTGTTGTTGTGGATCGGCGTTAAACTGCTGTTGCCGGAGCCCGCTAGTGAAAGCGGGCCGGTTGTGAAAGGGGGAGCGACCACTCTACCGGGCGTGATCAGGACCATCATCATCGCCGATACGGTGATGAGTCTGGATAATGTCATGGGAATTGCCGGTGCAGCCAGGGACAGTCTTGCGCTGGTGATATTCGGCCTGCTGTTCAGTGTTCCCATCATCGTCTGGGGCAGCAAGCTGGTGATGAAATGGATCGAGCGTTTTCCTGTCATCGTCGTTATCGGTGCCGGTTTGCTCGGCTGGATTGCCGGTGATTTGCTCACAGGTGATACGATCAGTCAGGAATGGGTTGCAACACAGGCTGCCTACCTGCAATGGCTGGTGCCGGCAGCCTGTTCGCTGCTGGTGATCGGGACCGGAAAATGGCTGACAGCCCGGATACAGAAAAAAGCGCGGGCATCCATGGATTTACTGGGGAAAGATTGAACCTGGAAACTGTTCAGTTGGATGCGCAGTGAGGCAACGGGTTGATCCCGCTAAAACATAGTCTGTGATGAAACACACGTGAAAGAGAGGTGCCTTATGTTAAAAATGTTACTGCCGGTCGATGGTTCTGAAGCTTCCGGACGGGCGATCGAGGAGTTTGTGAAAAGGCTCGACTGGTATCGTGAAAAACCGGAGATTCACCTGCTGAACGTGCGGATGCCGCTGACCGGTAATGTTTCCATGTTTGTCAGCAAGGAAGAGATTGGTGATTATTACCGCGAGGAAGGTCTTAGAAATCTGCAGCAGGCTCGCGGCTATCTGGAAGAAAAGGGGGTTGCCTACCGGCACCATATCGTCGTGGGGGAAGTGGTGACCATGATCCTGCAATTTGCCGAGGAAATACAGTGTGACCAGGTCGTTATCGGTCCGCGCGGATTGGGTGCGGTCAAGGGTTTGTTGCTTGGCTCGGTTGCCAGCAAACTGATCCAGCTTTCGACTGTTCCGGTTTTGTTGCTCAAATAGCAGGAAATCCATCGTAATCCTCCATCTGTTAAAGCAAATGATCTGCCGGCGGTTGCCGTTAAATCCGGGGTGGAGGGTTCATCAATTTGAAATTAAAAGTATTGGGCTGTGGCGGTGGAATAGGGAGTAATTCTCATACCACCGCAATGCTGCTGGACGAGGATATTCTGATCGATGCCGGCACCGGAGTCGGCACGCTCGCGTTGGATGATCTGCTGAAAATCGATCATGTATTCGTCACGCATTCCCACCTGGATCATATTGCATTCATTCCTTTTCTGGTCGACACGACTGGCAGTCTGCGTGATCGTCCGCTGATCGTGCATGCTCTGCCTGCAACATTGGAATGTCTGCAGAAGCACATTTTCAACTGGCATGTCTGGCCGGATTTTTCCCGTATCCCTGATGCCGTCCGCCCCTATATGCGTTACCAGCCATTTGCGGTGGGTGAGACTATAGTGCTGGGTTCGCGCAGAATTACACCGCTGCCGGCTTGCCATGCTGTTCCGGCTGTGGGCTTTCAGCTTGATTCCGGTCAGGCCAGTCTGGTATTTACCGGTGATACCACTGCCAATGATGGATTATGGGAAGCTATCAACCGGATTACCAACCTACGCTATCTGATCATCGAATCTGCCTTCAGTGATGTCAAACATGACATCGCGAGGCGTTCCGGACATTTCTATCCTGCCTTGCTCGCAGATGAACTGAATAAACTGCAGCATGATGCCGAAATATACATTACCCATCTGCGTCAGGGGGAAGCAGAGCTGACCATGCAGGAAATTCTTGCCAGAATCAGCCGTTTTGATCTGCGCAGATTGATGAGTAATCAGATATTTGAATTCTAGGATAGAGTGAATATGAGCATATCTCTGGCTTCTGAAGCCGGTTCCGGCATCATCCCAGGCAATGGGATTCCGTCGGATTCTGCCGGGCGTTTGCAATCTGTGATTGACAGGATTCAGGCGGCGGGAAATGTTGATGAAATCATATTCGAAACAAGCCGGGATATCTGCGAGATTTTCAACGCGGATCGCCTGACGGTCTATACCCTCGGTGACGATAAAACCAGTCTTACGTCACGTGTTAAAACCGGACTGGATTCCTGGCAGAATCTGAAACTGCCCATCAACGAACACAGTATTGCCGGCTTTGTGGGGCTGCACAAACAAGCCGTCAATTTCAGAGATGTTTATGATCGGTGTGAGCTCAGGGAACAGAGTGAATATCTGCGTTTCTTGCAGGAAGTGGACAAGCGGACCGGCTACCGGACCAAACAGATGCTTGTGGTACCGATTCTGAATGCCGGTGATAACGATCTGCTGGGTGTGGTGCAGCTCATTAACAACAAGGCCGATGAACCTTTCTCGCAAAGGGTTGTGGATGAATTGAGTGAAATCTGCCAGGCGTTGGCAGTCGCCATCAGGCAGCGCCAGATGCAGCAGTTACTGGGCAGAACCCGTTATGATCAGTTGATCGTCAATGCCTTGATCAGTGCCAGCGAATTTGAGTTGGCAACCAGGCAGGCGCGTGAAACAGGCCGCGATCTGGAAGATGTGCTGATCGATGAATTCGGCATCAGTGTGACGCAGGTGGGTGGAGCACTGGCTGTCTTCTTTGGCGTGAGATATGAACGATACCGGCCGGATCGGATCAAGCCGATGGACCTGCTCAAGAATCTCAAACGTGAATTTGTCGAGAGCAACAGTTGGCTGCCGATCGATGATGGAACTGAAGGGTTGATGGTGCTAACCCTGGATCCCGAACGTATCAGAGCATTACGTATCGTCAACCAGATTTTTCCAAAGCGCAAGATCATCTACGCGGTTTGTACCCGGCGTGAATTTCAGGCCATGCTGGATCTGTTTTATGGCGGTAATGAAACCGAGAATCTGGGTGGCAGCATCGATGAAATGCTTTCCAATCTGGGTGAGGGCGATGGCGGGGAAGAAACCAGAGAGACTGATACGGATGAAGCTTCCGCTGCGGCGGATAACGAACTGGTCAAACTGGTCAACCGCATCATCATGGATGCCTATAAAACAGGTGCTTCGGATATTCATGTCGAACCCTTGCCGGGTAAGGGGAAAACCAGTATTCGCTTCCGCAAGGATGGTTCACTGATGCCCTATATCGAAATTCCAGCCAGTTATCGCAATCCGCTGGTGACCCGTATCAAGATCATGTGTGATCTCGATATTTCAGAAAAGCGTAAACCGCAGGATGGCAAGATCAAGTTTCGCAAGTTTGCGCCTCTTGATATCGAGCTTCGGGTCGCGACGATTCCTTCGGCTGGCGGTGTGGAAGACGTAGTGATGCGTATTCTGGCGGCTGGTGAGCCGATTCCACTGGAGAAAATGGGATTTACCTCCTTCAACCTGGAACGGCTGAAATCGATCATCAGTAAGCCTTACGGGCTGTTCTTCGTCTGCGGTCCGACGGGTTCCGGTAAAACGACGACGCTGCATTCCATTCTCAAATATCTGAACCGGCCGGAAACCAAAATCTGGACGGCGGAAGATCCGGTTGAAATTACGCAGAAAGGATTGCGTCAGGTGCAGATCAACCCGAAAGCCGGCCTGACATTCGCCACGATCATGAAATCCTTTCTGCGGGCAGACCCCGATATCATCATGGTGGGTGAAATGCGTGACAAGGAAACAACCAGTATCGGCATCGAGGCTTCGCTTACCGGACATCTGGTTTTCGCAACCCTGCACACCAACAGTGCACCCGAATCCATCATCCGTTTGCTGGATATGGGCATGGATCCGTTCAATTTTGCTGATGCGTTGCTCGGGATTCTGGCGCAACGTCTGGCCAAGCGACTGTGCAAATGTAAAAAACCTCACGTGGCCAGTCGGGAGGAAATTCGCGCGCTGCTGGTAGAGTATTGTGAAGAACTGAAGAATATCGGGAGCTTCAAGGCCGATCCTGATGCAGCCTGCCGTGAAATCGAATCTCGCTGGGTTCAGCAGTATGGCGATGAAAACGGGCAGATTACCCTGTATGAGCCGGTTGGTTGTGAGCACTGTACACAAACGGGCTATGCTGGCCGGGTGGGTTTGCATGAATTGCTGACTGCCACCGACGCACTCAAGAAAAATATACAGGAACACGCACGTGTTGCTGAAATGCTGGTAACCGCATTGCATGACGGTATGCGTACCCTGAAACAGGACGGGATAGAAAAAGTGTTGCAGGGAATTACCGACATTCATCAGGTGCGGGCGGTGTGTATCAAATGATGTCGTGGCAGTGGTGTTTTGTTAGTGTGAACATGCCCTGCTGGTAATTTCAGTACAACCGGTTCCTGCTCTTGTCCTGCTGGTAGCCATGAATGTCTGGCTTGCAGCATGGCTGGATAACCGGCGTGGTTTTCCCCTAATTCCTTCTTTTGCTTTGAATAGATTCTGCTAGTCTTGCTGATGCAGAATGCATGCTTCGGGATGATGTTCTTCCAGGCTCACAATGGTGCTCCCCAGGCAGCCTTCCGGATATTTCCGGGTGATTACGACGATTGCAGTGAAGTTTCAGGAGGATAATCATGCAGATTTCAGATGACAAAAAGATATTACAGCTGGTCAAATCTTCGACTGCCAGTAAGAAGAGGGCGAGGGGGACGGTAAAAGGCCGGAATCCGGTGATCGGTGCAGATGAGTATGGTCAACAGGTCGAGCAGTACGCGCGTCGTATCCGGGAGACCAGTGATGTAAACGAGATTATCAATATTCTGGATACCGTGCTGGGAGAAACCCGGAATCTGCGTTACAGCAATGAGGTATATAGTGCGCAGGAACAGGTACGGCTTGCAGAAAAGCAGATCGAATCACTCAAACTGGAGCTGGAGCAACTGCGGGAGCTGATACATTACGATCCCATGACTGGCGCATTCAATCGGCGTGGCCTGGATGCTGTTTATGTGCGAGAGGCGGCGCGTGCTGACCGAAACGAGAACACACTGTGTGCGGTTATGCTTGATCTGGATGACTTCAAGCAGATCAATGATACCTATGGTCATCAGTTTGGTGATGATGTTCTGGTTCATTTTGTGACGGTTGCAAAGAAATCATTACGGCCAAGTGATGTGGTCGCTCGTTATGGCGGCGAAGAATTTGTCGTATTGCTGCCGGATACCACGCTGGAATCGGCAGTCTGGGTGATGCAGCGTCTGCAGAATAACTTTTCCAGGAAAGTATTATCGGATATGGAGGGTAATTCCGTTCCGGTGACCTTTAGCGGGGGCGTTGTTTCCCGGCAGTTTCGCGAAGGTCAGAAGTCTTTGCTCAAACGTGCGGATGAGGCACTTTATCAGGCTAAGCAATCCGGTAAGAGCCGCGTAATGATTACACCTGTTAATGAGTGACATTTAATGGAGAATATTTTTCTGGGTAAGCAGCCGATTCTGGATCGTAATCAGAATCTGGTTGCCTATGAGTTCCTGTTCCGGACAACAGAGGATAATCAGGCAAATGTTTCGGATGGTTTCCGTGCTTCTGCCAATGTAGTGGTGAATGTGTACGGTCACCTCGGGATTCAGCAGGTGCTGGGTAATCTGCGCGGATTCATCAACGTCAACCATGAGCTGCTTCTGGATGATGCAGTTTTGTTGCTGCCCAGTAAACATGTGGTGCTGGAACTGCTGGAAACGATTTCTGCCACACCTGAAGTAGTGCAGCGTTGTATCGAGCTGAAACAGATGGGATACCAGCTTGCGCTGGATGATGTGACCCGGATTGATGACAGAATCGGACCATTGCTTCCGATCATCAATGTGGTCAAGGTTGATGTGCTGGCGCTGACTGATAATGAAATCATCGACTTGATCCAGAAACTGAGAGCATGGCCGGTCATCCCGCTGGCAGAGAAAGTGGATAGCCCAGAACGTGCCAGAATGTGCATGGACTTGGGGTTCGAGATGTTTCAAGGTTATTTTTTTTGCCAGGCCGGTAATTGTTTCCGGTGGCAAGATCGAATCCGGAAGATTATCTCTTCTGCGATTGCTGTCGCTGGTGATGCGCGATGCGGAGATCGAGGAAATAGAACAGCTGCTCAAGCATGAACCGGGTTTGAGTTACAGTCTTTTGCGAATGGTCAATTCGGTAGCGGCAGCATTGCCGCAGAAAATCGGTTCCATACGGCAGGCTATCATCGCGATGGGTTACCGGCCTTTGAAAAGGTGGGTTCAGTTACTGCTGTATGCTGCGGATCCTTCCGGAGAACTGAACGAGGCCAATGCGCTGATGCAAACCGCAGCTATCCGTGGAAGACTGATGGAACTGATTGCAACCATTGATCGCCCGCATGACAAAAATTACCAGGATCGAGCTTTCATGACCGGGATAATGTCTTTGCTGGACACGCTGTTTAGTATGGAAATTCAGCAGATCGTGGATAAGCTGGAAATGCCGGATGAAGTGATTCGTGCCCTGGTGCATCGTGAAGGTCGGCTTGGTTGTAAGCTGCGGCTGATCGAAGCCAGAGAAAAAGGAAATGCAGAACAGGTCGAGAAAGCCATGGCGGAACTCGAATTTCTCGATCGGCCTGATCTGGTAAAAGCAGATCTCGATGTTCTGGATTGGGCCAACCATATCAATCGGCCGGCCTCATCCTGATCGATGCGGGTTTGTCTGTTGAGTTCTTCCTGCATGATAGCCATGTACGTGGAGCACAATCCTCAGGCCCGGTTAGGTCGTGTTGTTACTAAAATAGTTACTTCCATTGTAAAAAAATCTGGGTTAGAATCATCTTCAGCTTTATGGGTTTGTAGAGGTAAGAAGGTACATAAAGTGAGTAATGCCGGGTACTTGGACTAAAAAGTCACCGTCCGTTTCCCGCGCGAATGGGAGTTTATCCGAGGCAGGATAAAGAGTTTAACTATATTAGGAGGATAAAGCATGGGATACAGTGATGCAGCGACAACCCAGAGAGAAATCGAAAAAAATAGTGGAGCATGGAAAGTAATTTTGGTTAGTACAGCAGCTTTTATTGTAATCGGAGCTATAATCTGGTTCGGTGGAATCGGCGGCAAATACTAATATTTACCCCTTGTACCATATTCAGGCAATCTGGGTCCCGTTGGGTCCAGGTTGCCTTGTTTTTTGGGAAGCCGATTTTGTTAAAATTGCTGCCTTATCCGTACGGGCTCAGTAACTCTCAGTAAGTTTTCCTCTTCCTCCTTCTTAAGCAATTCTTCTTTTTCACACCTCTGTCATTTTTTGTGGGTCAACCCATACATCGAATTGTTCTGCGGTGACATAACCCAGCCTGATTGCGGCTTCTTTTAATGTCAGCATTTCATGATGGGCTTTTTTGGCTATTTCTGCTGCTTTGTCGTAACCAATGTGAGGATTGAGCGCGGTTACCAGCATCAGAGACTCCTGTAAATGCTGCTTGATTCGTACTGTATTGGCCGTAATACCGGCTGCGCAATGGGTGTTGAAGCTTTCTGCACCATCTGCGAGCAAACGTGTACTTTGTAAAAAATTGTGAATGATCAGTGGTTTCATGGTATTGAGTTCGAAATTTCCCATGGCGCCTCCCAGATTGATTGCAACATCATTGCCCATGACCTGACAGGCAAGCATGACAACTGCTTCCGATTGGGTAGGATTGACTTTTCCGGGCATGATCGAACTGCCGGGTTCGTTCTCCGGGATAAGGATTTCACCAATACCGCAACGCGGGCCGGATGCCAGCCAGCGGACGTCATTGGCAATTTTGATCAGTATAGCTGCTAGTGTTTTCAGCACCCCATGCGCATGGACCAGTGCATCATGCGCGGCCAGTGCCTCAAATTTATTGGCAGCTGTTATAAAAGGATAGCCGCTGAGGCGTGCAATTTCTGCCGCGACACGGCGTGCAAATTCCGGATGGGTGTTGAGACCGGTACCTACGGCTGTCCCCCCCAGCGCCAGTTCGAGCAGATGCGGCAGCGCAGATTCGAGATGAGCCAGGCCATGATCGAGCTGTGAAACATAGCCTGAAAATTCCTGCCCCAGTGTAAGCGGGGTGGCATCCTGCAAATGTGTGCGGCCGATCTTGACGATATCCGAAAATGCTGCCGATTTGGAAGATAATGTTTTACGTAGTGCTTCCAGTGCCGGAATCAACCGGTTGCGGATGGCTTCCACGGCAGCAATGTGCATGGCAGTGGGAAAAACGTCATTGGAAGATTGTCCTTTGTTGACATGGTCGTTAGGGTGCACCTTGCGACCTTTGCCCCGTGTACCGCCCAGAATTTCCGAAGCGCGGTTGGCCAGCACCTCGTTCATGTTCATATTGGTTTGTGTGCCGGAACCGGTTTGCCAAACTACCAACGGAAATTCGCCGGCGTGTTCTCCTGCCAGCACTTCATCGGCAGCGGTGATGATTGCCCGGGCGATGTTCTCGTCCAGTAATCCCAGATCATGATTGACACTGGCAGCGGCGCGTTTGACCAGCGCCAGTGCGTGGATCAGGGCTGACGGCATGCGTTCGCCCGAGATATTGAAGTTGTTGAGCGATCGTTGTGTCTGCGCACCCCAGAGGGCGCTGGCAGGCACCTGTACTGTGCCTATTGCATCATGTTCTTCGCGATACTGGTCCATGGTAGTTTTCCAGAAAAAGTTAGCGGGTTTTGTGGAAAAGAATGATCAGCCGTGGGTATTGAATTGCTGTTCAAACACTTCGAGTAATACTGGTGGCTGGGGCTGCCATCCTTTCTTACGATGTTCCGCGACGACATTGGTGAAAATACCCCCGCGCACATAGAATTTCGAAGTCAGCCGGATAAAACGGGGTTTCATGGCGGCCACCAGATCATCCAGAATCCGGTTGGTCACTGCTTCGTGGAAAGCGCCTTCATCACGGTATGACCAGATGTAGAGCTTGAGACTCTTGAGTTCGATACATTTTTTGTCGGGAATATAATCCAGCGTCAGTCGTGCAAAATCCGGCTGTCCGGTTTTGGGGCAGAGGCAGGTAAATTCCGGTATTTCCATGTGAATCCGGTAATCACGTGTCTGGACGGGATTTTCGAAGGTTTCCAGTTGTTTTGAAGGCTGTGTGGTCATGGTTTCCTTGGTTCTTTCAGTTCCTGGTTTTTCTAAATCATTTAGAATAACCAGTTAGCTCAAAATTATAACCTGTTACCTTCCAAATTGCGCCTGACCGAAATCAAACTGGCCGGTTTCAAAACATTCGTTGATCCTGCGGTGGTGCCTGTACCGGGGAATCTGGTCGGAATCGTTGGGCCGAATGGTTGCGGCAAATCCAATGTCATCGATGCGGTACGCTGGGTGCTAGGGGAATCACGCGCCTCAGCATTACGGGGGGAGTCACTGCAGGATGTGATTTTCAACGGATCCGCCACGCGCAAGCCGATCGGCCGGGCCAGTGTCGAACTGGTATTCGATAACAGCTCGGGCAAAGCGGCGGGCCAGTGGAAATCCTACAGTGAAATAGCCATCAGGCGCGTGATTCAGCGCGATGGGGAATCATCCTATTACATCAATAATATTCATGTGCGCCGGCGGGATATCACCGACATGTTCCTGGGAACGGGTGTCAGCGGGCGCGGTTACGCCATCATCGAACAGGGGATGATTTCCCGCATTATCGAGGCCAGGCCGCAGGAGCTGCGCACTTTTCTCGAAGAAGCAGCCGGCATTACCCGATACCACGAAAAGCGCCATGAAACCGGGCTGCGCCTGGCTGATGCACGTGGCAACCTGCAGCGTGTGGACGATATTCTCGAAGAGCTGGACAAACAGCAGCAGCATCTTGAAGCACAGGCGGAATGTGCGGTCCGTTATCAGGATTTGCATAGGCAGTTGACTGCCGCGCAACATACACTCTGGACGTTGCATAAGCAGCAGGCCGCCGAATCACGACACCAGGCACAGGTAGAGGTTGAACGCTTGGTGCAGGAAATGGAAACCATCCGATCCGGTATGCAGGAAACAGGCGAAAAGCTGGATGAGTTGCGCCTGTACCACCGGGTGGTGAATGATCGTCAGCATCAGATTCAGGGAGCGTTGTATGCTGCCAATGGTGAAATTGCGCGTATCGAACAAAACATCCGGCATATTCGTGCAAACAGAGAGCAGCTCGATCGTCAGCTTGCTGAAGCTGAACTGCAACTGCAGAACCACGAGCAGCAACTGAACGAAGTCAACGAAAACCTGACGTCCTGGCAGGATAAACTGGAGCAGGCGAAAAATTGTCACTTGTCCTGCAAAGAGGAACATATCGTGGAAGCCGGGAAGCTGCCGCAAATGGAATCGGCTGCGCAAGCAGACCAGGTGCGGTTGATCGGGTTGCGGGAAAAGCTGGCGCTGGCCAGACAGAATGAGAAATTGCTGCAAAACCAGCAGGCGTATGCCGAAAAAACGTTGCATCAGCTGGTGGTGCGTCGCGAACGCCTGCTGGAAGAGCAGTCGAGCCAGCCGGAGATCGATCCGGTGCAACTGGATGAGTTGCAGATGGAATCTGCAGAGCTTGCTGCCATGCTGGAGCAGAAGCAGCATTCACTCAGCACACTGGAAACGCAGGCGTATACCGTACAGCAGGAACGTGACGCGATCCTGCAAATCATTCAGTCGCTCGAGCGGGATATGGCTCGGGCAAATGCCCGGTGTGATGTTCTGCAACGCTTGCAGGATCAGATCGAAGATAACCAGGAGTTGAATGCGTGGATGGCCAGACTTCAGTTGAATCTGTTGCCGAGGCTGTGGCAGCAGATTTCGATTGAATCAGGCTGGGAAACGGCGCTGGAAGCCGTGCTGCGCGAGCGTATCCAGGCAGTTACCGTGGACCGGTTGGAACAGATGCTGGAGTGGGAAGCACAGCGGCCATCGGCAAAATGGGCCGTGTGCGAACTCGTTCCGGATCGACCAGTGAGCAATGACACGGATCAACGAACATGGAAGCCACTCAGTACATTACTGAGTTGCCGCAGCCCGGCGGTGCAGGCCGTGCTGGGAAACTGGCTGTACGGTGTGTTCGTCACTGACAGCCTGACAGCTGCGCTGGCTGACAGATCGCTGCTTACCAGCGGAGAGATGCTGGTAACAGCGGAAGGACACAGTATAACCAGTTGCGGAGTAAGCTACTTTGCGCCTGATTCTGCAGTGCATGGTATCTTGCAGCGTCAGCGCGAAATTGCTCAAATCAGGGAAGAATGCGAACAAATCGGACAGTCTGTTTTATCCCAACAGCAGACGCTGGCTGCGGTGGAGCAGGATGATCAGCAGATCGCGGCGGATATCGTACAACTTCGTAAAGTGATCGAAGAAATCAGAACGCAGCAGCACGACCGGCAAATACAGATCGTACGGTTGACACAGCAAATAGAGCGTGTGGCGCAACAGCAGGCTCAACTTGAAATCGAACTGGCTGATCTGGCAGTGCAGATCGAAGAAGAATCATCACAGAAACAGCAGGCAGAAACAGAGCTCGTTGTGTGTGAGGCGGAAAGAGTAGAGCTGGAAGCTCAGGTAAATCAGGCAGAATCTGCCTGCCAGTCATCCGGGCGGGCACTGGCATCACAGCGATCACGGGTGCAGCGTTTATCGGACAGGTTACATGAAACGGCTTTCGGTGAGCAGGATTGTCAGAACAGAGTCATCGATTGTGAACGGCGTATCGGTATGATTACCCGGAATAGCGTCATCCTGACTGAAAACATGCAAAGGTTGCAGCACGCTCGTGCTGATCTGGATGAATCGACACTGACAGCAGATACAGTACATTGGCAGATACAGCGCGATCAGCATGAACAGGCGCTGATGGCAGTTCGGCACGAGCTGGAAAATATGGACGATACATTGCGGGAAATGGAACAGGCCCGGATGTATGCTGAACAACGGCTGCAAGAATGTGGTGAGGCGGTTGGTCAGGCGCGGCTCCGTGAGCAGGAAGCGGAAATGACCGAAGCCCGGTTTGCAGACAAGCTGGCGGAATCAGGTGAAACTATGCTGGAAATGGTGCCGCAGTTCGTCAATGAATCGCCAGCAAAACTGCAAACACGTATCAACCGGCTTACCGGGGAGGTCACTGCTCTCGGGCCGGTCAACCTGGCAGCGTTACAGGAGCTGGAGGCATTGAAATCACGCCGGATTCATCTCGAAGAACAATCTCATGATTTACGTGAAGCCATTACGACACTGGAGCAGGCCATTCGTCAGATCGATCGTGAAACCCGGGAGCGTTTGCAGGAAACATTCGATCAGGTCAATCAGAATCTTGCCGGGTTGTTTGCTTCCATTTTTGGTGGAGGGGTTGCGGAGCTGGTGTTGAGTGGTGAGGATATTCTGGATGCAGGTGTGCAATTGAATGCTCATCCGCCGGGTAAGCGGAACAGTTCCATCCATCTGCTTTCTGGTGGGGAAAAAGCATTGACGGCACTGGCGCTGGTATTTTCACTGTTCCGGCTGAATCCTGCACCGTTCTGTCTGCTGGACGAGGTGGATGCGCCGCTGGATGATAGTAATTCAGTACGTTTTTGTGAGCTCGTCAAGCGCATGTCCGGAGAGACTCAGTTTCTTTTCATCAGCCACAACAAAATTACCATGCAGATGGCGCAGCAGTTGATCGGTGTAACCATGCGCGAGCAGGGAGTTTCCCGGGTGGTGACGGTGGATATCGGTAAAATCATGGCCGCCGGGGATTTGCCCGCAAGTGTCTGATATTCGTTGATGAACTACTTGAGTGCGTGCAGAACGATTATAATCGTGCCAAAGGGGGATAACAGTTTATGAGTGATTTGCAGATCAGTCTGGTTATTATCGGCGCAGTCATTATTGTCGGTGTCGTCATATTCAACAGAATTCAGCTGGCACGCTATCATCGCAAGGTCCAGAATGTATTCAGGCACGAGCACGATGATGTTCTGCTGAATGATGAGCGTAAACCAGTGTTCGGCAGTGGGCGGATCGAGCCGCAATTTGGTGATGAAGCGCCATCAATACCGGATGCTGCTGTGGGTTCTGCCAATACCCCGGTTGATCGGCAAATCGCGGATGATCAGCCAGCAAAAGAGCCTGGTGTGCAGAGGAAAACGGCCGATATCGACAGCATGATCAATTACATTGCTGATATCCGCGCCAGTTCACCCATCCCCCACGAGAAACTGATTGATCTGCTGCAGCAGAAGTTTGACTATGGCAAGCCAGTACGCTGGTTCGGTCTGCAAGAAGGGCAGTCGTGGGAGGAAATCTCGCTCGATACGCTCAGCCCCAGGAATACTTATATCCAGTTAAAAGGATGTTTGCAGCTTGCGGATCGTTCCGGACCGGTCACTGAAATCAATCTGTCGAGATTTCGTGATATGGCCGAAGATTTTTCCGCACAGGTTCAGGCGGAAGTCGAATGCCCCGATATTTCAGAAGCACATGCCAGAGCAATTGATCTGGATAAATTCTGTGCCGATGTCGATGTGATCATGGGGATCAATATCATCAGCAAGGATGGTGGTGCCTTTGTCGGGACCAAGATTCGCGCGCTGGCAGAAGCTTCCGGCTTCCGGCTGGAATCCGACGGTGTGTTCAAATATCGTGACAGTGAAACTAATGAGGTAATGTTTTCACTGGGCAATTTTGAGTCGGCCCCATTTTTGCCTGCCAACATGCGAACACTGACTACCCACGGCATCACTTTTCTGCTGGATGTTCCCAGAGTCGCAAATGGTGAAAGAGTATTTGACCAGATGGCGCATATTGCCAGACTTTTTTCATCGACACTGAACGGTATTCTGGTTGATGACAACAGGGTGCCGTTAAGCGAGAACGGTGTGAAAAGAAGCCGGCAGCGATTGGCCGATATCCAGTCCACCATGGCAGCGCGTAATATTGCTGCGGGTAGTGAGACAGCGTTGAATCTGTTTGACTGACAGTATCCGTAACTCGTCAGCCGAAATCGAACCATGGGTGAATCCGGGACGAAATCCAGATTTCCGATCCGGGTTCAATTGGAAGCCAATAAACAGTATTACTGGTGCCGATGTGGACTCAGCCAGTCACAGCCATTTTGTGATGGTGCTCACCGGGGGACCGGGATGAATCCTGTAGTATTTGTCGTCAGAGAAACCAGTCCAGTCTGGCTCTGTGTCTGTAAGGAAACAAAAAATATCCCTTTTTGTGATTGTTTCCGTACTGACTGAATCAAGAAGATTGGAACTTTAGGAATTACTGTGGTTGATTGGTGGTTCTACCGATTCCTGATGATAATTCCGCTTAGATATCGAAGTCTGATCAAACATTGCTTCAAATACCAGCAGTTTCTGGTTGGGTTTGCGCCGATCTGCCACACGTTTATTTCCTGAAGGATTGCTTTGATTCTGTATCCTTCTGTCATTCCGCGGGTTATGTTCTACAAAAGGACGCAACTGGATGCCGCAGCGTTCGTTTATGCGCTTCTGAGCTGAAGTTACGAAATTCTCGATTTTATCTTTTATTGTTCTGACATCTGCATCCAGTAAACGTATATTGACGACGACGGCGTATTGGTCTTCGTCGCTTGATGACGGGGCTTTATTTTTGATTACATGTACCAGTGAGTCCATGCTGGGCCTCAGTTCCTGTGAAAGCATACGGACCAGGTTTTCCGCTTCCTTGGGAGTATAGCTGCCCAGGAAGAAACCATGACTTTGTGTCGGGGTAAGTCCCCAAAGTGTATGAAATTGGCGCAAGGCCGTAATAAAGTACCAGGGATGGAGAGACAGGTAGAAATACCCGGAAAAAAACAGCAGAAAACCCGTGAGCATTGTGAGCTCATTGACTCCCAGATACAGGCCGGTGAGCCCGATCAGACCAAACAGCAAATGTATTGAGACAATGGCAAATATGACATCGCTGACACGATAGCCGGCATTGAGAAGGATATGGTGTAAATGATTATGATCCGGTTCAAATGGTGACTTGTGCTGCCAGATTCGGCGCAGCATGATACTAATGGTATCCATCAGGGGGACCGAGAACAGCCAGAGAGCAGTGACGGGTGTCATGGCACGATTGCTGCCTTGAGAAAGATCTATCAAAAGCCAGGTAATCACGAATCCCAACAGCATACTGCCGTTATCACCAAGAAATACTCTTGCTCGGGGTTGCAGCCTGTAGCGGAGATTGAAAAACAGAAATCCCATGGTACCACCGGTGAGCGCAATGATGATGATGAGGTTGGGCTGATTGTCGGCAATCAGCGCTGCTGAACCGAGTAGTATCAGGCTCATTAATGTTACGGAACCGGATAATCCATCTATTCCATCGATCATGTTCAGTGCGTTGATGCCTCCAATAGTGGCAAAGAGCGTGAAAGGTATGGCGAAAATTCCCAGTGCCAGAATTCCGCCAGGGAAAATACTACCAAGATCAGTCAATACAACCCCGCTTACCAGATTCATGATCAGGACGGCGACAGTTTGTACGATCAGACGTGTTTTGTAATGAAGTTGAAGGATGTCATCGGCAAAACCCATGATAAAGATAATAGCGGAACTGATCCCCAGTCCCAGCCACTTCACTGATTGTTCCGGATAATAGCCGATTAAAAAACAGAGGGCGATGAGCAGGGCAGCGAAGATTCCGGTCCCTCCTACGAATGGTGTGAGGTGCTTGTGCTGTTTGTGCTGCCCCGGGCGATCCAGAATGCCGTAAGTATGTGCCAGAGAAATTGCCAGCCGGATGATAAGGCCGGCCAGTATTGTACTGATGGTAAATAGAGTAATTTGTTCTGAAAGATCAGGCCTGACTGGTTGGCTTATGTCTGTAGAAATACTGAAAAATGTAGAGGTGAGTTCATTCATCGTTTTTTACTCCGGTAATCGTACTGGTATACATACTGACCATATCTGTGGCGTGACAAGGTTTCAGGGATGCCATTGAATATCACTCCTTTCAGATTCACGCCCGCCTGTACAAGTTTCTTTACACTCTGTTCAAGTTCCCGTAGGGGGTGAGTTCCGGCTCTGACTGCCATTAGGGTGACACTGGCCAGACGGCCGATGATGGCGGCATCGGTGGCAGCCAGGATGGGTGGCGAATCAATGATGACCAGATCATATTGATTACTGACAGTCTCCAACAATTGACCAAAGCGTTCATGCAGCAATAATTCCGACGGATTGGGCGGGACTTTACCGGTCGGAATAAAATCGATAGCTGCCAGTGGAATCGATTTGATCGCATCGTTCAGATCGATTGATCGGCTGATCAGTTCGGAGAGACCATTTTCTCTGCTCAGGCGCATGTGTTTATGAATATTACCCCGGCGTAAATCTCCATCTATCAGTAATACCTTTTTGCCGGCATCTGCCATTGTGACGGCCAGATTCGCTGAAACAAACGTTTTGCCGATCCCTGGGCTCGGTCCGGTAATCATGACGATATTGTTGTGTGCCTCCAGAAACGCAAAGTGCAGGGTGGTACGCAAACTGCGCAGACTTTCCATCGCAAGATCTTCTTTGTTTTCCAGTGCCAATAAAAGTGGAGGGTGATTGCCCGATATTGGTTCACTTTTTAGTTTCTTTTCGATTAGTTTCTGATATTTGCTGTACTGGACCGTTGCATAAACTGGTATACCTAAAGATTTTTCGATTATGCCGGGATCTTTTATACCATAACTGAGTGATTTGCGAATAAAAGTAATTATTATTCCCATCATAAGCCCTGCCATCAATGCAACACCCATGATCAGAACTTTTCTGGGTTTGATTGGAAGATCAGGCAGCATGGCGTAATCAATGATTCTTACATTACCTACTGTGCCCGCTTTAGCAACACGTATGGTCTGGGCATGATTCAGCAGCGTGGTGTAAAGTTCAGCATTGACTTCCACATCTCGTGACAGTCTCAGAATGATTTGCTGGGTTTCTGGTAACCCTCCGATTTTCTTATCAAAAGCATTGATCTGTGCCTGCAGTCTGCTGATCTGCTTGTCGATTGCAATGACATTAGGATGAGATTCCGTGAATTTCTGACGTAATTCATCCCGCTTTTGCTGCAGGAGCGTAACCTGAGTATTCAGTTCGACTGTTCCCGTCAGTATGTTCTGCGTTTCGAGGTCAAGATTGATCGAGCCCTTGCGGATTCTGTAATCGTTTAGTGCACTGGTGGCCGTTTCCAATTGTTCTTTGAGTGCTGGTAATTGTTTCTCCAGGAATTCGAGTGTTTTCTGGGATTCTGCCGATTTCTGCTCGACATTCTGCTGAAGATAGGTGTTGGCAATTTCATTGACGATACGAACGGCTTCTTTCCGATCGTCTGATTCAATGGCTAATTCAAGGATACCGGTACCCTTGCCAATTTCTGTAATGGAAAGAGCTTCCTTCAATCGCCGAATTGCTTCACCTTTGGAGCGACGTGTCAGAGTGAACATGGTATCCGGGCGAGATTGCAGATAAGTGACAAAAATTTTGACGGGCTGCAGATAGCCTTCCGGCTGCTTGACAGCCAGCTTGCCGACTTCACCTTCAAGAAAGACTTCATCCTGATAGATGAGTTTGAACTGGCTTTCATTGATCGCCTGTAAAATGATTTCTTCATTTTTCCAGCTTTCAGGCACTTCGAGTGTATCCACCTGAATGGCTTCACCCCCCCATGCATAATGCGATAACCCAAATGGCGGGCTGGACAGGACGTCGCTGCCATTGAACCGTTGAAGCCATCTGGCTACTGCATTTCCTATAAGAGGGAAAAATTTAGGCATTGCAACAATGTCGAGGTGCAGATTTCTGATCGTTTTCCCTAAGATCATTCTGGATTTGATCAGCTCAATTTCGGTTTGTACCGGAGTTTTGGTCTCGAAGAAATTTGACAGCGAATCCAGTTGTTGCACCATGGATTGGCTGTTTTCCTTGATCTGTAACAAGCTGTCTGCTTTATAGATCGGACGGCTCAGAAACGATATGGCAGCACCGATAAGGCAGGTGATGAATGTGATGACAAGAATCAGCTTTTTGTTATCGGCCAGTACATCCAGCAATTCACCCAGATCAATTTCGTCATTGGCCTGGCTGGTTACGGGCTCCATAAGGTTTCTCGATGAGTCGGATGGCATATCAGATGACAAATAAGTTATAGGATTCGGGGAGGGTAGCTTCTTGTTGAAGCAGTGGTGCAGTTACAGCCATGCCTCAATTTTGTATGTCTTTATGCTGTCGGCCTGACAGCGGTGTAGTGATACAAGATGAAATGATACTGGTGCTAACGTCTCAGAAATGGTTGAACTCTCAGTGCACCATCGAATGCATTCAACAGATTGATCGTCGGTTGAATTTGTCCGATGATCTGGTTCCAGCGTATTCCTTCGGCCCGGTCGACATAGATGACATCACGGGGTTGCAGTGGGAAACGGTCAGCCAGAAGCAGGGCATCAGGTGATTTTGCGTTCAGATGATAGATTTCCGGTTTACCCAGTCCTCCGCGGAAGACGAAGATTCTGGCAGGATCGGAGGTTTCCTGATCAAAGCCACCGGCTTCACTGAGTGCTTCAGTCAGTGTCATGCGTGCCTTATTCATTACCAGACTGCGTGACCGGCCGATAGCACCGCCAGCAACGAAATGATTGGTTTCTCCCAGTACGAAAACTTTGTTCAGTGAGCTGTCAGGCACATTCAGTACATCGCCGTGCCGGAGGAGAACATTTTGGGTAACATCTCCCCCTTCATACAGGCTAAGCAGGTTGATACTGTAGGTTTTGTCATCCCGGGTCAGGATGATATTGCGCAAATCCGCGTCAGAGTTTACGCCACCGGCATTGTTGATGGCCTCCAGTACCGTCAGGGGAATATCTCTGACCAGTTGAACGCCAGGTTGAGCAACTTCGCCTACTACGTAGACCCGCTGGCTGCGGTAGGACGCTACCCGCACATCGAGTTGTACAAATTCGATGTATTTTGAAAGTCTCCTGGTCAGTTCCTCGCGAATGTCCTCGACTGTTCGCCCGGCAGCCTGCACGATGCCGACATAAGGATAGAAAAATGTGCCATCTTCACCGACGACATTTCCGGCAGCCTCGGCAGAGCGGAATTCTCCGGCTGGGATGGTGAGTTCAGGATGATCCCAGACAGTGATATTGAGAATATCTCTCGGCCCCACCCGGTATTGGGTATAGGGCTCATTTTTCATGGGAGTACCCTTGATGGCGCTGGAGCCGATACGATAATCGAAGTAGTGATTGGCAACGTTATCAGGGGCGAGGCTGAAGTTTTTGTAATTTTTCTCGAGCTCGATGATCAGTTCAGCATTGATCGTCTGAATGTTGAGCTTTTCCAGAATGGCTTCGTCATTTTCTCGTGTTGGCATTTCCACACTGGATTGACGCGAGAACGGGCTCATATGCTGGCCCGGTATTATGGTACAGGCTGCAAGCTGGCAAAATACCAGCAGAATAAGACCGAATCTGGTAAATGCGATGATCATACTTGGAGGGGTCTGCTGGCCTTGGTTAAGGTGCACATCAACTCTGGGAGTCAAAGTATTTACGGGGTCAGGTACGCATTTCAGATAAATGGCAAGCTTTCATAATTTCGTTGCCCACTGTGCTGCGCCTTGTTCAATGAGTATCAGCGAGCGTATGAATTCTGATGAGTCTTTCCGGTACGGGTCGCTGATATCGATTTTTTCCCATTCTCCGAGGCGGAATACTTTTCCTTTTGCACTGGGTGTACGTGCTTCTATCGCAGCTTTTTGCCATGTTTCCATGACCAATATGAGATCGGCCCTGCGTATCATGTCGTCAGTCAATTGCCGGGCGCGATGGGTGGAAATATCGAGTCCTTTTTCGGCCATCAGTCGGCAGGCTGTAGGATCAGCTTCATAGTCTATCAATGCGCCTAAACCGGCAGAACTGACGAAATGATCCGTTTTTCCCGCTTGCACCAGTGTATGTTTTAGAACCGCTTCTGCCATAGGGCTTCTACATATATTACCTACACAAACAATTAATATATTGCGGAACAACCCTGATTTCCCATGTTAAGTCGAAACTATAAAATTTAGCAGGATCTTTCTCCGACCATGTCAAGTATGCATTATAGTATCAGAAATACAAAGCAGGTATGACGGTGTAATTGCTATGCCATTGAAAATATTATGATATGTTTTACCATCCTTTGATGGATTTGCATAGCCTTGAGAAGAGCCTGCTTTATTGTTTTATCCTTTGGTTGAATGCAGCGAATCCGGCAGTAATCTTGACTTTATATGCCCGTGGACTGCATTTGGTAGCATTTGGGACATAGCGGTAATATCCGGTATCAGCGCTGTTGCTATTGGCCGGAAGGCCGAGGTTTCGGTTGATTTTACCGGCGAGTTTTGTCCCAATGATTTTGTTTGGGAGTGATTGATTGAAAGTACTTATTACCGGTTCAGCCGGCTTTATTGGATCTACACTGGCGCTGCGGCTGCTTGAGCGTGGTGACACCGTTATCGGTATCGATAACCATAACGATTATTATGATCCCAAATTAAAGGAAGATCGCCTTGCCCGATTTGCTGATCACCCCGATTACACTCATTTGCGCCTGGATCTGGCGGATCGTGAAGGTATCAAAACCTGTTTTGAAACTTACAAGCCGCAACGGGTGGTGAATCTGGCAGCCCAGGCCGGGGTGCGCTATTCCATTGAAAACCCGCTTGCCTATATCGACAGCAACATCGTTGGTTTTGCTCATATTCTCGAAGGTTGCCGCCATAACGATGTCGAGCACCTGGTGTATGCCAGCAGCTCCAGTGTCTATGGTGCCAACACGATGATGCCATTCTCGGTACATCACAACATCGATCATCCACTCAGTCTCTATGCAGCCAGCAAGAAATCGAACGAGCTGATGGCACATACCTACAGCCATTTATATAATCTGCCGACTACCGGCTTGCGCTTTTTCACTGTCTATGGCCCCTGGGGACGCCCGGATATGGCGTTGTTCAAATTTACCAGAGCGATGCTGGCCGGAGAGAAAATTCCAGTCTTCAACTATGGCAAACATCGCAGAGATTTCACTTATGTCGATGACATTGTGGAAGGGGTCATTCGTGTGCTGGATCAGCCCGCTCGATCCAATCCAGCCTGGAGTGGAGCAAACCCGGATGCCGGCACCAGCCTGGCCCCCTGGCGTGTCTATAACATAGGTAACAACAGCCCGGTGGAGCTGATGGATTACATTGCTGCACTGGAAAAAGCGCTTGGCAAAAAAGCCGAGATGGAAATGCTGCCTTTGCAGCCCGGGGATGTACCGGATACTTATGCCGATGTTTCCGATCTCGTCGAACAATTTGATTACAAACCTGCTACTCCGGTTGAGCAAGGGATAGCCAACTTTGTGACGTGGTATCGCAATTACTTCAATCTGTAGGAGACGAAATGCAATTTCAGGACATCAGGCTTGCCGTTGTCGGGCTTGGCTATGTGGGCCTTCCACTGGCTGTCGAATTTGGCCGCAAGCGCTCTGTGGTCGGGTTCGATATCAATCAGCGCCGCATTGATGAACTCAAAAACGGAAATGACTTTACGCTGGAAACCACCCGGGAGGAGCTGGCAGCAGCAAAGTACCTGACGTACACTACGAACATCGATGATCTGCGTGACTGCAATTGCTATATTGTTACTGTTCCCACACCGATTGACGAACACAAACGTCCTGATCTCACTCCACTTATCAAAGCTTCTGAAACGGTTGGCAAGGTATTGAAGAAAGGTGACATTGTCATCTATGAATCCACGGTTTACCCCGGCTGTACCGAGGAAGATTGTGTGCCGGTACTGGAACGTGTATCCGGCCTGAAATTCAACCAGGACTTTTATTGTGGCTACAGTCCGGAGCGTATTAATCCTGGTGACAAGGAGCACCGCGTCACCACCATCAGGAAAGTGACATCCGGTTCCACTTCGGAAGTCGCTGATCTGGTGGACGAGTTGTATAACGAAATCATTACCGTCGGCACGCATAAAGCGGAAAGCATCAAGGTGGCTGAAGCTGCCAAAGTGATTGAAAACACCCAGCGTGATCTGAACATTGCCCTCATTAACGAACTGGCATTGATTTTCAACAAGATGGGAATTGATACCGAGGCCGTACTCAAGGCGGCAGGCAGCAAATGGAATTTCCTGCCGTTCCGCCCCGGTCTGGTGGGTGGCCATTGCATCGGGGTTGATCCGTATTACCTGACTCATAAAGCCCAGGCGATCGGCTATCACCCGGAAATCATCCTTGCCGGTCGGCGGCTGAATGACAGCATGGGGACTTACGTCGTTGCCCAGCTGGTCAAGGCCATGACCAAAAAACGTATTCAGGTGGAAGGTGCCCGGGTACTGGTCATGGGCCTCGCTTTCAAGGAGAACTGCCCGGATCTGCGCAACACCCGCATCGTGGACATTGTGGCTGAACTCAAGGACTACAATTGTGTAGTAGATGTATACGATCCCTGGGTATCTCTCCAGGAAGCACAGCACGAATATGGCATTACACCAATCGGAACTCCCAAGCCCGGCAGTTATGATGCCATCATTCTGGCTGTGGCACATCATCAATTCAAAGACATGGGTGCTTCTGCCATTCGCGCACTGGGTAAACCCGATGCCGTTCTGTATGACCTCAAGTATGTGCTTGACCCGCAGGGGGCAGATTTGAGGCTGTAAGGGAACAATGCGACTCGTGCACTCATAGTAGTTGAGGGTGTGGCGTGCCCACTTCTCATATTTACTGAAATGTTTATCTCGATATGTATCCGGATCAAAATAAAAAGTTATCTCGGTGAAAAAGACAAAAGTAATCGAAAATTTTCTATCTCTTGCAATCTTGAAGGGATTTGATTTTATTGTTCCACTGATAACATTTCCATATTTGGTGCGAGTAATTGGTTTAGAAAAATTTGGATTGATAAGCTTTGCCAGTGCATTATCCGTGTATTTTGGCTCGCTAATTCAGTATGGTTTTGGGATTACAGCAGCACGGGATGTCGCCAGATCCAGAGACAATATTAATGACCTGAATAAAGTATATTCTCGAACGTTTTCCACTAGCATAGTATTTTCACTGTTTGCACTCGTTACCTTTACACTTATTGTATGTGCCGTGGGAAGGTTTAATCAGCACCTTTTTCTATATGAAGCCAGCATCGTAAGCGTTATTGTTCAATCTGTGTTTCCTGTCTGGTTATTCCAGGGCGTCGAACAGATGAGGTTCATAACCCACCTGAATTTAATAGCAAAGGCTATATTTTTAGGTGGACTCTTCCTCCTGATTAGAGAGGAATCAGATTATTTTCTGGTTCCCGTGCTTTATGCGGTGTCATCTGCTCTGAGTCTTATTTCCGCGTGGTGGATTGTGAAAAATAGAATAGGGGTGAGCTTTTCGTTTTCTTCAACTCGTGTAATAAAGAAGGTTATTGTAGAAGGACGACATGCTTTTGTTACTCAGTTTGCTCCAAGTCTATATAACAACACCTCTATATTTTTATTGGGATTCTTCGGGAGCCCCTCTACGCTTGGCAGTTACTCGGCAGCCATCAAAGTAATAGATGCAGCCATGTCGCTAGGTCGAATCGACATTTAAAGCCATAAAGTTGCTGCAGCCAGATGTATGAAGGCGGAGAAGTAAATAGCTTTACGGTCATATCTGGTTGAAAGTCTGCGCCAATGCTTGAGTTTGTTGAATGTGCGCTCAATGATATTTCTGCATTTATAGATTTCGCGATCATACGTTCTTCGTATTTTGCGGTTTGATCGCGGTGGGATGACAGGCACGGCCTTCATGGAGGCAATGGCGTCGAGAATATTATCGCTGTCGTAGCCTTTATCCGCCAGAACATGCGAGGGCCTGAACCCGCTGATCAGATCAAGAGCCTGCGTGCAATCATTGCGCTGTC
>NZ_FUWK01000010.1 GCF_900167395.1 Nitrosomonas europaea
TGCTTTCTTGCATATCTTCGACCGTGTCTGCCTGGAAAATGGTACGGAACATCGCCTGACCCAGCCAAATCACCCCTGGACCAATGGTCAAGTCGAACGCATGAACCGCACCCTCAAGGAAGCAACCGTCAAACGCTATCATTATGAAAATCATCAACAGTTGCGAGAGCATCTTTACAGCTTCCTGAATGCCTACAACTTCGCCAGGCGACTCAAAACCTTACGAGGACTCACACCTTACGAATACATCATCAAATGCTGGCAAAACGAACCTGAACGTTTTATCATCAATCCATACCATCACAAAGTGGGACTAAACAGGTAGTGGGTTAGCCTCTTCACGCAGCGGAAAATCGGCAAAACGTCCCGCCAGTTCCAGACAGTCCTGCGGCCATTCTTGTGTGGCATATTTGGTAATGAATTCAGCCACCCAACGGCTTTTGGATAGCCCACTGGCTTTGGCGCGCTGCTCGATCAGCGCCTGGATTTCGTCATCAAGATAAAGCGTGATTTGCGACATGTCACACCTCAAACAAATAAAATATATTAGGAAATATAAGTGTAGTGCAAGAAGCTGTCAATGAGGGTGATTGGATATGAGCGCGCGGGCTTCGGTGCAGTTGGGTATGTTACAAAACATTGGTTGCTTTGTTCTCCGGCGTGCCTTTAAGGAATCTCTGAAAAACTACCTGCGTTGCCATTTCTGCGTTAAAAATCGGCTTAAAATGCTCATTTATTATGTATATTTTACTCGGCGCCAGCGCCTCGCCCTACGGGCCAGCCTTGAACTGACTGCCTCGTCGACGTTTTTCAGAGGTTCCTTAACAACGGGTTTTGCCGAATGATT
Source organism: Nitrosomonas europaea (assembly GCF_900167395.1). GTDB lineage: Bacteria > Pseudomonadota > Gammaproteobacteria > Burkholderiales > Nitrosomonadaceae > Nitrosomonas > Nitrosomonas europaea. The sequence goes on from NZ_FUWK01000010.1 coordinate 848, forward strand.
CATAATCTGAAAACAGTGTGATCCGGGAATGTCTTGTTATAATTATCGGATCGCTGCAGTTTTCAGTCCTGTCATAACGGAAAAGCGGGGTGGAGGTGTCTTGTAAAGGTAACATGCCCATCTCATCCTCTTCGGAAACAAACAGGCGGGTGTAGTTCAATGGCAGAACGGTAGCTTCCCAAGCTGCATACGAGGGTTCGATTCCCTTCACCCGCTCCAATCTGACGATCTTTCTCTTCATGTTTTAGCCATTAGCACCAAGGCGTAGCGTTTCCGATTTTCGTGGAGCGACAACTTGTCCAAAGACCTTGGTGTGATCGTGATCGTCGATCGAAAACAATCTCTTCCAGCGCATACCCGAGCTGTCGATGAGGTAACAAATGCTGCACAAGCAGTGGGTGTCTGGGTGCTTTTCACGCAGCTAGTTCTCCGTACTGTATCTGACTCTTCTGGAGCACTGCGCCGAGCTGATCCAGCAGTTTCCCGCTTCCGAGAGCTTTCACCACTCTACCCAATGCTATGCTGGACGGTGGGCTGGGCTTTACCTTGGTGTCTTGGCGGCGATCCAAAACGTTCGGGTAACACGCGGCTGAGATTGATCAGAAAGCGTACTTGTGCCGGGCGGCCCAGAATCGGCTGGTTGATGAAATTCGCCGGCAGTCACGCCATGAAGTACTGTCTCTGCATGAGCTGAGCGACGATGAACATCCCCTGCAGCATGATCCGGATGTGGCGCTTCGAACTGCGGATCTCTGGGCGCTGTTCCCCACATTCACCCAGCGGCTGGCTACGTCGAAAGGTGAGCGCCGGCAAATCGGGCTGCCGGATGGTTCACACATCGATCTGAATACCGACACAGATATCTCTATTGCCTTTTATGATACTCGCCGCACTGTCGAACTGCATCGTGGCGAGGCTTTGTTTTCCATTAGCCACGATATCCCGCCAGGCCGTTCCTGGTCGAAGCGGGCGATGCACGCGTGCTGGTTACCAGCACGCAATTCGACGTACGGCGCAACGAAGATCGTGTCATGGTCGCCGTACAGGCAGGGTCGGTCGAGTTTTCCGCCGGCCCCTGGTGGCGACGCAAGCATGCACTTCTGACGGCGGGCCAGGTTTCAGTGGCATCGCCGCAAGATGGTCTGGTATCTCCGTACCCTGATCATATCGAGACCATCACGGCCTGGCAGCGGGGGCGTCTGATCTTTCGCGATGTCCCTCTATCCGACGTGGCGGCCGAGCTGAGCCGCTACCTGACCCGCCCGCTGCGTGTCGCTGATGCGCGACTGGGGCAACTGCGTATCTCCAGCACGCTGAGCATCGAGACACCGGAAGCAGCCCTGGACATCCTGCCTGAAATCGCGCCAGTGACCGTTATACGTCATGTCGATGGCGGTGCCGTGCTTGTGAGCTTGTTGAGCTTTCCTCTGAGAGAGTAACCGCAAAGGGCTTCCACCTGGTACGCCACTCAAGCCTGTCATCGGACGCAGTTATGAGGTGTTGGTGTCAAGGGCAGTCTGTTCGATGAATGATTGAATACAGCGCTTTCTATTCCATCAAACGCAATGGCCAGGCAGTACGAGACCCGGCCTATCCACCGACTCCTGGTGATCTGGGCAGCAGTTGCTGCTATTTGGATGATGGCCGCATTACCAGCCGAGGGGTGGACATCGAGGTCAGTGGTTAAATCGTGTCAGGTTGGCAGATTCTGGCCGGTTACACGTTCAACGATAATGAAAGTAAGGCAGGTGCAAATACCAATCCAAACGCTGGCAACTGGTACGGTGCACTACGTAATTTTTTGGTGAGTATGCGGTATAGTTATTGATGAGACATCGATTACGCTAAACACGCTGTCGGACTGGCAGGCTGCTACTGTTTTGTCCGACAACAATTGCCACGGCCGAAACTGTGGCCGAGGCGTGCTGCGGTGCTCATCGGGTTACCGTGTTCATGGCCGTCTCTTGTTACATGAGGAATGCCTATTCCAGCTGGCTCCAATTCGGTTTGCTTGCCTGTATCAATGCGTTCCAGTCGTCTGGCGGGTTTCCGCGTCCGAGCATCTTTTCGAATATGGTATACGGGTCTGACTTGCTGCCCGATGACCGCAGGGTCTGCTCATCATTGACCCAGGTGTACACGATGACTTTTGCCTTCGAGTCGTACCGGAAGAACAGCCGGTACCGCCTTCCGAGTTTGGCCCGTCGCCAGTGGCGATAGGTTGGTCCCATGGTATTGCCCTGACGATATTCGTCGCGCACCGGATCGCCCGGCACCACGTCTTGCATTAGCTGGATCAAGGCCCGGAAGAACTTGACGTTGGTGTTGGATCCGAAGTCCTCCGGGTCGTTCTCTTGCGCACGCAGCACAGCCGCACGCAACCTCATCAACTGCTCGATCAGGTTGTCGTGGAACAACAGCGTCCAGCCATGCTGTTGCATCAGATTTCTACGTCCTCATCGAAATCATCGCCCAGGACTACGTTGTGGCCCGTATGCTCCAGCATCGTGCGAATCAGATCTTCCGGCAAACCACGAATGTTCCGGCCAGCCTCGATATCGCGAGCCAGAAGGGCCAGGAATGCAGCAATGGCGGGATCCTCGTGCCCGGTATCGGCACGGGTAACGATCACTTCGCCGCCACGCAGCTCGAACGCAAGCTTGCTGCCAGTATCGGCGCCAAGTGCCTGCCGGATGGATTTGGGCAACGTGATCTGGCCTTTGGAGGTCAGCGTGGCAACTTCATGAATGGTAGGCATGGCAGTTCTCCTGAAAGTAATGTTTGTATTGTAAGGAAATTTCCTTTCTTGTCAATGTGGAGCTTCATGTGGTCAGGGCAACCGGGTGAAAAAATAAGTAATTCTATAAATCAATTGGTTGTTGCTTCATTCATCTTGGTATATGTAAAAGAATATTAAATATCAATAAGTTGTTTTTGTAGCACGATTGCTCTGTATGAGGTGCGCTGGCGAGCTTCACTTCCGGGTCGAGTAACTTATAATAATGGATTAATCAAATCCGGGCGCTCGGAGATAAAACGATGAACAGGTCCAAACCTTTTTTTCTGTCGAATCTGCTGGTTCAGTGGCTGGCAATGCTCATATTTATGGTCAGCTTGCATGGCACGGCCGCCGCTGCGCCCGCTGATGACGAGAGGGCGCAGACCATCGTGCATATGCTCGATTACGTAGGCGTGGATTATCCCGAGTTCGTGCAGGACGGCAAGGTACTCAATGCTGAGGAGTACGAGGAGCAGCGCGAGTTTGCCACGCAGGCCATTACGCTGTTGGAGCAGTTGCCCAAAGTGCCGGAGCAGCCGGCGCTGCAGCAGCAGGCTCACGCGCTGCTGGCACGTATCGAGGCCAAGGCGCCAGGCAGTGAAGTTTCTGCGTTGGCCAGCCAACTGCGTGCGGGTGTGATTCAGGCGTGGAAGCTCAGCGTGGCGCCGCGTCAGGCGCCGGATCTGATGTTGGGTGCTAAATTGTTCGCTCAGCACTGTGCTACTTGTCATGGTGCGGAAGGTCATGGCGATGGGCCGCTGGCCAAGGGCATGGAGCCGGCCCCCAGCAATTTCCATGATGAGGCGCGTATGCGCCAGCGCAGTCTCTATGGCTTCTACAACACCATCACGCTCGGTGTGGGCGGCACGCCGATGCGTGCATTTACCGAATTCTCCGAAGCGGATCGCTGGGCGCTTGCTTTCTTTGCAGGCAGTCTGCGCGCCGACCCGGAGGCTGTTGCGCGTGGTGAGGTTGCATGGCGCGAGGGCCAGGGAAAGGCCGCGTTCGACAGCTTGAAATCGCTGGTTGATCAGGCACCCGGCGATCAGGCCGAGGCCGGCACGGTACTGGATGCGGTGCGTACCTACCTGACACAGCAGCCGCAGGCGCTACAGGCAGTTGCACCAGCGCCGCTGGCGTTCTCGCGCGCCAAACTCGATGAAGTGGTGCAGGCCTATACGCGTGGCGACCGTGAAGGCGCACGTCGGTTGGCGATTGCGGCCTATCTGGAAGGTTTCGAGCTGGTCGAATCCGCTCTGGATAATGTGGATGCGCTGTTACGTGCCGAGGTCGAGCGCGAAATGATGGCACTGCGTGCAGCCATTGGTGACGGCCAGTCTGCCGAAGCTGTGTCAGCTCAGGTTGTTAAAGTCAAGGCATTGCTCAATCGTGCCGACGACGTGCTGTCGGGCAGCAGTTTGTCGCCAATGACAGCTTTCGTGAGTTCATTGCTGATCTTGCTGCGTGAGGGGTTGGAGGCGATCCTGGTACTGTCGGCCATTATCGCCTTTGTCATCAAGACCGGACGGCGCGATGCTTTGCCCTACATCCATGCGGGCTGGATCGGTGCGGTGGTGCTGGGTGTCATCACCTGGGCGGTGGCAAGCTACGTGATCAATATCTCGGGTGCGAACCGTGAACTCACCGAGGGCATCACGGCGCTGCTGGCTGCGGCAATGCTGCTGTACGTGGGCTGGTGGCTGCACAGTCGCGCGAATGCACAGGCCTGGAGCCGCTTTATCCGCGAGCAGGTAAACGTAGCACTCGGCAAGCGTACGCTGTGGGCAATGGCTGGCATTTCGTTCCTTGCAGTGTATCGTGAGCTGTTCGAAGTGATCCTGTTTTACGAGGCACTGTGGGTGCAGGCTGGCGTGGAAGGTCATACTTCAGTACTGTGGGGTATCATGGCCGCAACAGCACTGCTGGTGCTGATCGGCGGCGCCATCCTGCGTTATAGCGTGCGGTTGCCGATCGGACCGTTCTTTGCGGTTATGTCGGTACTGCTGGCGTTCATGGCTGTAGTGTTCGTCGGTAACGGTGTCGCGGCCCTGCAGGAGGCAGGTATGCTCGATGCGACGGCGGTGCGCTTCATTTCGCTGCCGCTGCTGGGCATCCATCCGACCGAGCAAGGACTTACGCTGCAGGCGCTGACGCTGTTGCTGATCGCAGGTGGCTTCTGGTTCAATCGCAGGAAAACGGCGTAGTTACTGTACTTCGCACCGAAGGTCGATGACCGGCTGTAACCGTGATGCTCCATGTTCAGAAAAGCGCGGTTCTGCTGATATCCCCATGTATAATTGGGCCGTTTGCGGGTTATAAGTGGCTTTCTCATTTAGTCTGTGGCAGCTTCTTTTACCCGTTCATCATGTGGCTGTTAAACCAGTCCTGTCTTTGTCCGATGGAACTACTCGTACCGAGAGTGATTCTTTAACTACTACAAAAAACTTCAGAAAGAAACTGATGGCTATTCGTTCAATCAGATCACTGTTGTGCAGCCTGTTCGCAGTTTTATCGTTGCTGATACCTTTTGGCGCAATTTCAGCGGAAAAGACCACGGTCATCCCGGAGTCTCTGAAAATCCTTGGCTGGGTAGAGTTTACCCGTCTGGAGCCCTGGGGAATCAAGACGCCTGCCCGGATCGATACCGGCGCCAATACTTCTTCCATGAGTGCTCGTGATATCAATGTATTCAAGAGAAATGGCAAGACATGGGTCAGGTTTACTTTTGACTTCAAGAAGGGTACGGCGGAGCGTTCCATCGAGATCGAGCGTCCGCTGGTGCGTATGGTTAAAATCAAGCAGCATGATGGTCCCTCGCAGGAGCGCCCGGTGATCTCCATGGAGATTTGTCTGGCTGATGAAATCCGGGAGGCCGAATTCGATCTGATCGACCGGCGTGCTTTGAATTACCCGGTACTGCTCGGGCGCAAGGCGCTGGCCGGATATGTGGTAGTCGATCCTGCACGTGCCTATCTCACCAAGGCAGTGTGTGGCCATACCAAAAAGAAAAAAAAGGGCAGTGAACCAGCTGATCCCGGGCAGCAGCACGAATGAGAAAACTGCATCTGTATCTGCTGGCATTCATACTGTGTCTTGCGGGATTGGGGCTGGCTTATTACAAAGCTGCGGTAATCGGCCTGCCTTTGACTGCCTCTGAAGAGGCGCAGGTATGGAATATCGAGGCCCGTATCAGTTTTCGTGCCAAACCGGACAGTGCAATCAAGGTAACCCTGCCGCTGCCTTTCAATCCTGCCGGTTATTCCATCCTCGATGAGGATTTCGTCAGTGCAGATTACGGACTGGCAATCGAACAGGATAACACTGGCCGTGTTGCGCGCTGGGCCAAGCGAAGGGCGCAGGGTAAACAGTTACTGTTTTACCGGGCCGTATTGTTCGAAAACGAGGAAGTTGCACCCAAATCGGATGCCGCACCGGTTTACCCGAAACCACCCGAGTACCCAGAGAATCTGGCACCGGTGATTCAGGGAGTGCTGGACAAGGCGCGCCAGCAGTCAGCCGATACCATTTCCTTTACACAGCGGGTGATTGAACAATTGAATGCGGCAGCATCGATACCGGAGCTGAAATTGCTGGTGAAGCATGTCAGCCGTACGCGTAATCTGGCTAAAACCCTGAGCTGGGTGCTGGCCGGTGCCCGTATTCCATCCCGTGTCATTCGGGGATTACGCTTGCAGGATGACAAGGACTACGCGGATCTGGAACATTTTCTGCAGGTTTATGATGGTGAGCAGTGGCGCACCCTGAATATCAAAGATGGCCAGGAGGGCCTGCCGTCGAATTTCATCATCTGGCAGATCGATGATGACCGTTCCTTCTCGATTGAGGGGGCTTCCGAATCCGGAATCCAGTATTCAGTCGCCAGAACCTTACAGGAAACCGTCAACATTGCCGGGTTCCGTTCGGCGGAGAAAGGCTCCCATCTGATGGATTTTTCGCTGTATTCCTTACCGGTGCATACCCAGAACGTGTACAAGGTGTTGCTGATGGTGCCGCTGGGGGCGCTGGTCGTCGTGTTCATGCGTAACATCATCGGAATCCGTACGTTTGGTACATTCATGCCCATTCTGATCGCACTGGCTTTCCGTGAAACAGAATTGTTCTGGGGATTGATTCTGTTCAGCCTGATCGTGGGGCTCGGGCTGCTGTTGCGCGCTTATGTCGAACAGCTGAAGCTGTTGCTGGTTCCCCGCCTGGCGGCGGTGCTGACCATGGTTGTCCTGCTGATGGCGGGGGTCAGCGTCATCATGCACAAGCTCGGGTTCGAAATGGGGTTGTCCGTGGCCCTGTTTCCGATGGTGATCATGACGATGACGATCGAGCGCATGTCGCTGACCTGGGAAGAGGCCGGACCGGCGGAGGCATTCAAGCAGGTGTCGGGCAGTTTGCTGGTGGCAGTGATCGGGTACCTGGCCATGAATATCAGCGAGTTCCAGTATATGTTTTTCGTATTTCCTGAACTGTTACTGGTGTTGCTGGCTGTGATTCTGCTGCTGGGCCGCTACTCCGGCTACCGGCTGATGGAGCTCTGGCGTTTCCGTGCGTTCGCACGGAACAAGCCGTAATACCATGTTCGGGTTTCTGGAGAAACTCAGGCAGAGCGGCGTCGTCGGTATGAATCAGCGCAATGCTGATTTCATTCTGCGTTACAACAAGCGCTCGCTTTATCCGCTGGTGGACGACAAACTGCGAACCAAATACCTGGCAACTGCATCCGGTATTGCGGTGCCCGAACTGTATGGTGTCATCGAAATCCAGCACGATGTCGCCAGTTTTCCAGATATCGTCAAGGATCACGAGGATTTCGTGATCAAACCGGCACATGGTTCAGGAGGAAACGGTATCTGTGTCATTACCGGACGTCTCAACAACCGTTATCGACAGAGCAATGGCGATCTGCTGACCGAGGAAGACATCGAATATCACGTCTCGAACATACTCAGTGGCCTCTACAGCCTGGGTGGACAGCCTGATCAGGCACTGATCGAATATCGGGTCAAATTCGATCCGCTGTTCGAAACGGTTTCCTACCGCGGCGTACCGGATATTCGTACCATCGTGTTCAGAGGGATTCCGGTGGCCTGCATGGTGCGCCTGCCAACTCGTATGTCGGATGGTAAAGCCAATCTTCATCAAGGTGCCGTGGGAGCGGGTATCGATCTGATGACCGGTCGCACTACCCATGCCATCTGGCAGAATTATCCGATTGAACAGCATCCGGATACCGGTGCTACCATCAGCGGGCTCGCAATTCCTCACTGGTATAAATTGCTGACACTGGCAGCACAGTGCCACGATCTGGTCGGACTGGGGTATCTGGGCGTGGATGTCGTGCTCGACCGGGAACTGGGCCCGCTGGTACTGGAGCTCAATGCACGTCCGGGTCTTTCCATTCAGATAGCCAACCGCAGGGGCATGAGCCGTTTGCTGGAGAAAATCGCCAAACTGGAAGAAATCCCTGCTGCGGCAGCAGATCGTGCCACATTGGGACAGGAATTATTTCTGGAAAATCAGACCTGATTTTCTGTATTTACGGCTATGGTCGCAGGTAATGTTCTTATCCTTACCCTTCGCGCAAGATCAGAGGTTCTTATTCCATTCCCAAATCAAAAATGACACGAAGGCGAGCCGCAGACAGTATAAATAATACGGCCAGGCGAAGCCGACAAAGTTAGTTTTGATTTAGAAATGGAATTAGCGTTGACTGGCCGCCTGTACGGCAGTCAAGGCAATGGTATAAACAATATCTTCCACCGATGCGCCGCGTGACAGATCATTCACCGGCTTACGCAGGCCTTGCAACATGGGGCCGACACTGACTACGTTGGCGCTGCGCTGTACGGCTTTGTAAGTGGTATTGCCGGTGTTGAGATCCGGAAAGATAAACACGGTAGCGCGCCCTGCTACCGGGCTGCCAGGTGCTTTTTGCCGGCCCACGCTGGCAATCGCAGCGGCATCGTATTGCAGAGGGCCGTCGATCAGCAGATCGGGACGTGCCAAACGGGCAAGTCGAGTGGCTTCGCGTACTTTTTCCACTTCTTGCCCGCTGCCGGAATCACCGGTGGAATAACTCAACATGGCTACGCGTGGCTCGATACCCAGTGCCTGTGCCGACGCGGCACTTTGCAGTGCGATATCGGCCAGTTCTTCAGCCGTAGGATTAGGATTGACCGCACAATCTCCATACACGACGACTTGTTCTGGCAGCAGCATAAAGAAGACAGAGGAGACAAGTTTAAAACCCGGTGCTGTTTTGATCAGTTGCAAAGCGGGGCGAATGGTATTGGCGGTGGTATTGATTGCGCCGGAGACGAGGCCATCGACTTCACCCGTCGCCAGCATCATGGTGCCCAGCACGACATTGTCCTCCAGTTGCGCCAGCGCCATGGGTTCATTTAATCCTTTGTGCTTGCGTAACTCCACCATAGCCGCCACATAATTTCGGCGCACTTTTTCCGGATCAATCATTTCAAGCCCTTCGGGCAGGGTAATGCCACGTGCGCTGGCCACCGCTTTTACTGCATCAGGTTTTGCCAGCAACACGCAACGGGCAATGCCACGTTCCTGGCAAATGGTTGCCGCTTGTATGGTGCGGGGTTCGTACCCTTCCGGTAACACGATACGGCAATCAGCCTCTTGCGCCCGCTTGACCAGGCGATAGCGGAAGGCGGGGGGAGAAAGGCGTTGTTCCTGTGGCTCACCACAGCGCTTAACCAATAATTCCTGACGAATATGATTCGCCACAAAGTTGGTGATGCGCTCAGCACGCTCGTGGTCATCCAGCGGAATCTCCCGATTCATGCGATGCAGGTTGGCGGCGGTATCGTATGAATTGGTCGTGACGGTACAAACTGGTAATCCTTTTGTCAGTGCACCTTTGCACAATTCCAGCACGCGCGGATCTGGCGGAAAATCACTGCACAGCAGTAACCCCGCCAGTGGTACACCATTCAGTACGGCAAGGCTGGCGGCCATGACAATATCGTCCCGGTCACCAGGTGTTACCACCAGAACTCCGGGACGTAACAATGTCACTGAATTGGGGGCGGCACTGGCAAACAGCACGATATCCTGTACACGGCGTTTTTCACTATCCCCCGCGTTTACGATCTGAGCTTGCAGCTGTGTGACAACGTCTGCCATGCGAGGAGCATTCAAGGAATCCTCCCAGGGAATACAACCCAGAATCTGAAAGCTGGATTGATGGAACAGGGTGGAATGGTTTTTTAGCTGTTCAAAAAGATCATCAGAATGATCGGTGCGAATTTTATTGAGGATTACGCCCAATAGACGAGGATTCTGAGCACCACCAAAAAATTGAGCCTGAATTTCAATACGATCTGTAATTGCCTGCAGTGCATCATCTTCGGCAGATGAAACGAGGATGATATCAGCATCAAGGCTGCTGGCCAGCCTGGTATTCACGCGTGAGGCATAGCTGACATGGCGTGTAGGTACCATACCTTCTACCACCATCACATCATAACCTTCAGAGGCTTGCTTAAATCGCCGGACGATATCTTCCATCAAGTCGTCAATCTGACCTTCACCCAGCAGATGTTCAACTGTAGCTAACGGAAGCGGAGCGGGTGGTGCCAGGCCCAACGTTCGCGAGATCAGTTCAGTGGAATATTCAAGCTTGGAATTACCGGGATGTTGCTGAGCGACAGGTTTATAAAAACCCGCTTTAAGGCCGCCATATTCGAGCGCCCGCACCAATCCTAAACTGGTTGAAGTGAGTCCGACACCAAAGCCGGTAGAGGTAACAAAGAAAGTATGCATGCCTTTTTATTCATCCCGCGTCAAGGTTGGTGAAAAAACGCTGAGGAACTTCTGAAAAACTATCTGCGTTGCCATTTCTGCGTTAATCCAGGTGATCGCTCACGACCAAACCAGTTCACCAGCAACTGTCCGGACAGTGGTGCGGCGTTCAGATATCCGGGTGAGTCACAAGCTGTCGCCAATCCCACCGGGCTACGTCCTCGTCCGGCAACGGTTGTTATCACGCGTGAAGATGGCGTCGTCGTCGGGCAAGTTTTTGTCTGGCCCTGCCACTTGCCGCGCTTCAGCCTGCCGCCATCGGATCCCAGAGTTCTGGCTGCAGCATCTGCTTCAATCGATCCAGAATGCACCGTGTTGACGCTGCAAATACCAGAGTGAGTTTTCCTCTTCACGACATACACCGTAGCGAAAGGAAGGCGGCAATCCGGGAAACTGGAAACGCAGATCGATGAACCAAACGCAGATGTTTTGTGCAGGATGGTCGATGCCATCCAGAACCGGGAATTGTGCGAACTGACGGAACGGTGCCAGAACCGGCTGCTGCCAGGCTTCGTGCGACAGGGCTGCATACTCGGGAGAGCGGCTGTCGTGCAGGCGGTATGATCGCCAGTTTGCCATTGCCAGCGGGCGATAGGCTGCAGTCATGTTACATAACAGATTACTTGTATCAGTACACTTAAGCAGAGTGCTCCGTCTCAGATTGATTCGTGCGACATGCAGCTCGGTGTCATCACGAATAATCACCATCTGATTGAAAGGCGACAAAGGTTGTGGCAATACACTGACTGTCTGCTGATCGAGCATTTTTTCAGCGGCATGCACTTTCCCCGCCTGCATGGCTTCCTCGTGCAGCATCCATAAAAATGATACATACGCCACGATACCGATCAGTGAAGCCACTGCATAGACCCGTTTTGTCGGGAAAATGGCACTCAGGACAAGTCCGGCAAGGATGATCGCAGTGAACCACGGATCGATGACGAACACGAGGGGCAGAGAAAATCGCCAGGTGGAAAACGGCGCCAGCAGCATCAGACCGTATGCTGTCACCAGATCGCCCAGAATATGGATCATGATGCCCAGGCACGCCGGTACGAAGAATGATCGCCATGGGTAATGTCCCCCGGTAAACCGGGAAAACAGATGCGCCAGCAGGAATGCCCAGAAAGGCAGCATCACGAGCGAATGCGTCGGCCCCTGATGCCAGTTGAGATAAGTCAGGGTATCGATCAGCCGCAAGACGACATCGCTATCCGGAAAAGCGGCCGCTACACTTCCGGCAACGATACGTTCCCGCAACGGCAATCGCTGAGCATACTGAGTATGCGAAGAAGTAACGGCTCTCATCAGCAACGCACCGCTCAACGTATGTGTCACAGGGTCCATCTTTCTCTCCTGTGCCAGACGCACACTCGGGTGCGTCCGAGACTGCAGTTTCCAGGTTTAATCGAACTGCAGCGGAATTTGCTGTTTGTGTGGCACTGTACTTTTTTCGGGATCTTTACCATACACCTTCTGACCCAGCCAGGCAGCCATGGTCAAATGGCGCTTCAGAAACTGGCGGGTATGGCGCGAGTTTTCTGATTCATCCCGCATCCAGAAAAAGAAAGTCATCAGATAAATAGTCGTCAGCGTGCTTTCCTCCAATGCTCGCCGCATGAATGTGGCATCACGCTGTGCTGCCTCACGTACCCACTGCACGGTGCGGCTGACACGCATGACAGCAGGTATCTGAATATGGATATGCCCGAATTCCAGCTTGGACATGATCATCTGCCGGGTTACTTTGCGCTGTACCGCCAGTGCATCCAGCCAGATCATGATGAGATGATGGATACGTTCAGACGCAACCAGATCGAGAAAACCGGCAGATTCGGCTTCCTTCAGCATACGACTGTCAGCACGGTCGAACCAGGCATCGATCAGCTCATCTTTCTCACGAAAATACAATCGGATTTCATCCAGGGAAACAGCCAGCCTGGCTGCTATATCGTACAACCGCACCGCTTCCCAGGATGTATGAGCAGCCAGCTCCACTGCCGTATCGACGATTGCATCACGCATCGGATCATTATTTATCGTCATATCGAGCCTCCTTATTTCTCAAAACAGGAAATGCAATACTTTTCATTGTACCTGTCTTGCCTGATGGATCGGTTATACCATTTATGATCGAGCTGACTGTTTTCCCTGGATATCTTTCGCACAAATAACGAAAAAGGACGATTACTGCTTTATTTCTACTACTCCCCCTGCCCGTGCTATTCCCCTGATGATACGTCCGGTGTGGTTGCGCACCTGGACGACTTCTCCTGCGGCCGCGGCAGCAAGCGCCTCGCCTTCCATGCTGACGGCAAATCCTGCTCCGGTTGCAGTGAGCCGTACTTTCTGCCCGCGCGAGATGACGTGCGGCGCACGTAACTGGTGCGTGCGGATGGGTTGTCCGGAAGCGAGGAATGTCGTTGCTACTTTGCCGATAACCTGATCGGGATCGGTGGCTACTTCTCCGGGAATACGCACGAGATCTGCTTCTTTACTAACGATGTCCTGAGCCTCCAGCTGTTTTCCCATACTGACCGGCTGTGCAGCATGCACGACACGGGTAATCACTTCGATTTCAACCGGAACATACAGTGTCCAGGTGGCTTCATCCTGACAGCGTACCCCCACTGAGAACTTTCCCCATACCCGTCCTCCCGTCGGCAGAAACGGCTGGGGCTGGCGGCATGAGCGCGGTGTCTGGCGTGTATCCGGTCTGTTCGATTTGATGATGACTTTACCGGGCAGATGGCGGGTTTCATTGCGCACAAAGTCGTTTACGACCTCGAGTATCGTCGATGCGGATGAATCTTCGCTGGCGGTTGCCGCCATCGGGGTCAGGGCATACACGAGAACGATCAGTAAAAATTTTATTTTCATGATGGACAAGGTTGATACCAGAGGACTGGTTACGGGCAATTTTTGCCGCCAGCGGCAATTTTTGCCGCTACGTTCCGCATGGTATCGCTGCCCCGCCCCGGTTAACCTGGAAATTGAAGGGTGATCATGTGCCAGTTTGATTCATTGACCGTAAGGAAACGGTCGATTCAGCCTGGCACGATTCCTGCTTAATGATTAGTGACTACTTTGCAGGAGGAAAGCATGATCAGCAAACTGGAAAATCTGGTTGGTTTTAACCAGAGAGCACTGGGATTACGGGCAACCAGACAGGAATTACTGTCCGGGAATATCGCCAATGCCGATACCCCGGGTTTCAAGGCAAGAGATTTCGATTTTGCCAAAGCGATGCAAAACGTTCAATCGCCGCAGCGGGTACAACATTCCTCTCTGGCGACTACAGCACCCGGACATATCGGTATGGCAGATTTCAGGTCGATCACCTCCGTACCAAAGCAGTACCGTGTGCCGCAGCAACCCAGTATCGATGGTAATACCGTCGATATGGACACCGAACGGATGCAGTTTATGGATAACGCCATGCGCTATGACGCCGGGCTGACATTTATCAGCGGCCAGTTCCGTACCTTGTTATCAGCCATCAAAGAAGGAAATTAACAGCCATGTCCCTATTCAGCGTATTCAATGTAGCCGGTTCATCCATGGCAGCCCAGTCGCAGCGACTGAATGTCGTGGCCAGCAATCTTGCCAATGCAGACAGTGCTACCAGTTCGACTGGAGAAGCCTATCGTTCCCGCCAAGTGGTGTTTCGCACGATCGATGTCACGGCAGATAAGGCGAAGGGAGTAAAAGTGGCAGGTGTGGTGAACGACCCTTCACCCATGCGGGTGGTGTACGACCCGAAGCATCCGATGGCGAATGAAAAGGGGTACGTCACTCTGCCCAATGTCAACGTGGTGGATGAAATGGTCAACATGATGTCGGCTTCGCGCTCCTATCAGAACAGTGTCGACATGATGAACGTGACCAAAACACTGCTGCAGAAAGCGTTAACAATCGGTCAATAAAAGGAGAGAACGCACCATGAGTCAGGTACAGAACAATTCCAGCGTATCCGAGCTGCTGGCTTCGAATAGCGGCAGTATCAAGTCTTATCGCAAAGACGAGGAGGATCCTCAGGATCGGTTTCTCAAGCTGCTGGTGACACAAATGCAAAACCAGGATCCGCTCAGTCCGATGGACAATGCGGAAGTGACCAGTCAGATGGCGCAGATCAGCACCGTGAGCGGTATCGACAAACTCAATACCACGCTGGAGAAACTGGTGGCGGATTCCGATGCTCGGCGTTCGTTTGAAGCAGCCACTATGATCGGCCGTGGTGTGCTGGTTCCGGGAACCGACATGCAACTGGAAAATCAGGCGGCGATAGGCGGGTTTGAGCTGGCTGAGTCGGTGGACAAGCTTACCGTCACCGTCAAGGATAGTGCCGGCATTACCGTGCGTGAAATCGATCTTGGCGCACAGGCTGCAGGTGTAGGCACCTTCGTCTGGGATGGTATGGCCAATAACGGGAACGCAGCGGCGGATGGACAGTACAGCTTCGCACTGAAGGCGATACGCGCTGACAAGGAAGTATCTTCCTCGGCCCTGGCGTTCGGTTCAGTCAGCAGCGCTCAGGCAGGTAAGGATGGCGCTTTGCTGGAAGTGGGCCGGCTGGGATATGTCGGTATGGATGCAGTTAAGAAAATATTCTGAGTGGAGAGTAAATCATGGGTTTTCAACACGGATTGAGTGGATTAAAGGCAGCTTCAGCCAAGCTGGATGTCACGGGTAACAATATCGCCAATGCCAACACGGTTGGATTCAAGCAATCACAAGCGCAGTTTGCTGATGTTTACGCCAATGCGCTGGGAGGCGGCAGGAATCAGATCGGGATTGGTACTCAACTGGCAGCTGTCGCGCAGGAATTTAATCAGGGGAATGTGACACCTACCAATAACCCGCTGGATGTCGCAATTACCGGCAATGGTTTTTTTCGGATGGATAACAACGGTTCGATCAGTTTTACCCGTAACGGCCAGTTTCATCTGGATAAGGACGGGTTTCTGGTCAATGCGAGCAATTACAACGTTACTGGTTTCGGAGCGGATGCATCCGGCCAGATTATCCCCAATATCCCGGTCAATCTGCGGTTGCCTACAGCAGATATGACGCCTAATCCGACTACCAGTTTCATGACAGGGGTCAATCTGGATGCGCGTGCTGATGTAGTGACTGATCCTTTTAATGTAGCTAATCCAGATACCTATACCCATTCTACTTCGGGAGAAATTTTTGACAGTTTTGGTAATTCCCATATATTAAATTTATATTTCCAGAAAACAGCTGCATCCACTTGGGGCGTATATACAGCCGTGGATGGTACAGTAGTAGATCCCTCTACTGGATTATCTGGTACGGATAGCCCAATCACTTTGAGCTTTAATCCATCCGGGATCATGACATCAACCGGGTCAAGTACGATTAATGTGGCTGCTTCTGTACTGGGTGCGGGCGTTTCACCGCTTGCTTTTGAGCTTGATTTAACCCGTTCCACCCAGTTTGGCAGCAAATTCGGGGTGAATGTGATGAGCCAGGATGGATTTGCTTCGGGTCGCCTGGCCGGGTACAGCATTTCTGATGATGGCCAGATCAGAGCCAGTTACTCCAATAACGTCACGCGCACAGTCGGTCAACTTGTACTGGCAGGTTTTTCCAATCCTAACGGTCTCAAGCCGCTGGGAAGCAATCAGTGGGGTGAGACGGCTGAATCCGGATTGCCGTTGGTGGGGACTCCGGAGACGGGTGTGCTGGGCTCACTGCAATCTTCAGCAGTGGAAGAATCCAATGTTGATCTGACGACCGAGCTGGTCACCCTGATCATGACGCAGCGGGTCTATCAGGCCAATGCCAAGACCATCGAGACACAGGATGCAGTAATGCAGACCATCATGAATATCTGATGGCTTTCTGTTTAACCCTGATTAGGTGACGATTCAAAAATGGACAGACTGATTTACACCGCGATGACCGGTGCATTGCACACGATGACTCAGCAGGCAACGGTTTCTCATAATCTGGCCAATGCTTCGACTACGGGTTTCCGGGCTCAGACTGACGCTTTTCGGGCAGTGCCCGTTTATGGGGAATCACTGCCCACCCGGGCATTCGTGCTGGATTCGACGACGGGTGCGGATTTCACGCCGGGTGCGATCCAGCAGACCAACCGCCCGCTGGATGTGGCGGTGCAGGGTTCCGGCTGGATTGCGGTACAGCTTGAAAATGGGGAAGAAGCCTATACCCGGCACGGCAATCTCAAAATGGACGCCAATGGCATTCTCCAGACGCAACAGGGCTTCAACATCAAGGGAGAATCCGGTCCCATTACCATTCCACCCGATAGTCGCATCGCGATTGGCAAGGATGGCAGTGTTTCAGTGCTGCCGTCAGATTCGAGAATGACCGCCGTTTCGATCGTCGGACGGATCAAGCTGGTCGATCCGCCGGCAGAGCAGCTTGTTCGGGGAGAGGATGGCCTGTTCCGGCTGAAAGAGGGAGGTCAGGCGCCTGTCAGTGAAAAAGTGGCCCTGATCGATGGCGCGCTTGAAAGCAGCAATGTCAATGTAATCAGCGAGATGGTGAAGATGATCACTCTTGCGCGGCAGTTCGATATGCAAATGAAGATGCTCGAAAATGCCCAGCAGAATGCCCAGCAGGCAGGTGAAATCATGACACTGAGAGGCTGATACGGGTAGATGCCGGGATGTCGTGACATTGCTGGTAAATTTTTAATTACGCTGAAAGGATAACGATATGGTTCGCTCATTATGGATATCGAAAACGGGTCTGGATGCCCAGCAGACCAAAATGGATGTAATTGCAAACAATCTGGCCAATATCAGTACCAACGGCTTCAAACGGATGCGCCCGGTATTCGAGGATCTGCTGTACCAGACCATCCGTCAGCCGGGTGCCCAGTCATCCGAACGGACTCGCCTGCCTTCCGGCCTGCAGTTGGGAACCGGGGTGCGGCCGGTGGCAACCGAGAATATCTTCTTGCAGGGAAATTTGCAGCAGACCGGCAATACGCGTGATGTGGCGATTCAGGGAGAGGGATTCTTCCAGATATTGCTGCCTGATGGCACACTGGCTTATACCCGTGATGGTGCATTCCAGTCCGATCAGGATGGTCAAATGGTGACTGCGAGCGGTTTTCCGCTGCAACCGTCCATTACCATTCCGCCGAACACACTGAATATCACGATCGGGCGGGATGGCACAGTATCCGTCCTGACGCCGGGTTCGGCTTTACCAGTGCCAGTGGGTAACATTCAACTGACCACCTTCATCAACCCGGCCGGGTTGCAGCGCTTCGGCGAGAATCTCTATCTTGAAACCATGAGCAGTGGCGTGCCCAATCCCGGTATTCCGGGTACCAATGGCATCGGGCTTTTGAATCAGGGCTTCGTGGAAACTTCCAACGTGAACGTGGTGGAAGAACTGGTCGAGATGATCCAGACGCAGCGTGCGTATGAAATCAACTCCAGATCGATCTCGACTTCCGATCAGATGCTGGCCCGGTTGACTCAGCTTTGATCCATCTGATGTCAGATTTTATCGATCGGATATATCAATGGGAGACTCAGGCTTTTCGGTGTTTTCACCGGATCGTGCAGCGCCTGAGTTTGTGGATGGACAGTGTTCAGGTGTCATGGAATCGTTTATGAGAAATCGTGGTCATCTGGTGTTACCCGTGCTTATCGTCATGATCTGTGTGGTTTCGGGTTGTGCGATAACGCCCACTCCGAAAGTACAGCAGCCAATGTCGGTGCGGCCGCCCGATCTGCCGGTCATTCCTCCGAGCCAGACCAGCGGAGGGATTTATCAGGCAGTGTTCGACTACCAGGGAAGAGGACGTTATATCCCTCTGTTCGAGGATCGGCGCGCCCGCAGTATCGGCGATACCATCATCGTTGCGCTCAACGAGAAAACCAATGCAAGCAAGAAAACCGGCAGCAATGCTCAGCGTGCAGGTGAGATCGGGCTTTCGGTACCGTCATTTCTTGGCTTGCCGTTCAAGTCGATTTTTCAGGATCTCGATCTGGAAGCCACCTCGAGCAACAAGTTTGATGGCAAGGGGGAGAGCTCCAGTAATAACAACTTTACCGGCACGATCGCCGTTACGGTGTTGGACATTCTGCCTAACGGCAATCTGCTGGTCAGTGGAGAAAAGCAGATCGGCATCAATCAGGGGCATGAATTCATCCGGCTTTCCGGCGTGATCAACCCGATCAACATCATCAATAACACCGTGTCATCGATACAGGTGGCCGATGCGCGTATCGAATACCGGGGCAACGGTTATCTGGATGAAGTGCAAACCATGGGCTGGCTGTCACGCTTCTTTTTGTCGATTTCACCCTTCTGAGCATAACGGGAACATATCATCATGACATTATCCAAATGGATCCTGAGTTTCGGGTTATCGGTCTGCCTGATCGTTTCTCATCCGGTTTCTGCTGAACGTATCAAGGATCTGGCCAATATCCAGGGGGTACGTGCCAATCAGTTGATCGGTTACGGTCTGGTGGTGGGCCTGGATGGCACGGGTGACCAGACCCAGCAAACGCCGTTTACCGTACAGAGTATTCTCAGCATGCTGGGGCAACTGGGCGTGAACTTGCCGCCTGGTACCAACCTGCAGTTGCGTAACGTGGCATCGGTGATGGTAACGGCAACGCTGCCGGCTTTTGCCAAACCAGGACAGCAGATCGACGTGACCGTTTCATCCATGGGAAATGCCAAGAGTCTGCGTGGCGGAACCTTGCTGATGACGCCCCTGAAAGGGATCGATAATCAGGTTTATGCCGTGGCTCAGGGCAGCCTGGTGATTGGCGGAGCAGGCGCCAGTTCAGCGGGCAGCAGTGTGCAGATCAATCATCTGGGAGCAGGGCGGATCAGTGCCGGTGCCATTGTGGAACGTGCCGTACCGACTGTGCTGGGCCAGGGGGAGTACATCAACCTGGAGCTGCGCGACACTGATTTCACGACCGCACGGCGTATCGTCGATACAATCAACAGCCGCTTTTCGTATGGTACCGCTACGGCGCTGGATGGGCGCGTCATTCAGCTGCGGGCACCCTTGAACAACAATCAGCGCGTTACGTTTATTTCACAGATCGAAGATCTTGATGTCATCCCGGCGCAGGGTATAGCCAAGGTCATCATTAATGCCCGCACGGGTTCGGTTGTCATGAATCAGATGGTGACCCTTGAATCCAGCGCAGTGGCACACGGCAATCTTTCAGTGATCATCAATACCCAGCCGATCGTCAGCCAGCCGGGGCCGTTTGCACAACGTGGAGAAACGGTTGTGGTGCCGCAGTCGCAGATAGAGGTGCGTTCGGAAGAAGGAAATCTGATGCTGCTGCCGGGATCGGCCAGTCTGGCCGATGTGGTGAAAGCGCTCAATGCCATTGGCGCCACACCGCAGGATCTGCTGGCAATTCTGCAGGCACTCAAGGCATCCGGATCTTTACGGGCGGAACTGGAAATCATCTGATGGACACTTCTAAGAATTGGTTTTTCAGGCGAATCGCGGCGTTGCGTGGTGCTCGCTGCCTCGCCTATCTATTTGATATGCCTCGTTGTTGCGCTCCGTGCGCCTTGCGCTTCATCCTGCATAACCGGATTTTTAGAGGTGTCTTTGATAATCCTCTGATGGTGACAGTTATATGATCAATTCAGCCGATCTTTCCGGTCAACTGGCCATCGATGCACAGGCAGTCGATCAATTACGTACCCGAGCCAGGCACGACCCGCAGGAAGCGTTGAAACAAACAGCGAAACAGTTTGAGGCGCTGTTTCTCAACATGATGGTCAAGAGCATGCGCGAGGCAACTCCCAAAGGCGGATTGTTTGATAGTGATCAGTCGCGTTTCTATACGCAGATGCTCGACCAGCAACTGGTACAGAATCTTTCCGAGAAGGGCATCGGTCTGGCTGATGTGCTCGTGCAGCAACTGTCGAAAACGATGGGTGAGGAACAATCGCCGGGCAATGCTATCGATCAGGCGGAATCATTATTGACGACCATTACCGGAAAGAGCGGGGAGCCGCTGGTTTCACTGGCGCCGGGGCAAACAAAGGATTTGCCTTCTCAGCTCTGGTCGAATCTCAACCGGTCTTCCGTCAAACCCAGCTTTTCTACTGTTTCACCGACAATGCCGGCAGGCAGAGTGGGAATTGCTTCCAGCTCAGGAGGGATCGGTTCTGCTGAGTCAGTCGCCGCTCATCCCAGAGAATTTGTCCGGGATGTGTTGCCGCATGCACGCAAGGTGGCGCGTGAGACCGGGATTCCTGAGCATTTCATGATTGCGCAGGCCGCACTGGAAACCGGCTGGGGCAGACATCAGATTCGCCGCGCGGATAATCAGCCAAGTTTCAATCTGTTTGGTATCAAGGCAAGCGGAAATTGGCGTGGGGGAGTGGTAGAAACGGTAACTACTGAGTACGTGGATGGTAAACCACAAAAGCTCAGGGAAAAATTCAGGACTTACGATTCGTATGAAGATGCTTTTCGTGATTATGCAAAATTACTGCAGAACAATCCCCGTTACGCAGCCGTGCTGAAAAGCCGTAGTGCTACCGCGTTTGCCTGGGGATTGCAGCAGGCTGGTTATGCAACTGATCCATCCTACGCGGAGAAACTCTTGAAGATCATCAACAGTGATGCGTTGAGCATATAGCGGAACTGGAGTGGGGGAGGAAAAACATTTCCTGCAAGCTGTGTCGGTATGCGGTATTCCGCGGTGCTGTAATGACGATGGATTAAGGGGAAATGGCCTGGATAGTGATGACAATTATCTCAATTCCGTCGGAATTCTGCCGTAAACAGATAGAAATGATTCACGAAAATCGAGGATAAAAATGGCAAACGGTATTATGAATGTAGGTGTTTCCGGATTGCGGGCGGCTCAAGTTGCGTTGCTGACGACCAGCCACAATATCAGCAATGCAACAACACCAGGCTATAACCGCCAGCAGGCTATCCAGAGCGCCAGTACTCCGTTGGCTAACAGTGATGGATTCATTGGCCGGGGAGTGCAGATTACTACGGTGCAGCGTATTTACAACCAGCATCTGGTCAGTCAGTCGTTGCAGGCGCAGAGCCAGAGCAGCCAGCTTGACAGCCATTACAACGAGATCAAACAGATCGACAACCTGCTGGCCGATACGACTTCCGGGCTGACGCCGGCGCTGCATAATTTTTTCAATGCGGTGCAGGACGTAGCTTCCAATCCTGCTTCCATTTCTTCCCGTCAGGCGATGTTGAGCAATGCTGAAGCACTGACAGCCCGGTTTCAGCAGATGGATCAGCGGCTATCGGAAATGCGTGAAGGGGTGAACAGCCAGATTACCGGCAGCGTGACTGAAATCAATTCACTCGCACAACAGATTGCCGGGTTGAATATGAATATCCAGGCAGTGGAAAGCTCCGCCAACGGGCAACCGGCCAATGATCTGCTTGATCAGCGCGATGCACTGGTGCGCGATCTTAGCCGGATCATCAATGTCGATGTCGTGCGTCAGAATAATGGCCATTACAACGTATTCATCGGCAATGGTCAGTCACTGGTGGTGGGTTCAAGCGCCATGACACTCAAGGCGGTGCCTTCATCGAGTGATCCACAGCGTCTGGTGGTGGCGATGGATCAGCAGGGTGGAGAAATAGTACTGCCAGAACACCAGTTGCAGGGAGGCAGCCTGGGTGGGCTGCTGGCGTTCCGCAGTGAAACACTGGATTCCGTGCAAAACAGTTTTGACCAGCTTGCATGGGGAATTGCCGATACGTTCAATACCCAGCATCAAGTAGGATTTGATCTGCAAAGTGTGGCGGGGTCAAATTTTTTTGAGGGAACGGATCCATCTGACCCGTCCCAAGCTGCCCGAAACATCAGGGTGGCAATCAGTGATCCTGCTAAGATTGCCGCGGCAGACAATAATGATGGTGGTGTGACGAATAACATCAACGCATTGAAGCTGGCTGGGCTGCAGACGGAAAATACCCTGCAGGGTGGAACGGCATCCTATCAGTCTGCTTATGCCAGGCTGGTCAGTCAGGTAGGTAACAAAACGCGTGAGCTGGAAGTGACCAGCAAGGCGCAGGAAAGTATGCTCAATCAGACAGATCAGGCATTACAGTCATTGTCCGGTGTCAATCTGGAGGAGGAGGCTGCCAATCTGTTGCGTTACCAGCAAATGTTCCAGGCATCCAGCAAAGTGATCGAAATTGGTAATTCACTGTTCGATTCACTGCTCAGAATCTGATCTTTTTTGACAGAAAAAGGAATTTATCATGCGCGTAAGCACCAGCACATTGTACGACCAGGGCACCCGATCCATGCTGCAGCAACAGGATTCGCTATTCAGACTGCAGCAGCACCTTTCTACCGGAAAACGCATCATGACGCCTTCGGATGATCCGATCGGCGCGGCGCGTGCCCATGAACTGGCGCAGTCGCTTTCATTGAACACGCAATATGCTGACAATCGCTACCGGGCGGCCGACAGTCTCCAGCAGGTTGACAGCACGCTCGGCAGCGTTTCCAATCTGATCCAGAGTGTACGCACCATGGCGGTGGCTGTCGGTAACTCGGCATTTTCCGACAGTGAACGGAAGATGATGGCTGTTGAGCTGCGTGGTCATTTCGATGAATTATTGGGACTGGCAAATACCAAGGATGAGCAGGGGAATTATCTGTTCTCCGGTTTTAAGGGAAACACCAGACCGTTCGAACAAACGGCTAATGGCGTGGAATACAAGGGGGATCAGGAGCAGCGGCTGATACAGGTTTCCAGTTCACGACAGCTGCCGGTCAGTGAAACGGGTGATGCCATTTTTGAGCCAGGGGGCTTGAGTCTATTTCAGACTATCGAGGATTTTATTGATGAACTGGAAACCCCCGGTGGTGCTGCTCTGGGTGGTGCAGTGAGTACCGCTTTGCAGGATCTCGATATTGCGCTGGATAATGTGCTGGCTAAACGGGCAGCGGTCGGATCACGGCTGCAGGAAGTCGATGCGCTGCAGCAGATCGGTGAGGACACGGCGATTCAGTACCAGCAGTCGCTCTCACGTCTGCAGGATCTGGATTTTGCACAGGCCATATCCGACATGACACGCCAGCAGGCACTGCTCGAAGCGGCGCAGAAAACCTTTACCCGCGTATCAGGATTGTCGCTGTTCAATCTTATTTGATTTCTGTCAATCGCCCGGTTTCAGTAAATTCCCGGCATATCCGGTAAACTGGCGACAGTTTACTTTTTGAGCATGATATGGACCGGGAAGATTTTTTTCTGAAGATCGCGGAACTCCATCTCAAGCGTGTGGAAATTCTGCAAACGGTTGAGTGGAGAATTACGTTCAGCCTCTGGACATTCGTTGCGGGTGTCGCAATGGTGAGCCTGGCCAATGCAGACAAAATGAAGCAGGCGGCTGTCGCCATGGGAGGCATCCTTGGCCCCGTTGTCATACTGTCCCTGATGGGGGGCATTTATGTGTGGCTTTGGTATTTATACCTCTATAAATTCTGCAAGAAGAATTACAACAGTCTCGTCACGGAGCGTAACCGCTACCAGCGTATGCAGAATGAAGCAATAAAGCTCGTTCTGAAAGGTAAATCTGCAGATTTTCTGATCGAAGCCGGGGCTGAAGATAAACGGGTGCCTGAATCAGATTTCAGTGAGCCTTCTTTCAAACAACTGTCTGGTGATGATTTCAGGAAGTCAGGTGTATGGGAGTTCAAGCGAGGTATTACAGCAGCGCTGATGTTTTTTTCATGGCTGCTTGTCCTGATGATAGTGGTTCCTTCAGCCAGTAAACACCTGAATGATTCCGTAGTGGCCACTGGTAAGCCAGCCGGGGTGGAGGTGGAGAGTTCCGGCCGCAATCTCAGGCGGGAGGCCGACCAGCACTTCTGATTTCAGTGTTTGCAGGCACATGTAAACGCCTCATCTCGCACAACTGAACTGTGCCTGTTTTCCCAACAGCCTTCCTTGCAGTCTATCGACGTTTCCATATCACATTACCGTAATATCTTTTGATACGTATGCGCGCAGTACTGACTGCCTCGCTGACGTTTTTCAGAGGTTCCCCAAGTTTTCCTGTAAGTGTTGAATATGGGAAATACACGACTTCTTCACTCTCCTTTTTATATTTGCAGGCTTGTGATTTTCATCACATTTTATTTATAGATATTTACTAAAAAATAGTACATATGAATAAAATGTAATGGCAGATATCTTTTTTCAGTTATCGCAAAAGGAGGGCGTATGGGCATTCCTTCGGATTTTTCTAATACGGGTCTGACTGGATTCAATGTTTCGTCGACCAAGCTTGTCAAAATAGAGCAGCAGTATAAGGGGGTGAAGGGGAAAAAATTTATATCTCCCGGAGGTGGAAAGTTTGTTCGCATCGATGATCCCGGAGCTGTCGATTCAAATGGCCTTAGAACGGCTGACGCAAGCAACACTTCAATAAGTCTGGAGACAGGAAATACCTGGTTGCCCCGACTTCATGCAGATGGCACTTTGACCTGCGGTGGCAAATGTGCATGGCTGGAATGTACAAATGTAACGATCCCCAAGAATAAGCGGTTATGGTTTCGTTATGCATTTTTACGTTTTTCTTCATTGCCCGCCGATTCATTTTCCGTGCTTTTATGTTTCCCAAACGATGATACAAGTGTCCCTCCACTGCCTCCTTACTGGATTTGCAGCGTTAAGGAGCTACAGGAGAACAGGGGTAATATCAATCAAACCGACTGGACTGAATGCTTTGTTGAAATTGATAAGAATGCCGATTTTCATGGGACGCTACGATGGGTTGTGGCAACAGGACATAACCTAGCCGATCAGAATTCGATACCTGACAATACTCGTTTTACCAGACCTGGCTGTCTGTTGATTGACGCCATTGATATTCGCTAACCGAGTGGAGGGCAATGATGAAAAATTTTAATTTCAGCACTGCACTGATATGCCTGGCGGGTATTTTTATATCTGCTTGTAAAGTGACAGATCACAACAGTGCGTTCGGTCCATCAGGAAAGCGGATCGTTCATGCTGATGTTGTGGCAATCGACCAGCCGATTTATTACAACCGGTTTGGATCGGTGAATCCATACGGTATGGTTTATGCCCTGAAGCGCGATATAACGGTCGTTAAACAAGGTGAAGAGTGGCTGCCAGGGTTGTCATGTCCCTCAGAAGTACGTCTGCTTGAAGGTAAAAGACCTCGGCCTTTGGTGTTGCGCGGTAACGCCGGTGATGTACTGGAGATTACTTTTACCAACAAACTGATGAAAGTGCAGCCGGATATCAGCCGATGTACCTTGATCGATAAACACTCGCCTTATGCGCATCTTGTCGATGCAAAAGGAAGAATTGACCCGATTGATCCTCCGGAACATGAAGCAGAGCTGCGAACAGATATCGGAGAGACACAGCATCTGCCCCCTGCTGATTGGCCAAAAACAAGATCGGCCAATCTCGTTATTCCCGGGCTGGTCAGTTTGTCGGGTACTGACCCGAGGTGTAACGGACTGCAATCGATCGATCCCGGTGAATCGGTTACCTGCCGATGGAAACTTGAAAATGAAGGGACACATTTGTTTTCCAGTCATGGGGCCCCGGCGGGTGGTGAAGGGGATGGTGGCAGTTTGACGCACGGGCTTTTCGGTGTGGTCATCGTCGAACCCGAAAACAGCAAATGGTACCGGAGCCAGGTAACTGCTTCTGTTCTTGATAAGGTATGGCCGCGCCTTAAAGAGGATGACATCGTGCGCAAAGGCAGTTTGCAATACGACGCGTCAGATTCAGAAGGCACACCGTATCTGAATATGCTCAAGCCTGCTGGCAGAGATCAATCCGGCAGTATGCGTTATGAATTGATTTATGGTGACCTGAATGCGGTTGTTCGGGAAGATAAACCGGAAAATCCTGATGCACCCGCATTCCGTGAATTTACCGTTGTCTTTCATGATGAACTCAAAACGTTTTATGCCAAT
This sequence comes from Nitrosomonas europaea, assembly GCF_900167395.1. Classification (GTDB taxonomy): domain Bacteria; phylum Pseudomonadota; class Gammaproteobacteria; order Burkholderiales; family Nitrosomonadaceae; genus Nitrosomonas; species Nitrosomonas europaea. The sequence goes on from NZ_FUWK01000010.1 coordinate 27,431, forward strand.
AATTTTCAGGAACTGGCTGTAAGCCGTCAGCTGAGTGGTGTAGGAGATGGTTTTGGTATCAATTATGGTGCCAGCGGAATGGGATCCATTTTATTGGCAAACCGGAAAGGGATCGGGCCCGCTGCCGGGTGTGCAGAATGTTTTTATGAGGAATTTTTCCTGCAATCGTGGGCGAATGGAGATCCGGCGCTACTGGAGCATTTTGAAGATGATCCTTCCAACGTAGCGCATTCCTATCTCAATGATCGTGTCAAATTCAGGAACTTGCATGCAGGCCCGAAGGAAACCCATGTTTTTCATCTGCATGCGCATCAATGGTTGTCTTCGACTGATAAAAATTCCGGCACCTATCTCGATTCACAGACCATCGCACCGCATCAGGGGTTTTCCTATAGCATTTATGATGGTGGTTTGTCAGAGTGGGCCGGTAAGGGCGAGAACGTACATCAAACCTTGGGTAGCGGAAACCGTAACCGTACAGTCGGTGATTCCATCTTTCATTGCCATCTTTATCCACATTTTGCACAGGGTATGTGGGGACTGTGGCGCGTGCATGACGTAATCGAAGACGGCACCCGTACATTACCCGACGGACAGCCTGAAGCCCATTTCTACGGCCAGCCCCGGGTGGCTCTATCCATAGAAAAGACAAAAATTGGCGGAAAGCGGCCAGGAACCGATCCGGTAACGGGTGCTGCAGGTGCTGGTACGCCGGTGCCAGCCATCTTGCCACTGCCTGATCAGGGGCTGCCGCCACTTCCTACTTATGCACAGGATCCGCGTGTCGGTCAGTCGGAGCAGTACGCTATGCCGGGTTATCCCTTCTATATTCCAGGAGAGCCAGGGCATAGAGCACCGCAACCACCGCTGGATTTTGCCAGGGATGAGAATGGTTTGCTGATGCACGGTGGTTTGCCGCGGCACGTAATCAGAAATGGCGAACGCAAGCCTGTTTTTATGTCTGACGATTTATTGAATCAGTTACCAGCCGATGCTGATGAACGTGCAGCAATGGTATTGCGACAATCACTTGCACTGGGTGATTTTCGTCTGGAGCTGACCCGGGCGGATATTGTTTTGCTCGATCATGATGGTGAATCGATCGAGCGTCAGGCGATGGATTTTCATGCCGGGAAGGCTGCCAGAATCCGATTGGCGGATGGTTCGTATGTTAATCATGATCCAGATAAATCCGGGTACCCGTCTTTGACACCGGAAGGCCGGCGTGCACGTTTTTATGTGAATGGTGCACCATCTGCACCAGGTGCCCCGTATGCAGACCCTTGCCACGATCCTGCATTCAAGGGAAACCGGCAATACGAGGTATCTGCAATCGGTCTCGATCTGGTGGTAAACCGGGCAGGCTGGCATGATCCTCAGGCGCGCATCAATATGTTGACAAAGGATGCAGAACAGATCGAAGGACAGCGCCGGCATGATATGGAACCTTTCTTTTTCCGCGCGTCATCCGGTGAGTGCATCGAATTCAAGCATCAAAACAGAACAGAAAAAGAGCTTGAGCTGGATGACTTTCAAGTGGCTACCCCAACCGATACCATCGGCCAGCATATTCATCTGGTGAAATTTGATGTTACTTCTTCAGATGGTTCAGGGAATGGGTTTAATTATGAAGATGGCACCTTCTCTCATGGTGCAGTCGAAGAAAGGATCCATGCAGCCAGCGGGCTGGCAGTAACCTCTGCCGGGGAACGTAAGCGACTGGCAATTGGTAAGGATTTGGACGGCAAACAGATTGATCGGTATCAGACAACCGTTCAACGCTGGTTTGCTGATCCTTTGCTGGCAGTCAACAGCAAAAATGAGGGCCACACCTCCCATGCCATGCATGGTGCTGCTACGCCAGACAGAACCTGTCCGGCTCATGCTGACAAGGAATGCATAGACCGTACTTTACGGACGGTGTTTACTCATGACCATTTTGCACCTTCTTCCATACAGCAGCATGGTTTTTATTCTGCTTTACTCGTAGAGCCGGCAGGTTCGACATGGTTGAAACCGAATGGAGAAGCTCTTGAAGAGGGTGTAGGTTCAAAAGCGACCATAATTGAAGCAGTCGACTGGTTGACGCATGAGAATCACCGGGAATATGCACTTGCCGTGGCCGATTTTGCTTTGCTATATGAGCCTGCCTTATATCAGCCCTGGCGGGATCATTCCACAGATGGTATGGCCCGGTTACTCCGTGAAACCCAATCCAATGTGCGTAATTCCGCAACAGGAGCCTTATTCCGGGATCTGAAGCGACATGCTGAACACTGGTGGAAGCAACATGGTAAACCGGTTGATCCGCCCTTTAAACCGGAAGCAATCTCCAAGGATCACCATAATCCTTATCTGGTGAACTATAAGCATGAACCGATTCCATTGCGTATCGGAAAAATGGAGAAAAAACTGCAAACTCCAGAGGAAACCCACTGTGGTGAGCATGCACAGGAACGTGATTCCAAAGGGTATTTCAAAAAACGGATGAGTGTTTCTCAACAGCAGGAAGGAAATAACGGTGATATGGCCTATGTTTTTGCTTCGCGTGAACATGGTGACCCTTGTACACCGATTCTGGAAGCTTATGAAGGTGAGAACATACAAATCCGCATGGTTCAGGGAGCCCAGGAGGTACAGCATACCTTTGCAATTGAGGGGTTGTACTGGCCACGCATAATTGATTATTCAACCAGTCATCAGTTCTCAGAAGAAGTACAAAAAAAACAGGATAACCCGTCAGCACTGGTTTCTGCCCAGGAAATCGGTATCTCAGAGCATTTTGAGATGCGGATGCCACCTTTCCAGAATGTTTCGAATGGCGCAAGCGTGAATGATTACCTCTACCATCTTGGTACGGCAGATGCGTTATGGAATGGAGCCTGGGGTCTGTTGAGAATACATAACGGGGTATCTGCACCGGATCCAGCAGGATGCCAACCCGATGAGAATCTTGCTGCGGCAGTTGATAAATGGTTTGCACGCAGGAATCTGTTTGGAAGGGATGTAGAAGGCGTACCGGTATCATGCAAGAAGCTGGTGGGAAACAGATTGAAGCCACTGCCAGGGCATGGAGACGGCCAAATTGTCATAACCAATGAGAAGGAAATATTTGGTGAAGATTCGGCGCCTGATCCTGAAACGGGTAGAGAATTACCGCTTGGGTGCCCTGGTGGTTCAAGATTGAAGAACTTCAAAGTGGTTGCCACGAGAGTCGATCTGCTTGTTTCTTCTAAAGAGAACAAAATGTTTTACGACAAGGAGAATAAGCTTTTTGATCCAGATGCCTTGATTCTGCTGACTATGCCGCCGGGGGAGGCAAATATAAGACTGCAGGATGTTAAAAATATATATCAGCAAAAGGCGGATGCCGGAGTATTGGAACCCTTGGTTTTACGTGCCAACGCCAACGATTGTATAGCACTGGAATTATATAATCTGCTGTTGGCTGAAGGTGAAACGGAGCTGCCCGACACTGCTGGCGATGCCTTGATGCCGAGAATTGTTCCGCTGAATGTTGATCAGCCGACCGGTTCAGCTGCTGGAGATGTCAAACCATCGACAAAATTATCGTTATCGATCCCGTTACTGGCAACCAGAGACCCCGTCTATTTTCGTAACCTGGGTATTGGTATGAACCGCAGTGCAGAGCCTCTGAACAACGGACAGAAGCGGATTTATACATTTTACGCGGGAAAACTGGAGCTGGAGTCAGAGGCTAAAACCAAAGATGGCCCGGCTTGTGCGGGAGGAGAGTGCAAATTCAAACTTAACAAGTTGCCCTACGTTTTCGGCACTCTTCCGATCAAGGCCTTTGGTGATGTAATCAACCATGGGGCACATGGCCTGATTGGCACGCTGGTGATAGAACCTGAAGGTGCTGTTTATCTTGATCCGGTAACTGAAAAAGAGATTCCAGAGGAAGATCAATGGAAGCTGGGTTCGGAAGCACTGATTAAGTATGAAGATGAACAGCGCAAGAAAAAGATGTTTCGTGAATTTGTCCTGGCTTACCAGGATGGCCTTAATTGGCACTGGCCATCACCATGGAGCAGGAAAACCGAGCCAGTTGGGGATTGCCCGATTTGTGATGATTCATATGATCATGGCGAGAAGGGGATCAACTATCGTGCAGCACCTTTCTGGGCAAGGTTACGGCAAGGAATGGACAGTAACGGTCGCCGTGTCTTCAACGATATTGGTGCAGGGGCGGATTTAAACCAGGTTCAATTCCCAAAAAACTTTTTACTAAGTTCCTGGGCGGATATTCCAACCCCGGTTTTTCAGGCAAAAGCGGGGGAAGAAGTACGTTTCCGTGTATCGCAGCCATATGGTCGTGCCCGTCAACGTGCGTTCGTAAGTTTTGGTGCTGATTATGCAGATATGATGCCCGGATTTGGTTCACCACATTCTGCTTTGATATCTGCTGGCAAGGCGATGACGGCTACTTTATCCGGATCTGCAAAAGAAGGATGTTATATCTACCGCGATGGCCCGATGCATATGTTTGCAAGTGGCGTATGGGGGCATTTCAGGGTGAGTCCGGCTGATGGTACCACTTTGAAATGCGAGATCCCTGCAAGTTATGAGGGGTTGTGAGTACAGCGGAAACTGGGGTAATCACCAGTCTTATTGGCTGGTGATTCAGAATACCGGGTCATGGTTGTTAGTGGGCGAAGACCTGAATGATTCCGTAGCGGCCACTGGTAAGCCAGTCGGGTTGCAGATGCAGGGTTCTGGTGGCGATGTCAGCCGGGAGGCCGACCAGCACTTCTGATTTCAGTGTTCGCAGGCATATGGCCGGCTGGCTGAATCGTTCGAAGAAGTAGCGCTTTTCCATGGTATGTGGCCAGCGGCGGTCGCCGACGAAATAGCGGTAATTCAGGTCACCCTTGAAGATGACCAGCTCTGTATTTTCAAAAGTCTCACGAGTAAGCGCTTCCTCTTCACAGAAGCAGACAGGCAGGCCCAGAGCAGAGCTGCTGCGGAAGATCAACCGATTCTGGTGTAACAGCTGCGTGATATCTTCTCCCAGTTTTTTTGCTGCCGGAATGGATGAAGTCACCAGTTTTCTGATCAGGTATTTCATGTCAGTCATGGTTACATCCGAAACAAACATCGGCCAGGGCCTGACATGGGCAACGATGCGTGAACAATGCCTGCTGATGCGGAGAATCAGCAGCAGATCTGTCAATACGTCCATTCCGGCGTTGTCAAACACGAAATCAATCCGGTTCAAGCCGGAATCAAACAATCCGCCTGCTACATAACTTTCGTCTACGAGCAATGAAATCTGACCGGCATCAGTGACAACCTGCTGACTGAGATCGGCGGTATTCCCGGTCATCGACCAGCGAAGCAGTCCGGTAATATCGCAATCGGAATCACAGTAACCGGTCATGGTGGTGAGGGATTCGATGGCCTGCAGGCTGACAGTGTTTTTGATCGGGTGAAAAGGATCCACCAGTGTAGTGGCTGTATGGCCGAAGGCCAACAGGATCCGGGCGTAAAAATAAAGTTCGACTGTCAGAAATGGCATGTCTGTCCAGCGTCGCCCGGTATACGGTTTGATCACCTGATCAAACAGGCCAAGAATTACCGGAGGGAGCGGTGTGATTTCTCCTTCCCGTATTTCTACTGCCAGTTGTTGCAGAGCCTGATCTGTACGGGCGTCAGCGTGGTTTGCCAGATTATCCAGAATGGCTGGCAGTCGTTCTTCCAGTGTGAATGCTGCGAAGGAATCGGGTTCTCCGGTTGTCAGGTGCGCGGGAATCCAGACAGGCTCGTGGTATTGCATGATTACAGTCGAGTTTATTGGTGGGGTTCAGAATTGCACAAATATGGCTGCGAGATGAAAGAAGTTGGTCATTCCAGGAGATTGATATTTTTTATGGCCGGAACTGGTTCCCGTAATTTTCGGGTAAAGGAACACTCTGTTATGTCCCTGTCTGCAATTGTTTGGCAAGCCGATGGATTTCACTGGAAAGCGGGATATTGAATCCCCCGGACAGGATCCGTTGACACTGACGATAAATATGCAGCGCCTGGTCTGTCCAGCCAAGTTTGATGTAATGCTGCATCAGGCGCCGGTAATTGGCTTCCGACAATGGCCTCAGTTCCAGTATTTTGCTCAGTAACTGGCTGGTACGTTCATTTTCACCATGCTGTTCATAACAATCTGCTGAAAGATTGAGCAGGCGGATCAGCCTGTCGAGTAACTGTTCCTGTTTTAGCAGGATCCAGCCGGAGTCGTAATTTTTCAGAAAGGTACCGCGATAAAGCGTCATCAGCTGATCAACCAGTTCTGTCGCCAGAGGCTGCTGATCGCTGCATTTCAGTACATTCTCAAGTTTGCAGGAAATTGTTTCGAATATCCATAAATCCAGCCAGCAACAGCCGTCATTCAATGAAACCATACCAGTATTCAATAGTACAGCTTCCTTGCCAATGAGCTTGCGCAGCCGGTGTAGTGAAGTTCCCAGGGAAAGGTCAGCCAGATCACCTTCCGCATCGGGCCATAAAATCTCTTTGAGCAGGTTACCATTAACATTGCGGCCACCCAGTGCGATGATCGTCGCCAGTAATTCCAGTATTTTTTTCTGGTTTCGGCCAGGCTGTATGACCGATTCCCCTGCTACTTCTACTGCCAGTGGACCGAAACTGTGGATTTGTACGACCATGGCCACTTTTTAGTGGCCAGAGGTGTAATTACCGGGAAACATGGAAGACCTCCCACCTTCACACTTGTTTTTGAAAAGTAAAAGCTGAACTTGAGTATTTGTGGAAGCTGCAGCTTTATGGTTATTATTGTATGAATCCGATCCGGCAACAGAGGGTGTATGTGCCGATAGCGCAATTTATAGTCTGGTTACGGACATTGATAATGTGGTGTATCAGAGCAATTTTTGGATGAGGTGAATAAATAAGGTCATTTTTTAAATTGAACCAGTCAGCTTAGTAAGCTGGACTGTGTTCTCTCTTGCGCTATTACACGAGCAGAGTGTCCATTGTTGCTGTAAGTCCGGGAAACCGGAAATATTGCAACCGGGCATTGCGCTATGAATAGATGTATGTAGATATTTTTGTCTCTTGAAAGGATATCGGTCACTTGCCAAATCAGTAACCGATTGTGCTATCGACTTGGACAGAATTAATTACGTGCACATAAAAACCATGGCGGCAGAACTTGACTGTTACCGCGCACCAGAGTTGTGACGACAGTAAATCGTCTCTTTGAGACTAAATTTAATTCTTTTACCTATTTGATAACTTCACACTCTCTGTACGTCGCAACGCTCGGATATTTATCCTTACTTGTCAAGGGATTCCAGGAGAAATTTCATCATTCTTTGAGTTTCATATGTATAGGCATGATTATAAACAATAAAAATTATATATGTTCTGAGGATTCCTGAGTTTATCATTCTCGTTCGTCTTTCATGAATCCGAACATTAGAGTGTGGTTTTCGGCTGATGAGCTGGCAAAGTTGTCACCGCATCTCGTCACACGAATTCCGGTTTCACCACGTCAGTGCAGGGAACGGGCAAAACGTGAAAAATGGTTATCCAGAGAAGTTGCTGGTAAAGGTGGGCCGCGTGGCAAGAAAACAGAATTTCTTCCACCCGAGAATATCCTGTCTGAAATTCACCAGTTTCTGAGCAGGAATCCGGATTTCTTCGCTGAGGCAGGAAGTTCACCTGAGAACGCAACTCAACCCGGAATGTATCAGGCAAGGCAGCCGATGAGCAGAAACGGGAAATATGGGCAATCCATAGTTGGAAACCATACTGATCTGGAAAATTCAGAGGTTGTTTATGTAGCTCACACAGAGTTATGTGATACGCCAGGTGAGGTTACCGAGATGATTCCTGATGATCAAATGATCCTCAGTATCGCTGTCAATCCGGCTGATTGGAGGCGATATGCCGGATTAAATCCGGAGCATATCAAAATCATCGATGTACAGGGAGATGGAATGAAGCCCACTTTGCAGCATGGTGATCAGGTGCTGGTAGACACTGCCTGCAATCGATTCGTGGATGATGCAATTTATGCAATTCGGCAGGGTGATATGTTACGGATAAAACGTATCAGGCTCAGACTGGATGGCTCGATAGAGATCAGGAGCGATAACAGTCATAATTTTGGTATAGAAACGTACAGTCAGAAAGAAGCTGCAGCATTCAACGTGTTCGGAAAAATTCTGCCGTTCAAGTTTGGAAAATTTGATCTGTAGCGATCCTTGAGCCGATCATTTCTCAAATGTAACTTCCTGATCTTTAGCAGCATTATTCAAATAACGCAGATCCAGAGCACGAGCCGTCTTTGCTGTAATTCCGCATATTTCATCCCTGTCTGGTGGGTCCGGTTAATCTGACTGCAGAACAATACGGAACAGATATTCGGCCGGGAAATCGTATACTGGCAGGTAATATTTCAGTTCCGGTTGGTATGAATGAGGGCCTGGATCGAGTACCGAGGAGGATATGTCATGAATGGACGGTTTTGCATCTGGCGATCACCGGAATTTAGATACAAGCTGATGTCAGTATTGTTTCCGGGGATGATTCTTTCCAGTTCATGCTTTGGTGAATCGGAAATTGGTCAGGCCCCTCTTGGCAACAGACAGATATTACAATCTCAGTTCCAGGAGTTCCGGATCAGTAGTAGTTTGCAGTATTTTCCTCATTCTTATTTTCCTGTTCAGCCGATTCTGATCTATCCGGGCGTGCAGTGGGCATATCCTTGTTTTCCTTTTGTCAGTTGCATGGAGCTGCAGCAATACCGCAGATATAAGCGGCGCGAGAAACGGCAACAGCCTAAACCGGTATTCGGGCAGGGAGCGTCTCTGATGGATGAATCCATGGAAGACTGGCGGGCAGGGTTGCGGCCGGCGGTGGAGCCCTTCCGTACCGATGAACACCAGATTGTTCCGGCATTGCGGGGTCACAGCCTGATACGGCCGGAATACCGGGAAGCAGGCAGTATTCTTCCCCGGTTTTCCAACGGCACCGAGTAATTTTCCATAGAAAAGTGCTGATGATGAGTTCCGAAATCCGGGTGCGGGTTTGCTCATCTGGTGATGAAGAAGCGCTTGCACTTATTGGCCAGGCAACGTTTCTTGAAACCTTCGCAGGTGTTCTTGCAGGATCCAACATCCTGGCGCATTGTGCCCGTGCTCATTCTGTCGAATGTTACCGGAGCTGGCTGGCCGACAGCCGTTATAAGCTCTGGCTTGCTGAAATCAGTCCAGGTAATGCGCCCATCGGCTACATGGTCGTATCGCCGGCTGAATTGCCGTTGGCAGATATTTCCCTTCGGGATCTGGAGTTGAAACGCATTTATGTTTTCAGCAGGTTTCAGGGAAATGGTCTGGGCAGAAGGCTGCTGCAGGAAGCCATCGCCGAAGCCCGTATTCGCAAGGCAGAGCGCTTGCTGCTCGGGGTATATGTTCGTAATGATGCCGCAATCGGTTTTTATACCCGGATGGGTTTTTGCAAGCTGGGATACCGAAAATTCAATATGGGCGGACAGAAATGTGATGACTACGTCATGGGATTGACGTTGTGAAATCCACTGATTCGTTCGTCCCGATTCAAGTCGTTTGCCTGCCTGCCTTTGCAGATAACAGCCTTGCCAGATATGCCAGGAGGATACTGGTTCAGTAAGCTTCCAATCCGGCGAGTGATGTGAAAGTGCGACAATTTGTCACATTCTCACGATAGTAAGTGTATGTAAAAATCGGCGATCTTTTTTATCCAGGGAAACGAGTATGTACAAAACATACGCAATATGGATAGGGGTCGTCTTGTTTGTCTGCAAAGATGTCATTGCACAACCAGATGCAACCGGCCAGGAATATTCGGGGGATATACCAAAGGTAACGATGAAGGAAATCACTGTCAGCAGTGAAGCCCTTGCCATTCCCAACGAACGATTGCTGCTGGACACGCCCACGACTACCGGCAGCCGTCTTGGACTGACGCCGCGTGAAACCCCCGCCTCCATCAATATCATCGATCGCGCTACCTTTGAGTTACGCGGCGCGCAAACGACTCAGCAAATCCTGGAGCGTTCTCCCGGGGTAACCGTCTCCGATCAGCCTGGTGCTGCCGGCACCGTTTGTATGCGCGGCTTCTGCGGTGCTCAGATCACCCAGCTATTCAACGGGATTACCGTGCAGTATGACGCAGTGGCCGCTCGCCCGATCGATAACTGGATTACCGAACGCGTGGAGGTCCTGGGCGGGCCATCGAGCTTTCTCTATGGCCAGGGAGCCGTGGGAGGATCGGTCAATTACATCAGCCGGACTGCCAATCGTGATCAGCAGGGTCATGAATCACTCGTTCTGCTTGGTTCCTGGCTGAATCGACGTGCGGCCTATGGTTACAACGGCCGTATCGGTGATACGAATAACTGGCTGCAAATACATGCGGGCTATAAGGGCTCAAACGGTTACATCGACAAGACCCGACATAATTCCGGTGTTTTTTCATTTTCTCTGTTGAGCGATCTGACCAGCCGGATTTCCAACACGGTGGCAGTCGAATATCAGATAGAGGCGCGTGAAGGGTACTGGGGAACGCCGATACTGAACCCTGTTACAGCAGGAAAATATGATCCGGAAACCCGTTTCAGAAACTATAACGCTGAAAATTCTGTTTTCGATCAGCAGGTCATTTGGGTGCGGGATATTGTGGATTTCCGCCTGAGTGAGGCAACGCAAGTTCGAAATACTTTTTATTGGTATGACGCCTACCGCAAGTACAGGAATGTGGAGGTATATCGCTGGAATGGCGATAACACGCTCATCAACCGTTCTGCCTCTTTTGCAGTGGACCATAAACAAAATCTGATCGGTAACCGCCTGGAACTTTCCCATCAGCAGAACTTATTCGGCCTCCCGGCCAGGTGGCTGGCGGGAACTGATATTGCGTTCAATGACCAGACTCGCTTCCCAAGTACGGAAAGTGGGTTGGCCGTCGATACGATAGACCCTTACAATTTTACCGTTGGCGATTATTTTGATAACCCTCGTGCCAGCGGCCCGATCAAGGATCGTCGCAACAAGTTGTTTACGGTTGCCGGTTACGCTGAAAACCGGTTGACGCTGTTCCCCGGCTTCAACCTTGTGAGCGGGATCCGGATCGATAGTATCCAACTGGATTCCAGATATTTTAGCCCGGCAACGGCCACTGAACCTGCTGCTTTTTCACGCAACTGGACACCGGTTACCTGGCGGGCAGGTTTTGTCTACGATGTCACGGACAGTTTCAATTTTTATACCCAATACAGTACGGCTGCTTCTCCTCCGGCAGGTGTTCTGACCACTACCAACCTTAACAGTATCCGCGATTTCGGCCTGAGTACGGGTAGACAAATCGAAGGTGGAATGAAATTCGATTTCTGGGGAAAGCGCGGAACCGCAACGATTGCCGGCTATTATCTGCAACGCAAGCATCTATCGACGAGAGATCCCGATAATCCGATCAATGCCATACCGATCGGTGCACAATCTTCACGCGGTGTGGAGGTCAATCTTGGTGTCCGTTTATCTCCGCAATGGAGCTTCCAGGGCAATATGGCTTTTGTCGATGCGCGTTACGACGATTTCAACGAACTGGTGAGTGGTGTCAGTGTTTCCCGTAAAGGGAACCGGCCGGAAAACGTTGCGAAATGGGTCGCCAATACCTGGCTGACCTGGGACTTTCATCCGGATTTCCAGTGGATGCTGGCGACACGATACGTGGGTGATCGTTATGCCAATGCTGCGAATACAGTACCGGTCAAGTCTCATGTTCGCCTGGATACACAACTTGCCTGGCAGGCGCATCGCAACGCGAGAATCATCGGCCGGATCATGAATTTGACCGATACCGATTACATCGAATGGGCAACCTCCGCGCCCATGTACCTGATTGGTGCACCCAGGAGCTATGAGGTGGCAGTGAAACTCGACTTCTGATCGGAAACCGGGAGGTGTGCCGGACAAATCGGGTCGACTTGAGCGCTTGATTCTTACCGTATTTTTATTTGTGCACTCGGACTGATCATCGTGCTGTTGCCAGTAACCGGCATCATCATCTGGATCAGGAAACAGGCAGCCCGCCTCAGTATGCCCGCTCGCCACCCGGTTACCCGGAAAATACTCGATCCGCAAAATATCTGAAAACCGACAGATTCCATGCAGGCAGCCAGGAGTAACTTCCAGCGCCCGAATGAAAAGGAATCCGGTTTAGGAAAATGTTATACACTCTTTACCCTGCACGACACAGTATCCGTATTTCATAAAAAACGGGTGTGTAATAAATCTTAAATAAATTAATAGTATGGTTAGAAGTGTGAAATGCATCAGACTTGGGTGTGAGGCAGAAGGGCTGGATTTTCCTCCTTATCCGGGAGAGCTGGGAAAACGGATTTTTGATAATGTTTCCAAGGAGGCTTGGAGCCAGTGGATCAAACACCAGACTATGCTGGTCAACGAAATGCGGCTGAATCTGGCGGATATCAAGGCACGCAAGTACCTTGCCAGCCAGATGGAAGCCTATTTCTTTGGTGAAGGTGCCGACCAGCCGGCAGGCTATATTCCTCCTGATAAATAAATCAAGCCGGATCATCGGGCGATAGTGATCAGTTCTCCGTATTCCAGCAATTTTGAGCAGTGATTTTGTGATAAATAATGAACCAGAGATGGCACCGGTAGCCAAGCCGGAGATGCCCGCTGCCAAACAGTTTCTGAACCGTGAACTTAGTCAGATCGAATTCAATCGCCGGGTATTGGCGCAGGCAGAGAATGAGGAAACACCTCTGCTGGAACGCCTGCGTTTCATTTGTATCGTCAGCAGTAACCTCGATGAATTTTTTGAAGTTCGTGTTGCCGGGCTGAAAGAACAAATCAAGCTGGATGCACCTGGTTCCGGTGCGGATGGCATGGCGCCTGGCCAGGCATTCGAACGGGTATCCGAGCAGGTGCGTGAACTGGTCTCCCGGCAATATCAGTTGCTCAATGACAATATTCTTCCCGCACTGGTGGAACAGGGTATTTGTTTCCTGCGGCGCGATTCCTGGAATGATGGCCAGCGCGAATGGATCAGGGATTTCTTCTTTCGCGAGCTGATGCCGATGCTTACCCCCATCGGTTTGGATCCTTTCCATCCTTTCCCGCGTATATTGAATAAAAGCCTGAATTTCGCGGTTGCATTGGAAGGAAAAGATGCTTTTGGCCGTAATTCAGGTGTTGCAATCGTTCAGGCGCCGCGTATTTTGCCTCGTGTCATACGGCTGCCAAAAGAAATCAGTGGCAGCCCCTATAGTTTCGTATTCCTGTCATCCATTATCCATGCTCATGTGGGTGAACTTTTTACGGGTATGCGGGTGGTGGGCTGTTACCAGTTTCGTGTCACCCGTAACAGTGATTTGTTCGTTGATGAAGAGGAAATAAAGAATCTTCGTATTGCATTGCAGGGTGAATTGTCGCAACGTCATCTGGGGAATGCGGTCAGGCTCGAGGTGGCAGATAGTTGCTCGCAACAGATGGTTGAATTTTTGCTGGGGCAGTTTTCTCTTGGGAACGAAGATCTGTTTCAGGTGAACGGGCCAGTCAATCTGGTGCGGCTGATACAGGTTTTTGATCTGATCGATCGACCTGACCTCAAATTTCCACGTTTCATTCCCGGTCTGCCTTTTTTTTCTCAGAAAAAGAAAGCACATAACATTTTCGAGCTGATCAGTAAGGGTGACATATTACTGCATCATCCCTACCAGTCGTTCCAGCCGGTCATTGAATTCATTCAGCAGGCTTATGCAGATCCGGATGTGATTGCTGTCAAGCAGACTGTTTATCGCACCGGTTCGGATTCAACGCTGATGGAAGCGCTCGTGGCAGCGGCCAGGCTGGGCAAGGAAGTTACGGTAGTGGTAGAGTTGCTGGCCCGGTTCGATGAAGAAGCCAATATCAACTGGGCGAAACGGCTGGAAGAGGTGGGTGCCCACGTCATTTATGGTGTGTTTGGTCACAAGACGCATTGCAAAATGGCCATGATAGTACGGCGTGAGGCGGGGCAGTTGAAACGTTACGTCCATCTGGGTACAGGTAATTACCACCCTGGCACAGCCCGTGTTTACACGGATTTTGGCTTGCTGACCTGCCATGAGGAAATTTGTACCGATGTCAGTGAAGTATTTTTGCAACTGACCGGGTTGGGCAAAGCGAGCAAGCTGAAGCATCTCTGGCAATCACCATTCAGTCTGCATGGGCAGATACTGAACAGCATTCAACAGGAGATAAAGCATGCCAACGCGGGAGAACCTGCTGCCATCATCGCTAAAATGAATGCATTACTGGAGCCGTCTGTCATTCAGGCACTTTATGCGGCTTCCGGTGCAGGCGTAAAAATTGATCTGATTGTGCGAGGTGCCTGCGCACTGCGCCCCGGTGTGCCGGGATTATCAGAGAATATTCGTGTGCGCTCCATCGTCGGGCGCTTTCTGGAACATACCCGCATTTTCTATTTTCTCAATGCAAAGCAGCATAACGTCTATCTGGCAAGTGCTGACTGGATGTACCGGAATTTTTTTCGTCGGGTGGAGATTTGTTTTCCGGTACTCGATCCGCGGTTGAAGAAGCGGGTAATCCTGGAGGGGCTGAAGCCCTATCTCCGTGATAACGTACAGGCATGGGAGATGAATGGTGACGGCCACTACAAACGAAAATCTGCAAGGAAGAACAACAGATTCAGTGCGCAGGAAGTTTTACTCGAGAAACTTGCAGCAGTAAAACAGGACGCTGTCGAATAACTGTAATGAAATCAGGCAAAAAATACCCCGCAGTCCGGTTTGATTGCTTTTCCGGAAGTCTGCGGGGGTGTGGGAAGATTTTCTTGGATTACTTGATGATGGCTTTCAGTTCACCACGCAGATAACGGTTTGCCATGGTTTCCAGTGAGATGGGTTTGATCTTGCCAGCCTGACCAGCGGACCCAAAAGCTTCGAAACGGGCTTTACAGATATCCTTGGCAGCTGCAGTAGCATCTTTCAGAAATTTGCGCGGATCGAACTCACTTTTGTTTTTCGCCAGATGGCGCCGGATTGCTCCCGTCATTGCCAGACGGATATCCGTATCGATATTGACTTTACGCACACCATATTTGATACCCTGCTGGATTTCCTCTACCGGCACTCCATAGGTTTCTTTCATATCTCCGCCATATTCACGGATGATTTCCAGCCATTCCTGAGGAACGGAGCTGGATCCATGCATGACCAGATGGGTATTGGGGATACGCTCATGAATTTCCTTGACTCGCTGGATAGCGAGGATATCACCTGTGGGTTTGCGGGTGAATTTATACGCACCGTGGGAGGTCCCGATTGCAATTGCCAATGCATCCACACCAGTTTGCTTGACGAAATCGGCTGCCTGCTCGGGGTCAGTCAGTAACTGATCGTGTGACAGCTGCCCTTCGGCACCATGACCGTCTTCAGCTTCACCCTGACCTGATTCCAGCGATCCCAGGCAGCCCAGCTCACCTTCCACGGAAACACCTACGGCATGTGCCATTGCAACTACTTTGGAAGTGACATCGACGTTATATTCGTATGATGAAGGAGTTTTTCCATCTTCTTCCAGCGATCCATCCATCATTACACTGGAAAAGCCGCTGCGAATAGCGTTGATGCATACAGCAGGTGAAGCACCGTGGTCCTGATGCATTACCACGGGAATATGCGGATAGGCTTCGACCGCAGCAGCAATCAGATGACGCAGGAATGCTTCTCCAGCGTACTTGCGCGCACCAGCTGAACCCTGCATGATCACCGGGCTGTCGCATTCATCAGCGGCCTGCATGATCGCATGGATCTGCTCCAGGTTATTGACGTTGAAAGCCGGGAGTCCATACCCATTTTCAGCTGCATGATCCAGTAACTGGCGTAAAGATACGAGTGCCATTGAAGTCTCCTTTAAATAAAATTAATGTATTGATTTCCTGACGAAACTAGAGCTTTATATTTCCTGAAATAAAATCATTCAGCAGCAGGTGGCAGTAAAAATAATGAATGGTACGCCTGAATCAAAATTATAAACCTGCTGATTATAAATTACTTTCATCACCAGTCTGGCACTGCCTGGCAGTGATATGTTTACTTTTTACAGATTCTGCGGATCAGAAAAGGGTTGTTGCGCCACTTCTCTTACTGCTTGTGCAGCTTTCTTGGAACTGCCTACTTTGATGATCTTCATGGTGTTCGTCCCGCCAGCTTTGCCAACCGGTTCACCGATCGTCATGATTATCAGATCTTCGTCGCGTACCGCACCACGCTTGAGTAACTCGTCTTCAGCCATGCCTAGGATGATTTCGGGATCACACAGTCCTTGTCCGAATTCTATGGGATAAACGCCTCGGAAAAGGGTGACTTTACCCAGGGTATCTTCTTGCGGGCTGAGTGCAAAGATGGGTGCTTTCGAACTTCTGCGTGACATGAACAACGCTGTTACACCACTTTGTGTCAATGCTGCAATTGCCTGGATATTGAGTGAACCGGCTGCGTACATGGTAGCGCGCGCAATGGCATCTTCAATACTGATTGACTGTGTATCGGGGGAACGGCGTGCTCTCAAACTGGGTGTATATTCCTTTTCTGCTTCGAGACAAACTCTGGCCATGGCTTCGACGGCTTCAACCGGGTATTGCCCTGCGGCCGACTCAGCGGACAGCATGACTGCATCGGTACCATCCAGTACGGCATTGGCAACATCTGATACTTCTGCGCGTGTCGGAATAGGGTTGGAAATCATGGATTCCATCATTTGCGTAGCGGTAATTACCAGCTTATTTGCTTCACGTGCAGATCGTATCATGCGTTTTTGCAAGGCGGGAACAGCGGCATCTCCTACTTCGACTGCCAGATCTCCACGGGCCACCATGATGGCATCAGACGCTTCCAGAATATCATCCAGTGCCAGAATGGCTTCTGAGCGCTCGATTTTTGCCATGAGCAAACTATGCCCCTGAGCTTCCTGCATCAGTGCGCGCGCGCGTCTGATATCGTCACCGGAGCGAGGGAAGGATACTGCGAGATAATCTGCTCGAATGACTGCGGAAGTCTTGATATCCAGTAAATCTTTCGCAGTGAGTGCAGGTGCGCTCAACCCTCCGCCTTTCCGGTTAATACCTTTATTGTTGGAAAGAATCCCGCCCTGCAACACTTCACAAAAGATTTCACTTTCTCTGACTTTGGCCACCGTCAGAACGATACGTCCATCATCCAATAAGAGCGTGGCGCCTGCTTCGACATCATTAGGAAGTTCCCGATAATCCAGTCCGACCCGTTCCTGGTTTCCCAGCTGGCATTCTGCATCGAGTATGAATTCATCCCCGGTTTTGAGTCGAATTTTTCCCTGTTCAAACTTACCGATACGAATTTTTGGCCCCTGTAAATCAGCCAGTACACCGACTGTACGGCCAAGCGAGCGGGCGAGCGAACGAACCAGTTCTACGGAAGCGATGTGCTCATCTTTTGTTCCGTGTGAGAAATTGATACGGATAACATCGACACCAGCTTCGAGCATTCGCCCCAGAACTTCAGCATTACTGGAAGCCGGTCCTAACGTTGCTACAATTTTTGTTCTTCGCATCATTTCTGGAATTTCCGGAAGAAAATCTTCTCAGACCTCACTTCGCACGTAATTCCAGAATCTCGACAGCAGGTAATTTCTTCCCTTCCAGAAACTCCAGGAATGCTCCTCCGGCAGTGGATATATAGGAAACTTTATCGTAGATGTCGTACTTTTGGATGGCAGCGATTGTGTCACCGCCCCCCGCCAGGGTGAAGGCATCCGTTTCAGCAATTGCCTTGGCTATGGCGCGTGTTCCTTCTCCAAATTGATCGAATTCGAATACACCGACCGGGCCATTCCAGACTACCGTACCGGCTTTCATGATGATGTCGACCAATTCTTGAGCACTCTCAGGCCCGATATCAAAGATCATGTCGTCATCAGAAACAGCGTTGGCTGCTTTTAGAACAGCAGCTTCATCTTCAGCGAATTTCTTTCCGACGACGACATCTACTGCGATGGGAATCGTTGCATTACGCTTGTTCATTTTATCCATCAGGGATTTTGCAACGGGTACCAGTTCATCCTCGCACAGGGATTTTCCAATGTTGTTCCCTGCGGCCTTGAGAAAAGTGTTGGCAATTCCCCCGCCGACTACGAGCTGATCAACTTTTTCAGCAAGCGATTCCAGCACGGTCAGTTTGGTGGAAACTTTTGATCCGCCTACGATTGCCACCAGCGGATGTGCTGGCTGATGCAGGGCTTTTGTCAGCGCATCGAGTTCTTCGGTAAGCAAAATACCTGCACAGGCAATCGGTGCATATTTGGCGATACCATGTGTCGAAGCTTCTGCACGGTGTGCTGTACCAAAAGCATCCATGACGAATACATCACACAAACTGGCATATTTCTTGGCGGTTTCTTCGAGGTTCTTTTTTTCACCTTTATTGATCCGACAATTTTCCAGGACTACCAACTCTCCAGATGCAACTTCAAATCCACCCTCTACCCAGTCTTTGATCAACCGGACAGGCTTTCCCAGTCTCCGGGCAATATCATCGGCAACCGGCTGGAGAGAATTTTCTTCTGTCCATACCCCTTCTTCCGGCCGTCCAAGATGAGAGGTCACCATGACTTTTGCGCCTTGTTTCAGGCAGTGGTTGATCGTTGCCATCGAGGCAGTAATGCGCGCATCTGATGTCACTTTCCCGTCTTTTACAGGAACATTCAAATCAGCGCGGATAAAGACGCGTTTGTTCTTCAGATCAAGATCGACAAGTTTAATAACGGACACGTTGACTCCAAGTTAGCCGGGTTACGGGTTTCAAAAATGTGAGAGAAAGAAATTCTTCTGATCGCTTGGTTAAAAATTGCGGGCATGGTCTCCACACCAGAACGAGCGACCATCACAAATGTTTTTACAGATATGTTTTTACGGATTAGTGAACATTCATATCCTTCCAGGCTTTCTGCACAGTACAAAGATATTTCCGATATAGAAGCAATAATGCTGTAACTGGCACAAGGACAATTACAGCATGGCCATCGAACAACCATGAAAACAGGGTTGTTCGGTTTATGAGAAGAAAAATTTCTTCGGTTATTTACTGGCGATTACTCGTACCATTTCCAGCAACTTGCAGGAATATCCCCACTCGTTGTCATACCAGGAAACCACTTTTACAAAATTCTTGTCGAGCTGAATTCCCGCTTCTGCATCGAATACCGATGTACAGGTTTCTCCGCGAAAATCTGTGGAAACCACTTTCTGATCGGTATATCCCAGTATGCCTTTCATTGAACCAGCTGAGGCTTCTTTCATCGCATTACAAATGTCTTCATAAGATGCGTCTTTCTCAAGCTCGACTGTCAAATCCACTACTGAAACGTCAGAGGTAGGAACGCGGAATGCCATACCTGTTAGCTTTTTATTCAGTTCAGGGATGACTACGCCAACTGCTTTGGCTGCACCCGTAGAGGAAGGGATGATATTTTCAAGAATTCCGCGTCCACCGCGCCAGTCTTTATTGGAAGGACCGTCAACAGTTTTCTGTGTAGCGGTGGCAGCATGAACCGTCGTCATCAGGCCACGCTTGATACCCCAGGTATCATTCAGTACTTTGGCAATCGGAGCCAGGCAATTAGTGGTACATGATGCGTTGGAAATAATGGCTTCTCCGCCGTATGCTTTATCATTTACACCATAAACGTACATCGGCGTATCGTCTTTGGACGGAGCACTCAAAACAACTTTCTTGGCACCGGCCTGGATATGTTTTTGAGCGAGCTCCTTGGTCAGGAACAGTCCGGTAGACTCCACCACGATATCCGCACCAACTTCATCCCACTTTAATTCGGTCGGGTCCTTGATGGCGGTCAGACGAATCTGTTTGCCGTTTACAATCAGATTGTTTCCGCTGACGGATACATCTCCTCTGAAGCGCCCGTGGACGGAATCATGTGTCAGCATATAAGCCAGATAATCCGGTTCCAGCAGATCATTGATTGCGACAACTTCAATGTCATCAAACTCCTCTATGGAACACCGGAAAACCATCCGGCCAATACGACCAAAACCATTGATGCCAATTCTGATTGTCATTCCTCTATCTCCACATTTTTAATAAAAAATCTGTTTTACGAGTAAAAACGAATTTTGTTTACCTTATATAACCCTTTTCACGGCATTTACGACATTCTCAACGGTAAATCCGAAATATTCGAATAATTTTTCTGCAGGAGCCGATTCACCGAATCTGTCGATTCCGATTACATCTCCTTCAAGGCCGACGTATTTACGCCAGTAATCGGTAACCCCTGCTTCGACAGCTACACGTGCAATTCCCTTGGGCAGAACACTGTCCCGGTACGCCTGATCCTGTCTGTCAAAAATATTTGTACAAGGCATGGATACGACGCGAACTGCAATACCGCTTTCTGCCAGTGTTTTCTGTGCAGCCATTGCCAACCCGATTTCCGAGCCGGTTGCAATGATAATGGCCTGTGGCTTTCTGTTTGCTGCTTCAGAGAGGATATATCCCCCTTTTCTGATCAGGCTGATCGTTACTGCATCCCGTTTCTGGAAGGGTAGGTTCTGGCGGCTGAATATAAGGGATGACGGACCTTCTCTGCGCTCAATGGCGGATACCCATGAAACGATCGATTCAACGGTATCGCACGGACGCCATACATCCATATTGGGAATCATGCGCAGTGTGGCAGTTTGTTCAACCGGCTGATGGGTCGGACCATCTTCCCCTAGCCCGATCGAATCATGAGTGAACACGAAAATGTTACGAATTTTCATCAATGCCGCCATGCGCAGAGCATTGCGGGCGTATTCGGAAAACATCAGGAAAGTACCGCCGTAGGGGATGATTCCGCCATGCAACGACAGGCCATTCATGATGGCGCTCATGCCAAATTCCCGGACACCGTAAAAAACATAGTTACCGGTAGATTCTGTGCTAATTCCCTTGGAACCAGACCACATGGTGAGGTTGGAGCCGGCCAGGTCTGCTGATCCGCCAATCAGTTCGGGTAATACCGGTGCCAGTGCCTCAATTGAATTTTGTGATGCTTTCCGGGTCGCGATGGTTTCTTCCCTGGCATTGATCTGGCTAATAGTGCCCTCAACGTGATCAGCCCACCCGACGGGTAACTCGTCAGCCATGCGGCGGGTAAATTCAGCGGCTTCTGCCGGATATTTTTTGCCGTATTCCGCAAACATGCTGTTCCATGCGGATTCCAGCGCCTGACCTTTGGCACGCGCATCCCATGCATCGTAAACTTCTTGCGGAATTTCGAATGGCAGGTAATTCCAGCCGATGTGAGGGCGGGCTGCAGCAATTTCGTCATTTCCGAGCGCAGCACCATGAACATGGCTGGTATTGGCTTTGTTGGGCGAACCCATTCCAATGACTGTTTTGCAACATATCAGTGTGGGTTTGTCCTGTACTTTCTTCGCGGCTTCGATGGCAGCCTGTATTGCTACGGGATCATGTCCGTTGACATCTGGAACGACGTGCCAGCCATAAGATTCGAAGCGTTTGGGGGTGTTGTCCGTAAACCATCCTTCGACATGTCCATCAATGGAAATTCCATTATCATCATAAAAGCAGACCAGTTTACCCAGCTTCAATGTTCCTGCCAGTGAACAGGCTTCATGGGAAATGCCTTCCATCATGCAACCATCGCCCAGAAATACGTAGGTGTAGTGGTCGACGATCGGGAAATAAGGCCGGTTGAATTCTTCTGCCAGAATTTTTTCTGCCAACGCCATCCCTACGGCATTGGTGATACCTTGTCCCAGCGGCCCTGTGGTGGTTTCCACACCGGGGGTGTAGCCGTATTCAGGGTGTCCTGGAGTTTTGGAATGAAGCTGACGGAAATTTTTTATGTCTTCGATGGACAGATCGTAGCCGGTCAGGTGGAGCAGAGCATAGATCAGCATGGAACCATGGCCGTTTGATAGTACAAACCGGTCACGATCCACCCAGTCAGGATTTGTCGGATTGTGGCGCATGTGGTGGTTCCACAATACTTCTGCAATTTCCGCCATACCCATTGGCATACCCGGATGGCCGGAATTTGCTTTCTGGACGGCATCCATGGCCAGTGCACGAATCGCACTGGTCAAATTCTTGAACACTGGTGCGCTGAAATCTTTAAATGCTTCCTTCATTTATTTTCATCCTCGATTGTTCAAAAACCATAGCTCAATGTTATGCACCACATGACAACAAAAGCCGACAAAAGTGACCATTATCTCTTAAGTCCGGATAGTTCACAATACAGGTTGTAATTTCTTCATTTCTTCTGATCATTGGCCGAATTTAAAGGAAATGGCTTGGTAAAATAGCCAATTGAAAGGTATCATTCCGCTTTTAGTTGACCGGATACAGGGAAGCGTGGCCGAGCGGTTTAAGGCACTGGTCTTGAAAACCAGCGATGGGCAACCATCCGTGAGTTCGAATCTCACCGCTTCCGCCATTCGCAGTAATTTCCTGTTTTTATTATCTGCTCTCAAAATCTGAAGAGATGAAGAGAGATGGCTTTGCAGGTTTTGTATCAGGGAAAAGATCAGCACATTGGCTGGTATGAAAAAATGGAGAGAATTTAACGATGAGCGTCCCTTTTTTGCAGCAATACCGGGTGGGCAGTTACATCCTGAAACAAAAACTTGCAGGCAACAAACGTTATCCGCTGGTGCTGATGCTTGAGCCACTGTTCCAGTGCAATCTGGCCTGTGCGGGTTGTGGCAAGATAGATTACCCGGAAGAAACGTTACGCCGTCGCCTGAGTGTGGATGAATGTTTGCATGCCGTGGATGAATGCGGGGCTCCGGTCGTTTCCATTGCGGGAGGGGAGCCGCTCATCCATAAGGAAATGCCGCAGATCGTGCAGGGCATCATTCAGCGCAAAAAGTTTGTATATCTGTGCACCAATGCACTGCTGCTGGATACTCGCATGGACGACTATCAGCCTTCGCCCTATCTTACATTTTCCATTCACCTCGATGGCAATCGCGAGCGCCACGATGCATCGGTATGCAGAGAGGGTGTGTATGACAAGGTTATTCCGGTGATCGAACAGGCGCTTCAGCGTGGTTTCCGGGTGACGGTCAATTGCACTTTGTTCCAGAGTGAAACAGCAGAAGAAGTGGCGGAGTTTTTTGATACAGCCACCAAGCTCGGCGTTGAAGGTATCAATGTTTCCCCGGGATTCAGTTATGAGCATGCGCCGCGGCAGGATGTATTCCTGCAGCGGTCGGTAAGCAAACGGTTGTTCCGTTCGATTTTTGAAATCGGCAAAAAACGCAAGCTTCCCTGGAAATTCAATCATTCCAGCCTGTATCTGGATTTTCTCGCAGGTAATCAGAGTTATAAATGTACGCCGTGGGGAAACCCCACGCGTAATCTGTTTGGCTGGCAGCGGCCCTGCTACCTGCTGGTGGATGAAGGTTATGCAACAAGTTTCCGTGAGCTGATGGAAGAAACCGACTGGGATCGCTATGGTGTCGGCAACAATCCCAAATGTGCAAACTGTATGGCACACTGCGGGTTTGAGCCCACTGCCATCAACGATACCTTTGCTCATCCGCTTAAAGCATTACGGGTCAGCATGCGTGGTCCGCGCGTAGAAGGGCCTATGGCACTTGATCCGCTACAAACGAGCAGTGAGTCGCAGCACAATACCGATAAACGGAAACCTTTTCCCATACCGGTGACTGTTGAACATAAAACGGTTGCACCGTCATCGGATCATTCATCTGGTCCGGATAACTGATACTTCTTTGTTTGCCTGAAGATATTCATATTCCCGCGTATCGAAGGTCATGGCTGTATTGGTAATGTATCTGTCTTTGGCGGGTATGTTATGCTGGTGGGCTATTCTGCTGGCGCCATGGCGAGCATGGAGTACCCGGGAGCAGCTTGAACCATCATCAAGTCCGGAAGCGAAACAATCTTTTGATGACGTTACTGTTCTGATTCCTGCCCGTAATGAGGCGCAGTTCATCGATCAGACCTTGAACAGGCTTCAGGCGCAAGGCGAGGGTTTACGAATCATCGTAATCGATGATCAGTCGGAAGATCATACTGCATCCCTGGCAGGCAGACGAGGTGTTGAAGTCATTTCCGGGACGACTCCACCAAAAAACTGGAGTGGAAAGCTGTGGGCGCTGAATCAGGGATTGCAACAGGTACGCACCCGGTACACTTTGCTGCTGGATGCAGATATCAGTCTATCGTCCGGTATCTTGGGGGCGTTACTGAATAAGGCTCGTCAGGAAAATTTGTCGCTGGTATCGCTCATGGCAGAGTTGCCCGTCCAGCGTTTCTCCGAACGTCTGCTGGTACCTGCTTTTATATTTTTTTTCAAGCTGTTATATCCGTTTAAATTGTCCAATGAGTCGAAATCCCGCATGGCTGCTGCTGCGGGTGGGTGCATTCTGGTTGAAACTGGTGTACTGCGATCCATCGATGCTTTTACCAGTATCCACCACGCATTGATCGATGATTGTGCATTGGCTGCACAAGTCAAACAGGCTGGTTTCAAAACCTGGATCGGACTCAGTCATGCTGTACAAAGCCATCGGGGTTATGACAGCCTGGCGGCTATCTGGAATACCGTTGCTCGTACTGCATTCACGCAACTGCACTATTCATCGTTATTACTGTTGCTGTGTACATTGATCATGTCCAGCATGTTCTGGTGTGCGCCATTGTCCGCGATCATTTATACGGATACGATTTTTGTGGTCAGCAGCATTCTTGCCTGGCTGGCTATGCTCATTGTTTATACACCCGTGCTCAGATTTTATCGGAGTTCACCCTTTTGGGTGATTGTATTGCCCCTGATCGGCACACTCTATCTCATGATGACCTGGACTTCCGCCTTCAGATACTGGCGAGGAGTGCGGGCGCACTGGAAAAATCGACGTTATGAAACTTCTGAACACAATTAGCAGAATAGTGACGCTATGGGTAATCGCCATGCTGGTGATGATTTCCGGATTGCGAGCAGAATCACTCGAAAATGAGGGTGCTGAACGGGTGGTGATCACTCTGCAGAATACGCTGATCCAGGCCATGCAACAGGGTCAGGAAATTGGTTACAGCGGCCGTCTGAAGCTTCTGACTCCTGTTATTGAGCAGACGCATGATCTTGCGGCAATCATCCGCTCTGTACTGGGTACGCACTGGGCCAAGCTCGATTCCGATCAGCAACAGGCGATCACCCGGGTATTCCAGGCCAACAGTATTGCAACTTATGCAGACCGGTTTAACCAGTACGATGGAGAGCAATTCAAGATCATCGAACAGACACAGCTTCCGCGAGGGCGGATGTTGGTTCGCAGCCAGCTCATCCGGTCTGATGGCAGCCCGGTGAATTTTGATTATGTGATGCATGAGGCCGGTGGAAGCTGGCGCATCATCAATATCGTAGTCGACGGGGTCAGTGATCTGGCCCTGAAGCGGGCTGAATACAGTGCTGTATTGCAGAAAGATGGCGTTACCGCGCTGATCGACATGCTGGAGCAGAAAACTTCCCGTATAGAGCAGAATCAACAGTAATTCCAACAGGACAGTTGCTGCCTCTATCCTGAGATAACCATTTCACCACACCACTAAAGCGATTCATACATGGAACAATTCGCCAAGGAAACCTTGCCCGTCAGTCTCGAAGACGAAATGCGGCGTTCTTACCTCGATTATGCGATGAGCGTCATCGTAGGCCGGGCCTTGCCTGATGTGCGCGATGGGCTGAAGCCAGTACACCGTCGTGTACTTTATGCCATGCATGAACTATCCAATGACTGGAATCGCCCGTATAAAAAATCCGCACGTATCGTCGGGGATGTCATCGGTAAATATCACCCGCATGGTGATACTGCTGTCTATGACACGATCGTGCGCATGGCACAGCCTTTTTCTCTGCGTTACATGCTGGTCGACGGACAGGGTAATTTTGGTTCGATCGATGGTGATAATGCCGCGGCAATGCGTTATACCGAAATCAGAATGTCACGTATCGCCCATGAATTACTGGCTGATCTCGACAAGAACACAGTCGATTTCGGGCCCAATTACGATGGTTCCGAGCAGGAGCCACTGATCCTGCCGGCCAAAATACCCAATCTGCTGATCAATGGATCATCCGGCATCGCGGTGGGGATGGCGACCAATATCCCACCTCATAATCTGGGTGAGGTCATTGACGCCTGCCTGTTGCTGCTGCGTGATCCTGACGTGGATATCGCCGAATTGATGGCTTGTATCCCGGCACCGGATTTTCCAACTGCAGGCATCATTTACGGTATATCCGGCATCAAAGACGGGTACCAGACCGGAAGAGGGCGTGTCATCATGCGCGCCAGAACGCATTTTGAAGAGCTCGATAAAGGTAATCGCCACAGTATCATCATCGATGAACTGCCTTATCAGGTGAATAAAGCCAATTTACTGGTGCGTATCGGTGAGCTGGTAAGAGATAAAAGGATAGAAGGTATTTCCGATCTGCGCGATGAATCGGATAAATCCGGTATGCGCGTGGTCATCGAACTCAAGCGTGGAGAAGTACCCGAAGTCGTCCTGAACAATCTGTATAAAGAGACACAGATGCAGGATACATTCGGCATCAACATGGTTGCGCTGGTCGATGGACAGCCCCGTTTGCTCAATCTGAAGCAGATGCTGGATCATTTCCTGCGCCATCGTCGTGAAGTCGTGACGCGGCGTACTTTATTCGAACTCAGAAAGGCGCGGGAACGCGGCCATTTGCTGGAAGGACTGGCGGTTGCTTTATCCAATGTCGATGAAATCATTGCGCTGATCAAAGCTGCTCCGACCCCGGCAGAGGCTAAAAAAGGCCTGATGGCCAGAACATGGCGATCCTCGCTGGTTGAAGAAATGCTTCTCCGTGCAATGATCGATGCAGCAGTATTTCGCCCTGAAACGCTGGCAGCCGGGTTCGGGATGTCAGACCAGGGTTATCGTTTATCCGATGCACAGGCCCAAGCGATTCTCGATCTCAGATTGCAGCGACTCACCGGACTGGAACAGGAAAAAATCGTTTCGGAATACAGAGAAATACTCGACAAGATCCGGGATCTCCTCGACATACTGGCAAATCCGGAACGGATTACCACCATCATTGTGGAAGAGCTGACGGCCATCAAAGGGCAGTTTGGGGATCCCCGGCGCAGTGAAGTAGTGATAGATGCGCAAAATTTGAATACTGAAGATCTGATTACGCCTGCCGATATGGTGGTGACCCTGTCACATGCGGGCTACATCAAATCCCAGTTGCTGGACGATTATCGTGCGCAGAAACGCGGAGGGCGCGGCAAGCAGGCAATTACCACCCGAGAGGACGATTTCATCGACAATCTGTTTATCGCTAATACGCATGATTTCATTCTGTGTTTCTCCAGCCTTGGGCGCGTCTACTGGATCAAGGTTTACAATGTGCCGCAAGGCAGCCGTACTTCGCGGGGCAGGCCGGTGAATAATCTCGTGCCACTGGAACAGAATGAAAAGATCAATGCTGTACTGCCAGTCAAATCATTTGACGATACCCGTTACGTATTTATGTCAACTGCCGGTGGTACGGTCAAGAAAACACCGTTGTCAGAGTTTTCACGGCCGCGTACCAATGGAATCATTGCAATCGACCTCGATGAGGGAGATTATCTGATCGGTGTTGCGCTGACCGAAGGCAAGCATGATGTCATGCTCTTTTCTGATGCTGGCAAAGCGATGCGTTTCGATGAGAACGATGTGCGTCCCACCGGGCGTAATGCACGCGGGGTAAGGGGTATGAAGCTTGGAGCAGGGCAGCAGGTCATTTCACTGCTGGTTGCAGATAATGAAAATATGGCGGTATTGACCGCGACTGAGAATGGCTACGGCAAACGTACACCTATTACCGAATATACCCGGCATAACCGGGGTACTCAGGGTATGATCGCGATTAACACCAACGTCCGTAACGGTAAAGTCGTCGCTGCACAACTGGTTGAGTCCAGTGATGAAATCATGCTGATTACCACGGGTGGCGTCATGATTCGCACTCGCGTCAGTGAGATTCGTGAAATGGGCCGGGCAACTCAGGGAGTGACACTGATCAATCTGGATGCAGGTGAGAAACTGGCCGGACTGGAGAGAATCGTCGAAACGGATGAGGATTAGCTCAACCTGGTGAACCAATGAGAAAAATCTACAATTTCAGTGCAGGTCCGGCAGTACTGCCGGAGGAAGTGTTGGAGCAGGCTCGCGAAGAAATGCTGGACTGGCACGGCAGTGGCATGTCAGTCATGGAAATGAGCCATCGCGGGAAAGAATTCATGTCCATCGCGGACGAAACCGAATCTGCTTTGCGCGAGCTGGCGGGCATTCCGGATCACTATAAAGTACTCTTTCTTCAGGGGGGGGCATCCAGCCAGTTTGCCATGGTGCCGATGAATCTGCTCGGCAAGAAGGGCAAAGCGGATTATGTCAATACCGGTCAATGGTCGGCAAAGGCCATCAGTGAGGCCAAAAATTACGGTTCTGTCCAGATCGCAGCTTCGTCGGAAAGTGATGGTTTCAACTCGGTTCCACCGCTGGCGCAATGGCATATCTCGCCTGATGCGGCTTATGTACATTACGCGTCCAACGAGACGATCGGCGGAGTCGAATTTCAGTGGACGCCTGATTTATCCGCAGTAGCCGGTGACAACAAAAACATTCCGCTGGTTGCCGATATGTCCTCCAATTTCCTGTCGCGTCCTTTCGATGTCAGCAAATTCGGGCTGATTTACGCCGGAGCACAGAAAAATGTCGGTCCTGCCGGGTTGGTGGTGGTGATCGTTCGTGAGGATTTACTGGATATTCCACCGCTTGCCGGAACGCCCGCTATGTTCCGCTATAAAACGCATGCAGATAATGCTTCAATGTACAATACGCCTCCCACTTATGCCATTTACATCATGGGGCTCGTCATGGAATGGCTGAAAAAACAGGGCGGACTGACTGCGATTGAACAGCGTAACATTGCCAAAGCCAAACTGATCTACGATCTGATCGATGTCAGCAGTTTTTACCATTGCCCGGTCAACCAGGCAGATCGATCCAGGATGAATGTTCCGTTTACACTGAGTGATCCCGGTCTTGATGACGCATTCCTGAAACAGGCTCAGGCGCATGGCCTGATTCAGTTGAAAGGGCACCGGTCGGTCGGCGGTATGCGAGCCTCGATCTATAATGCCATGCCGTTGGAAGGTGTACAGACATTGGTGACCTTCATGCGGGAATTCGAGAAAAACCATGCCTGATGATGCCCAAAGAATCACCCGAATTCTTACACTGAACTCGATTGCCCAGGTCGGGCTCAAGCGTTTTCCTCCGCATCTTTTTCAGATCGGCAGCGACATTACCGGTCCTGACGTGATACTGGTACGTTCTCATAACCTGCACGATATGGAAATACCCGAAAGCGTCATTGCAATCGGGCGCGCCGGTGCCGGAACCAATAACATCCCCGTCAACCAGATGAGCGCACGCGGCATCCCGGTTTTCAATACGCCGGGCGCCAATGCCAATGCAGTCAGGGAACTGGTGCTGGCAGGCATGTTGATGGCATCGCGTAATCTGATACCGGCTTTACGCTTCGTCGAAACACTGGAAGGCGATGATCAGTCTTTCAACCTTCAGGTTGAAGCAGGCAAAAAACAGTTTTCCGGCTTGGAATTGCCGGGGCGGACACTGGGTGTCATCGGTCTGGGCAAGATCGGACGGCAGGTGGCCGATATCGCAATAAAACTTGGAATGAAGGTGCTCGGGTATGACCCGAAAATTACCATCGACTCTGCATGGAGTTTGCCCGCCGAAGTACAGAAAGCAAACCAGATCGAGGATCTGATACGCCGCAGTCAGTTTATTTCGCTGCATGTGCCACTCAACGACTCCACTCGTCATCTGATCAACGATTCACTGATCTCCTGCATGCAGAAGAACACCATTCTGCTCAATTTTTCGCGTGACGCGATCGTTGATGAAGACGCCGTGCTGACTGGTATCAAAAGCGGGGTCATCCGGTACTATGTTTGTGATTTTCCCGGCCGGAAACTGCAGCAACAGCAGGCAGTCGTTACTTTGCCCCATCTCGGCGCTTCCACGCGTGAGGCTGAAGAAAATTGTGCCATGATGATTGCTGATCAGATCATGGATTATGTTACGAACGGTAACATTTCCTATACCGTCAATTTTCCGGATGTCGTCATGGAACGCGGAACACCGTACCGGGTTGCCGTTGCCAATGCCAACGTTCCCAATCTGCTGGGACAGATATCGACCTGCATGGCAGATGTCGGTCTGAACATCCACAACATGGTGAATAAATCCCGCGGGGAAATGGCCTATACACTGGTCGATACCGATAAAGCAGTTCCACAGGAAACCATTGATGCGATCGTCCGGATTACGGGTGTACTGATGGTGCGCTATCTGCCGATATCAGAATCTTCTGAACGGGCATGAAAACAAAAAAATCCAGGCAAATACATTAACCCACATTGATGACAGAACAGCTTAAACAACTGCGCAATGAAATCGATGCAGTCGATGATGAGTTGCTCCGATTGATCAGCACTCGCGCGCGGCTTGCACAGCAAGTCGGCCGACAGAAGTCCGGCACTGCTTATCGTCCTGAGCGTGAATCACAGATTTTTTCCCGTTTGCAGCAATCCAATCCGGGGCCGTTGCGAGATGAGCATATTGTGCACCTGTTTACTGAAATCATATCGGTTTGCCGTGCGCTGGAAGAGCCCTTGACTGTTGCTTATCTGGGGCCGCAGGGCACATTTTCGGAAGAAGCGGTTACCAAACGTTTTGGCAGTGCTGTTACTTCACTGCCTTGCAGTTCGATCGACGATATTTTTCGCAAGGTCGAATCCGGCGCTGCCAGCTATGGTGTCGTTCCGGTTGAAAATTCTACCGAGGGAGCAGTCGGTAGAACCATGGATCTGCTGTTGCAGACACCGTTGAAGATATGTGGCGAGCTCGAGCTGCCTGTACACCAGTGCCTGATGGCACAACAGACTGATCTGACCGCTATTCGAAAAATTTATTCTCACCCGCAGTCATTTGCACAATGTCAGGTATGGATCAACGAGAATTTGCAAAGTCTGACGGCTGTCGACCGGATCGATGCCGCCAGTAATGCAGATGCTGCCCGTCAGGCTGCCGCCGACAGCAGTGCCGCAGCCATTGCCGGAAAGAAGGCTGCCGAAGTATTCGGGCTGAAAGTTTGTGCCGCTAACATTGAGGATAATCCGAATAACACAACTCGATTTCTGGTCATTGGCAGTCGGGATGTTGCGCGTTCCGGGAGGGATAAAACTTCACTCGCCATGGCTACGCATAACCGGCCCGGTGCGGTGCACGAGCTTCTTGCACCCTTTGCACGCTATCAGGTCAGTATGACCCGTCTGGAATCACGTCCTTCGCGTGCCAGTCTGTGGGAGTATGTTTTTTTTACCGATATTGCAGGACATCAGGAAGATGAAAATGTAGCCAGGGCACTGCAAGCACTGCGTGATAATACAACCTTTCTGAAGATTTTCGGTTCTTATCCTGCTGCATGAATCGATAAATTCCTGAACAAGATACTATTTACTTTTAAATATGATGAATCTCAGTGAACTGGCTCCGGACTATATCCGGGCAATTCAGCCCTATCAGCCCGGTAAACCAATCTCAGAATTGGTTAGAGACCTGGGGCTGAATAAAGATGAAGTAGTCAAACTGGCTTCCAATGAAAACCCGTTGGGTACCAGTCCCCTGGCAAAGGAAGCCATGATCCAGGCGCTCAACGAATCGGCCCGGTATCCGGATGGCAGTGGTTTCGAGCTCAAGGCAGCGTTGTCCGAACGGCTGGGCATGCCGGCCGACCAGATCGTGCTGGGCAATGGCTCCAACGATGTACTTGAACTTGCCACTCGCATTTTTCTGCACCCGGATTCAACCGCCATCTATTCCCAGTATGCCTTCGCCATCTATCCGCTGCTGGCCCAGGCTGTTGGTGCCAGAGGTATTGCCGTCCCCGCCCGTAATTATGGCCACGATCTCGAAGCCATGCTGGCTGCTGTTACGCCGGAAACCCGTATCATATTCATCGCCAATCCTAACAACCCTACCGGGACATTGTGTGACGCTAGGGATCTGCTGCGTTTTATGGAACGTGTTCCGCAGGATGTACTCGTGATACTGGATGAAGCCTATGACGAATATCTGCCGGAAGCAAACAAGGCAAACAGTATTGCGTGGTTGAAGAATTTCCAGAATCTGGTCATCACCCGTACTTTTTCCAAAGCTTATGGTCTTGCCAGTGTACGCGTTGGCTTTGCGCTGGCACATGCTGATATCGCCAATCTGATGAATCGTATTCGCCAGCCGTTCAATGTAAACAGTATCGGTCTGGCGGCTGCACAGGCAGCGCTCAAGGATGTTGAATTTGTCAAACTTGCCTATATGACGAATCGTACGGGCATGCAGCAGATGACTCATGGCCTGGACCAGCTCGGTATCGAATATATTCCTTCCTTCGGTAATTTTGTCTGTTGCCATATCGACGGGCATCCGGCTAATACGCTGAAAATCTACAGAAATCTGCTGCAGCAGGGGGTCATCGTGCGCCCGCTGGGTAATTACGACATGCTCAACCATTTGCGGGTAACCATTGGAATCGAAGAAGAAAACAAGCGGTTCCTGCAAGCGCTGGAACAGGCATTGAAAGAACTGGATTGAGCAGCAACACAAATACCTGATCATGGCTTTTCCCGCCATTTCAAAACTAGTCGTTGTCGGTGTAGGGTTGATCGGTGGTTCATTTGCGCTGGCACTGCGCCGGGCTGGCCTGGTGGATCGTGTCGTCGGCATGGGTCGCAGTCCTGAAAACATGCAGCGTGCCCTTGAGCTGGGCATTATCGATGAACAAACGAGCGACTTTGCCGCAGCATTGTCCGGCGCAGATTTCGTATTGCTCGCGATTCCCGTAAAACAGACGGCCGGTGTCATGCAGCAGATGGCGCCTCATCTGAAAGCCCATACCATCATTTCTGATGTTGGCAGCACCAAACAGAACGTAGTCCATGCTGCCCGTGCCAATCTGGGTAAGCGGATTGAACGTTTCATCCCTGCACATCCCATTGCGGGTACTGAATTCAACGGTGCAGAAGCCGCCTTTCCTGACCTGTTTCAGGATAAACCCGTGATTCTGACGCCGTTGCAGGAGAATGATCAGCAGATCGTCGATCGTGTTGCTGACCTTTGGCAACACTGCGGTGCCAGTGTTTCATCCATGCTGCCGGAGCAGCATGATCAGCTACTCGCTGCAATCAGTCACCTGCCGCACATGCTGGCATTCTCACTGATGCAGCATATTCGTACCCTGAGCCATACCTTAAGCGAGGGAGATCCGCTGGCGCTTCTTCGCTTCGCCGGCAGTAGCCTGAATGATATGACCCGCATTACCGCCAGTTCCCCGGAAATGTGGCGTGATATCTGTCTTGAAAATCGTGCTGCATTGCTGGCACAGATTGAAGCCTATCAGCAGGAACTCTCCGGATTGCAGCAAATGCTGGCCGATCATGATGGTGAATCGCTGGAAAAATTGTTTGCAGAAGCACGTGCCATCCGGCAGGCCTGGTCAGCCTTCAGAAACCAATCCTGATTACCCGGTTGAATTCGTACCGGCTCCTGACAAAAATCTAACCGGTTTTAGGTCTCTTTTTGGCACGAGGATGGGCCTGATCGTAAATCTTGGCCAGATGCTGAAAATCCAGATGGGTGTACACCTGCGTACTGCGAATGCTGCTGTGGCCAAGCATTTCCTGAACTGCGCGCAAATCGCCACTTGATTGCAGCAGATGGGAAGCGAATGAATGGCGAAGAGCATGCGGGTGTACCCGGTCATCAAGATTCTGCAGCCGGGCACGCTGATGCAGGCGGACAGCGATGGTGCGCGGGTGGATACGCTGGCCGTGCCGTGATAGAAACAAGGCAGTTTCGCCGGATGTCAGCCATGCGCTGCGCAGTGGCAACCAGGCTTGCAATGCACGCAGTGCGGGTTCTCCCACCGGTACGATGCGGGTTTTGCTGCCTTTACCCGTAACACGTACGATACCTTCGCTGAAATCGATATCGGTTGGCTGTAATCGGGTCAGCTCGGCCAGCCGTAATCCGGAGGAGTAAAACAGCTCGAACATGGCCAGATCGCGTGTCGCCAGTGCATCAGCGGGATCAAAAGCCAGCAGTTGTGCGGCTTCATCCGGTGAAAGCGCATGCGGCAGCTTCCGTGGCGATTTGGGGACGCGTATATCCTGGCAGGGATTTTCGGTATGGTGATGATGGCGCATCAGATAACGATAAAACCCACGCCAGGCGGATAACATGCGCGCCAGGCTTCTGCCGGAAAGACCGCCATGATGCAAGTGCGCGATGAAATGGCGGATATCGTGCGAATGCAAGCGGGTTAGCGAAGCGTCAGTGACTTCATGCCCGTTTTCATGTTCACTTTGATGCTGAGCGGCAATGCAGCATACCAGTGCAACCAGATCACGCCGGTAGCTGTGTTGAGTCAGCAGGGAAAGACTGCGTGTGCTGGCCAGATAAGCCAGATACTCGCTCAGCAGTGGCGGCAGGGGTGTATCACGCTCATCATGAGGCTGATTCACGATTGGCTGCTCCGGGAGTCTGCTGTATCAGGCGCATGATCGAACTGCTCACCATATCTCCCAGCCGTTCCAGATAAAGTGTTCCCATGTCCGGATAAAAGCGTTCTGCCTCCGGGCTGGCCATTACCAGCAGACCAAAATTACTTTGCTTTTTCAATGGAATGACGGCAAAGGATTTCAGATATTCCGCATCCTGAGCAAACCATTGCCTGATTTCGTCATCCACCTCCGGTCCGCAATAAGGGCGCAGCATTCCCTGTGCAAGGATACGTACATTGTTGCTGATCGGATCGAATTCAGGAGAAGGCAGATCCGCCTCGGTGCCAAATTCATCGATCTGCCACAAGCGCAATACGACATGCGGAATGGAAAAATCTTCGCACAGATGGTATTGCAGCTCGTGCAGCAGTTCGGGCAGTGAACCGAAACCCAGCAGTGCAACCGTCAGGCGATGCATTTTTTCACTGATGGCATCGTTGTTTTCACCGACATCGATCAGCTCCTGCAGCCTGTTCTGCAACAGTTTGTTTTTCTCGCGCAGCATTGCTACCTGCCGCTCGTTGATCGAAATGACACGGCCTTCGTAAGGATGCGGAAAACGGAGTGATTCCAGCAGATCAGGGTGTTCCTCAAAAAATTCCGGGTGGTCCTGCAGATATTGAGTAATTTCCTCGGGTGTGGTCATGGATAGATCCATTTCATTGTTACAGGGCAAACATCTTACCACGGCGAGATATCATGGGACTAAACACCTAGGTGTTTAGTCCCACTTTGTGATGGTATGGATTGATGATAAAACGTTCAGGTTCGTTTTGCCAGCATTTGATGATGTATTCGTAAGGTGTG
>NZ_FUWK01000033.1 GCF_900167395.1 Nitrosomonas europaea
CAGGCCGGTGATGCGCCAGAAGGACGAAAGTTGCTGAAAACCCTGGAGAATAAGGGATTCTCTGACACTCACGTGATCATGGATAAAGCGTATGAAGGGGATGAAACCCGACAGTTGGTACTTGATCTGGGGATGATTCCAGTGGTGCCGCCAAAAGCAAATCGTGTGTCACCCTGGGAGTACGACGTTGAAATGTACAAAAAGCGTAATGAGGTGGAACGGCTGTTTCGTCGCCTGAAGAGATTCAGAAGAATCTTCTCTCGCTTTGACAAGTTGGATTCAGTTTTCCGATTCTTCATCCATTTCGCTCTGATCGTAGATTATTTAATTAGTGTTAACAGGCCCTAGTTAACCGGCCGTCGGAGTGCCGAAAGCGTGGAGGGAACCTGCAAGTGCAGCTTCTTGGCGGTCCGCTCGAAGCGACGGTTAGCCCTCATGCGGTACCTAGCAAAGAGTTAAGGGTTCTTGTACCTGAAGGCGATAATAACCAGCCGAGTGCTCCGCAGTTGAGTATGACGGTAACCCAGAACGTGGTTTGGAATGACGCTTTGGCTGACTTGTGCCGAAGTAGTCGCTGTGCGGCCAGAGCACCGGGCCAACCACCGAGAAGGGCGAATAAATGCAATGTACTTTCCTGGATTCGCCATTGATTCCGTAAGGCTGCGGATTTGTCGAATGCGTAGGCGAAGAAGGCAACGATACTTGCAATGGTGTAAAACGCGAGGACAGGACTGGGAAGCCGGCCAGCGACGACGACACCAACGACAAAGATCAGGAAACAAACAGCGAATAGTGGGGGAAGGCTGCTGCGGCTCGGAGCCTTAGGCGGTGTGGGCTGTTCGCCAACAAACGCGACAGCTTTCGCTTGGGAGCGGCCTTTACTATCGACCGTGAGTTCATAGGTGACGAGTTCGTTTCCTTCTGGCCGGCGCTGCCGGCTGGAAAACGAGTTGATATGTACAAAGATTTGCTCTCCGCCGCCGTTGGGTGTGACGAAGCCAAAGCCTTTGTCATCCTTCCACGTGGTAATTCGGCCTTGATAACGCATATCGATTTGATGAGAGGGCTAACATCTAAATTCACCGGTGCGCCGCCGCAGCGCGTAGCGCGGAGGTGTCCGCCCCAACGGCTGGTTAGATTTCATTTTGTGATCTTGGCCTTTTCGGTGGCAGCCACAAGCCCCTTTAGGAATCGGATTCCCTTCTCCAGCTCGTCGCGTTTAACTTTGTGGGGTTCGGCGCTTGCATGAAGAGCGGTGTTTGCCTTATGGGCGGCGTCCCCGCGTTTAGCCACCAGTGAATCCAGCACTTTCTTCGAGGTGCTACTGTCGTAATTCTCCCACACCCAATCCTTGGTGATGTCCACGTCGAAGTAGTCGATAAAGATACGCCGGGTACGTTCATCATTTGGGTTGAAAAAACGCTTGAGATCTTCCTCAAGACGGCGCCGTACAAATTTTCCTAGAGGGCTCCCTTCTACCGCTTGAAGCCACGTGTCAATCTCTGACTGGAGACGATCCTTAACGTAGGTTTCCCATGCCGCCAGTGCCATGACCAGTCCAGCGCGCTTCAAGACTTCGCCGTTGTGGCCGTTTGGCACTGTCTTCTCCGCGTCGTGCCTCGCGAGGAGATCCTCAGCGTCTCGGATGGCTCTTTCGAATGCGTCGAATGCTTTGGTCATGGCTGGTAATGAAATCTAACGTTTATGCACCGTAAACGGTGCATACTTCTTTGTAAAAGGGTGTATAACAAAACTCATTATTCAGTAAGGTTCTGAGTTAAAAAGAATTTAATAAATTAAATATCGCGATCTTCTGTTTTGATGACACCTTGCTCATTCGATCAGCTTCGCGGCAGCCTGCTACTCTGAGCAGGAGAAAATCAGCTCCTTTAAAATTTCAGAAATGAGGTTTCAGGTATTTTGCTGCGTTTGCAGTTGATCTTAATCAGCGAGCAAAGGAGGAATTATCTGTTTATTGCGGTGAGAATGAGGGTGACTGATATCCTGCCATCAGCTTTCATCAAACGCGTTTCTGATCCATTCGATTTCATTTTCCCGGTTGCCACTGATCAGGACTGCATCGAAGCGGCAGGGAAAGTCACCTTCATGTCCCGCCAGATAATGACGGGCGGTGCGTATCAGTCTGGACTGCTTGGCAGCGGTGATGCTGGCGGCTGCGCCACCAAACCGGTCACTGGAGCGCATCCTGACTTCAACGAACACTACTGTATCGTCCTCCCGCATGATCAGGTCGATTTCACCGAAGCGGCAGCGGTAATTTTTTTCCAGCAACGTCAGTTTCTGCTGCTGGAGAAAGGCAGCGGCGCACTGCTCGGCATCACTGCCTTTGTTTCCTGCGGATGACATGGGAGTGTCAGTAACTATTGGCAAAGGGTTCTGGATTGTTTCATCCTTTCAGGATTCGCAAAGACAGTTTTTTACGGTTACGCACCACATTCGGAAGAATCCATTTTTATCCATGCGCTCTCATCTTTTCTCCGGTTTGTACTTGCCACAGGTTGGTGTACAGACCGTTACGCGCCAGGAGGGCCTCGTGTGTACCGGTTTCCACTACTTCACCCTTGTCCAGTACATAAATGCAATGGGCATTACGGATGGTGGAAAGACGGTGTGCGATCACAATGGTGGTGCGGCCAACAGTAATCCGTTCCAGAGAACGCTGGATGGCTGCTTCTGTTTCATTATCCACTGCTGAAGTAGCTTCATCGAGTACCAGCACCGGCGGATTCTTGAGAACAGCACGGGCAATCGAGATGCGCTGTCGCTGGCCGCCGGAGAGTTTCTGCCCGCGTTCGCCTACGATGGTCTGATAATCATCCGGCAGTTCCATGATGAAATCATGTGCCTCAGCTGTTCTGGCTGCGGCGATGACATCTTCCATATGGGCGCCGGACGAACCATACGCGATATTTTCATACACCGTGCCATGGAACAGATAAACGTCCTGGCTGACCAGACCGATCGATTTGCGCAGATCATGCAGGCGCAAATCACGGATATCGTGACCATCCAGCAGAATACGTCCTTGTTGCGGCTCGTAGAAACGGAGCAGCAGTTTGACTATCGTACTCTTGCCGCTGCCGGTAGCCCCGACCAGTGCAATTGTCTGGCCGGCATGAACAGTCAGGGAAAGATGGTTCAGTGTCGATGCGCGCCGCTCATAGTTGAAGCTGATATCGTCAAAAATGATTTCGCCGCTGACCTGTGCCGCGGGTAGTGTTTGCGGCCCGTCTGTAATGGTCGGTTGAGCCTGTAATAAATCCAGCACGCGGTGTGTGGAGGCCATCGCGCGCTGGTACAGATCGAGTGTTTCCCCCAGGCGAGTGAGCGGCCACAGCAGGCGCTGGGTCATGAATACCAGAATGCTGTACGCGCCGACATTCAGTTCGCCGCCAGCAGCCATTAGCCCCGCTGCAATCATGATGGCACTGAAACCGAGTGCGATCACCATACGGATGATCGGTACAAAGGCAGCACTGAGGGCAATCGCGTGCTGATTCTTTTCCTGATAGATCTGGCTTTCGCGCTCAATCTGGCGTAATTCATACGGTTCAGTCGTATAACTTTTGATGGTGGCAATGCCGCCAAGATTATTGGACAGATAGCTGTTCAGAATGCTGACCTGTTCGCGGACGGCCATATAGCGCGGAGCAATGCGTTTCTGAAACAGGTAGGAACCGGCCACGACGAATGGCATGGGCAATAACGCCATCCATGCCACGCCAGGTGTCAGGTAGATGAACATGCCACCCACTGTGATGACGGTGGTCAGAAGCTGAATGAGGTCATTTGCTCCGACATCCAGAAACCGCTCCAGCTGATTGATGTCATCGTTCAGGATCGCCATCATCCCGCCGGTGCTGCGTGCCTCGAAGTAGGCCAGCTCCAGTTTCTGAACATGATCATAGGCATCCAGGCGCAACGTATGCTGAATACTCTGCGCCAGGTTGCGCCAGCAGAGCTTGAGCAGATATTCCCAGATGGATTCGAATCCCCAGACGATGAGGGTGATCGTAGCCAGTATCCAGAGCTGGGTCGAGACCTCCGGAAATCCCAGCCGGGCAAATACCGAAGATTGCTGATTGACGACGATGTCTACTGCCATCCCTATCAATACCGGCGGCGCCAGATCGAACAGCTTATTGAGAATCGAAAATAATGTAGCCAGCCAGATACGGCCGCGAAAAGCATGGCCGTAGCGCAGCAGGCGAATCAGCGGAGCGGATGAATGATTGGACATAAGAACGGTGGTTGGTTTGAATTGGGATTGAGCAAATCCGAAAGATCGGAAGCGGTATGGAACAGCCTTATCTGTTTTACCGGCAGCATCCGGCACATTGGAAAAAGCGGGCAACTGCCGTATAGTGCGCCCACACCCGCCGAAAACACCGGGATCAGCCATTTTCAGTCAGGGCCACGAATATGCCAGCTGCAGCAGGAGTATCCAAAGGGACATTATATGTGGTTGGTACCCCCATCGGGAATTTGCGCGACATTACCCTGCGCGCATTGGAAATATTGTCTGCGGTCGACTGTATTGCGGCTGAACACATTCAGCATGCGCAAAAGCTGCTGGCAGGGCATGCTTTGCATACCACGTCTACCCGTATCATGCCATTACATCAGCATAACGAAGGCAGCGCGGTGGAGAAAATCATCGAACTGCTGGGGAGCGGCAAATCGGTCGCCCTGATCTCCGATGCGGGCACTCCGGCGATTTCCGATCCAGGCGCCTTGCTGGTGCAGCAGGTACTGGCGCGAAGCCTCCCGGTCGTGCCCATTCCTGGCGCCAATGCGGCGTTGTGTGCTTTATCCGCATCCGGTCTGATTGCACCGCATTTTTTCTTTTATGGATTTTTACCGGCAAAAAGCGGGGAGCGTCAGCGCAAGCTGGCCGGTTTGAAAACGCTATACGCCTGTATCCTGGTTTTTTATGAAGCACCGCACCGTGTACTCGAATGTGTTGCGGATATGGTTGCCGTATTGGGTACCACCCGTGAAATCACGTTTGCCCGTGAACTGACCAAGCTATTCGAGACGATTCATACCTGTGCGCTGGGAGAAGCGCTGGACTGGCTGCAGGCCGATGAAAACCGGCTGAGAGGCGAGTTCGTTCTGTTGCTGGCGCCGGCAGAAGAACCTGGGCAGGAGGACATCAGCCCGCAAGCTGTACATGCGCTTGCCATCCTGCAAAGAGAACTGCCTTTGAAACAGGCGGTGCAACTGGCTGCAGAAATTACCGGTGAAGGCAGAAAAAAGCTCTATGCCCGGGCGCTGCTGGAACGAAAAACGGAAACATAGACAATTATCCACTCGCAATGATCATGAGTCACAATCTTTTTCTTTCCTGCGATTAAACTCGCGATAAATGCTCGGCGCCACGCCGATCCAGCGCTTGAAGGCGAGATTGAACGCCGGGAGTGCCGTATATCCCAGCAGGCCACAGATGTTGCTGATGGGAACATCGGTCGTTTCCAGCATCTCGCATGCAAGTGATTCCCTCACCTTGTCCAGGATCGCCGAAAAGCTGGTGTTTTCCTGCTGCAGCAGGCGCTGCAGCTTCTTTGGACTGAGTCCCAGCGATACCGCGAAGTACTCGAGATTGCACAGGCTGGTATTGAGCACGATCGGGATGCCAGCGGCGACGGTTGCCGCGACCGACTGATCATAGAGCGGCATCTTGGCAATCCGGTAACGCAGATAGAGATCGAGCAATGGCTCGAGTCCGGCCAGGCGACCATTGGTCGGTCGATTGAGATATTCATGCGGGAATACGAGCTCGTTGTGCGCAGCTTCGAACTCGACCGGGCAGTCGAAAAGTGCTTCATGCGGTTGCGTGTCACAAGGACGGGCATGGCGGAACCGGATGAGATGGGCTTTTTCATCTGTAGCATCGATCACGGTTCTGGCCATTCGGTAGAATGTAGCGACCAGTCCTTCTGTCTGCTGGCGCGGGGATTTTGCCAGGGGATCCTTCAACAGCCGCACGTATGCGAACGGGCCGCCGTCCCTGATCAGTAACGGAACCCAGGCATTCGTGTAGTAGCGCGCGTAGCGCTCGCATGCGTCAAGCCATTCTTCAAAGGTGTGCGTGATCTGTGAAAGAAAGATTGCTGCTCCTGCGGTGGGATAAGTATTCGGCAGCGAAAAAGCATGATCCAGGCCGAAGTTCGGACGTCCTAGTTCCTGCGCCGCTAGTTCGCAGAATATACCCTGGCGGGGCCAGGAGATGAGTATGTCGGGATTGCTGAACGCTTCCCTTGGCAGCCCTGCCTGGTCGGCCAGGGTATGGAGATCACCACCGGATGAATGGACGAGATCATCGAATCCAAACAGGCAATTCGGACGGATGTAGGGCTCTCGCCGCCCAATCATTCTTTTGTCTGCCAGAAATCTTCTCCTTCTTTTTTGGGCCGCACCTCTACCTGATGGGCGCGAACAATCGTGAAGGGAAGAAATATAGCGGATAAAACCTGCATCGGAATCGCAGGTAGCCCCTTGATTGGGCTTCAATGTCTCAAATTATGAAGTATAAGGGGATGAAAATTAAAGAATCCCGGCGAAGCACTTAATAATCCCGGACCTCATAACGATTAAGAATTCGGTGACAACCGAAAATAGTATCCCGTTTCGTTATGAAAAAGATGTGCCCGTATGAAATTTTCCACAATCCTTACCTTCCTGAGTGGTACCACCTTCGTATATCCTGCCGCATTTGCGCAAAGTATCATCGCCAGCGGTAATATTCTTCCCGGTATCCCGGCGCCGCCTCTTGCGCTATGGCAACCTGCCAATTTACGTGTGGGCGTGAATGCAGCGGGCACGCTTTCCATTACCGATGGTGGTATGGTTGCCGGTCCGGGTCAGGCGCTCCTCGGCTCTGCCGTTGGTAGTTCTGGCACGGTGATGGTCAGTGGTAATGATTCCCTGTTCTCCACCGTATTGCAAATGCACGTGGGTAGTAGTGGCACGGGCACTCTCAAGATTGAGGACAGGGGCACCGCCAATATCGGTACATTCCTTTATATCGGCCGTTTCATTGGTTCCGATGGCCTCGTGACTGTGAGCGGCGCGGGATCGAGGCTGACCAACGGCAACATGATGCAGGTCGGTAGCGAAGGCACCGGCGCTTTGATCATCGAAGATGGTGCAACGGTGAACAGCACGAACGTGACCCGGATCGGCTGGAGCTCGACAGGTATAGGTACGGCTATCGTTCAGGGTTCCGGTTCAAGCTGGACAACGAACAACTCGATGTCCGTGGGTTTCGGCGGCTCTGGCAGATTGCTGATCGTAGATGGTGGCGCTGTAAGCAATGTCGAAGGCTTTGTCGGCCGCGAGACCGGATCGACCGGCGAGGTGACGGTCTCAGGCGCGGGTTCTT
Organism: Nitrosomonas europaea; assembly: GCF_900167395.1. Lineage (GTDB taxonomy): Bacteria > Pseudomonadota > Gammaproteobacteria > Burkholderiales > Nitrosomonadaceae > Nitrosomonas > Nitrosomonas europaea. Next base: position 7,406 of record NZ_FUWK01000033.1, read on the forward strand.
CCTGGTCGAACAGCGCGGCCCTTGAGATCGGCAGTTTCGGCATGGGCGAGTTGATGGTCGAAGACGGTGGTGCACTCAGCAACACGGATGGCCGGATCGGGCGGGAGGCCGGCGCTATCGGTACCGTGACGATCAAGGATGCGGGTTCCACCTGGAGCAACACGGGTACGCTCTACATCGGCGATCTCGGCAAAGGTACGCTGACTGTTGCCGATGGCGGCAAGGCGAATATCGTGGCCAGCTTCGTGATTGGCCGCCAGGCGGGCGCCGAAGGTCTCGTGACCTTAAGCGGCGCGGGATCGAGCCTCATCAACACCAGTTCCACGCAGGTCGGCGGCGCGGGCAAGGGTACGCTGATCGTCGAGAATGGCGGCGTGGGCCAATCGAACAACCTCTCGGTCGGGGTCTCGTCAGGCAGCACCGGATCGGTCGCGGTTCGCGGCGCCGATTCACGCTGGATCGCAGGCAGCATCCTGACCATCGGCGCAAGCGGCCATGGCACGCTGACGATCGAAGACGGCGGCTCGGTCACCAGCACTCTGACCACTATCGGGTCCAACACTTCGGGTCTCGGCGAAGCGACCGTCTCAGGCGCGGACTCCACCTGGACCAACAGCGGCGCCCTCATTGTAGGAGCACTGGGCAACGGCACGCTCACCGTCTCAGACGGCGGCATGGTTTCGAATGCAACCGCAGGTATTGGCGTCGGTACAGGCCGCCAGGGCGTGGCCCTGGTTTCCGGCGCTGGCGCACGCTGGATCAACAGCGGTGATTTAACCGTCGGTACCAACGGCAGCGCCACCCTGACCGTCGCAGACGGTGGCCATGTTAGTGTCGGCGGCGGCAACGGCATTGTTCATGTCGCTGAAGCCGCGACAGCAAATGGCGTGGTGAATATCGGGGCTGCGGCGGGTAGTGCGCCGGTCGGGGCCGGCACGCTGGGCGCCGCCGAAGTTCGTTTTGGCGACGGCACCGGCAGGCTTAATTTCAATCATACCGATAGCGCCTATCTCTTCTCACCCGTCATCACCGGAAACGGGGCGCTCAATCACTATTCCGGCACGACCATCCTGACCGGCGACAACACCTATAGCGGTTCTACGATGATTGCGGGCGGTGTGCTCCAGCTCGGCAATGGCGGCACGAGCGGCTCGGTCACCAGCGACATCCAGATCGACAGCACAGGAACACTGCGCATTGATCGTTCAAATGACTGGACCTATGCAGGTATCCTTTCCGGGACTGGCGTCTTCGATCAATTGGGCACCGGTACGACGATGCTCACCGGCAACAGCGCTGCTTTTAACGGTACGACGACGGTTACGAATGGCCGTCTGATCGTTGGCATGGGCGGCGCCGGGACGCTCGGCGGTATGGTCAATGTGCTGGATGGCGCAACACTTGGCGGTTCGGGCACGGTCGGTAGCGCCGGGGCCGACGTCACCATCCTTGGCGGCGGTGTGCACGCGCCGGGTAACAGCGTTGGCGTTCAGACCATTGCCGGCAACTACGTCAATTACGGCACACTGCGAATCGACGGTACACCGGCGGGGACGGACATGCTCATTGTGCAGGGTGGCGTCGATATTACCGGTGCCACCCTCGATCTCCAGCTTTCTCCTCCCGTGGCGTCGGGCTGGAATATCATCAACGGGCCGTTCACTATCATCGACAAGCAGAGTGCCGGCGCAGTGGCTGGCAGCTTCGGCGCGGTCAACAACAATCTGTTGTTCCTCGATCCATACGTGAATTATGCTGGTGGCGATGGCAACGATATCACGCTCGATTTCGTGCGCAATGACGTTGCCTTTGCATCGGTCGCGCTCACTCCGAACCAGATCGCGACGGGCAGGGGAATTGGTACGCTGCCTTATGGCCACCCGATATGGAACACGATTGCGCTCATGAGCGATGAGGTCGCCGTGCGCCGGAGCTTCGACTTTCTTTCGGGAGAAATCCATGCCACTGCATCCAGCGTGCTGCTCGAAGAAAGCCGTTTTCCGCGCAGAGCAGTCAATGACCGGCTTCGATCCGCGTTTGACACAAATACCGACACTGCATTCTGGGCACATGGCTATGGGGCCTGGGCCGGTTGGCAGAGTGATGGCAACGCTGCCTCCCTCAAACGCGATACTGGCGGGTTGCTCCTGGGCCTCGATGGTCAGCTTGGCAACTGGCGGACAGGCGTCATGACCGGCCGTAGCTGGACTGGTGTGACGGTTGCTGACCGGGCCTCGACCGCCGAGGCCGGAACGTGGTATGCCGGTCTCTATGGAGGCACCCAATGGGGCGATCTGGGCTTGCGTCTTGGTTTGTTGCATGGCGAGCATGACATCGACACCCGGCGCACGGTTGCCGTCCCCGGTCTTTCCGGAACTTTGCGCAGTACTCATGGTGCGAGTACGACCCAGGCTTTCGGAGAGCTGGCTCACACCCTCCATTTTGGCATTGTGCGCTATGAGCCATTTGCTAACCTCGCCCATATTCACACACGTTCGAACAGGTTTACCGAAACCGGGGGCAGTATGGCTCTGGCCGGCCGACGCAGCACGATGTCTGCGACTGTCATGACGCTGGGCCAACGCATCGAAGCTGCACATGTTTTCCGCGGGACAGGCATCAGAACCGTTGGCATGATCGGTTGGCAGCATGTTTGGGGTGATGTGATTCCGCGTTCGACCCATCGCTTTTCCATGGGTGATCCCTTTACCATCGCCGGTACGCCACTCGCACGCAACAATCTGCTGGTCGAGGGCGGGTTCGAATTGTCACTGGGCAGGCGTGCGGCGATTGGTGCCAGCTATACCGGCCGCTTCGCACATAACGGGCATGATCATGCCGCTACTGCAGTGCTGCGCATCGGTTTCTGACGATTAGCGACGATAATATGTGCTTTTTTAGCAAGCGATCTGTTGTCACCGCTCGTCATTAGTTTTTGCGCAATTCTTCAGAGAACGGGCGGCATCATGCCGCGATGAAATATCCATGCAACCCCGTAAGCAATCGGGGCAATGATGCCGAACAGCGCAATTGCATAGAGTAATGCCAACTTCCCCATTCCTTTGAGCTTGCTGAAGTCAGTTATGATGCCGATGCTGATAAAGGTGAGCATGAACATCATGTTACGCATTGGCCCCTCGACTGCGGCAGCAGCTTTATGCAAGGTTTCAGCGGCTTCTGATCCGCTGGAGGCGAGCATGATGTACGAAAACCAGACCAGGAGATAACCCAGTACAAATTTCGGGAACCGGTGCCAGATTTCCATCAGTCCGATTTTGGACTGGCCGGGTTTGCGTTCTACTTTATATACCCACACCAGCGCCAGAACGAAGGCCCAGACACCGATAAACATATCGATCCAGATTTTCGTGGTCAGTGATGCCATCAAAATCCAGCCTTCTTTCCATACGATGCCCAGGTTGGCCTCGGCATTGGCACGCATCAATTCATCCAGCATGGCTCCGGCAGCTGCATCGGCACCATCTGTCTTGACTGTCAGCCCCAGAGCGGAGCCGTTGACGATAGGCTGCTCCGGTGCTATTGCCGTATAAAACCCCGGCAGGATGATGAGTTCGAACATGGCGAAGATCACGACCAGAATCGAGACGAATGCCGGAAGTGCCGGGCGGGCACGAATGGCACCGGCGGTGGCGATGGCAGCCGATATGCCGCAGATGGAAATGCCGGAAGAAAGGACCGCTGCGGCATCACGTGATAAATGGAATACTCTGCGGCCAAGCGCATAGACGATCGGCCAGAACAGCATATAGGCGACAAAAGTAGCCGCAACCCCGGTCATGACCAGTTCTGTAATGAAACCGGCTGCTTCGATGGACATGACGCCGATTTTGATACCCAGGAATACGATTGCCGTTTTGATGAACCATTCCGGTTTTGCTGCTTCGTTGAGAAATCTGGCGGTATTTTTGAAGAAATTGCCGATGACGAGCCCGACCAGCAACGCCAGCAGGTAAGAAAAACCGCTGCCGAGAGACAATCCCCAGGACAGGCCATATTTGTCCATTTCATAGACAGAGGCTTTGAAATGAGCTTCATTGCCGATGATCCAGATGACCCAGGTCATGATGAAAAGAATGGTCCAACCGATAAAAAACTGTTTCAGGTCAAATTTCATCGACCATGCTGCCAGACAGGTCAGGGCGGTAAATACCAGATAAGTCACCAGTAACGACAATGCCGGATGCCATTCCGGCTTGCCACTGGATTTCAGTACGCCTTCGATGGAAAATTTTTCCCATACCCAGGTGTCGGGTTTGGCCATCCAGCCGGTCAGCTCCCATCCCCAGAGTGAACTGACGCTCGCCATGAACATGATCAATCCCAGCCAGACTGCCCACCAGTCTTCCGTTCTGGCCATACCTGAATACCATTTGTCATTCATTGCATTCATTTCTTGCTTGTTTCCTCGTTTTTATTGCACCACTGATACAGGTGATTTCAAGTCCAGACGGATGTAACGGTTGAAGTAATGGTAGGCGTATTGGCGTATCCAGGCGGGAATGCAGCTATGATCGAAAATCATGAATACTGTCACGCAGCTATTTTCCGGAAATAATTGCCTGTCCAGCAGATACCGGATCAGAGCCTGATCCAGTTCCGCCAGGGTTTGTCCGCAAGCTTCGAAGTCCTGATGGTATGCGATCCATTTGATCCCATCATGTATCAACCGAACTTCCAGATCAGCTTTCATTTTTGTCCCGGAAGGAGGAACCAGTCCACCAGAATACCCAGAATGACCAGTGCCGCGATACCGATTCCTATACTCCACAGGCACAGGCTGGTTTCCCAGCTTTCCCAGGGCTCGGGCTCTCCCAGCACGGACTGATCGGGTAATAATCTGCTCATGTCATTTTCGAGAGACTGGCTGTAGGTCTCGTTATCTGCATCATTGGGTGTCGTCATCGTCGTTCTCACATAGAAAGAGAAAGTATTCCTTTTCAGAAGGATTCATTTCATTCACATTTGGTCGAGGCAGGCTTCCGGATTTTCCGGGAAGGATGTCATCCTATCCCGCATGATCGGCGTTTGATTCGCACAATACGTATCTCGCACTGGCCAAAGATGTAGGGCGAAGTTACCTTTCAACCTTATCATAAATAATCTCGTATCCGGAAACGAAAGAAGCTTGTTTATGGATCATCCTGTTTCTAAAGCAGTGCAGCTGAATGAGGCTGAAACAGGATGATGACCCTCTGATAGTAGCGTATTACATGAAAATACGAACAAAGTCGGGTGGAACCGGAATTTATTCCAATTGATTACCGGAGAAGTTTGTTTAGTCCGGGATGGGTTGTTGACAATGATTCTCATTATCTGCTATTTTTCGAAAAAATCGGATTTGCATATAAATGTTTCTTGTTGCAGCCGGCTGATTGGCTGACAGTTTCAAATTTCCGATAAATATTTTTTCACGGCCGGGAAAGCATTCTCTGGTTTTCTACCCGGCCGACGCTTTCTGCCAGCTTTCGCCTGTTTTTTGCCAAGCCAGCCTCGTATTTCGATATTGCCAGCCAGACCCTGTTTTCGGTCCGCCAGCCCTTGGGTGGGAACCTCTGCACGAATCCCACATGGCCGCACACTGTGTTTTGCGGATGGAATGCAAGGCGAGTGAGGTAGTGAATGGTGACCCCTTCACGACGAACTCAACGCTGCAGTCCGTCTGCAAAATCAGTGCCCTCAGGGTTGTGGCAAAATCACGCGCTCGCTGTGTCGTGCGCCTCGGCATCGTAGAATAACTACGACCTTCGTTGCGCTCCTTGCGATCATCATGATTTTGCCCGCAATGCGGTTCATGGAGGATTCGTGCAGAGGTTCCTTAAAAATCCGTCAGTACATGTCGTGCTGTCAGTTTAATTTCAGGAGCGTAATCGTATGTTGTCTTTATGCAGAATCATCATCAGTCTCTTGCTGGTCGGCTTGAGTGGTCAGGCTGCTGCCGATATTTCCAACAGCCCGAATCCTTATGATGCCGGGTATGGTTTCGATACACCGGATGAGGCCGGCTGGGGTGGCTGGATGCGAGGTGGTGCAAGTACGCTTTATGCCGAGTGGGATACCATTTCCGATGCCAGTTATGGTGGTAGTGGTGATCGGACAGCTGCGCCTGATATAGGTACCCATAACGTGGCTGATGCTTATCTTAGTTGGAACCCGGGTGTTTTTGTCACCAGCACGGGTAATCTCATTACCCCTAGTGTAGTGCAAGAATTCTTCATTCGTATATCGCCCGTATCTTTGTTCAGCGGCCCGCTCGTCGTTGCATTGCAGGTCGAGATGTGGGGAGATGAGCCTGCTGCGCCTCTGCTCAATGGTCTTGCTGCATCCAGCTGGACCAGGACTTTCACGGGCACTTCCGTGACCGATCATGATTTGAACCAGTATCTTGGGCTGTGGTATTTTGCCAACACGGTAAATCATTTCGAGTTTGATCTTACAAATCAACCGTTTATATCGCTTGCGCAAGTGGCGGTGGATATCGCCCAGGTATCGGAACCGTACATGCTGGCTATCATGCTGACTGGCCTGATTCTGATTGGATCGATGACACGGTACCGCAGCAGACCAATCTGAGGAGCAAAGTCTGCGTGATGTTCCGGATTCCATGACGTATGCCACCCGGATGACATATAGTGGCTGATTCTTACTTTGAATCAGCGAGGCAACAAATTGAACGACACAGCAGACAAGCTGACTTTTACCCGTCCGGATGACTGGCACCTGCATTTGCGTGACGGTAACGCCATGCGGTCGGTGTTGCCCGATACCGCCCGGCGTTTTGCGCGCGCCATCATCATGCCGAACCTCAAGCCGCCCATCGTGACGACTGAACAGGCAGCTGCCTATCGTGTCCGTATTCTGTCTGCTTTACCGGCTGAGCTGGCCGGGCGGTTCGAGCCGCTGATGACGCTATACCTGACGGATACGACATCACCCGAAGAAATTACTCGGGCTCAGGCAAGTGGTATCGTGCAAGGTATCAAGCTCTACCCTGCTGGAGCGACCACACATTCCGATGCGGGTGTCACGGATATTGCACGCTGCGAGGCTACGCTGGAGAAGATGGAAGAGCTCGACATGCCTTTACTCGTGCATGGAGAAGTGGTCGATCCTGCAGTGGATGTTTTCGACCGGGAAAAAATTTTCATTGACCGGGTACTGACGCCGCTACTGCAACGCTTTCCCGGGCTGCGAGTGGTATTCGAACATATCACTACCAGAGAGGCAGTCGAGTTTGTGCAGACGGCTCCAAACCGGATTGCTGCCACGATTACCGCACACCACCTGATGCTGAACCGGAATGCCCTGTTTACCGGCGGATTGCGTCCGCATCATTACTGTTTGCCGGTACTGAAACGGGAAATACATCGTCAGGCACTGCTGGAAGCAGCGACCAGCGGTCATTCCAGATTCTTCCTTGGTACCGACAGCGCACCACATCCGGTCAGAGACAAAGAATCAGCCTGTGGGTGTGCGGGTATTTACAGTGCTCATGCAGCCATCGAATTTTATGCCGAGGTATTCGAACAGGCTGGCCGGCTCGATCGACTGGAGGCTTTTACCAGCTTTCACGGCCCCGATTTCTATGGTTTACCACGTAATACCGATCGGATTTCCCTGATCAGGGAAAGCTGGCAGATTCCGGAGCAGGTCGAATTGGGTGAAGAAAAATTGATCCCCCTCAGAGCAGGGGAACACGCTCGCTGGAAACTGGCATGAACCACTGTCGACCGGATACCGGGAAGATCAACGGAAGGTGAGTGTGGCTTTGGTGCCACCGGATTCCAGACTGTCGATATCCAGGCGCCAGCCCAGATGAGCGCATGCCCGGGCGATCAGTTCGAGCCCAATGCCACCGGCTGCAGCGGAGCCAGCACGTGCAAGCTGTGTATAAATACGACTGCGTTCGCTTTCTGAAACACCATGCCCGGAATCCTGAACGGTGACACCGGAACCGGTGGTGATCACACGAATCGTACCGTGCTCGCTGTTTTCAATCGCATTGCGGACAAGATTGCCGATGGTGGCACTCACAATCTGGCGAGGAGCGTGGATTGAACAAGGGGGCGTTGTGATGATGTCGAAAGCCAGTTCCTTTGATCCGGCCAGCAGCCGATGATCCTGGACGATGGAGGGTACCAGCTCAGCCAGGTCGACCAGTTCCATCATCGACTGCAGGCGTGCAGGGTCTCTGGCAAGAGCGAGGAGAAGTGTGACCAGATTCTGCATTTCGTGAGCCGTTGCCAGGATGCGGCGCAGGTGTGCTTCGGTTGAATGCGGTGATACCAGGGGGTCGAGTGCCACCTCGGCGGTACTGACGACCACGGCAAGCGGGGTGCGCAATTCGTGACTGGCCATGCGGATGAATTTGCGCTCGCGCTCCACGAAATCGTCGATCTGCACGAGATAGGAATTGAGCCTTTCAGCGATGACCTGGGCTTCTTTCGGGGCATGTGGTTCAATTTGTACACGCTGTCCGTTCTGATCGGGTGACAATTCTGCAATTGCTCGTGCAAGGCTGTTCAGCGGTCGTACCAGTCGTCTGGCACCGAAAATCGTAACCAGAACGAGGATACATACCAGTACAGCAGCGGATCCGAGAATCATCCAGATGAGCTGCCGTTCCACTCTTTCTATGTTCGTAATGTCCAGTGTCATCACACTGCGATCCGGGCCGATACCACTCGCCAGCACGACGAATTGTTTCTTTTCGACAGATATTCCGTCATGAACTCCTGCTGGCAGATCGAATTCTGCAGGAATGGGTGTATCGCTGCCTTTTCCAAAGAGTCGCAGCAGCTCCGTGTCATCCCATCGGTAACCGGCTTCGGTGCGCTGGCATTCCAGGAAGTATTCGAACTCACTCCGCAGCAGTGACTCCCAGATAAGGTGTTCCACATTTTTGATCACGGTCACGCCGTAGGTTGCTATCCCGAGTGAAAGCAGCAGTGTGTACGCCAGCATTCCGAGCATGATCTGTCGTCGCAGGCTTTTGGTCGCCATCAGTTTTGCTCCTGCACAGCAAGGCGATAGCCGACACATCGAAGTGTGTGCAGCAGTTTTTCTTCCTGCTCTCCGTCCACAGCTCGCCGGAGTTCATACATATGTGAGCGGAGCACATTGCCTTCCGGTGGCTCGTCACCCCAAAGCGTTTCTTCGAGTTCAGGACGAGAAACGACTGACGGGCTTGCGCGCATCAGTACTTCCAGAAGCCGTCGCTCACTTGCGGACAGTTGTATCTGCCGTGATCCGCGCCATATATGCTGAGTATCCAGATCGAATGAAAGGTCGCCCACAGTGAGCTTGCGCCTTCTGCCACGACTTCGGGCAAGCAGCGCTTCGATACGCACCTCAAGCTCTGCGAACGCGAATGGTTTAATCAGGTAGTCATCCGCACCTGCTCTGAATCCGGAAATTTTGTCATCGAGATCGTCGCGAGCGGTCAGCATGAGGATGGGTATATGGCAGTCCCGTGCACGCAGAGCGCGGATGACATCTACTCCTTCCTTCGTTGGCAGCCCCCAATCGATGATCAGCGCATGGTAATTCCCCTGCTGTGCAAGCGTAAGACCAGCAAGACCATCCTGGGCTGCATCCAGCAGGTATCCCCGCGGTTCCAGGTAGGCAAAAAGGTTGGCAACGAGGCTGGCATTATCCTCGAGGATGAGAATACGGGCTTGAAAAGAAGGATTCATGGTTTATTTCAGACGTTGCTGACAAAACGACGACATTTCGGTTTGTATCATAGCAAAAACACGAACGATTTCTGTTTATATTCATAGTGCCATACGGTAGAGAGTGCCGTGGGCTGATTGTACCGTGCGAGTGTGGAGGGGATAAATAATGGGTTCCAGAGCGGGTCATCCTTGTTCTTTGAAGTTGCAGGCAGCGGGTTTGCGCTCCACATCCACACGATTGAGCATACTGAAAGTCCTGGAGGCTGATTCGCAAAGATGGATTGAAGGTGAGGCGATCTTCAGGGAACTGATTGCACGCGGGACGACCATCAGCCTGGCAACTGTATATCGTGCGCTCAAGGATCTCGATCATCGCGGGGTGCTGTTACGTGAATGGCGCGTCGGGGCCAGTGGTGGAAAGGCTGTCTACAGGTTGAGCTCGCATGATTTGCAAGATCGTAAAGGAGCCATCGTATGTCGTCAGTGTGGAGCCAGTGTGCCTATGGACGATTCTGTATTACTGCATGAACACCTGAGACAACTCGCTTCCAGGCATGGTTTTGTCCTGACGGAACAGCCCGTGACGATTCATATGACCTGTGGTCGTTGTGCAGGGGCGTCAGACAAAAAGGCTCTTCATGAAAAGAATACTTCTCCGACACTTCAACATTCCATGCCATTACTCCCTGCCAGGCGCCGAAAGAATAAGGCATCTGATGTGACCTGGCCAATTGAGTGCGAGTGAAATGAACAGCCAAAATGAAGGGGCGTATGTGCTATACATTTTTCCGGTATTCCCGGCAGCAGGGAGGGGCATCACACCCGATCCAGCGGATGGGCACGATTCAAAAACAGGAGTATTCAGATGAAAAAACAATGATTGTCACCTGATTGATACTCATATTTTCTTTGTATTTACTATTTTTATAACAAAAATTTGGTTTTCAACCAATTATTTAACTTAAGGGAGATTGAAAATGGCAAAGGTGTCTTCTCGTTCATGGGGGATATTCCCGATCAGGCCGGTTGTATCTGCATTGACACTGGCTTTTGGTGGGATGGCAGGTGCAAATGCAAGTGAGCCTGTGCCGCTACCTGAAATCAAGGTCAAATCAGGGAAAACCAGTGAAAGAAGCAATGAATACAAGGTAGATAAATCTGCCAGTCAGAAATTTACCGCTCCGCTCATTGATACACCCAAATCGATCACTGTCATTACCGATGAAGTCATCAAGGATAGCGGTTCGCTGACGTTCCAGGATGCGCTGCGGACCACACCGGGGATTACTTTCGGTAGTGGTGAAGGGGGTATTGCGTCAGGTGATCGCCCGTTCATTCGTGGATTCGACGTTTTTTCATCGATTTATGTGGATGGTTTACGCGATCTCGGTACTCAGACACGTGAAATCTTCGCAGTCGAGCAGATGGAAGTACTGAAAGGCCCGAGCGGTAGTTTTGACGGTAGAGGTTCTGCAGGGGGTAGTATCAATATCGTCACCAAGCAGGCGCGGGCAGGCAACTTTTTCAAGGGTTCTGCCGGGCTCGGTACCGAAAAATTCAAGCGCGGGACAATCGATGGTAATTATACGATTGGGGAAAATGTTGCTGTCCGTCTGGTAGGAATGGCACACAAAGCGGATACCCCGGGACGTGATGGCGTCGATGTTGAACGCTGGGGGTTGATGCCTTCCATTACTCTGGGACTGAATACCGCGACCAGTGCTACCTTCAGCTGGTATCACTTTGAAACGGATGATAAGTCGGACTGGGGAATTCCGTTCATTCAGAATACTGCAAATGGCGGCATTCCGGAAGGGAAGCCGGTGGGTTCCAGAAGCGCCTGGTATGGTGTTAAGGGCCGGGATTTTCAGGATACTTCAGCCGATATCGGTACATTCAAAATTTCACATGCATTCAGCGATAATCTGGTCGTGCGCAATACTACGCGCTATAGCATCACGACCAATGAATTCTTCGTCGGTCGCCCTAACATCAGCAGTGCTGATTTTGCAGCGGGCCTTGTGAACAGGGACGCTACGAGAAACCGTGGCACCAGAACCGAGACGGTTGCCAACCTGACGGATGTATCGTTCATCTTTGATACCGGGTTCATCAAACATAGTTTGAATGCCGGTTTCGAAGTCAGTTGGGAAGATTACCGGAATCGCACTTATGCCGGTGGTGCGATTATCAACCCGGCTGATCGTCTAACGCCGCTGGGTAATCCTGATTCATCAGTTGCGTTCGATCCCGTCACCCGCAACGCGTATCCCAGTGCGGAAATAGAAGCTCATAATAAATCGGCTTATATATTCGATAGTATGGAGCTGACAGAAAAAATACTGTTCAATGCCGGTATTCGATTTGATAATTATCAGGTCGATTTACAGAATCGCAATGCCAGTACCGGTGCCAATACGACTTCTTTCAAGCAAAACAAAAGTTTCTTCAATTATCAGGTAGGGGCTGTTTATAAGATGCAGCCCAATGCGAATATTTATGCAGCCTTTGCCACATCTTCTTCACCTGTCGGTTTGTCCATGGGAGATTTCGGTTATGCGGGCGGTGATCTAAATGCTAATACAGAAAGTTTGAAGCCAGAACGTACCGAAACTTATGAAGTAGGTACCAAGTGGCATGTATTGCACGATCTGGCGCTGACTGCCGCAGTGTTCCACACGATCAAAACCAATGCACGCGTCAACGTGGGCCCATCTGTTGAGAATGCAGGTAGAGCTGTAGTGAATGGTTTTGAACTTGGTTTTGCAGGGAATGTGACTGATAAGTGGAATGTATTCGGGGGGTATACCTTCCTCGATGCGGAACAGACTCGGGTAGGCGACAGCACCGATCAGAATGCAGTGGGTTCAGCCGGCAGTAAAGGTAAACAGCTGCATGGCACTCCCAAACATGCTGCCAGCTTCTGGTCTACCTACAAGGTGTTGCCACGTGTAACGCTCGGTGGCGGGTTATTCTATACCGGCAAGGTATATGCTGATCCCAGTAACAATGGCTATCTCCCGTCCTATGTGCGTTTCGACCTGATGGCAAAATATAACATTAGCCAGAATCTGGACGTGCAGTTGAATGTTCAGAATCTGACGGACAAACGTTATTTCAATACGACCTATTTTCGCCACTATGCTATACCGGCACCGGGACGTGTTGCGTTTGTCAACCTGAACTTAAAATTCTGATGTTGTATGGCCGGCAGATAAGTATCCTGCCAGTCGGGTGAATACAAACCTGGGCAACCTCTGCGGGAATTTATTTCCGCAGAGGTTGTTTGGCTGTGACCAGATGTGCCGCTATTGGGCTCAATATTGCGGGACTGCGTAATATAGAGCCTTATTTACGAGCCTGAAGATAATCCATTACGGCCTGCCCCGATCCTTTGAAACAGGGGTTTACGCGACGGCGCTGCAGTGATCCGAGATACAGTGGGTCGTAGTAGTATCTCACCAGTTTTTCGATCCAGATTTTGTTCGATTGAATTTCATTTTTGTTTTCAAAGTCGGATCGTGCATTTTCCAGATCTTCTGACACTTCCTGAAATCTGTCTCCTCCCAGTTTCTTACTGATTGCCTGCAAGGCACCGGCGTATTTGTCAAATAGCTGCCTTGCCTGCTGACGCAGTATTTCCCGAGTTTCAACCGTTGAAGCCAGTGGCGGGATCGCTTGCCGAATCCGTTGTGCCTGGCCGATCGGTGTAGTGAGGATGTAATCCTCAAAAATGTTATCTACTCGGGTGGCAAGGGGTTCATCTACCCAGATGATTTCCGAATTGCGCAGATGATGGAAAAAACTGTCAGGCAAATATACTTTGCCGGTATGCCGGCTTTCATCTTCCACGATTACCGGTTCAGACAGGTTGTTTTGTTCCAGCTTGAGCAGGTTGACGGCCAGGTGGTTTTCGAAATCGATTTGTGAAGGTTGAGGAACAGACATTCCGCCGAAGGCGGAGCCGCGATGCCGGGCAAGGGCTTCGATGTCGAGGACTGGATGACTGTTGCTGATGTCGTGGATCAGCCGAGTTTTGCCGCTGCCCGTCGGCCCGGTAATCACCAGCAGTTTACGATGTTCACTGAACCGGTCGATGGTACTGATTAAAAATTGTCTTGCCCGTTTATAACCGCCGGTGATCAGGGGGCTGTCAATACCGGTATCCCTCAGCCATTGCTGTGTGATCTGTGAACGCTTGCCCCCACGGAAACAATACAGTATGGCTCGAGGGTGCTGATGGATGAAATCGAGCCACTGCTGCAGTCGATTTTGTTTGACTGAACCCGAAACCATCTCATAGCCCAGTTTGATGGCCGCTTCAGAGCCTTGTTGCTTGTAGGTGGTGCCGACAAGGGCACGTTCCTCATCGTTGAGGATGGGCAGATTGACTGCACCGGGCAGAGATCCTTGCGTGAACTCGACGGGTGCACGTACGTCGATCAGCGGCGTATCTGCTATGAATAAGGCCGTCAGGTCATCGATGCCGATGTCTGGATTACGCAAACTGTACCGCTTTGTCTTGATGGGGGTGAACGGTTCCCACTATGACGGCAGACGGGAACCGGGTGTGCAACGCCTGCAGCATGGTCTGACTGGTTTCGGGTGCTACACTCAGCAGCAAACCGCCGCTGGTCTGCGGGTCATGGATCAGTAGTTTATGCAGCGCATCCAGTGTTGAATCGTCGATGTGTGGTGTGGTGTATTCCGCGTTTGTCCGGTGTGCTTTGGTCAGGCAACCGTTTTCCAGGCAATGGAAAGTCTTGTCAAACCGGGGGAGGTTGCCGGTTTCGATGCACAGGGTGACATCACTGGCATTCGCCAGTTGCATGGCGTGGCCGGAAAAACCGAATCCCGTGATGTCGGTGGCAGCGTGAATGGATGCCTGTAAATCCGGCGACATGCAGTCGATAGCGTTATTGATGGCTGTCATGCTATCGAGCGCTTCGATGATGTCTTCCTCACGCAGTTGCTGTCGTTTCACTGCGGCTGTCATGGTGCCCGTTCCCAGCGCCTTGGTCAGAATCAGATGATCTCCGGGTCTGGCGCCAGCGTTGGTCCATACCTGACGAGGATTGACAAACCCGGTGACCGACAGGCCAAACTTCAGGGTGTCATCGTCGATCGAATGGCCTCCAACGAAATTGGCACCAGCTTCGGCAATCTTGTCGCTGGCGCCTTGCAGAACATCGACGATGACCTGTTCGGGCAGAGCCGCCAGCGGAAATGCCAGAATACCCATGGCTGTCACCGGTCTGCCGCCCATGGCATAAACATCGCTGAGCGCATTGGCGGCAGCGATTTCACCGAAAAGCTTCGGGGTATCGACGATTGGCGTGAAGAAATCCAACGTCTGTACCAGAGCAGTTTCTTCATTGACCCGGTAGATGGCAGCATCGTCGAAATACCGGCCATCCACCATCAGTGCGGGGTGCGCAGCTGGAAAACCGACCTGCTGCAAAATCCGGCGCAGTTCCGTTGCTGCAACCTTGGCAGCACACCCGCCTTTCTGTACCGTCTGGGTCAGTGCAATTTTTTCTGAGGGCATGATTGTTCGAAAGAGAAAGCGTTCTTGAGAGGAAGAAGGTATAGGGAATGAGGTTGATGTGTCAAATACTCCGGCAGTACCGGCCCATGGCAAATTCAGTGGAATTGCGGTTGTCTGCTGGCGGACTGAAACCCCATGGTCGGTGACGGTATATAATAGCGCCAGGGTTAACCTGTCTCGTTATCAATAATTCTGCCATGCCACTTCTTACGCTCGACAACGCCTGCCTGGCTTTTGGTCATCATGCTTTACTCGATCATGCCGCGCTTCAACTCGACCCGGGTGAACGGATCGGGCTGATCGGGCGCAATGGTGCCGGTAAATCCAGCCTGTTACGCGTTCTGGCAGGTGAGATCAAGCTGGATGATGGACAACTGTGGGTGGCGCCAGGGATGAATGTCGCCTACATCCCGCAGGAACCGACGCTGGATGAGAGCGCATCCGTATTTGCCGAAGTGGCGCGCGGCCTGGGTACGCTGGCGCAGACTCTGCTGGATTATCATGAAGTTTCTCACGCACTGGGAGAGGAGGGGGCGGATACCAAAGCACTGCTCGATCGCATGCAGCATTTGCAGGGAGTGCTGGAAGCCCAAAATGGCTGGAGTCTGCATCATAAGGTGGAAACAGTGATCAACCGGCTCGAACTGCCGGAAGATGCCATTGCGGGCACATTGTCAGGGGGGGCCAGAAAACGGGTGGCGCTGGCACGGGCACTGGTTGTATCGCCAAACGTGCTGTTGCTGGATGAACCCACTAATCATCTGGATTTTTCCTCCATCGAATGGCTGGAAGAAACATTGCAGAATTTTCCCGGCAGCGTGATTTTCATTACCCATGACCGGCGTTTTCTGGATAACGTGGCGACCCGTATCATTGAACTGGATCGCGGTGAGCTGAAAAGTTTTGCTGGTAATTTCTCTGCATATCAGCAAAAGAAAGCTGAATTGATGGAAGTCGAATCGGTTCATAACAGAAAGTTCGATAAGGTACTGGATCAGGAGGAAGTCTGGATACGCAAAGGCATTCAGGCCAGACGCACCCGCAACGAGGGCAGGGTAAGAAGGCTGGAAGCACTGAGATTGGAACGTGCTGCCCGGCGGGAGCGGATCGGTAATGTCAATTTCCGGGTGGATGCCGGGCAGCATTCCGGGCAGCTGGTCGCGGAACTGGAGCATGTGACCAAAAGTTTTGGAGATAAGACCATCATTCAGGATTTTTCCTGTCGCATCATGCGGGGTGATCGTATCGGATTGCTGGGCCCCAATGGTGCTGGTAAATCTACCCTGCTGAAACTGATACTGGGCGAATTGCAGCCGGATAGCGGGATGGTTCGGCTGGGTACCCGCTTGTCCGTTGCCTATTTTGATCAGTTGCGAGAGCAGCTGAATGAAGATATGACGCTGGTCGATTCCATCAGCCAGGGCTCGGAGTTTATTGAAATCGATGGTAAGCGTAGGCATGTCATCAGTTATCTGGAGGATTTCCTGTTTCCGCCTCAGCGTGCCCGCTCACCCGTGAAATCTCTGTCCGGTGGTGAACGCAACCGGTTGTTGCTCGCTCGCCTGTTTACGCGTCCGGCCAATGTGCTGATTCTGGATGAGCCTACCAATGATCTCGATATCGAGACGCTCGAATTACTGGAAACGTTATTGCAGGACTATACCGGCACACTTTTTCTGGTCAGCCATGATCGTGCCTTCATTGATAATGTGGTTACTCAGGCCATCGTATTTGAAGGAAACGGGCATTTGCGTGAATATGCCGGCGGCTATCAGGAATGGCTGCAATCCAGATCAGCTACGAAAGCCATCCGAAAAGAGAACAGTGATTCTCCCGTGCCGGTAGCCGGACTCGGCCAGATCAGGAAAGACAAGTCATCCCTTCCTGCCGGTTTGAGTTATCAGGAGACAAATGAGCTTGCAGCGCTGCCGGGGAAAATCGATGTACTCGAACAAGAGCAGATAGTGGTTACCCGGAAACTGAGTGATCCTGCCCTTTACAAGAATAACCATAATGAAGCAATGGAATTGCAGGCGCGTGCTGCAGCACTGGAAAAGGAGCTTTCCCTATACTATACTCGCTGGGAGGCGCTGGAACATAAGCAGACCATGGCAGAATCAGCCCGCAAGAAGAACTAGAAAAATAAATTTCCTTATACACAACAGGGACATAGCGATAGGCTTCATTGACTAAACGACCCCCATCGTTTAAAGTTCGCTTTTTTTGAGAGGAGGATGCAAAAGTGAAAAAGGCAGCAGCCATTAAACTACTTATCGCTTCTGGCATGATTCTGTCGTTTTCCGGCATGGCAAGTGCAGCCGGGAATACTGATTCGGTCCAGAGCAAAATTGTCATGTGCCAAGGCTGTCATGGTATAGAGGGATATCGTACTGCGTACCCACATGTTTATCATGTGCCAAAACTGGGTGGACAGCATTCAGCTTACCTGGTCAAAGCACTGAAAGATTACAGATCCGGAGAGCGTAACCATCCAACCATGGTTGGTATTGCAGGGACACTTTCCGATGAGGATATCGATGCGTTGGCTGCTTATTACGCCGGTAATTGATTACTCTTCTTAATCCAGGGGGATATAAACAACATGAAAAGCTATTTGGTGGCCGCAGTCAGCGGGTTGATATTTTTTTTATCGGGACAGGTAAGCGCAGCAGATATTGAAGCCGGGAAAAAGAAAGCAGAGGAGATATGCTCATCCTGTCACGGTCTGGATGGCAACAGTCCGGTGCCAATGTTTCCGAAAATTGGCGGCCAGCCCAGAACCTACATCGAGAAAGTATTGAAAGATTACAAATCAGGGGTACGTAAGGATCCGGTCATGGCTGGTATGGCAGCTGCCTTGAGTGCGGAAGATATCGACAATCTGGCGTTTTACTATTCCAGCCAGTCAGGATTACAAGTCAAGCGGTAAAACCGCTTCCGTTATTTATACGGAGGCTGAGAAGCGGAGTGTGTCCCGGGGTCGGGTACATTCCGCTTTTTTATTTGTTTCCAATGCGTTTATCCATACATTCAAGATAAATTCCAGCATCAGGCGCAGTCTGGTTGCGCTGTGAATGCCAGAGCATCTCTGCAAGGCATTCCATTACGTGATGCATCGCTTCGTGTTCATCTCCCTGCAATCTGGTTTTCAGTTGCTCAAAACGCTGCAAGATACCAGCCGGCTGATCAATGGCAAGCTGCTCGCGGATAGCGACATGCATACTCATGTGCAGAAAGGGATTCGTCTCACCCAGTTCAGGCGGGAAGTCTTTGTCGAGATAACGTTCCACGTCCTGCAGCATGGAATGATATTCCGGGTGCTGCAGAATGACTTCCAGCGCAATGGTTTCCATGCCGGATAACGGTTCTTTTCGATGATATTTCTGCCAGGTATCAAAAAACAGCCGGCGTGCTTGATCTCTCGATGGGTTGAACATTACCGCAGATTTTGTAAAGGGTGATACCAGAAGATGACAGGATAATTCTGCTGTCATCATACACCGAAGAAAACATGATTTCCGGTAAAGGTGGAACTGCGCAATTTCAACCTGATTCATGACGGGTGCATGAATATCCCTGCCCTGATTTGATCGGGTAGGTTTGAAGTGCTTACCTTTCCTGATCGATGGAGTACACTAGACTGGCAACACTCGTGTTTTCTGTCAACGGATGTTTTTTAATGATGAGTCGGGTATCACAAGCGCTTGCGCCCGTTTTATTTTTACCGCACGGTGGCGGGCCGTTACCTGTTCTGGGTGACAAAGAGCATGAGAAGATGGTCTCCTTTCTGAGAGAAATCGCGACCGAGCTGGGTGAACCGCCAGCAATTCTGATTATCAGTGCCCACTGGGAAGAGGAACAGGCGACGATAACGAGCAATAGTCAACCTGGAATAATTTATGATTATTATGGATTTCCTGCTGCGGCTTACGAAATTCAATATGCAGCGCCTGGTCATCCCGGGCTGGCGAATGAAATTTATACCCTGTTGACAGCAAACGGTATTCCGGCGAGACTCGATGAACAACGCGGTTTCGATCACGGGATGTTTGTACCGCTCAAGCTGATGTTTCCACAAGCCCGGATTCCTTGTGTCCAGTTGTCGTTGTTGAATAACCTGAATCCTCGAATGCATATTGCGCTTGGCAAAGCCATTACCGCTTTGCGAAGCAGAAATATTCTGATCGTCGGTTCAGGCATGTCATTTCACAATTTGAAAGCATTTTTCTCGAGCACGGTTGATGGCCGCGGAGAAAATGAGGCATTTGACAACTGGCTGATTGAAACATGCACCCATCCGGCAATTGCGCCCGAAATGCGTGAACAGCGGTTGATCGAGTGGGAAAAGGCGCCTTTTGCCCGATTCTGTCATCCAAGAGAAGAACACTTGTTGCCATTGCATGTCTGCTATGGTGTCGCTTGTGTCGATACCCCGACAGCACGGACTGTATTCAACGGAGAAATCATGGGCAGGAAAGTAACGAGCTTTCTCTGGCAGTAGGCTGCTGACGGAATATGCGAATTCAGTATCATCGGCCTGGAACATTTGGAATCGTGATGAAACTCAGTGGAGAATCCGTATGAAAAAACTGAAATTAAAAGCCGCGGTATCTGGTTTCCTGTTTACTGCCATATTAATGAACAGTGCATGGTCGGCACAAGAAGAGAAGCCCGGTACCGGTTTCGCGTGGAAGGATGGTGCAGAAATTTACGCCAAAATCTGTGCTTATTGTCATGAGGCCAATGTCGGGCCGCAAATTCGTAACCGTGAACTTCCTGCAATCTATATCCGTGCGATCGTTCGTAATGGAAGCCGGGCCATGCCCGCTTTTCGCTCTTCTGAAATCGACGATGAATCACTGGCAAAAGTGGCAGATTTCATTTCTCAGAAAGCATCTCAGTATTGAAGGAGGTCCTGCTCCATGGATGAAACCCGACGTGACTTCATCAAAGGTATGTTTGCCAGTGGAACTTTCCTGGCTCTTGGTGTGCCCGGAATTGCTCGAGCGGCATCGGTTGGGCCGCTTTTCGACAGCACACGAAATTGCCGGCTATTATTGGGAAATACCACCGGTGCCGAATCATTTGCAAAAGGTGTGCAGTCTGCCTGTTTCAACCATGGCAGCCGCCATCATGGTGCGTTACCGGTATTCCGGTTCGAAAGTGAGTTATCAACCGGTTTTTTGCATTTGGTCGATTTGTTGATGCAATCGCGGAATACGCGCTGGATTGCTGTCATGGATCATGCCGATGCAGCCATATTTACTGAGCTGATACGAAATTCCGCCGCTCATCTGCTGGCATCAGGCTCACATACTTTTGCAGCCGGTGATCATGCGGCTCTGCCGTTGCGTCATGTATGGGCTGCGGCATCACCAGCCTACAGTACAGGAGGGTTACTGGCATCGATGCTGGCTCGCGAGCAGTACAGTTTCTCGATTGTCGAACGTTTTCTCACGCAATCAGCGGGGGAAAGTATAGAAAATGCTGCACTATCTCTCCCGGAATTTTTGCCGTATCACCGGGCTGATCAGCCTGTAACCCGTTTGTATTGTGCTGGTGTACCGCTTCCGGAAGCCGGCCGGCTGCTCGGCTGGGAAACATCAAAAAATCAGGAATCCTTATTTTCCCGGACCATTGCCTCTACTGCCAGCCGGAATGAAACAGCAGGTAGTACGACAGTTGAATATCCGCAATCCGGTGACTGGGTTGAAGCTACCGGTTATGCAGTTGCAGCAGCTGCACTGGGGATGAAAATAAACCGGGAATCATGTTCTGAGCGCGCATTCGTATATCGGTCAGGCCAGGGTCATCCGGATCATAAAGGGTTGTCGGGAGTAAATTTCGCCTCATTTGTAATCGACGTGTAGGGAGAATACAGTATGGCCAGTAAATATATTGCATTGCCGAAAGGAGTATCAGAAAAAGATTTCGAGGCGGCTGTCGGTCATTTTCGCGGAATATTGGGCGATGACGCCGTACTCACCAGTGCGGAACAGCTTATACCCTATACCAAGACCATGATGCCGGTTCCTGATGCCGAGCATACGCCCTCCATCGCATTGCTGGCGACAACGGTTGAACAGATCCAGAAAATCGTTGCGGTTTGTAATCAGTACAAGATACCGGTCTGGACGATTTCCACCGGCAAAAATTTAGGTTATGGTTCGGCAGCTCCGGCGGAGCGCGGTCAGATAGTGCTCGATCTCAAACGTATGAATCGTATCCTCGAAGTGGATAAGGATCTGGCCTTTGCCCTGGTTGAGCCCGGGGTGACGTACCAGCAGCTCTACGATTACATCAAAGAACATAAACTGGGTCTGTGGTTATCCATGCCTGCGCCTTCAGCCATTGCCGGGCCGGTTGGTAATACGCTGGATCGTGGTGTCGGGTATACACCCTATGGAGAACATTTTCTGTTCGCTTGCGGTATGGAAGTGGTGCTTGCCAATGGTGAAGTGCTGCGCACGGGGATGGGATCGATGCCTAACTCTAATACCTGGCAGGTATTCAAATGGGGGTATGGCCCCTATCTGGATGGTATTTTTACGCAGTCCAACTATGGCATCGTTACCAAATTCGGATTCTGGCTGATGCCTGAACCCCCGGCGTTCAAGCCATTCGTGATTCAATACGAACATGAAGAAGACATCGTGGAAATCGTGGAAACGATCCGCCCGCTGCGTATCAGTGGAGTCATTCCAAATGCAGTCGTTATTGCACATGCGCTGTATGAAGCACCTGTGAAAGCGCGGCGGGGTGATTATGTGAGCGGACCGGGTTCGATTCCGGATGAGGCCGTTTACCGGATTATGAAAGATCATAAACTCGGGATCTGGAATGTGTATGCGGCGCTCTATGGCACGCAGGAACAGATTGATGTGAACTGGAAGATCGTGACACAGGCATTTGGTCAGTCGGGCAAGGCCAAAATCCTGACAGAGCAGGAAGCGGCAAATGATCCTGCATTTGCTTATCGCACCAAGCTCATGCGTGGAGAAATGACATTGACAGAATTTTCGCTGTATAACTGGCGTGGAGGTGGCGGGTCGATGTGGTTCGCACCTGTTTCCCAGGCGCGAGGAAGCGAAACACTCAAGCAGATGGCGCTGACCAAGCAGATTCTTGCCAAGTACGGGCTGGATTATTCCGGTGAATTTATCGTCGGGATGCGTGATATGCACCATATCGTCGATGTCTTGTACGACAAGACCGATGCAGAGCAAACGAAAGCAGCCTATCAGTGTTTTGACGAGTTACTGACCGAATTTTCTGCACGAGGGTATGGAATTTATCGTGTCAATACGGCGTTCATGGATAAGGTGGCTGAAACCTATGGCCCGGTACAGAGAAATATTCACAGAACACTTAAAAAGGCGCTGGATCCTAACGGGATCCTGGCACCGGGAAAATCAGGCATTCGTTGACTGTATTTGTTCTTTGTACAAGAAATGACCATCTCAAAGCGAGGAGTACAGATGAGACGAATCAGGGCTGCAGTGGTTTACCAGAAAGGCGGGCCTTTTCAGATCGAAGATCTGAGGCTGGAAGCGCCGCGTACCGATGAGGTGCTGGTACGCATCGTAGCGACCGGGATGTGTCATACCGACATGGTGGCTCGTGACCAGCTTTATGATGTACCGCTACCGGTAGTCCTCGGGCATGAAGGTTCAGGTATCGTTGAACAGATCGGTGATGGTGTAAGAAAAGTGGCAGTTGGTAACCATGTTGTACTTACCTATATGTGGTGCGGTCATTGCAAACCCTGCCTGCGTGGCGATCTGACCTACTGCGAGCATTTTTATGCGCTGAATTTCGGGGGAGTACGTGAAGACGGCAGTACTTCGACCTGTCTGGCAAACGACACCCGGAGACCGATTCACGATCATTTTTTTGGACAATCATCATTTGGCACATTTGCTCTGGTGCATGAACGCAATGTGATCAAAGTACCCGAAACTGCACCACTGGAACTACTTGGGCCATTGGGTTGCGGCATTCAGACGGGTGCCGGGGCGGTCATTAATACACTTAAAGTCAGCCCGGGCAGCAGTTTTGTAGCATTCGGCGGGGGTGCGGTAGGATTGAGTGCGGTGATGGCGGCACATGCTGCCGGTGCTACGACAATCATTTCTGTCGATGTAGTTCCTTCACGCTTGGCGCTGGCAATGGAACTTGGCGCGACCCATACCATCAACAGTCGTGAAACGGATCCTGTTGAAGCGGTTCACAAGATTATTAATGGAGGGGCTGATTTCACTTTGGAATCGAGTGGACGCCCGGCCGTATTGCGCCAGGCCATCGATGCACTGGCGATCCGGGGGACATGCGGTATCGTCGGCGCGCCTGCACTGGGTACTGAGGCGAGTTTCGATGTTAACGGCGTAATGACGACAGGCAAGCGCATCATCGGGATCGTCGAAGGGGACAGTAAGCCGGACCTTTTCATCCCGGCACTGGTCGAGCTCTACCAGCAAGGGAAATTTCCTTTCGACAGGCTGGTGAAGTTTTATTCCCTCGATCAGATCAATCAGGCTGCCGAGGATAGTGAAAAGGGCATCACGATCAAGCCGATCATCCGGTTGCAGTCATAGATTTTATACTTCACCTCCTGCCTCGTAAATCTGCACGAAATCTGGAAATCGACGCCTTTGCGGCGTGTTTCTCCCAGGTTCTGCGTTGCATTGGCGCTCGGCAGGTTGGCGACCTCGGCAGTGGCATCCTGCTGCCAGAGCGCGATTCGGGCTTCTGTCCGCTTAGTCAGACGGAACTTGGTGCCCAGTTCGATGCCGGTATTGATTGACGGCTTGATTTCAGCAGTACCAGTAGTCAGGTAGGCCGGTGAGCGGGATCCGGTGACGATCTGGAAGGTACGTCCCCAGTTGCCATAGACGCTGAAGGCTGCCGACGGACTATATACGATGCTCAGCTTGGGCTGGTTGATCCAGTCGTAATCTTGCAAGGGATAGGTCTGTCCGGTCGCGTTGAGCGTGGTGTGTCCCTTGAACGTGTCAGTTCGGATCGCTGGTACGATCTTCCAGGATCTACCCGGTTTGATGACTGCCTGAACGTAGGCGCCGAAGTTGTCGAGGGTATAGCTGTCGTCGTTGGCTGTCGAGGCAGGTGTGGAGAAATTTATCGGCTCGGCATAGGCGTAACGATAGCGACGATAGCGGTTGTTCTGGTGTTCGTAGTTGAAGCCGCCCTCGATGGCGATTTGCTCGTTAGCCTGCCAAGTCAGTGTGTTGATCCAGCCCAGGTGTTTCTCGTTCCATAGGCGGCGTTGGCGTGGCAGGGTACTGCCTGAGTAGCTGCTGTAGGTGACATGACGATCATCATTGATGCTGTTGTAATACAGTTGGCTACTGTAGGCCAGGTTCTGGCTGAGTTGATAATCCAGATGGCCGCTCAACTGCTGCATGTCGCGGCTGTCGTGGTCGTTGGCATTGCGGGGGGCGGACTGCCAGCAGTCAGCGGCGAGTTCGCTGGCAGTCATGTAGCCAGGGGATTTCGCCTCATGGCTGTAAATGCGAGCAATCAGGCCGGCCTTCAGGCCGCCGGCATCCGAGGTGTAGAACCATTTGCCGCCGATGTTGTGCAGACCGTAACGTGGATCGTTGGTGCCACGGACGACTTCGATATACTCGATATCTGTCATTTTCAGAAGACGACTGCACTAAATGTCAGAAGTCGGTAACACATATGATATTTACCGATGTATCTTGGTATAGCGCATGCTCCCATGCCTGTTCTGGCAGAATGGCCACGCCATGCTCGGTAATCGGTGCGGTATCGATCGCCATGTTTACCTCGCTTTGGTGCAGTCGCCTTCTGAAAATAACACCCATCCCGCTCTGACCTTCCTTTTCAGGTATTAGAAAGGCTATG
The DNA here is from genome assembly GCF_900167395.1 of Nitrosomonas europaea. Lineage (GTDB taxonomy): Bacteria > Pseudomonadota > Gammaproteobacteria > Burkholderiales > Nitrosomonadaceae > Nitrosomonas > Nitrosomonas europaea. The sequence continues at coordinate 32,537 of NZ_FUWK01000033.1, forward strand.
TATTCGTTAACAGTTGAAACTGATTTTCCCGGCCGAGAGCGGCTTGCAGTGGGACAATAGGTGAACTGAGATTTTCCTGTTGATCGAGCCACCTGAACCATCCGAGGTAATTTTCCAGATACCGGGTAGCAACGCCATGGAATCGTTTCATCCATTGTTTGAGCCGGCTGTGGTAAGCGTTAACGTTCTGAATATGATAGACACCAGCGATGACTCGAACCCCGGCAGCAAGATTGACGGGACGATGGGTGATTCCAAGACTGCGGGCCACGGATCGATAAACAGCCGCACCATCGCTGCAGAAAATGACATCTTTTTCCAGAACAG
>NZ_FUWK01000008.1:0-43771 GCF_900167395.1 Nitrosomonas europaea
CATTCCGGCGCAAGATTTACCAGTCCATTGAAGAGTTACAACACGATCTGGATGATTGGATGGCGTACTACAACAGTGTGCGGACTCACCAGGGAAAAATGTGCTGTGGACGCACCCCGATGCAAACTTTAATTGACGCAAAGGAGATATGGGACGATAAAATTACCGAATTGAATAACTGAATCTGATCTAACAGGCACTCGTCAAATCGGGTAACTGTCAGATCAGATCTCAACTACTACAATTTATTACTGACTTTATTATCCGGCTACATGTGTAATAACCTGCATTCAGCAAGATTTTGAGCCAGCAATAACTACATCTATCCACCCCTGCAAACCAGCATTAACTGCAAATGAACCTGCACTTATTCCTATCGACCTGCATTTGATCTTCACAAACCGACAATAACTGCGACTGACAAAACATTCATTACCTACCTATATAATTAACAGAATGTCATTCTGTGCTATACCCTAACCTGATGTCAGGATACGTCACGCATAAGCGTCAGAATAGGGTTTGCATGGCAATTAATTGACATTTCTAATCAAAAGTAATAGATTTCACTCTGACACATATTACTTTTGGAGTTAACTTGCCAGGTAAGCGCATTGGTTATGTTCGGGTCAGCAGCTTTGACCAAAATCCTGAACGGCAACTGGAAGGCATTCAGGTTGATCGCGTGTTCACTGATAAGGCATCGGGTAAAGATATCCAGCGACCACAACTCGATATGTTGCTGGATTTTGTGCGTGAGGACGATACAGTCGTCGTCCATAGTATGGATCGCCTGGCACGCAACCTAGATGACCTGCGTCGTCTGGTACAAGATCTTACCGGTCGTGGTATCCGAGTCGAATTTGTCAAAGAAGGATTAATTTTTACCGGTGAAGATTCTCCGATGGCCAACCTGATGCTGTCGGTCATGGGATCTTTTGCGGAGTTTGAGCGTGCTCTGATCCGCGAACGGCAGCGCGAAGGTATTACACTTGCCAAACAGCGAGGTGCCTATAGGGGTCGCAAGAAATCGCTGAACAGCGAACAGGTTGCGGAATTAAAGCGAAGGGTCGTAGCAGGCGAACAAAAAGCGCTCATCGCCCGCAGCTTTGGTATCAGCCGCGAAACGCTTTACCAATATCTGAAAACAGTAGATTGAAAAGCCACGCCATATTGATTGTGCGTCTGAATCTCGTTGAATGCAGGTCGGATCATTTATAAATGCAGGTTGTTACAGGTATGAATCGAGAGATTCACGTACCGTTGCGTGAGAGCCCGAGGATGAAATTCCCTTGGGCTACTCGACCAATTATAACTTTATCTGCCACCGGTTTTATTTATTTGAAATTATTCCTCTGGCTTTGAGTGAAACTAAAGCCTTTTTAAGTTCTTTCTCGGTTAACTTGCCATTCAATTCATTGTTTAAGTCATCAATGTTCGGCCATGCATGTCCATATGCGTTGAGGAAATCCTCTTTTTCGTAAGCTCTATAGTCCACAATGATTGGCCTTCTCTCCAAAATATATATGGTCTCAAACACCATTTTTTCATCAGGATCTTCTATTCTTTCATATGCTAATACTATTGATTTTATAAATTCCCACCCTGCGATGCCGGGCGCAATCCACGCCAAGGGTCCTGTAATAGGTGTTAAAGCATAACCTGCGGCGACAATTCCTAGAAATTTAAGTAGGCCGTCTTTGGAGGCTTTACCAAGTTTATATACACAAAATTGGCGCAGTCGAAAAGCAAGTAGATAATCTTCTCTTGGTTGGGTTATGTAATTTGTTTGAAAAACTCCTGCTAATGCGCGATGAGTTTCGTTTTCTATTTTGTAATTGCTGCTTAATTCTTTTATAAGATCTAATTCCAACATTACTTTTGACTGCAATGGAATTATTTCTGTGAATGAAGACAATGCCGATGGTATGTCAGTATTAAACACCCATTCTTCTGAATTAACGAGGGCATAGGCTTGCATAGTAGAAATCATTTTTTTGTTAACTGTCTTTTTCAGAATAGGATTGCACTAGGGTCTGTTGACATTTCGCTCTAAGTTCTTGCACTAGAAAAGAAAACTCGTATTGTAAAAGCTCTCACACCGTCACGATACGAGTTTTCAATGCCCCGTTAACTGCTCAGCGACGAGCATTGGTCGAAGCTGCGTAAGATTTTGCGGCAGATGGCCATCTATGACAAGCCCGATCTACGTCTGACCGTCGAGGGTATGCTCTACCGTATGCGGGTAGGCTGTCCCTGGCGAGACCTGCCCGAGGCATTCGGCTACTGGAACAGCATCTACAAACGCTTCAATGCCTGGTCTGCTGCAGGCAAGTGGGTCAACCTGTTCAAGGCGCTGGTGGTTGAACCTGAAATGCAGGTCGCATAGGCATAATTGCGACTGACTGAAGATTATTTACAGACGCATAAACTAAACTGAATATCATATTCTGAGGCCACCTATACAGCCAATTGAGTGCTATCAAGTTCTGATATTTGGTGCAGTCGTCTTCTGAAAATGACAATATCTAGCGGGAAGATCATGTCGAGATGGCGCATATTCCCGCTATTGATATTACCCGGTACACCGTCGATCAACAGCTTGATGCCGTTGATGTAGCCTTCGCCGTTGAAGGCGCGGAAGGAGGGCTTGCCGGATTCGGCGCCGAGACGGAATTCGGTCGACTGTATGCCGGGCATCTGGCCGATCAATTCCCAGCTGTTCATCACGTTTTTGTCCTGCACACGCTCGGCACCCATTACGTCGACCGAAGTCAGGATGCTGCGTGTTGGCAAGGAGCCGGTGTTGCCGGAATTGACCGTCACTTCCCCCAGTACGACCATTGACTCCTGTGCCTGAGCGCTGGACAGCGCCAGGGCAATCAGCCAGACGAGCCGGCTGGGTTTGAATCCGGATTTTTCATTGAGCCAGCCGATGCGCCATACGTGTGCTGGACTTCTGTCGCCAGTCGAAATATCGTGTGCCGATCTGATTTCACTGCTCCTGTTCTGGTACGTAGATCATCGAACCATCCTTGAGGCGAAAAGCTGTTCCGGCTTTGGTGCCTTCTCCTTCTCCGATCTGTCCCGTGGATTTGTAATGTTTCAGTTCCTCACCTTGTTTAATGATCATTTCCATGGATGGTTTGCCGGGATCCTTGATGATCACCGCGTCCTGCAGCGTGAACGGATTGAGCGGGTTTTCCATCACTGCGATCAGCAATACGGCGATGATCACGAGAAAGACATCGATGATATTGACGACACTGAGGATCGGATCATCTCCATCTTCATCTTCCAGGATTGAAAGCGATCTGCGCTCAGCCATGAACGACTCCATCCAGGTGAGTGGGTACTTCATGTGAACCGAGGATATGCTCGAGTTCCTCCAGCAACCAGCGCCGACGGATAGTGAGCACGAAATACGATAGAGAAGCCGTGAGCAGGGCAATGATTACTGCAGAAAAGGCGACGATCAGGCTTTCGGCCATTCCTTGCGCATTCCCTGCAGATACCGCAACAAGTGCGGGACCCATTGGAATCATGGTAGCCACCAGCCCGAGCATCGGAGCAACCCGGCTGGTGATGCGCAAAGGCTCGATCAGACGGAGCAGTTGCAGCTCCAGCATTTCCTGGGTGGCGGCCGGATGAGCATGCATAAAGAGGACGAGTGGCTGTCTCTGCCTGCTGCCGACAGTACGCAGCAATGTATCCATCAGCAGAGTGCCTGCAGTAAACAGGGCATAGATAAACATCAGGCCAAGCACGATCAGGACGGGTGTCAGAAACAGCCGGGAGATTTCATAAAATAATGATTCAAGCGCATTCATGGTTTTTTAAGTCAGGTCAGTCAGGAATTTTTGTGTTTAAGAAAGTTTCAAGCCGGAGAATGCCTGCCGTTCCCGGTAGGTGCGCCAGGACTGGTAGACAGCGCCTGCAGCGATGATGCCGATGAGCAGCCAGGCATAATTCCACAGGATTTCTTCGATCATTGGCTGAACAGGGGTCTCGACCATTTGCTGGCCGCGTACGATGTCCGCAGTCTGTTGTGGTTCAGGTTGTGGATTGGCTTGGCTTTCAACAGGGGTATCGGGGGTATTCAGACCATAGCCGGCTGCCAGTTCAGCGACATATGCTTTGAAAGTGGCGTTGTCGGTCTGGATATCATGGCGATTTGCGATGTCGGTATAGACCTCGACCAGTTCGCGTCTGGTCTGTTCGCTTGCTTCCCAGTAATCCTTGCGGATAGCTTCCAGCATGCGTTCAGCGATCTGGGCCAGCGCGGCAGGATTCGATTTCTCGAACCAGTCACGCATGTCGAGGTTATAACGGTCGGCAATATAGCTCTGGTGAAATTCCTCCCATTGATCATCCCGGGTGATATTACGATCCATGACCTGCCATCCCCAGAAGTTGTTGATCGTATCGAGCATCTGCAATGTTCCGGAATAGCCTTCTTTCTGCATTTCCCTGATCCAGTTCGGGTGCTGGTAAACCGCACGCAATTCCCTGGCCATGAATTTTTCTGCCGACTCAAGCCTGGCGCGTGCCGGATCGCGCAGATTGGAAATATAGAGTTGCGGGCTCGTCCCATCCAGATGCCGTACTGCCATCGATATTCCTCCCAGATATTCGAATGGATGATCCGTATCGAGCAGGCCGCGCAGGTTGGATGAACGTGAAAACACTGCAGCACTCGTGCCGCGCAGATGTTCCGCGTAGGCGTTTATTTCGTTTCCTTTGCCATCGGTAAGTTTCTGGCTCCAGTGTGCCGGGTTCGGCCCGTAAGCCCAGGACATGCGTGACAGATAGAGGTTCTCGAGCTTGCCGTCCTTCTCGTCCCATTTATCCGAAGCCAGAGTGGCTTGGGTCAGGCGTGTGCTGTAGTCACCACTTTCATTGCCAAAAATACGTGTCAAGGCAAATTCCCTGGCCGTTTCAGGTGTTACTCCCAGCTTCTTCAGTTGTGCCCGGATACGCCGGGTATTGGCACGTATGGGGTTGTCACTGTCGGGTTCGTCCTGTTCAGCCAATAGTGTGATTGCCTGGTTGAATCGTTCCATTACATTTGGAAACTGGTCACGATACAGTCCGGTCAGTGAAATGACCGTATCGATACGGGGACGCCCCAGCTCGCTCAGGGGAATGACTTCCATACCGGTTACCCGCCCGCCCTCATCCCATACAGGTCGCACACCCATGGCATAGAATATCTGTGCCTCGAGCATGCCGAGATGGCGCATGGTTTCAGTGCTCCACATCGAGAAGGCGAGTTTTTCCGGAAATTTGTCGTGCGTGAGTTTGTAGCTGGCAATCAATTGTTCGACTGCCTGCCCGCCCGCTTCATAAGCCGCACGAGTGGGGACTCTTCCAGGGTCGAATCCGTACATGTTGCGGCCGGTCGGCAGTGCATCCGGGTTGCGGATCGGGTCTCCACCATACGAAGGATCGATCCAGCGCGATGATAATCCTTTTACGATTGAATCGATTTCCGGGGCTGCGTGCAGATTCATGCGAAATGTGCGGCCGCGTTCAGCCATCGCTCGCAATCCGGGATCGTTGATATCGTTCAGTGGCTGATCGGAGAAGACATACGTCTCAACGAAACGATAGGGTTCGGATTGCTGAATTTTGCGGTAATCTTCGCGCAGCAGAGTGCGGGCATCTTCGATACCCAGCAGATCGTAGAGGGGTTGCCCGAGCATCTGCATGACGTTGCTGATCTGATGAGCCTGTTCCGCATCGCGTCCGAGAGTATGCAAACCCAGTGGCTGCTGGGCTGTCCCGAGATCTTCGAGATAATCTTCGATGTCCCGCAAAAAATTGTCGAAATTTCGTTCCAGATCAGCGACTTTCCATTGCATATCCTGATGGATATTCATTCTGACTGCCTGCTCGATGATCAGCTTGCGGTTATTGTCGCGCACCAGGCCTTGATCCAGTGACTGGTATTCCCGGATCAGGTCATTGAGCCGGACGAAATCATCGGAGAGACCAGCCGGAGAAAAGGCAGGCGTCTGATGGCTGATGATGACCCCGCGTCCCCGGCGTTTGACGTGAATGGCCTCGCCGATGTTATCCACGATATAGGGATAGATCACCGGCAGGTTGCCAACCAGAATGTTGGGATAGTCATACGCCCACAGACCGCGCTCTTTCCCCGGTGTCCATTCCTGGGTACCGTGTGTGCCAAAATGTACGATGGCATCGGCGCTGAATTGTTCGCGTATCCATAAATAGCTGGCGAGATAGGCGTGCCCGGGAGGTTGCCGGGTATCGTGGAACAGTTTCTTTTCTTCTTCCATACCCGCCATTTCGCCGCGTGAAGGCTGCGGCATCACGACCAGATTGCCCAGTTGCATACGCGGAATCACGAATCCATTTACGCTATCCTTGTGCGCAAGCCACACGCTTTCTTCCGGATTTCCCCAGCGAGCTTCGATGTCATTTCGCACCGATTCCGGCAAGGTTGCATACCACGCGCGATAGCGGGCAAGCGGGAGGAAATCCCAATGCGGGGTGCGCATCAGTTCCGGAATACCGCCAGCACGATAGGCTGGTCGCAGCATCTGTCCGACCGTATCGATCATTTGTTGTTCGGTTACGGCTTCAAAGGCATAGCCTTCCGAACGCAGATGTTCTACCAGATATTCAAGTGACCTGGGTACGTTCAGATTGGAGGCTCCCTGGTTTTTCTCACCAGGGGGATGATTCCAGAACAGCAAAGCGACACGTTTATCGGCATTGGCCCTGAGGCTGAGACGTGCCAGATTGATAGCTTTGCCGACCAATAGATCCAGCTGTTCCGGCAGAGGAACGAATTCTCCACCTTCGTTGGTAGTGAGTACGACCGGGTCCTGCAATCCGATGTATTCGGCGGTAGTCAGCGTAAAGGGAACGAAGTAGCTGCCGATCCCGGCGCTGTCCTTCAGATAGTCGGTGCGTGTACCGCCGCGGTAGGAAAGGACATTGATAGCCGGTATACCGAGTGCCTGATGCCATGCCTTGCGGTTTTCCGGAGCGCTGCCAAGGAAAGTATTGACGAGTATGACCTGCGGGATGATTTTTCCCTGATAGGTGATGAGCGGCTCATCGATTGTGATATTCCGACGTTCGGCAGGATTCGGGAAATCGGCACTTCCGCGTGGCTGAACGATATCAACGGGATTTTCCCGGGAGTTGTCTGCTCCGGCGCCGGCGGATCCTCTTTCGCCAAAACCTCGGTTGCCAGTTGCCCCGGGTCGCCTGTTAGATTCATTGGAACCCGATACCTGCACGGTTGACCCGCGTGATATGCGCGTGCTGCGGTAAAACACGAGCGGCAATGCGCCTGCCTGCTCCAATGCCGACACGACTTCGTCCAGCATGCGTGTCTGTCCGTCGGCGATATAGGTGGAAGGGATTTCCATGGCGATCACCGGTCTTTCCAGTGCAGGGTCTGCCATCTGTTTTTCCCACCAGTTCAGATACTCGGGCAGTGTCGGAAAAATACTGTCGGCATGCCCCGGGTGATAAATGCCACCATCAGGAAGATCTGCCGGGGGTGGTACTTCGCTCAGATCACCTCCCTGCATCCAGATGCGCAGATAATGAAAAAGCCTTTCCCGGTTCACTTTCTGGCCGGCTACATAATAGCCGTAGAGTCGTTCGGCAATTTCCGGTGCCAATCGTATCGGGCTGATCTGGCCGCCGAAGGTTTGAAAGGTGACGACAGGTACAGCAGTTTCGCGCAGCAGCTTGCCGGCGATATGTTCGATTTGTGCCTGATCTTCGGCACGGGGAGCATCGATGATGACCAGCCGTGCTTCTGCCAGTGCCTTGCGCACTCCCTCTTCACCTTCCCGGTCTGCTTGTACCCAGTGCAGATCGATCCCCGAGCCCTCCGAAGCAGCTTGCATCAGACGGAACTTGTGTTCCAGGACGAACTGGGTCGACAACAGGGCGACCTTGTGTGCAAAAGCGGCAGGGGCTAGCAGTATCAGTGTGATCAGGAGAAATATTCGTTTCATGTATCTGTTGTCATGTACAAAGAATGTAAATCGGTTACCGCCATCAGATTGATACATTCCATGCCGTCCCGGACCAATTGGCTGTAAGTGGTTTCTGCTGATAGGAACGTGTCGTCATTTGGCTGGATGCCGTGTGTCAGAATCGCAAATTGACTTGCGCGACATAGTTGCGGCCAGTACTGATCAGCGATTGGAAATAGCGCTCATTCAGCAGGTTGTTTGCGGCAAAGCTGAGCTCGGCCATTTTGTTCCAGGTATAAATGAGTTTGGTATCGAGCAGCCAGAAAGCCTGATTTCCCCCGTAAACATTGTGAAAGACATCGATGTTTTCTGCGGTATTGAAGGATTTTGATACATGACGGCCGGTCAGGCTGCCTGACCAGTCGTGCCAGTTGGTTTCCAGCCCGGCAGTCAGGATATGTTTAGGGCTGTTTGGCATCCGTTTGCCTTCGGAATCGGGGCTGGCGCTGTTTTTCAGTGTTCTGGCGGTTGGCGTCCAGGTATAGTTGGCGTGGAGCTTGAGCCAGCCGGTCAGTACCTGATCGACCGAGAGCTCGATTCCGCGTGTGATCCCTGTCCCTGCATTGACATCGGTCGCTTCCCGCAGGGTAGTGGTAAATGTCAGATTTTTTGAAGTAATGAGATCGAACAGGCGGTTTTCAAAGAAAGTGGCCTTGAGCCGGGTGCCGGTTGCAGCCAGGTGTTGTTCGATGCCTGCTTCCCAGGAGAGTGCGGTTTCAGGTTTCAAACTGGCATTGGCATAATTTATGACAACTCCTCGTCTGGAATCGGCAAACATATCCTGCAGTGTCGGCGGGCGGAATGCGCGTCCGGCCGAGGCACGCAGTACTCCGCCTTGCCAGGGTGCCTGATACACCAGTGCAAGTTTCGGGCTGATTTCAACGACTGACTGTTTTTCGGTAGGTTTGACCACGCCAGTCTGCAGATTCCTGCTTTTCCCTTCAGCCGTCCACCAGTCCAGTCGTGTGCCAAAGTAGGCGGTCAGACGATCGGTCAGAAAGATTTCATCCTGAACAAAAAATGATGTAGTCAGGCTTTCCGAGTCGCCGGTGAGGTTGAGGGCGGTGCGAGAATCGATGTCCTGCCAGTTGCTGAGTGTGTATTCACGCCGTTTTAACGTGCCATGTTCAACTTGGAATCCGGTGGTGAGAAAGTGACGGTCGCCGAGATGAAACGAATACATTCCCTGGCCGTTGATCAATTGCTGGGGGCGGTGTGCGGAGGTGCCCGGGCCACCATCGAATGTGGAATTCTGTCCGACCAGGGTTGACCAGTAACCGCGCGACAGGTGATTGAAGCTCAGTGAAAATTTGGAATGATTGGCAAATTCATGTTCGAAATCCAGAAAGCTGCGCAGATCATCTTCGTGGGTTTCGGCATTCAGAAAAAGTGAAGGAGTGATTCGGCCCAAGATTGTTCCACCAACATTGACTGTGCCGCTGATAACCGTATTGCCGCCGGGATCACGCAGATATGAGGTCGGATTTTCCGATCTGACATCAGAAAAAAGGTAGCGCAATCCGCCCGAGATGCGGGTAGTCGGACTGAAATCATAATAAGCTTTGATTTGTCCGACATGGTAATTCCACGGCACGTTGCCACGATCTCCGATCTGGAAAGTGGGTGTACCATTGGTAGTGTGCGTCGGGATTGCACCGGTGACGCGAGTGCCTTGCGGACCTGCCTGATTGGTAGCCGGATCGCTGAAAGACCAGCTGTCCCTGTAGCCACTGCTCGTTTCATAGCGATAGCCGATGCTGATGGCTAGCCCGTTATCGAAAACATCACGATAAACTGCGCTGCCGTAGCCACTTTCAGGTGAATTGAACTGGTAGCCGCCAGTCAGCGAAATTTCTTTTTCGGTTGGCTTCTTTGAAACCACCCGGATGACACCGGCAAAAGCATTGCCGCCATAAAGCGCAGAAGCAGCACCCGGAATGACTTCGATGCGTTCGATATCTTCCGGAAACAGGGTAGCCCAGTTGAAGGTTCCGAATGCGGGGTCGTTCATTTTCTGGTTGTCCAGCAAAACCAGCGTTCTTGAGACACCTGAGACTCCGCGGATCGAAATACGGTTGCCGCGATTTGCCGAGGGCGCCTGGCTGCCCTGACTGGCTCCCCAGATATAGACGCCTGGTGTTTCCTGCAGGATGTCACCGGCACGGCGTACGTTGCGTAACCGGATTTTTTCTTTGTCGAACAGGTGCAATGTGCCGGGAATTTCTTCGATGGATTTATCAGAGAGTGTGGCTGAGATGACCATGGGATTGAATACGACAGGTTCATCTTTCTTTTTGGAGATACCTGCTTCGTGTGCAGCGTACAGAGCGTTGGGAGATAACGGCAGTGTGAGGTTTGAAACGAGGAAAATACAGGCGGTTTTCTTCATGATAAACAAGTCGTTGTTGAATTCTTTTTTTCATTATTGTGTTTAACGCGTTGTTTGATCAATGTGACAAATTGTCGCAGCCAGGGCGTCTGCAGCATTTCCTGAGGCAAATTTCAAGGTCATCGACGGATGAACGGGGAGTCTTTACGGGTCGATAATTGCCTTGCAGCTGTGGGGAATGTATGAGGGTTCGATATGCCAATGCGACAATTTGTCACATTGACCCTGAATCGGAAAAAAATAGAATATTTATGATCGATTTCGAGGCAGTACAGGAGTTGCGATATTGCTGTTTCGATTTCGTTGTCTGAAATTTTGAAAATAAATGACTTTATCCGTTTGTGTAAGGATATTGGTGCATCTGTTTATGTTGATGGGATAAACTGTATATCAGTGGATTTTTGAAGAGAGGTTTTGATAACCTATTGGAAACATTGGTGTAATATAAATTTCTGTTTTTATGAGTTGCAATTCTTGCTATAATGGCAAGCATGGTTTTGAGGGTGGGCTGGTTAGCCCATTTTTTATTTGTGGTGAGACTATGTCATTGTTTGAGCTGCTCGAACCAACGATTGCGGGCATGGGATACGAGCTGGTCGATATCGAGCAGTCTGCTCCTGGCAGGTTGTTGCGGGTATTTATCGATAAAAAAGAGGGATCGATAACGCTCGACGACTGTGTTGCTATCAGTAATCATTTGAGCCAGTTGCTGGCAGTCGAGAATATCGATTATAACCGGCTTGAGGTTTCTTCTCCGGGTCTGGATCGGCCATTGAAGAAAAAGGCTGATTTTGTTCGTTATATGGGGGAATCGGCGCGGATCAGGCTGCGAATCGCCTTGCAGGGGCAAAGAAATTTTGTGGGAACACTGGTCGAAGTGAATGATGATGTCCTGACATTGAATGCTGATGGAAAATTGTTGCAGATTGAATTGAGAAACCTGGAAAAGGCTCGGCTGATTCCAAAATTGTGATTCTGGTAGATCTGACGATGGGTTTGGGGTTGAAAAATAGGGCTGGAGGAATATGAGCCGCGAGATTTTACTGTTGGTCAATGCTTTGGCGCATGAGAAGAATGTGGATAAAAATATCGTTTTTACCGCACTCGAAATGGCGCTGGCTTCTGCTGCCAAGAAGCATACCCGGGATGATATTGACGTGCGTGTCTCGATCGATCGTGATACCGGTGGATTTCACTGTTTTCGCAGATGGCTGATCGTTGCAGATGATCCGGTAGAGCACCCGGAGCGGCAAATTACGGTGAGTGAGGCTGTAGGGCGCAATCCACAGGCTGTTCCTGGGGAATATATAGAGGATCTGATGGAGGATGTCACTTTTGACCGGATCGGTGCACAGGCTGCCAAACAGGTCATTTTCCAGAAGATACGTGATGCCGAGCGCGAACAGAATCTGAATGATTTTCTTGATCGCGGGGAATATCTGGTGTACGGCGTGATCAAGCGTATGGACCGTGGAAATGCAATCATTGAGTTTGGCAAGATCGAAGCAGTTCTGCCACGCGACCAGATGATTTCACATGAAAATCTGCGCATGGGCGACCGTGTCCGTGCCTATCTTCTGAGAATCGATCGGTCGGTGAGAGGGCCACAGCTGGTATTGTCCAGGACTTCACCGGCGTTTCTGGCCAAACTGTTCGAGCTTGAAGTGCCCGAGATAGAAGAGGGGATTCTGGAAATCAAAGCAGCAGCGAGAGATCCTGGTTCCAGAGCAAAAATCGCTGTCAAATCGAATGACAGTCGCGTGGATCCGATCGGTACCTGCGTGGGTATGCGCGGTTCGAGAGTACAGGCAGTTACCAGTGAGCTTGCCGGTGAGCGGGTGGATATCATTCAGTGGTCGGATGATCAGGCCACATTCGTCGTAAATGCTTTGGCACCCGCTGTGATCAGCAGCATCGTGGTGGATGAGGAGAAGCATTGTATGGATATCGTGGTGGATGAGGAGAATCTGGCTCAGGCCATCGGCCGGGGCGGGCAGAATGTCCGGCTGGCATCTGAATTGACGGGCTGGCAGCTCAATATCATGACAGAGGAAGAGTCACAGGAAAAAACTGAAGAAGAAGCTGCTTCCATTTGTGAGCTGTTCATGGAGAAACTTGATGTCGATGAAGACGTCGGGCGTATCCTGGTGGAAGAGGGATTCTCCACTCTGGAAGAGGTCGCCTATATTCCAATTGAAGAAATGTTGGAAATACAGGAGTTTGATCGTGAGACAATTGAGGAGTTACGTAACCGTGCCCGTAACGCCTTGTTGACGGATGCCATTGCGACTGAAGAAAAAATTGGCCATGCGTCCGAAGCGCTGCTTGCCCTGGAAGGAATGGATATCGAGCTGGTGCGTGAATTGGCGGAAAAAGGGATCAGTACTCAGGAAGAGCTTGCTGATCTGGCGGCAGATGATCTGGTCGAATTGACGGGCATAGACTTTGAACGTGCAAGTAAAATTATCATCAAGGCACGTGAACCCTGGTTCGCATGATTCCCGGTCAGGGCCGGATAGTCTCGTACATGCGGGCAGGGAAAAGGGAATGTTTGTTGTGTTTTCGGATTTTTGTTGGATTTGAAGTAAAAGGTTGCTGATGACTCAAATGACTGTAGAGCAATTTGCGCATGATCTGGGTATGTTACCCGGCTTGTTGCTGGAACAGCTTCAGGCTGCCGGGGTAGATAAACGTTCTGCAGCAGATTTTGTCACGGAGCAGGATAAGACCCGGCTTCTCGATTATCTGCGTAAATCGCATGGAAGTAGCGGACCAAGAACCAGGATCACTCTGGCGCGTAAACAAACGACAGAGATAAAACAGTCAGACAGCACAGGCAGGCCGAGGACCATTGAGGTCAAAGTCAAGAAAACGCGGGTGCTGACCAGACAGAATGAACCTGAGGTGATTGAAAAAAGTGTGAGTGAAGAACCCGCACCTTTGAAAATGGTCGAAACGCCGGAACCGACGATTGTAAAGTCGGTTGTCGATGCTGAGCAGATGGCCTTGCGTGCTGAAGAAGCCAGGAAAAGATCAGAGTTGATTGCCCGTCAGGCTGCTGAGCTGAAAGAAAAGCAGGAAAAAAGGAGACAACAGGCAGCTGCTCAGGCGAACGTGAAAAAAGAACCGGCCCCGGCTGAGCAGGAATCTGGGCCGGCGACAGCTGTCACGCCGGGATCAGTGACTGAAATTTCATCCAAATTGCCGGAAACAGGTGCTGCAGCCACGCCTGCTACTTCAACTGCTCCAGCGACAACCTCGACGACTGCAGCGACCAAGGGACATGCTCCTCAGAAACCGGTTGTCAAACCGGAAGAGAAGGGTGAAAAGAAAAAGAAGCCAACCAAGCAGGATGCCTGGAAGGATGAGCCGGTCAAACGTCGTGAACCGAAAGCACGTGGTGATCTGTCTGGCGGGCAGGAATGGCGCATGCGTAAGGATAAGCACGGCAAATATAAGTCAGATGAATTGCAATCCCAGCATGCTTTTTCGGTACCTACTGAACCGGTCATTCATGAAGTCTTGATTCCTGAAACTATTTCAGTGGGAGCTTTGGCGCAGAAAATGGCAGTCAAAGCAGCAGAGGTCATCAAGGTACTGATGAAAATGGGTAGTATGGTGACGATCAATCAGATGCTCGATCAGGAAACTGCCATGGTCGTCGTCGAGGAGATGGGGCATATCGCCAAGATTGCTGCGTCGGATAATCCCGAGTCTTTCCTGGAGGAGGTTGATGTATCTTCCGATGAAGCCAGGATGGAACCACGCGCCCCTGTAGTCACGGTGATGGGACACGTCGATCATGGTAAGACCTCGCTGCTCGACTATATTCGCAGAACCCGTGTTGCAGGAGGGGAGGCCGGTGGAATTACCCAGCATATTGGTGCCTACCATGTCGAAACTTCACGCGGGGTGATTACATTTCTCGATACGCCAGGACATGAAGCGTTTACTGCGATGCGGGCTCGCGGTGCCAAGATTACCGATATCGTCATACTGGTTGTGGCTGCGGATGATGGTGTGATGCCCCAGACGATTGAAGCCATTCACCATGCGAAGGCGGCGAATATCCCTATTGTCGTGGCGGTCAACAAAATGGATAAGCCGGAAGCCAATTTTGATCGTATCAAACAGGAACTGGTCAATCATGGTGTCGTCCCCGAGGACTGGGGAGGTGATGCCATGTTCATTGGTGTTTCAGCAAAAACCGGTCTGGGAATCGACGAATTGCTGGAAGCAGTTTTATTGCAGGCAGAAGTGCTGGAACTCAAGGCTGTCCGGGAGGCGCCAGCCAAAGGCGTGGTGATCGAATCCCGTCTGGACAAGGGGCGTGGTCCGGTTGCGACGGTTCTAGTTCAATCTGGCACTTTGAGACGGGGTGATGCGGTTCTGACTGGAGCCGTGTTTGGAAAAATCAGGGCCATGCTGAATGAGCGGGGTAAATCCATCAGTGAAGCGAGTACCTCGATTCCCGTTGAGATTCAGGGGTTGTCAGAAGTCGCAGTTGCCGGAGAGGTATTTATTGCGTTGGATGATGAGCGCAAGGCTCGCGAGATTGCTCTTTTTCGCCAGGGTAAATTCCGTGATGTGCGACTGGATAAGCTTCAGGTGGCAAAAATGGAGGATGTATTCGGTCAGCATGAGGACGTCAGTACACTTAATCTGATCATCAAAGCAGATGTGCAGGGATCTTGCGAAGCACTGGTCTATGCGTTGAAGAAGCTGGAAACCGATGAAGTGAAAATCAATGTCGTGCACAGTGGAGTGGGAGCGATCATCGAATCTGATATCAATCTGGCTCTGGCATCCAAGGCTGTCGTCATCGGGTTCAACTGTCGTGCCGATCTGGGCGCGCGCAAGCTGATCACTTCAACCGGGGTGGATGTGCGCTACTACAACATCATTTACGAAGCGGTCGATGAAGTCAAAAAAGCATTGTCAGGAATGATGATGCCGGATCGCAAGGAAAAAATCCTGGGTATGGTCGATATTCGTGAAATTTACCGGATATCCAAGGTCGGAGTCGTGGCCGGTTGTTATGTGCTCGAAGGATTGATCAAACGTGATGCGCTGGTAAGGTTATTGCGCGATGGTCTGGTCATCCATAGTGGTAGTCTGGATTCTCTGAAAAGATTCAAGGAGGATGTTCGGGAGGTGAAATCCGGTTTCGAATGCGGGCTTTCATTGAAGAATTTCAATGATATTCAGCAGGGTGATCAGATCGAGGTGTATGAGATTGTTGAAACTGCTCGTGTGCTGTGATACTGAGTTCTGTGAAGTGAGTGGTTCTCCGGATTGAAGAGGAGGTGATCATGTCCAGGGATTTTTCGCGTACTGTACGGGTGGCTGACCAGATTCAGCGTGAGCTGGCTTTGCTGATCCAGAATGAAATCATGGATCCAAGAGTTGGGATGGTGACACTGACCGGCGTGGAAGTAACACGTGATTATGCCTATGCCAAAGTTTTCTACACTACTTTGGGAGGGGATGAAAATATTCAGCTTGTTGAAGAGGGATTGAAGCACGCAGCTGGCTTTCTGCGCAGTCAGCTGGCTGGCAAAATCAGGCTGAGAGTCGTTCCACAGTTGCAATTCGTTTACGATGAATCGGTCGAACGCGGTATGAAACTCTCTCGGCTGATCGATGAGGCTGTAGGTAAAGCCTGACCCGGAAGGTTGATATTTGAATCCTGCCGCTTCGATTTTCTGATTCAACTTACTGTAAGGTCTTCCCCTGTCCCAATCTGCCAGCATCAGCGGAGTTTTGTTGCTTAACAAGCCTTCCGGTATTTCATCCAATCGAGCACTTCAGATCAGTAAGCGTTTATTGTCGGCCGCCAAGGCAGGGCATACCGGAACATTGGATCCAATGGCACAGGGGCTGCTGCCGATCTGCCTCGGTGAGGCTACCAAATTTTCCTCTACTTTGCTAGGTGTGGATAAAACCTATATTGCGTCCCTCAGACTTGGTTATATCAGCAACACGGGAGATGCCGAAGGTGAAATCAGACAGGTGGTCGGTTCTGATGTAAACCCACCTGATTTCGGGCAAGTGACCGGGATTCTGCAAACATTTCTCGGTCGATCCAGTCAGATTCCACCTATGTTCAGCGCATTGAAACAACATGGCAAACCGCTTTACCGGTATGCACGTGAGGGAATTACGGTTGAGCGCAAAGCACGGGAAATCGTAATTCATGCTGCGTCACTCGATACTTTGTCAGGTTTTGAGATGACGATTACGGTTCGATGCAGTTCAGGTACATATGTCCGAACACTGGCTGAGGACATCGGAAAGGCACTTGGTTATGGCGGTGCCTATCTCACAGCGCTTTCCCGTATCAGTGTCGGTCATTTTGAATTATCCCAGGCCTGTGATCTGGATCAGCTCGAATCCGAGACTCCTGTCAATCGTCAGAAACTTTTGTGTCCGATCGACAGTCTTCTAAACGATATTCCTTCCATAGTACTTGATGATGATGAGGCATTACGTTTGCGACAGGGACAGAAAATCAGGAAAAACATGTCTCGATATGGATTACCGGTCAACACACAATTGAAGTTGTACGATGATCGCAATGTTTTTCTTGGCCTCGGTGAACGGATCGATCCTGAAGTCATCGTGCCTAGAAGAATGATTTCATTACATGAAGTTGTTACGGGTGCGATAGCCGGTTCGGTGGATTTACAGTAAGTTTTTATTGCCTGATGAGCGGCAACGACACCAGGCGGACAGCAATACGCTATAATCTCCGACTTTTATGACCACAGGCCCATCACCGATTGAGATGCTGACAGCCAGGAACCTGGAGTGTATACGAGGGGAGCACAGACTCTTCAGTAATCTCTCTTTTTCCGTAAATCCCGGTGAGCTGATGTTTGTGGGTGGCCCCAACGGCAGTGGCAAAACCAGCCTGCTCAGATTGTTGTGCGGATTATCTTTGCCTGATGATGGGGAAATTTACTGGAATGGAACTGATATCCGGAAGCTGGGAGTGGATTATCGCGACGTGATGACTTACCTGGGGCATCTGGGAGGCATCAAGGATGATCTGACAGCTATCGAGAATCTGCGGATATCTTGCGCACTGGCAGGTTGTGAGATCGATGAGGATCAGGCGGCAGATGCATTGGGGCAGATCGGGCTGGCTGGACGTGAAATGCTGCCCGCCAGAGTGTTGTCGCAAGGGCAGCGCAGGAGAGTGGCTCTGGCTCGTTTGCTGGTGACTCGAACCAAGTTATGGATCCTGGATGAGCCCTTGACTGCTCTTGACGTTGCAGCGGTGGAGCTGATCAAAGGCATACTGGAGCATAATCTGGCAAAAGGAGGTATGGTCATTATGACTACTCACCAGGAGCTCGTGATGAGCACTGTGACGGTGCATCATTTGGTCTTGTCCTGATTCGATATGATCTGGTGGATAATCAAGCGGGATTTGTTGCTGGCAATGCGTCGACGTTCCGACGTGCTGACGACCCTGTTCTTTTTTGTCATCGTTGTCAGCCTGTTCCCGCTGGGTGTGGGGCCTGAGGCTAGTATATTACGGATAATGGCATCGGGTGTGGTATGGGTGGCTGCTTTGCTGGCTTCGATGTTGTCGCTGGGCCGTATGTTTTCCAGTGATTATGCGGATGGAACTCTGGAACAGATGCTGCTTTCCCCGGTTTCTCTGTCTGCGTTGGTCATGGGTAAAGCAATATCACACTGGCTGGTGACCGGGGTTCCGCTGGTGCTGATGGCACCGGTATTGGGGATCCAGTACGATTTGCCGGTAGAGGCATTGATTGTGCTAACGCTCTCACTGTTGTTGGGGACGCCTGTGCTGAGTCTGATTGGTGCGATCGGTGCTGCGTTGACATTGGGGTTGAGGGGAGGGGGTGTACTGGTATCGATACTGGTTCTGCCGCTCTATATTCCTGTGCTGATTTTTGGAACAGGCGCAGTCGAGGCAAGTACTGCCGGAATGGGGTTCGGGGCGCATTTTTCGATATTGGGTGCATTTTTATTGGTTTCCATCGTTTTTTCACCTTGGGCGACTGCTGCATCTCTCCGGATTTCCATGGGCTGATCTCAGCAATCAGGGCTGCAAGTAGCGGATGGTGAGGTATTTGGTAAGGTAAAAGCAAGTAATTTCGTTTTCTGCCGGATTAATTAAGAGAGAATATTCAGGACATGACAATCAATTGGTTTAAATATGCCTCTCCCGCGAGTTTTTATTTTCTGGCGGGGCGGATGATTCCCTATTTTTCCATTGCGGCAATCATTTTTCTGATCGTGGGCCTGTATATCGCCTTTTTTTCTGCCCCGACCGATTTTCAGCAGGGTGAGGCCTACCGGATTATTTTTATCCATGTTCCAGCTGCCTGGATGTCGATGTTTTTGTACGTAGTCATGGCATTCTGGGCCGGGATAGGACTGGCGTTCAATACCCGTCTTTCATCCATGGTGGCAAGTGCCATAGCACCGACGGGTGCCATGTTTACTTTCCTTGCTTTGTGGACGGGGGCATGGTGGGGTAAGCCGATGTGGGGAACATGGTGGGTCTGGGATGCCCGTTTGACTTCCGAATTGATTTTATTTTTTCTGTATATCGGTTTTATGTCATTACAGGCCGCAATCGATGACCCAAGGCGTGCGGACAAAGCCGGAGCCATTATTGCTCTGGTTGGGGTGGTCAATATTCCGATCATTTATTTTTCGGTTCAGTGGTGGAATACCTTACATCAGGGTGCCTCAGTCAGCCTGATTCAATCACCCAAAATGGCAACTGCCATGCTGTCGGGCATGTTGATCATGGCGCTGGCGGTATGGATGTACTCGATTGTAATGATTCTGATTCGGGCCCGTCTCATCATTCTGGAGCGTGAACGCCACACGGCATGGGTGTCAGAATTGAAAGAAGGAGTGTTGGAATGAAATGGGAGAGCGTATCTGATTTCTTTGCCATGGGGGGGTATGGCCTTTATGTATGGGGATCTTACCTGGTTGCAGTATTGTGTGTAATTGGCGAGATTATCGCGATTCGTATTCGTAGGCGAACTTTATACAAGCATCTCGGTCTGAGAAAAAGATCAATTCTGCGAGGAGAGAAATGAAGCCACGTCATAAAAAAATGGCTGTCATTGCATTGAGTGTCAGTGCTTTGACAGTTGCAGTCGTATTGGTACTGAACGCATTTCAGAGTAATCTGGTTTTTTTCTTCAGCCCCAGTCAGGTGGCTGCCAAAGAAGCTCCTATCGGAAAAAGTTTCAGAATAGGTGGGCTGGTGGAAGAAGGCTCACTCAAGAGGGAGGGAGATGGTACAACTCTGAATTTTGCCATAACCGACACTGCTGAAGTCATTCGAGTGGTTTATACAGGGATTCTTCCCGATCTGTTTAAAGAAGGGAAAGGTGTCGTGGCACAAGGAAAAATGGCAGATGACGGTATTTTTTATGCTGATGAAGTGCTTGCCAAACACGATGAAAATTATATGCCGCCCGAAGCTGCCAGTGCACTGGAGCAGGCGGCCAAAGCACAGAAAACCTCACTTGCGCAGTGAGTTTGTTCATTTCGTAATTTAACAAGGGATAACTTCAAACCATGATTCCGGAACTTGGTAACTTTGCCCTCATCCTCGCAATGCTGCTGGCCCTGGTCCAGGGAACACTACCCATCATTGGCGCGGCACGTGGTATACCCTCGTGGATTGCTTTGGCGCGTCCGGTCACACAGGGACATTTTGTATTTATCGCGATTGCTTTCGGGTGCCTTGCCTATTCGTTCGTAAATAATGATTTCTCTGTATTGAACGTGGCATCCAACTCGAATTCTGATCTTCCTGTGCATTTTCGTTTTGCTGCAACATGGGGATCTCATGAGGGTTCATTATTGCTATGGGTGACCATGCTTGCCGGCTGGTCTGTGGCTGTAAGTGTTTTCAGTCGTCAGTTGCCGGACGATATGGTAGCTCGTGTCTTGGGTGTGCTGGGGCTGGTCAGTGCTGGTTTTCTGCTGTTTCTTTTGTTTACCTCCAACCCTTTCGACAGGTTGTTGCCGGCAGCAATCGAAGGGAATGACCTCAATCCACTACTGCAGGATCCGGGAATGGTTATGCATCCACCCATGTTGTATATGGGGTATGTAGGTTTTTCAGTGGCATTTGCATTTGCAATTGCAGCACTGCTTAACGGCCAGCTGGATGCAGCCTGGGCGAGATGGTCACGTCCATGGACCGTTGTTGCCTGGATTTTCCTGACTATTGGCATCATGGGCGGCAGCTGGTGGGCATATTATGAGCTGGGGTGGGGTGGCTGGTGGTTCTGGGATCCGGTTGAAAATGCATCATTCATGCCTTGGCTGGTAGGTACCGCACTGATACATTCACTGGCCGTGACTGAAAAACGCGGAAGTTTCAAGAGCTGGACGGTGTTACTGGCAATTACTGCTTTTTCACTGAGTCTGTTGGGGACTTTCCTGGTTCGTTCTGGGGTTCTGACTTCCGTACATGCTTTTGCAACAGATCCGGCACGCGGGATATTTATTCTGGTCTATCTCTCGCTGGTCGTAGGGTGTTCACTGACACTGTTTGCATGGCGAGCATCGAAAGTAGGTCTTGGTGGTAATTTTGAAATTGTCTCACGTGAAACTACTTTGCTTGCCAATAATGTATTGCTGCTGGTGGCTGCAGGTAGCGTATTGCTGGGTACACTTTACCCTCTCCTGATCGATGCATTGGATCTGGGGAAAATTTCTGTAGGCCCTCCTTATTTTGAGGCTGTTTTTGTGCCTCTGATGGCACCGGCAATCTTTCTGATCGGGTTGGGGCCGATTGCTCGCTGGAAGAAAGCCAGCCTGCCAGCCCTGGCGGTGCTGATGAGATGGGCATTCGTTGTGAGTCTGGTGGCTGCAGGGATCATGCCGTTCATCATGGGCGAGTGGAAACCTATGGTCAGTTTTGGATTGCTTCTGGCTTTCTGGGTCATCGCCAGTATATTTGTCAGCATCAGCCATCGACTCCGGAACGGTGGTGAAGGTGGATTGTTTACCAGACTGGCAAAACAGCCAAGGGGTTATTACGGTATGCACTGTGCACATTTGGGTATTGCAGTGTTCATCATCGGTGTGACGCTGGTCAATGGTTATGAAACCGAGAAAGATGTGCGAATGGAAGTCGGCAGTACCGTGACACTCAAGGAATATACCTTCCAGTTCAATGGAACCAAGTCGGTTACCGGCCCTAATTACAATGCATCTCAGGGACAGGTCGAGGTATTCAGGGAAGGTAAAAAAGTCAGTGAGTTGCAGCCTGAAAAAAGAACCTATACCGCATCAGGTATGCCTATGACTGAGGCGGCGGTTGACATGGGGCTGTTGCGTGATTTGTATGTTGCACTGGGTGAGCCGTTGGAAAACGGTGCCTGGATAGTTCGTGTCTATCACAAACCTTTTGTTAACTGGATATGGCTGGGTTGTATGTTGATGGCTTTAGGAGGAGCGCTGGCTGCCAGTGATCGACGTTATCGTCTCGCAATTGGCAAGAAATCGAGGAATAAGGCAGCTTCAGGACCAGTAGCACCGGAAACTGCAGATATACCGGCCGGGAGCATGGTTACCAATTCAGTTATCCTCTCGGAGGAAGGTGGTAAGGTATGATGCGATTTCTGCTGCCTCTCGCGGCATTTGTAGTACTGGTGATATTTTTGGGGGTTGGCCTGACTTTGAACCCGCGTCAGGTTCCTTCTCCACTGGTGGATAAACCCGCGCCGCCTTTCCGTCTGCAACAGCTCTACGATACTACTAAGACGCTTTCATCCGAAGAAAATCTTGGAAAGGTATGGATGCTGAATGTCTGGGCATCCTGGTGTGTTGCCTGTCGCGATGAGCATCCTGTGCTGGTTGAGCTTTCAAAACTGGGTATCGTTCCCATTTATGGTCTGAATTACAAGGATCAGCGCGATACCGCCATGCAATGGCTCAAACAGTTTGGTAACCCTTATGAAATCAGTATCGTTGATGCGGATGGGAAAGTTGGTATCAATTATGGTGTTTACGGTGTGCCGGAGACTTATGTGATTGATAAACAAGGAATTATCAGGTACAAACACATTGGTCCGGTAACAGTCGAATCACTGAAAAACAAAATTCTTCCTTTAATCAAGGAACTGAAGAGTTGAGCTGGTCATGATGAAACGATTGATACATAGTTCACTGAAGCGTTATCTGGTAGTACTGATTTTGTCTTTTACGTCTTTGCAGGGCTATGCAGCAACTGAAGCAGTACCTGTTGCAGAAGACCCCGAACTTGAGAAACGGTTGGTGAATCTGGCAGAAAATCTTCGTTGTCTCGTGTGCCAGAATGAATCACTGGCTGCATCCCGTGCGGATTTTGCCAATGATATGAGGCGTGAAATCCGGGAACAGATGCGGATGAATAAAAGCGATGATGAAATCGTAGAATTTCTGGTTGCCCGTTACGGTGATTTTATACTTTTTAACCCTCCCTTGAAATCAACGACCTGGTTATTGTGGTTTGGCCCGTTTGCCTTGTTTCTGGGTGGTGGTGCCGCTCTCATTTTTTATTTGCGGCGGCGTCGTATTCAGATAAATGAAAAGGACTTACCGTTGACTGAAAGTCAGCGTCTTCGGGCCGAGTCTCTCATCAAAGAAATGAACAAGGATCAAAGCATATGACCGCATTCTGGGTGGTGGCCGGTATATTCATCGTAGTGGCGCTATTGTTCGTGATTCCTGTATTACTGAGAAGTAAAAGAAACGAATCCCAGGAACAGATTGAACGCCAGGCTGCAAACATCACTATTTATCGTGACCAGCTTGCAGAACTGGAGCGGGATTTACGCAATGATACCCTTTCCAGAGAACAGTACGACTCCAGTAAACAGGAGTTGCAGAAACGAATGTTGCAGGATGTATCGGAGAATGGTGAATCTGTCACCCATCTGGTTCCAACCAGTCGCCATGGTGTCGTTGCGGGTATCATTGTTACCCTGGTAATTCCACTTGCCGCTATCTATCTCTACCTGGTAATCGGAGATACGCGCGGGTTGCTGCCTCAGTCACAACTGGCCAATGCTACCCAGTTTTCTCAGAATGGGGCGGGAGGAGAGGAAGGACATATCGATATCAGTTCAATGGTTGAGAGTCTTGCAGCCCGCCTCAGGGAAAACCCGGAGGATATAGAGGGCTGGGTGATGCTCGGACGTTCTTATGCAATCATGGAGCGTTTTGATGATGCCAGTGCAACCTATGCCAAACTGGTCCAGATGGTTCCGGATAATCCCCAGTTTCTGAGTGATTACGCAGATATGCTGGCCATGATAAATAATGGCAGTTTACTGGGTAAACCTGCTGAAATGATTACCAGAGCGCTTGCTATCGATCCGAATTTTCCCAAGGCACTGGCTCTGGCTGGTACTCTCGAGTTTGAACAGGATAAATTTGATCAGGCAGTTGCTTACTGGGAACGCCTGTTGAGTGCCATACCTGCCGATTCGAGACTTCACAAATCGGTGAGTGACAGTATCGTACAGGCTAAATCTCTGGCGATGAGAAGTAAAGGTGAATCTGCTCCCGTACAGCTCGCTCAGAATTCAAATGTGGGAACTGATGCTACGGCGGGATCTTCTTCTGCGGAAAAACAGGAAATTTCTGCCGGTGTGCCAAGTATCTCGGGTTCGGTGACGCTGGATCCCTCTCTGGCTGACAAAGTCTCTCCAGATGATACGCTCTTCGTTTTTGCAAGAGCCAGTCAGGGGCCAAAAATGCCATTGGCAATCTTGAGATTGAATGCCAGAGATATTCCTGTTTCATTCAAACTCGATGACAATATGGCCATGACTCCTGCGATGAAACTTTCCAGTTTTCCGGAGGTGGTGGTTGGAGCGAGAATCAGCAAAACCGGGCAGGCCATTCCTGCCAGTGGAGATCTGGAAGGCCATAGTGACCCTGTAAAAATCGGTGATGGAGAGGTCTCCATTACGATCGATCACGTCGTTCCATAAATTTTAACTATTGATAGAACCCGTATTCTTATGTCTGATGATCTGATTCCGGATTTTGAGCTGGCTTCTACAGGTAACAAGCAATTTCGTCTGTCAGACGTAAAGAGCAGATACCTGGTTATTTTCTTTTACCCTAAAGATGATACGCCTGGCTGTACCAGTGAAAGCCAGCAATTCAGGGATTTATATCCGGAATTTGTGCAGATAGGGTGTGAGATTGTTGGTATTTCTCGCGATAACCTGAAATCCCACGATAAATTCAGAGGAAAGTACGATTTACCTTATGATTTGCTGAGTGACAGTGATGAAGTGGTATGCGAGCTGTTTGGTGTCATGAAGATGAAAAACATGTATGGTAAACAGGTACGCGGAATAGAACGCAGCACCTTTGTATTGGATCGGGATGGCAAAGTGTATAAGGCATGGCGAGGTGTCAAGGTTCCAGGGCATGCAGAGGAAGTTCTGGCGTTTATCAAATCAGTCACAGCCTGAGAACGGCTGATCTGTCATTCGGAGCTGGCGAAAGCTGGCTTTGTCATCTCAGAGTAACAAATGCTTGATTGAATCCAGTTCCTGGGTCAGCTCATCATAAGCGATATCCAGTCTGGTACGAGAGAATGGGCTGATTTCAAGCCCTTGCACAATCTTCCTTCCGCCATTTTTACAAACTACCGGGAATCCGTAAATTACACCTTTCGGTATTTTATAGCTGCCATCAGACAAAATTCCCATTGTGATCCAGTCATCGTCTCTGGTTCCAAAAATCCAGTCACGCATATGATCAATAATGGCGTTTGCTGCGCTGGCTGCGCTGGATAGGCCGCGAGCCTCGATCACCACAGCACCTCGGTTTTGGACAGTAGGAATGAAACTGTTTTCAACCCAGGTCTGATCTTTGATGAGATCGATCACTTTTTGATGATCGATTTCTGCATGAGATAAATCAGGAAATTGGGTAGATGAATGGTTGCCCCATACGATCATTTTTCTGATATGGCTGACCGGCTGGTTCAGCTTCATGGCAACTTGTGATAGCGCCCGGTTATGATCAAGCCTGAGCATTCCTGAAAAATTCTCTGGCGACAAGTCTGGTGCATTCTTCATGGTAATGAGGGTATTGGTATTAGCAGGATTTCCTACTACCAGAATTTTCGCATCTCGTTTTACCACCTGGTTCAAGGCTCTGCCTTGTTCCCTGAAAATTTCGCCGTTGGTCTGCAGTAAATCCTTGCGTTCCATACCTTTACCGCGTGGGCGTGCTCCAACCAGTATTGCAATATCGGCCTGATCAAATGCTATCATCGGATCATGCGTTACGATAATGTCCGTCAACAACGGAAAAGCACAATCCTGAAGCTCCATGAGAACACCATCCAGTACCTTTCCGGATTCCGGAATATCGAGGAGCTGAAGAATTACGGGTTGGCTACTGCCCAGCATATCTCCGGCGGCAATTCTGAATAACAGGCTGTAGCTGATTTGTCCTGCTGCGCCGGTGACGGCAATACGAATGGGTGAAGACACCAAATCCTGCTCCTTGAGTATTTGATATATTTCCCAGTGGGAAAAGAGATCGGGTGGAAAAAACAGTTAGGAATTATACCGGCAAATTTCAACATCAAGAAAGGTAAGCGTCACCTGGACTGTAACTTTGTTGGTTGAGAGTGAAAAATAATAGAAATGATCTGAATACAGAAATCACAATGTACTTTCCTTATATGCTAAACAAATTATCCGGATCAGAGCTTTATGCATAAATTTGATGTGGTAATCATTGGTGCAGGCAGCGCTGGTTTATCTGCTCTGCGTGAGGTAAAAAAACACACTGACAACTTCATATTGATCAATGAAGGTCCATGGGGAACTACTTGTGCCCGGGTGGGGTGCATGCCCTCCAAATTATTGATTGAGGCTGCCAATGCTTTTTACCGGCGAGTCAGTTTTAATGAATTCGGCATTACGGGTGCAGATCAGTTGGGAGTGGATCATAAACGGGTTCTGCAGCGTGTGCGCAGACTACGGGATGATTTTGTCACCAGTACACTTGGGGCAACCAGGGAATTGGGTGAACGGGCCATATCAGGCCGTGCTCATATTCTTTCTCCACATCAGGTGATGGTCAATGGTGAAAAATTTCATACTCGTAAAATCATCATTGCAACTGGTTCCCGGCCTGTCGTACCGGAGCCCTGGCAAAGTCTTGGCAAACGTTTGTTTACGACAGATACGCTGTTTGAACAGGAAGCTTTGCCAGAACGCATCGCTGTTATCGGTATGGGGCCGGTAGGTCTGGAAATGGCGCAGGCACTATCCAGGCTGGGTGTGCGTGTTACCGGCTTTGGTTCCGGCAGGATGATCGGCGGTATTACTGATCCTCTCATCAATCAGGCAGCAGTGACACTGTTATCCAAAGAATTTTCTTTGCATCTTGGAACCAGAGCGGATATTACGGTAAATGTCGATAGTGACGTGATTACGGTCAATTCGGGTGACATTAGAATCGAGGTCGACAGTGTACTGGCTGCTTTGGGGAGGCGGCCAAACATCGATGATATCAATCTGGAAGCATTGGGTGTGCCGCTTGATGAAAGAGGTTTGCCACCCGTAAATCCTGATACTTTACAGATTGCTGATCTGCCGGTATTCCTGGCGGGTGATGTCAATCAACGTTCTCCTGTATTGCATGAAGCTGCGGATGACGGACATATTGCCGGCTTGAATGCAACCAGAGAAAAATTGGTTTGTTTCAAACGGCGCGTGCCACTGACTATTGTATTTTCTGATCCTAATATCGCCGTGGTTGGAAAATCCTTTCGATCGCTCGAACATGAAGATATCCGGGCGGGTGAGGTAGATTTCAGCCGTCAGGGGCGGGCACGTTCGGCCCAGTCTAATCGTGGTGTGCTGCGTGTGTATGCTGCTGCAAACAGTGGCCGGCTGCTGGGTGCAGAAATGTGTGCACCGGCTGGAGAACATTTTGCGCATTTGCTGGCACTGGCAATCGATCAGTCCTTGAGTGTATGGGATTTATTGCGATTGCCGTTTTATCATCCGGTGCTGGAAGAAGGATTGCGTACTGCGTTACGTAACCTGGCTTCGAAACTACCTGCATGCAGCGAATCGGATCTGGCTGTTTGCGGCCCCTTTAATGCCGAAGCGCTTGACTGAAAGCCATATTCGAGCCGTGATGGTGAGCCAAACTAAAATATGGCTGACTACAACAGGGCTATGGATTGGCTGTACGGGTCTATATTGCGGTGTGAGCTGCTGAATGATGATGAGTGGTGGCGAATCAGGGATTTGAACCCCGGACCAACGGATTATGATTCCGCTGCTCTAACCACTGAGCTAATTCGCCATGTATCTGAACGACAGAGCGCGTATTCTGCCTTCTGCAGGAAAGGTAGTCAAGACCGTTGCTTTCCATCGACCTTGAAATAACGAGATAAATGCAATTTGCTGACCTCGGCATTGCTATTTCCCGGTATCGCAATCATGTGAGTTTGATCTGGATCAGTATTTCGATGTCCTCTTTCCTCTACTCTCTTGATGCAGTTCCG
This sequence comes from Nitrosomonas europaea, assembly GCF_900167395.1. Lineage (GTDB taxonomy): Bacteria > Pseudomonadota > Gammaproteobacteria > Burkholderiales > Nitrosomonadaceae > Nitrosomonas > Nitrosomonas europaea. The sequence goes on from NZ_FUWK01000008.1 coordinate 27,980, forward strand.
GGAAACATTTCGTAAATCTCAAGGATAAGAGGATAAGTATGAAGATCAAATTGATGGTCATCGTATCGATGGTAATGGCTGTGGCCGCTTGCAAACCATCTGTACCCAATTCGCCTGACTCGTCATCGTATGGAAAAACTGTTCAGCCATTTCACCAGATTCCTGCTGAAGATCAGGAAGGAGGGGGAAAACCCAGATCAATCGAATAGGAAATTGCAGGTTTCTACTGGTTGCCATTGTGATAACCAGGCTTTGGTATAGCTTCGCAGGTTACATAAGCAATGTCTGATTGGCTGTTGTAGCCTGCTTTCAAACAGGGATATTTTTCCCTTCACAGTATTCCTGATAGTATGCCGTCATTCAAGTAATCTACAGATTGCAGCGGCGTGCGCCATATTACTTCTCGCGAACATCCCTTATTCAAGAAGCTGTTTAAGCTGCAACACTCGGCACGTCAGCGTCATGATGAAGGCATGACGCTGCTCGATGGCATCCATTTACTGCAGTCCTGCCTGGCATCCGGCAAGACCCCGGTGTTGCTGATTGTCAGTGAATCCGGTAGCCAGCATCCTGAAATCAGTCAGTTACTGATTCATATTGATAAAGATCCTCAGAAAACAGATTGTCTGATGCTGAGTGATACATTATTCAATCAGATATCGCCTGTTAAAACGCCGGTTGGCATACTGGCGCTCATTGATATTCCTCAACATACACTACCTGCAGACACATACCAGAATTCTTTTAGTATCTTACTGGAAGGTATTCAGGATCCCGGTAACCTGGGTTCGATGCTGCGCTCTGCCGCTGCTGCCGGCGTAGAAGGTGTTTTCCTTTCCTCCGATTGTGCCGACGCCTGGTCGCCCAAAACACTGAGAGCAGGCATGGGAGCGCATTTTTCATTGAAAATTCATGAGAATGTCGACCTGATCCAAGTTGCCCGCCAGTTTGCCGGCAATGTCGTGGCAACGACATTGCATGATGCCAGCAATCTTTTTCACACAGATTTACGAGGGGCGGTCGTGTTTGTTTTCGGGAATGAAGGGGGCGGGATTTCAGAAGAACTTCTGGAAACCGTACATCAGCGAGTGATGATACCTATGCCAGGGTGTACCGAATCACTCAATGTCGCTACGGCAGCAGCCATCTGTTTATTTGAGAAAGTCCGGCAGGATACCTGTGCTGGTGATTCTCACGAGAACAGCATGGGCAGCAGATGAAATCTGCCTTTCCATGAGTCGATCATCAGGATTTATTTGAAATTGTTTCTTGATCAGCAGCACTGTTTTCATCACGCATGGAATGAGGTATGTCAGTGGCCAAATCGCGGGGATCTGCCAGATATCTGAGAATGCGGATTTTGTCATCGAGATCATGTTTTTCGTTCTTGAGACTGGCGATGATCAGTTCAATCGGGTCTGCAGCGCTATTCTGTAATTTAACCGTGCGGTAGAAATGAACGAAATCATCCAATGAAACAATGCCGGTGCAATTGACGAACGCGTGATAATCGTTCCGGAGATGACCGTGTAAACGTGCCTGACTGATCCACTGCACGAGTTGCTGGTAACTGAAACCGGTTCGCAGGGCGATATCCAGCGCATTGGCATTAGCCAGATTTTCAATATTGTCGTATCCCTCCCGTTTCAGAAGAATTTCCTGGTTATAGTTGATACCCGGTAAATCCGAGAGTGGTGAGGCAAATTCGTGAATCCGGACTAAACCAAGTGCCTTGGTTGCGATATTTTCGAGAAATACCAGACCACGATCGGGAAAATGGCCGATGAAGAAACTCCATACAGGCAGACTTCTGATCAGGATTGCATCGGGTTCTGAAAATTTGTCGGGATCGATCAGGAAATAACTCAGAACCATCGCCAGTAAAGATCCCGTAATCATGCGCACACTGCTGTTGATAAAGATGTTGGGCGTCATATCCAGTGTGAAATAGCTCCGGACCATTAACCCGATAAAGTAGACATACCCGCCCAGGAAGCCAAACTGAAACGCAGTCAGAGTATAGACGAGGACGTTGATATAGTCTCTGTTTCCTACCATGTAAGACTTCATGTACGTGCCAAGCATCAGAAAGTTGGCTCCTTTGCTGTAATCGACTCCGTTAGCGTATGCCAGATCCGGAAGTGCCAACGGGGCCGGTTTCAGCAGCAAGATGATCATGCAGCCAAACATCACCACGAACATCAGGCTCATCATGCTGCCAAGATAACTGCGTATGCTGGAAATCTTGCTCAGGTAATTCTGAATATAGTTGCTGTTGGCGGAATAGATCGCGGGCGGAAGTTCCCGTTGCAGGCGGCGCTTCTTTTCCTCGCGCATCGAGCTGGTATAACAAAGTGTGATCAGTGGAATAATCCCGACAGCGAAAACCAGCAATACCAGGTTATATTGAAAAAATATGGGATCAAACCATGACGCGATCTGCCTGTAGGGCGAGGTATTTACCGTATCTTCCAGCAGGTGGGGTGGCTGCATGCTGGCATAGAATAAAAACAGTACCATGCCGATAAAAAGCGCATTCGCCGCAATGAACAAGCTTGGGTAAAAGTAAAAGATAAAGTTTCTTCCAGATTTCTCGCCAGACATTTTTATCCTCCCAAGCTTGAAGAATGGTTAAACGTTATGAGTGATTTTCAGTAAGTTCCCGCACCAGATTGAGATAAAACTGAAGATGATTAAACGGTCGTGCTTTGCGTGCATCCGGCCAGGCGAAACTCCAGCCGGTCAGTTCAAAATGGTCTGCCTGCAATACATCTCTGAATTCTCCCCATTGTGCCGATGCCACGGGCACCATCCCGTCATTATCGCCACTGTTTGCAGCAATCTTGTTTCCCCAGGAACGCAGAATGAATGACATGTCAGTAGGGCAGCGCATACTCGCATACGAGCAATATCTGACATCCTTCCGATTACTGATTTCTATGTTGAATCGGGCGCATGATTCGGGGGTTAAATCATTGACGGCGGGTGTGGAAATGGAGTGCATCAAACGAAAGCACATATCTGATCCTTCGATAGTCCATTTTGCTAAAGGTGATCCATGATGAGGCGTGGCAACCGTGGTTAAACTCCGTACCCGGTGCATCGGGTCCAGATGGTGGATCAAATATCGGCAATCCAGACCCCCCATACTATGCGCGATCAGATCGATACGATCCGCGCTGATGTGAGCTAAGAAATTTGCCAGAACACGTGCGCGATCTTCGATATATCCGGTAGCAGGTAATTCTGGAAAGAGAACCTGCCGAGTGCTGTTCCTCAAACTGGAGCGCAGATTCCGGAAATAATGCACCTTTTTTCCGAAAATGGAAAAAGATGAAAAGCCCAGCAATCCATGAACAAAAATGATAGCCCCGTTGTTTGGATCACTCATCACATCTCCCTATAAAAAAACAGGTTTCCCCATTGTTACAAACTACTCATCACCCTTACCGCAAGATATTGACCAGAGCAGTATCTGTGGTTCTTCAGATCAATTTGACGAATACCTTGGAACGCCGCTGGTAGTTGTAAAAATTCTGTTTCAGTCGAGGAAGCTGGTCAGGGGTGGTTTCCGAAAAGCCGCGTTCTACGAACCAGTGAGTGGTACGGGTGGTAAGTGCGAACAGGCGGCGGTAACCTTGTTCCCTGGCCTGATCTTCAAGATGATCGATCAGTATCCGGCCGATACCTGCCTTGCGATATTCGGGGTGTACTGCGAGGCAGGCCAGTTCGCATGCTTTGTCATCCGGGAAAGGGTAGAGTGCCGCACAAGCGATGATCATGTTGTCGTGTTCGATCACTGTGAAGCGCTCAATTTCCATTTCCAGCAATTCCCGGTTGCGCCGTACCAGGATACCTGCATTCTCTAATGGTTCGATCAATTGGAGAATAGCACCGATGTCTTCGATTTCAGCTTGGCGGATGATTTGCAACGGGTCACGTGTGATCATGCTGCCAATACCGCTATGAGTGAACAGTTCGAGCAGCAGTGCGCCATCGATATGGCGGCTGACGAGATGAACGCGCTTCACTCCCTTTTCACATGCATGTAACGCCCATGGCAGGTAGAGCCGGGTATCCTCATCCGGCTGATCTGTTGCTGTTTCCATTGTTGCAAGTAGTGTTTTACCCTGCCTGACAGTGAGTTCCGGCAGTAATACGGCGCCTGATTCAGTTTGCTGCCGGATTCCTGGTGTATCCACCAGAAAAATTAATTTATCGGCCTGGAGAGCGGCAGCTACTTCAGCGGCAATATTTTCCAGCGTCAGGTTGAAAATTTCCCCTGTCGGCGAATAACCCAGAGGGGAGAGCAGTACTACCGTCCCTTGTTCGAGCTGATCGAGAATTGCCGTGATATTGATACGACGTACTTCTCCCGTGTATTGCAGATCCACGCCTTCCAACACACCGACCGGCCGGGCGGTTACGAAGTTACCGCTGGCTACCCGTATGGCGGCATTGGCCATGGGTGTGTTGGGTAAGCCCATCGACAGCAGGGCTTCGATCTCGACCCGTACTTTGCCGACGGCTTCTTTCACACATTGCAGGGTTGCAGCATCAGTAACACGCATGCCCTGCACATAGCTCATTTCCTGCTGATTTGCCCGAAGCCGGGATTCAATTTGCGGGCGTGCACCATGTACCAGCACCAGTTGGATGCCGAGGCTGGCAAGCAGATTGAAATCCTGCACCAGCTCAACAAATTTTCCGTTCTCAACGACTTCACCCCCGAAAGCGATGACGAAGACTTTTCCATGGCTGGCATGGATATGGGGGGTGACGGAACGAAACCAGGTGACAAATTCGGTATCCGATTTCATGGCTGATCAAAATAGAAATGTTATCAATAGTCCCCCCAGAGCGTCTGAGCGGCGGCAATGGCAGCCAGTGCTGCGCTTTCGGTGCGCAGAATGCGGTTGCCCAGGCGAACGGGTATGAATCCGGCGAGGTGGGCGGCATCAGTCTCTTCCCCGGTGAATCCCCCTTCCGGGCCCGTCAGTAAGGTCAGGCATTCTCCGGTCCGGGGAGGGGATAATTCGACCAGGCGCTGATGGGCAGCGGGGGAAAGCATGATATCGTGCCCGGCTGGGTTGTCGTTTTTGTATTTTTCTGCCAATTTCTGTTCCAGCCAGTGTGACAGGGGCATGAGCGGCAAAAGTAGGGGGATTTGGTTCCTTCCACATTGCTCACAGGCAGCAATGATGATTTTCTGCCAGTGCTGTTCGCGTTTATCAGCACGTTCTCCGGTGAGCCGAATGAGGGTACGGCGGGTGATCAGGGGTTGTATGCGGGTAGCGCCCTGTTCAATCGCTTTCTGGATGATCCAGTCCATTTTTTCATTGGCACAAACGGCTTGCGCGAGTTCGATCATCAGTGGAGATTCGCGCTCGACCGGCAGATGGCATTCGATTCTGACCTGACAGCCTGATTTGCTGATTTGTTCGAGGCGGCCGGAGAACTCGCCACCGGTTCCATCGAACAATGTGACAGCGTCTCCCGGTTTCAATCGAAGCACTTGAGCTGCATGATGGCTGGTATCGCTGTTCAGCGTAATCCATTCGGCATCACGGATAGGGGGAGTATGGAAAAAGCGTGCTGTCATGTGGAACGGTTAAATGGCCGGGAAGAAAATGGAGCAAAAAACTTCTGTGATAGTATAGGCAAGAATACCGTCAATTATTAGAAAAGGAGTAGTTGAATGGCGAGTCTGGAAACACCGGTTTGTAATTTTGGCTGGAAGGCGGTGGATTTCGATCTTCCCGGCGTGGATGGCAAGCGTTACAACCTGGCCTCGGTGATGGGTGAAAATGGATTGCTGGTCATGTTCATATGTAACCATTGTCCTTACGTGAAAGCTATTCGCGACCGGATCATCCGGGATACCAGAGAGTTTGCTGAACACGGTATCGGTGCAATTGCCATCATGTCCAACGACCCGGCAGATTATCCGGAAGATTCATTCGAAAATATGGCTAAAGTAGCCCGGGAATATGCCTATCCGTTTCCTTATGTGCAGGATGAAACTCAGGAAATCGCCAAGGTATATGGTGCGGTTTGCACGCCGGATTTCTTTGGTTTCAATAACAAGTTGGAGCTGCAGTATCGTGGCCGGATGGATGCTTCCCGCAAAGAAGCCGCGCCTGCCGATGCTCGCCGGGAGTTGTTTGAAGCCATGGTTCAGGTAGCCAGAACCGGACGCGGGCCCGAGGAGCAGATTCCGAGTATCGGTTGTTCGATCAAATGGCGGGAAGATTGAACGTGCTGGAACGTGTCATCAAGGCTGTGAGGGAAGTTGCTCGTGATGAGATCATGTCGCGTTATCTGCAGGTGGAACGTATCTATAAGGCAGATGGCAGTTTTTATACCGAAGCGGATCTGGCTGCTCAGGTAAGTCTGCTGGGGCGGCTGCATGAAATTGCGCCTGTTGCGATGATCGGCGAAGAAATGTCGGAATCAGAGCAGCTGGCGCAATGGGAAGCAGGGCAGGACGGATTGTGGAGTATCGATCCGATCGACGGCACCTCCAATTTTCTGAACGGATTGCCTTATTTTGCGGTTTCTGTGGCGCTGATGCGGGGCGGCAGAAGTGTGCTGGGTGTGGTCTACAATCCGGCAACGGATGAAATGTTCTACGCCGAGCAGGGGAAGGGGGCTTTTCTCAACGGTAAGGCATTGCCTTTTTCCAGACGAAAAATTCCATTGAACAAAGCAATAGCCAATGTCGATTTCAAGCGGCTGGATCGCCGGCTGGCTGTGGAAATCGTTTCCAGACCTCCCTATTCCTCACAGCGTAATTACGGTACCTGCACACTGGAATGGTGCTATACCGCTGCGGGATATTTTGATCTGTATCTGCATGGTGGCCAAAAGCCGTGGGATTATGCCGCCGGCTGTCTGATTCTCGAAGAAGCCGGGGGGCATCGCTGCACGCTGAGCGAGGATGATTACTGGTCCGGTAATCCTTGGCGCCGTTCAGTCATTGGTGCGCTTGATGAAGATTTGTTTGTGCTGTGGCGCGACTGGATCAGATCGCGCGTATCGGATATCGACAATCTCCGTTGATGGGTTTTTTGAGAGATTTTTCAAAAAAACTTGCAGCAGATCAGTTTCAAGAAATACAACAGCGTGGCCTGTCTTGCTGCGGTGTAATCGTACCCGATTGATGGTGCTTGAGCAGGAGCTATCTGCACTTGCTTCCATCGACCAGTATTCAGCTGACAAAGAAATTGCGCATCATGCCCATGTCTTCATGTTCCAGATTGTGACAGTGGTAAAGAAACAGACCCGTGTAGTCCATAAAGGGTTTGATGATTTCGACCTCTTCCCCGGGCATGACCAGCACGGTATCTTTCCAGCCACTGTTGATGAATCCATCCTTGACCGTAGCATAAGCATTGTCAGCGTAGCCGGGTTTACGTGACAGAATCTGGAATTGCTGGCCGTGAAGATGAATCGGATGGGGCAGTGCCATCATCATGCCCATCATTCCGCCTCCCTGGCCGCCGCGCATTCCCCTTCCCATTCCTCCGCCCATTGCCGGGTTGGCATTGGAGATCCGGATCTTTTGCACGGTATTCAACGGGATTCTTTCCTGTTCGGTGTAATCCAGCATCTCAAAGATTCTGCCATTGAGATTGAATGTCATACGACGCATGCCGATGTTGATCGGTACCGTCTTATCAGGATTGGAAACATCTTTTACGGTCAGGCGGTGTATAGGAACCAGTGTATCCGGCAATTTGGGTGAATCACTGACCTGTTCGGTGATGGTGAATCTGACGAGTGTATCTTTGCTGCCCTGATCCACTGCACCTTCCTGCATACCCATTCCCCCCCTGCCACCGCGCATTCCACCTCCCATGCCCATGGAAAATCCCTGATACGGCAACGTTTGCAGAGCCAGCTCGGATCCGGTTTTGTGTCCGCTGAAATCGACCCAGAGCTCCACCCGTTCTGCCGGGCTCAGCATGATATAGGGAAAAGTTTCCGGTTTTTCCAGTAATCCGCCGTCGGTGCCGATGGCTGTAATCGGAGAGCCATCACTCCAGCCCAGTTTGTAGATTCTGGCGTTTGAGCCATTCAGGATGCGAAGACGGTAGGCACGTGTTTTTACAGGGATAACATGGTTGCGCTGGCCATTTACCAGAATGGTATCGCCCAGGAAACCCTGCATACGCTGACGCATGGTCAGCGAATAATGCAACTGATTACCGGACGTGAAACTGCGATCCTGGATGACCAGCGGGATATCGAATTCACCACTGGGCAGATCCAGTTTGCGTTCAGCTTCATCTGTAATGGTGATGAGCCCGGTGAGGCCCTGATACACCTGTCTGGCAGTCATTTCATGTGTGTGTGAATGATACCAGTTGGTACCGGCAGGATTTTTTACCTCAAACTCGTAGACATACTGTTCACCCTGCAGGATGGCATACATCGGATGTCCATCCATGATCTGCGGTACATGCATACCGTGCCAATGAGTAACACAGGGCTCCGGTAATTGATTGTAGAAAAATATTCGGACTCTCTGACCTTGCTCGAGGTTGAGAATGGGCCCCAGATAGCCGGGTAGTTGTTTGATGGCGGCCTGTGGGCCTTTCAACAATTTCCCGGTGTACTTGAGTACACGGGTAGCGGCTCCTGGCAGAATCGGGATTTCAGCCGTTTGTGCGGTCAATGCGATTTCGACATCCGGTTTAAATACCTTGTCGGGTGTCTGGTTGAGGTGACGATTTGCTGTGGATGCAAAACCGGGAATGGAAGTGGTGAGTGTTCCTAATGCTGCATATTGCAAGAATCGGCGACGATTGAAATCGATATTTGTCATGGCAGTCAGCTGTCTGTTTTGGATGATTATTTGAATCCTTCATTTTCGTCGGATATCAAGCGTAACAGCTTACATAAAGGATGCACGGGTGTGGTGAAAAATCCACATGATCTCAGAAAACATGGATTTCTCCCTTCGGTTTATCCCGGAATGCAAAGTGAATACGTGTAAAATTTACGAAAAAATTGATTCCGGGATGTTTCAAGGTCTGGTGCCGTTACCGGAAGCATGTAACGATCTCTTTTATATGGTGATTATTTCAAAATGCATACAACTGACCCTGCGGGATGGTGTTCCAATCGGAACAGTTTGATCAGGAAATTGCTGACATCGTTTATCGGCAGCTCATCTGGGGCAGTCAAAATTTGCCGGAAAGCAGCAACCGTTTCTTTTATCCTTGCAACCGGAAGCAGCCAGCTATTTGCCAGCGGGAGCAGTCCCACGGCAACTCAGGTCGACTGGTCCAAGGCGCCCCCTGTTTCGCCGCCTCCTCGTGCCGGTATTTTTGTCAAGCCGCCAATGGGGCCCGGGTATTTTTCGTTGCTGGATCTGATCGATGGTAACGAGCGGGAAAAGCCGCAGGTTGATCCTTTGCCACCTTCTGCTCTGACGACGACCCCGGCTTTCGATTTTGATTTCCGCTATCTTGAACAGCCGGGTCACGATAAAGATTTTTTCGATCCGGTCAAACGTATCCATCTGGGCAGTGACTGGTTGCTGTCCTTCGGCGGCAGTTTCTGGTATCGCTATATGCATGAAACGGACAGCCGCTTGAATGCAGCCGGGATCAATAATGACTACCATTTGTTACGGACACGGCTTCATGCCGATCTCTGGTATCAGGATCAGTTCCGGCTGTTTGCCGAGATGCTGGATGCGCGTGCATTAGGGCTGGATCTGCCAGCTTTGGCAATCGATAAGAACCATACCGACATGCTCAATCTGTTTGCGGATGTCAAGCTGGGGCAGTTCATGGACGGGCCGGCTTATCTGCGGGTGGGGCGTCAGGAACTTTTGTACGGATCACAACGGCTGATATCGACATTGGACTGGGCAAATACGCGCCGGACATTTCAGGGAGTAAAGACTTTCTGGCAGACCCCCGCGTTCAATCTGGATGCATTCTGGGTGCGACCGATGGTAACTGAGCCCAACCAGTTCGATAACTGGGACAAAGATCGCAACTTTGTCGGTTTGTGGGGGACTTACAAGGCCATTCCGGGCCAGGTGCTCGATCTGTATTACCTGAGTCTGGTCGATAACCGAAACGTCTCCCCGGCCAATATCACCCAGGGCAATGTGCTGCAGGGAGATTCGGTCCTGCATACGATCGGCGCACGCTGGGTGGGTGATTATGAGCGTATTCTCTACGAGCTGGAAGGCATGTATCAATTCGGAAAACGTTCTCACCTCGATATTTCGGCTTTTTCAATCGCTTCCGGAGTGGGTTATCAGTTACCGCTTCCGATGAATCCTCAGTTCTGGTTGCGTTATGATTTTGCCTCGGGGGATAAAAATCATCGTGACGGGCGCAGCAATACGTTCAACCAGCTTTTTCCGTTCGGTCACTATTATTTTGGCTATATCGACCAGGTAGGGCGGCAGAATATCCACGATTTCAATGCCCAGTTCACTTTGCATCCGCAACCATGGGTGACATTTCTCGGCCAGTACCATCGTTTTTATCTGGCGAATAAACGGGATTACCTGTATAACGCGGCCGGGGCAGGGACGATACGCGATATTACCGGCCAATCGGGTAGCCATGTTGGAGATGAAATAGATTTTACGATCAATTTTCATCTCAGTCGTCATCAGGATGTATTACTGGGGTATTCAAAACTTTTTACCGGTGAATTCCTCAAAAATACGCGCCCCGGTGTTTCGCCTGATTTATTCTATGCGCAATATAATTTCCGGTTCTGATCAACTGACCGGTCAGGCTTTTTTCACACTCTTATAAAGGAAGAAATCAAAATGTTCAGAACGGTATCTGCTGTGATTCTGGCAATTTTACTCATGAGTTTCAATTTGTCTGCCGCCCGGGCAGAAGGGGCATCTGGAGTTGAAACGATGCCTGCGAACGAGGGGGTTGTCGTTTCCTCGATCGATGCGGCGGGGTATACCTATATGGAGCTTGCGAATGGAGGCAAAAAATTCTGGATAGCAGCACCGACGACCAAGGTCAGTAATGGCGAGCATATCCGTTTCGTGGAAAGTATGAGAATGCATAATTTCACCAGCAAAACACTGAACCGGACCTTTAGTGAGCTGATTTTCGTTACATCTACCCAGGCCAAAGTAGAGAAGTAAATAGATTCTTCGCCGGGATGAAGGTAATCCGGTTACGGTTATCTGCCAGCTTTTCTACGTGATTTCTTACCAGCCGTTTGTGGTACTTCCCTGATCTCATCAGGGTCTATTATGCCAATGAAGAGTTTGCTTCTGAGGTTCTTTATTTCATCGCGATACTGGGCAGCCTGTTCGAATTCCATATTCCTGGCTGCTTCCAGCATACTTTTTTCCAGCCGCTGAATTTCCTTTGCAAGTTGTGCCTCATCCATTGCCGCATAGCGAGCCTGAATCTGTGCGACTTTCCGATGTTCTGCAGCATTTTCACTGTCGTAAACGCCATCGATTAAATCCTTGATCCGTTTGTTGACTCCGCGCGGCGTAATATTATTTTGCTGATTGAACAGCTTCTGTTTGTTGCGTCGCCGTTCGGTTTCATCAATGGCTCGTCGCATCGAATTAGTGATTTTATCGGCATAAAGGATGACGGTTCCATTGACATGTCGGGCAGCGCGGCCCATGGTTTGAATCAGTGAACGTTCTGATCGCAGAAAACCTTCCTTATCTGCATCTAATATACCAACCAGCGAAACTTCGGGTATATCCAACCCTTCCCGCAACAGATTGATTCCGACCAGAACATCAAATTTTCCAAGGCGTAAATCTCGAATGATCTCGACTCGCTCAACTGTATCGATATCAGAATGCAGATAGCGTACCCGGATGCCGTGATCGGAAAAATAATCAGTCAGATCTTCAGCCATACGTTTGGTCAGGGTAGTGACCAGCACCCGTTCATTCTGAGCAGCACGTAATGAAACTTCTGACATCAGATCATCCACCTGCGTGGTAACCGGGCGAATGATGATTACCGGATCCACCAGGCCGGTCGGCCTTACGACCTGTTCCGCAATTTGGCCGCTGCGCTGTATCTCGTAATCTGCCGGAGTGGCGGAAACGAAAATGGTTTGCGGCATCAGTTTCTCGAATTCCTCGAACCTGAGTGGCCGGTTATCCAGTGCGGAAGGCAGGCGGAACCCGTAGGCAACCAGATTTTCTTTTCTTGAGCGATCTCCTTTGTACATTCCGCCGATCTGGGGAACGGTGACGTGGCTCTCATCGATGATCATCAATGCATTGTCCGGCAGATAGTCGATGAGTGTGGGAGGAGGATCTCCAGGCTGCCGCCCGGACAAGTGGCGTGAGTAGTTTTCGATACCTTTACAAAAACCCAGTTCATTCAGCATTTCCAGATCGAAACGTGTTCGCTGCTCGAGACGCTGAGCTTCTACCAGTTTGTGGTTTTCGTGAAAATAGTTCAATCGTCCGGTAAGCTCGGTTTTGATGGTTTCGATTGCCCGCAGAGTGGTGCTGCGTGGTGTGACGTAATGACTGGAAGGGTAAACCGTGTAACGCGATACTTTTTGCCGAGTTTGTCCGGTGAGCGGATCGAACAGCGTCATGCTTTCTACTTCATCATCGAACAGGGAAATACGCAGGGCTGTTTCTGAGTTCTCTGCCGGGAAGACGTCCAGTACATCACCCCGTACACGAAAGGTCCCGCGTGCGAATTCAAATTCGTTGCGCTGATATTGCATACCTGTCAGGCGCTGAATGATATCGCGCTGCGAGATTTTTTCATGTTCACGAACATGCAGGATCATGCCGTGATAATCGACCGGATCACCAATACCGTAAATGCAGGATACCGTTGCAACAATGATGGCATCTTCTCGCTCCAGCAGAGATTTTGTGGCAGAGAGACGCATCTGTTCGATATGTTCGTTGATACTCGAATCCTTTTCTATGAACAGATCGCGGGAGGGTACGTAAGCTTCCGGCTGATAGTAGTCGTAATAGGAGACAAAATACTCGACCGCATTTTCCGGGAAGAATTCGCGCATTTCAGCATATAGCTGCGCAGCCAGTGTCTTGTTGGGCGCCATGATGATGGCCGGCCGGCCCAATCGTGCAATCATGTTGGCGATGGTGAAGGTTTTGCCGGATCCGGTTACGCCGAGCAATGTCTGGAAAGATAAGCCTGATTCTATTCCTTCCACCAGTATGCGGATTGCTTCCGGCTGATCACCTGCTGGCTGGAATGCCTGATTGAGCTTGTAAGGACTGCCCGGAAAGGTAATAATCACAGGTTCGTTCGCCGTACGAAATTAAACGTTTTTGATTCTAACATGTGCAAATCACCTACATCAGGAGCTGTATCGTGAAACTCTCGCAACGCGTCCAGGCTATCAAACCTTCTCCCACTCTGGCAGTTACTGCCAAAGCTGCCAGACTCAAGGCAGAAGGAAAAAATATCATCGGTCTGGGCGCAGGTGAACCGGATTTCGACACACCGCTGCATATTAAGGACGCAGCGATTACGGCGATCCGTAATGGTTTTACGAAATATACGGCGGTGGGTGGAACTGCATCTTTGAAACAGGCGATCATCTCGAAATTCAAACGGGAAAATTCACTGGAATTTATGCCGGGAGAGATTCTGGTTTCCAGCGGAGGGAAACAAAGCTTCTTCAACCTGGTACTGGCGACGATCGATCCGGGTGATGAAGTCATTATTCCTGCACCTTACTGGGTTTCCTATCCTGATATCGTATTGATTGCCGAGGGGAAGCCTGTTTTTATCGATACCGGCATCGAAGAGAAATTCAAAATCTCACCGGATCAGCTGGAAAAAGCGATCACTCCCAGAACCCGCATGTTCGTCGTCAACAGCCCGAGCAACCCTTCCGGCAGTGTGTACAGTTTAGAAGAACTGCAGGCCCTGGGTGCAGTGTTGCGTAAATACCCGGATATTCTGATTGCTACCGATGATATGTATGAACATATTCTTCTGTCCGGGGATGGGTTCGTCAATATTCTGAACGCCTGTCCTGATCTGAAAGCGCGTACCGTCGTGCTCAACGGGGTATCCAAGGCTTATGCCATGACCGGCTGGCGGATTGGCTACTGTGGTGGGCCGGCAGCAATCATTACCGCGATGGAAAATATTCAATCACAAAGCACATCCAACCCGAATTCTATTGCTCAGGTGGCGGCAGAAGCCGCATTAAATGGGGATCAGTCCTGCATGGTTCCAATGATCGAGGCTTTCCGGGAACGTAACCAGTTTTTGACAAATGCGTTAAATTCCATCGCAGGTATTCACTGTTTGTTATCCGAAGGCGCTTTTTATGCCTTTGTAGATGTAAGGCAGGCTATCAGCCGGTTGAATACTCAACAGATTTTGCAGAACAGCAGTGATATTGCTTTTTGTAACTATGTACTGGAGAAAGCTGAAGTGGCTGCTGTTCCAGGTTCGGCGTTCGGTTGCGAGGGCTATATGCGACTGTCGTTTGCAACTTCCATGGATAACCTGCAGGAAGCTGTCAAACGTATCGCCAGTTTACTGAGCTGATCGATCGACACTTTTTGATGACGTCAGGAACGACTTCTTCCTTGCGTACTGTGCCGTATGAGCCAGGAATAATGTACGGCAAAATTGCTCATATCTTGTAATTTGACCCTGCGCTCAGCAGCCTTGTAACAATATTTACTGTTACAGTGAGCTTCTATTCTCTTGATGGTGAGCAGAAGTAGCGCGCTTATTCCGCCTGATCAGACCCCGCTTTTCAGCTTCGCGTAATGCTCCGTACCTGCTGCTGACATCAAGAAACTCCATAATCCTCTGAAACTGAGTCCGAACGGTTGCAGGGGATCGATCGAGGTATTGTGCAAGAATTTTTGTACTGGTTGTTTCCTTTTCCTGGCTGGCCTCAAGTAAAGTGTAATACGACGGAGGTAAGCGCTTGGATTTATCATGGTCCATAAAATTTACTCCGGTTCCGTTGACGTTTGGCTTGGAGAATATTCCCTTGGTACTAATCGAGCAGTTATAAATATCACATTCCAGATCCAGATAGCTGGCCGGAAAGGCTTGTTTGAATGTGCCTGTTTATCCTATTCAAGATAACATGCATATATTTTAAAGCAATAAATATGCCATAAATATAATATATTGATTTATATCAACTATATCTTATTTGGCAGAATATTTCTCCCGGGTTGTAAAATTTTCCGACAAAACACGATCGCATCGCTATGGTCTGGTAATTTTATTCAGAACCGGCTGGAAGTAAACATAATCTGGCTGGAGTGGAACAGAAGAGCGCATATGAATGGATACCTTCATTGAAAGAACGACTTCTGCAGTAATCCCTTCTCTGCTTTGCAATTTCGAGTCTTGCTTGTATGCAATTGCAGTATTGCTCTGATAAGCACAATTTTCCTACTATCTCCTCCACAACAAAGGGGTCGTCGATAAGCGACATTTACCTTGTTGGGTCGCAAGATAGATGATGTTACGTAATATCTATGTTTTATTAATCTGATTTACAAAAGGAAAATACCATGGATCAATTTTCTAAAAAAATTCTGGCTGCCAGTATCGTTCTGGCTTTTGGTTTTGCAGGTAATGTGTGGGCGGCTGAAGGCGCAGGTAGCGCGTTGCCAAGCGTAACTGATGCTGCTGGTGCTGGTAAGGGTCAAAGCAACGCTGCTGCAAGTGGTGGAAGTACCTCAACCACAGCTGATAGCAGCAATAGCAGCAATACTAACAGCAGCACCAACGACAGCAACAACAGCAAAACTGTAGATGCTAGTAACAGCAGCAC
>NZ_FUWK01000008.1:43941-72287 GCF_900167395.1 Nitrosomonas europaea
GACAACAGCACCAACACCAAAACTGTTGACAGCAACAACACCAGCACCAAAACTTCTGACAGCAGTGACAACAGTACCAACACCAAAACTGTTGCAAATACAGACAGCAACAACAGTGGTAAAGCATCTGCCGATGACAAGTCTGCTGCTGCTAATAACAATAGTACTGCCAGTGTAGACAATAGCAACAGCAGTACTAACAGCAAAGACAGCAACGATAACAACAGCCGTGCCAGTGCCAGCGCTAAAGGCGATGGCTCTGCTTCTGCCAACGGCGGTAGCACTGCTACTTCTGATAACAGCGATAACAGCGATAACAGCAGTGCCAGTGCCAAAGGTCAGGGTAATGCCTCGGCTAATGGTGGTGGTGCAGCAACCGTAACGGATAGCAGCGATAACAGCAGCGCCAATGCACATGGTGGTAAAGGTAATGCTGTTGCAAATGGTGGTGGGGCTGCCACATCTACCTACGCTATCAATAATGCTGAGTTGAGCGGAACCGTAACCGGCCAGGCTGCTGAAGGAATTCCTTTGGTCGATGCCTCCGCTCTCGTTGGTGGTAATTTAAGCAATAATATTGACGGTTCACTGAATGGTGCCGGCCTGAATCAGGTTGCTCAGAACATTGGGTCAAGCTCTTTGATTCAGCAGCAAGTATCTTTCCAGGGTAATGTGAACGTTAATCAGTAATAGCTTTATTGGTTAATGTAATGTAGTACTTTCAACTGGCAGGCAGTAGCAATATTGCTTGCCAGTTTTTTTATCGGGATAGGAAAGATTACGTGAGTGACAAATGGAGATTTTTATGAGAACCAGTATTAGAAAGGGTCTTGTTGCACTTGCGATATGGGTGCCTGTTGGTATGAGTTATGGAGCTTCCGGATCAGAATTGTTGGAGGGAAAGGATATATATCTCCCTCATGCAGAGAGAGCAACTCTGGAAGAGCTGGATAATGCGACAGGCCGTGAAGGAGTGGATATAACCACACTAAATCGTATGAATGTCCGTGCATTTCTTGCCGATAATAGCGCAACCAATAATGTCAGCGGGTTTAATTCCATCGATAACGGTTCTTTTGTCGGAGCAAGCGGTATGTTTTCGGTAATTCAGAACTCAGGTAACAATGTTCTCATACAGGACTCGACAATAGTCAATGTGACCATATTACCTTGAGTCTGGTATCAGTTTTTTGGATGGAGTGACGATAAAGAAATCATATTCAGGTCAATTTCTTCAGTTTGAGATTGGCTGCGTCGGTTATGCTAAGTGTTTTGGTTGTCTATCCAGAGATCAACTATGAAGTTACCGCTGACATCATTTGCTGTTTTCCTGATCACTCAGACAGTCTGGGCTGGTGAGGTGTTTGCGCTGGATATGATTGGTGTGGCGGGTGGTGCCAACTTCAATATACAAGGCAAGAGCTTTGCGGAACGCCGTTTTAGTACGGTTTACAGGCAGCAATTCGATTTCAGTTGTGGCTCGGCAGCTTTGGCAAGTTTGCTTACTTTTCACTATGACGATAGTGTGGATGAACAGTCTGTATTTGTTGATATGTTCCAGCATGGGGATCAGGAAAAGATCAGGCGAGAAGGTTTTTCCATGCTGGATATGAAGCGGTATCTTGAACGAAGAGGGTATGGTTCAGATGGTTTCAAAATCAATTTAGATCAGTTGTATTCCACTGGCAGTCCCGCCATCACTATCATTAATCATAATGGCTATATGCACTTTGTCATTATTAAAGGGGTGGATGAGGATAGAGTTCTGGTGGGGGATCCGGCTCAGGGCGTCAAATCCATGGATCGCACTGAATTTGAAAGAATGTGGGGGAATCGCATTGTATTTCTGATTCATAATCATGTGGATCCTGAAGTAAGCTACCGGAAAATACATCAGGAGTGGTCGGGCAGGTTGGCCCCATTGGGAGAAGCAGTTGATCGGACGAGTCTGGGCGTTTTTAATGTACTGCGGCCAGGTCCTTGGGATTTTTGATGGTTTTTATGAGATGGGGCGAAAAATGAAAACAGGACACTTTTATCTGATGGTAAAAAATATCCGATCCTGCCTTGTGCTAATGGTATTGTCCTGTTTTACGGTCCAAACATACGCCGAAGATGTAACTGTCAGGTTATCAGTACAAAATATTCATCACCCGGAGTGGGAACGCGCAACGGATGAAGAGCTCGCAGTATTGAGAGGGGGATTCGTTCTTCCAAATGGTGTACATATTGATATGAGTCTGGAAAAGTTTATCCACTTGAATGATGTGCTGGTGCATTCATCCTCTCTTCAGCTTCCGGGCGCAGGTGTGGTTTTACAAGCGGGTATGCAGAATATGGTGTCTGATTCTATCACCGTGCCGGAACTCAGTACCTTCGTTCAGAATACACTGGATAGTCAGCATATTGAGGCATTGACAACCATCAATATAGAAGTCAGCAATCTGAAAGGGATTGCAGCGAATGGCGGCGGTCAGCAGGTTTTTACCGAATTTTTAGCACCAGCTTTGTTGCGGTAGCTATTCTGTACGCCATCAAGCATGAGAAAAAATATATCTGAAAATAATGGTAAACGCCCCGGAAGTGTGAAAAGCAGATTTCTTGTGAGTGCTTTTGCAGTATTTCTTGTTGCTTATTCTCAGACAGGAAGATCTTCAGAAGAAGTCCTCGAACAATATAAATCCCTTTTTGCGCAGCAGCAAAAGGAGTTCGAAAAACAGCGGCAGATCATCATCGAGCAGGGGAAAGAAATAGAGAAGCTCAAATCCCGTCTGGACTCCCTGATTACTACGCAACCTACCGATCGCAGCCCGGCCAGCAATGTAGCTGGCAAAGATGGGCAACGTCCCCCGCAGGTATCCTCACCCTCTACTCCAAAGACGGTAGTTGCCGGACCAGTTGGCAAAAAAAATGATCAGGTACAGACACGCACCGTGCCTGGTAATCTTCCTGCTGGGCCTGTAGGACAGGCGCCACCCAAGCAGGATGAGAAACCAAGACCGCCTGAAATGCCTAGATTGAGTGATGCAGTAGGAGGAGTGCTGACACGTAAAGGCAAGATCGTGGTTGAACCTGCACTGGAATATGCTTTCACGGACAGTAACCGGATATTTCTGGATGCATTCACATTTCTCCCGGCGATTGCTATTGGTTTGATAGATGTTCGTCAAGTGGATCAGCACAGCCTTATGGCAAGTATTGGAGCTCGCTACGGTGTGACAGATCGTCTTGAGGTTGAAGCGAGAGTTCCCTATCGCGCGCGTTTTGATGAGCAACGCTCCAGGCCAGTCAGCATTGGAGCCGGGATCGATGAAACATTCAATGCATCCGGGAATGGCTTGGGGGACATTGAATTTGCCGCTCGCTATCAGCTTAATTCAGGAGCGGGAGGGTGGCCTATTCTGGTGGGAAATATGCGAGCAACAGTACCTACAGGGAAGGGGCCCTTTGATATTAAATACGCACAGGCTCAAGGTGTTCCAGGTGCTGTATTTCCTACTGAAGTTCCTACAGGATCGGGTTTTTTCAGTTTTGAACCAAGCGTTACTGCACTCTATGCAACTGATCCGGCCGTATTCTTTGCAAATCTGGCCTATAACTACAATATGGGTACCACGGAGAAGGCGCTTGATGGATCAGGTGATAAATTTAAGGTTGATCCAGGTTATGCAGTGGGTATGACTTTTGGTATGGGGTTCGGAATTAACGAGCGCTCTTCGTTCAATATCGGGTATGGTCATCGCCATATTTTTAATACCAAAATAAATAATCGTACATTGAAAGGTAGTCAGCTTGATATAGGGCAATTACTGCTCGGCTATGCTTTTAAATATTCACAGCAGACTACCTTGAATTTCTCCATTGCGATAGGAACAACCGATGATGCACAGGATGTCAGACTCAGCTTTAGAGTGCCCATGACGTTTTAATTCCATTTATAAATCAAAACTAAATTTGTCGGCTTCACCTTGCCGTATTATTTATACCGTCTGTGGCTCGCCTTCATGTCATTTTTGATTTGGGAATGGAATAAGTTGTTTTCCTTCTTTGCCTTGCCTTTGTTTTGTAGTATGACGAGAGTGTTGTAGCGGTTGGTAAAAAGAAGGCCGCCAAGTCGATCATTGACAGCTATCCTTGTTTCCATCGCACCAGATTTTTCTGATTTTTTCTTCCATTCCGGCATTCATACCGGCAGCACGACCTTCTTTGAAAGCGATTTCCGGGGCTATGCCTTCGCTCAGCCGGTAGGCAGTCCACATGGCACCAGCACGGTTACCGGTAGCACAATGGATCAGAACGGGGGGGGCTGCCTGCTCTAAAGCCTGTTTGAAGGCTGTTAGCTGTGACTCATTTACCCCTTCACCGGTGACAGGGATATTGATATAAGTTATGCCGACTGCTTCAACAGCTTTTTTCTCGCTTGGTGTCCCTTCTGATTCACTGCGCAGATCTATTACAGTCTGAAAACTGTGCTTGACGAGCTCCTGAATGCCATCTTTGGTAAGTGCTCCGGAAGTAGCAATATTGGGCGTGACGCGCAAATAACGCATCAGATCGTTAATCTGTGTAGCGTAGGGTACCTGATCTTTTGCAGATACCCAGCCTGATGACGATAAAGCGAGAATGATGATAAAAACTCTCACAAAAAACATTTTGACCTCCGATCATAATTGGAATGTGTAAAAATCGTAGCATGAATGCTCGGGTGGATAAAAGAGCAGATATGAGTTACGGCGAGGAATAACAATTTCTGGCCGATCCCGGCGTTTGATCACTCAAATCAGGGAAAGTCACGTTTGATTGTGTTGGCAAGTATGGTGATTGACAACTGATTTGCCATTTTTTACTAAGGGTTGATGAACAGGTGTTCACCGCTTTGGATTATGAGTATATGTCCCATGCGCTGCGGCTGGCCGAAAGGGGGCTGTTTACCACCAGCCCGAATCCTCGGGTAGGGTGCGTAATCGTCAATGGCGGCAAGGTAGTTGGAACAGGGTGGCATGAGCGGGCAGGGGAGCCACATGCAGAAATTCATGCATTACGGAAAGCAGGGGATTTGGCCAAGGGCGCTACTGTTTATGTAACACTCGAGCCTTGCAGTCATCATGGCCGTACACCACCTTGCGTCGAGGCTTTGATTCAGGCAGGGGTGTGCAAAGTAGTCATGGCGATGAATGACCCTAATCCGCATGTAAACGGTCAAGGAAAGGAATGGTTGCAGAAAGCCGGTATCGCAATACAAGCAGGTTTGCTGGCTGATCAAGCAGAGCGATTGAATATCGGATTTGTTACCCGAATGCGACATGATCGTCCATGGGTGCGGACTAAGATAGCAGCCAGCTTCGATGGCAGAACGGCTCTGAAGAATGGAAAGAGCCAGTGGATTACCAGTGAGCCGGCTCGGCGGGATGGCCATAAATGGCGAGCACGTTCATGTGCGATACTGACAGGGATCAGCTCGGTCAGGAAGGATGACCCTCAACTGACGGTGCGGTATATTACGGTCTCCAGGCAGCCAATGCGCATAGTGGTGGATTCGAACCTGGAAACTCCCTTGCAGGCAAAGTTGCTGCAGAATGCAGATACAACTTGGATCTTCACGGCACAGACCAGCAAAGAAAAAATACACCGACTGGAAGATACCGGTGCTCACATCGTTGTTTTGCCTGATTTGGCCGGAAAGGTTGATCTCAAAGCCATGATGGTGAAGTTGGCCGAATTAGGTATCAATGAGCTGCTGGTTGAAGCAGGCCCGGTACTGAACGGAGCGCTGGTAACAGCTGGGCTGGTGGATGAAATCATTTTTTATTTTGCCCCCAGCCTGTTGGGTAATTCAGCACAAGCGATGCTGGCATTGCCTGAAATCGGGGATTTATCAGAGAAGTATGATTTGCAAATATCCGATATTCGAAAAATCGGGATGGATGTCCGTCTGATAGCAAGGTTTATGAAATGAGGTTAGAAGTGCAGGGAATGATAAAGAGAAAAGGTTTTTTGCCGTTGGCAGAAGATATTGATGGTGCCACTACTGAATCATGAGCTGAATTATGCGAATTCTGCACATTCTGGATCACTCTATTCCGTTACACAGCGGTTATACATTTCGCACGTTGGCGATCCTGAAAGAACAGCGCGACCTGGGGTGGGAAACGTTTCATGTTACCAGCGCCAAACATACCGGCTCGGTTGCGCTGGAAGAAGAAGTCGATGGCTGGCATTTTTACAGGACGCCGGAGCATTCCCGTTTTGCCAGCAGACTGCCGATTCTGAATCAGATCGCTGTGATCAATGGTTTAGCTCGGCGGGTGGCTGATATCGTGCGAATCATCAAACCGGATCTTTTGCATGCCCATTCACCGGCACTCAATGCGATTCCCGCTCTGATCGCTGCGCGTAAAGCTTCTATACCGGTTATTTATGAGGTGCGCGCCTTCTGGGAAGATGCAGCAGTGGACCACGGCACCAGCAGTGAATGGGGTGTACGCTATCGTCTGACACGCGGGTTGGAAAATTTTGCACTTCGGCGTGTAGATGCAATCACTACGATTTGTGAAGGATTGCGAAATGACATGATCGGACGGGGTATTGCACCGGAAAAGATTACGACTATTCCCAACGCGGTCGATATCGAGAAATTTGCTGCAAGCCGTCCGGCGAATGAATCACTCAAGGAGCAGTTTGGATTAAAGAGCAAGCGCATCATCGGGTTTATCGGCTCTTTTTATGCTTACGAGGGGCTGGATATATTGCTACGGGCTTTGCCGATCATGCTGCTGCAGCATCCTGATTTGCGTGTATTGCTGGTCGGTGGCGGGCCACAGGATGGGCAGTTGCGGCAACTTGCCAGCCAGCTTGGTATCGGGGATAAAGTCATTTTTACCGGCCGTGTCCCACACGATAAAGTGCAGGATTACTATGATTTGATTGACGTTCTGGTTTATCCGCGCCTTTCCATGCGACTTACTGATCTCGTCACTCCTTTGAAGCCGCTGGAGGCTATGGCACAGGGCAGAGTGCTGGCTGCTTCGGATGTGGGAGGACATCAGGAACTGATTCGTGACAACCATAACGGTATTTTGTTCAAATCCGGTGATCCGAATTCACTGGCGCAAAAAGTCGGAGAGCTGATAAACGTGCCAGGCCGGTGGGAAGATTTGCGCAGGGCTGGACGGGAGTTTGTCGAGACTGAACGTAACTGGCGGAAAAGTGTGGCGAAATATCAGTTTATTTATAGTAATTTGCTCAATAAATAAATGTAGACTAAATATTGGGGCTACAGATATCGCCTGAGCTTGAATTTTCTAATTAATTGCGTGTATTAACCACTTAAAACGTTTCGCTGCGTGTTGCCCAGGGCGGCTTTTTATGGTTCCTGACAAATCTAGGGCGTGGAAATTTTAACAGTATGAAACTAGCTCCCGAGGAGACTGAGAACAAAGACAAGAAAGATACTAATAATCCCGGGATTGTTGTATTTTCTTCACTTTTTCCGCACTCGGGTCAGCCTAATGCTGGTTTGTTCATTCGTGAACGTATGTTTCGGGTGGGAAAACATCTTCCGCTCGTGGTGGTGGCACCCGTACCCTGGTTTCCATTTCAGAAAATTCTTCGCAGATGGCGCCCTCATTTCAGACCGGATGCTCCTTATATGGAGCTTCAGGAAAATATTGAGGTTCTCCATCCACGTTTTTTTTCCATTCCGGGATTTTTTAAGTTTCTGGATGGTTTTTTCATGGCATTAGGCAGCTTGCCTGTTTTGTGGCGGCTCAAGCGACGTTTCGATTTTAAGATTATTGATGCGCATTTTGCCTATCCGGACGGTTACGCTGCGAGCCTTCTGGGGAGATGGTTCCGGGTTCCTGTCACGATTACCTTGCGAGGCACGGAGGTACGGCTTTCCCACAGATTTTTATATCGAGATCTTATGCGTTCAGCCATGATACGTGCTGCGAAGATTTTTTCAGTATCGGATTCTTTGAAACAGGTAGCAGTGGCAATCGGAATCCAGGAAAGCAAAATACTCGTGGTGGGTAATGGTGTGGATCTTGATAAGTTTTGTTGTATTGATCGGTCTGAAGCGCGTAAGAGCCTGGAAATACCGGAAGATATACCGATATTGATATCGGTGGGTGGGCTTTGTGAGCGCAAGGGGTTTCATCGTGTCATCGCGTGTCTGCCTGACTTGATAAGTACTTACCCTGGTATTCAATTTTTGATAATCGGTGGTGCAAGTGCCGAGGGTGACTGGACTGAGCGTTTGCAACAGCAGGTTTCTGAATCGGGGTTTGAGAAAAATGTTCGTTTTCTGGGTGTCATGCCACCAGATCAGTTGAAGATTCCGCTTTCTGCTGCTGATTTATTTGTGCTTGCTACAAGAAATGAGGGATGGGCTAATGTATTTCTCGAAGCAATGGCATGTGGTTTGCCGGTGGTGACTACTGACGTAGGCGGAAATGCTGAAGTAGTCTGTCGTTCGGAACTGGGTAAACTGGTTCCTTTTAATGATCAGCAGGCACTTTGCCAGGCAATTGCCAATGCACTGGAAGTAAATTGGGATCGAGAAAAAATAATCATGTACGCTCACGCAAACTCGTGGGATCAGAGAGTAGCTGTCCTTGTAGAAGAATTTGTGAAGATCACCTGCCAATCTGAGTTGGCGGAACAATATCGTTAACCATGGCTGGTATTTATACACATTTGATATCCGGATTCCTGTTCCCGCTTCATGAACACCTCAAGCGGCACGCCAGTGTCAATGTGCGTAAATCCATGGAGCAGACTCAATGGTTTTCTCCTGAAAAGATCGTGCAGTTACAGACTGAAAAACTGCGTCAGTTGCTCATTCATATAAACACACATGTTCCCTATTACCGCACGCTGTTTGCTGAGTTGGGTTTTCAACCGGAGGAAGCTGGTTCACTGGCTGATTTGCAATACCTGCCTTTTCTCGATAAATCAATCATTCGTACACATCTGGAGGAACTCAAATCTGATCAGGCGCGAGGGCTCGTTCGTTTCAATACGGGAGGATCCAGTGGCGAACCGCTGGTTTTTTTTATCGGCAAGGAACGTGTCAGCCACGATATTGCCGCAAAGTGGCGAGCTACACGCTGGTGGGGCGTGGATATAGGTGATCCCGAAATCGTTGTCTGGGGTTCTCCGATCGAATTGGGTGCGCAGGATACGTTGCGTTCATGGCGGGATCATTTGTTTCGCAGCAGATTATTGCCCGCATTTGAAATGTCCGACCAGAAGCTCGATGATTTTCTTGATACGATCCGCAGGTTTCATCCCAAAATGCTGTTCGGTTATCCCTCGGCTTTGTCGCATATAGCGAAATATGCTGATAAATCAGGTATTAAGATGTCCAATTTGGGAATTCAGGTGGCTTTCGTCACTTCGGAACGGCTGTATGATGATCAGCGCAGACAAATCAGTGACACTTTCGGCTGTCCGGTTGCAAATGGTTATGGGGGGCGTGATGCCGGGTTCATTGCTCATGAATGTCCTGCAGGCGGAATGCATATCACCGCTGAGGATATCATCGTTGAAATTGTCGATTCTAACGGCCATCCCCTTCCATACGGAGAATCAGGCGAAATTGTGGTGACTCATCTGGCAAGCAGAGATTTCCCTTTCATTCGTTATCGTACCGGGGATATTGGTATTCTGGATGACAGAACATGTGATTGCGGGCGGGGATTACCGCTGCTTCGGGAGATACAGGGCCGCAGCACCGATTTTGTCGTTGCGCAGAATGGTACAGTCATGCACGGGCTGGCACTGATTTATATTTTGCGAGACATGCCGGAAGTAAAAGTTTTCAAAATCATCCAGGAGAGCCTGGATTTCACCCGAGTTCAGGTCGTTGCAGAGACCGGCTTGCATCCGTCGCAGATCAGCCGGATCACCGAATCGTTTCAAACCAGACTGGGTCGGGATGTAAAGATCAAGGTGGAACAGGTATCTGAAATTCCGGCTGAGAAATCAGGCAAGTTTCGTTATGTGGTCAGTAAAGTGGCCGGGGTTTGAATTAATCAGTCGATTGCACAAAAGGTATAGGTACTCCCATCCATAACAGTGCAACTACTATCAGCGCGATTCCCACACCGGTAGTTCCCACGATCATCCCAGCAATGATGGTCAGACCATCCTTGCTGAGTAACCCCAATGACATGATGAGGATTCCCAGGCCGGGAAGAAAATTGATCAGGGGGACCGGCAGTGCAATGGAAATCGAGAAAATGAATGAAAAGAGGCCGATGATACGTTCCCAGGCATGTACACTGATGTAAGTCAGCCGCGGATGCATGTGGCTTTCAATTTTGCGTAACCATGGTGCTGCCTTGGTGATTAATTTGTCCAGTGTTCCCCTTTTTATGGTTTTTTTTGTCAACCATTCTGGAATCCACGGCGCTTTCATGCCACATATCATTTGGATCGAGAAAATAAACAGCGGAATGGCAAAAACAGTAGTGTACCCAGGTGGTGCGGGAACAGGCAGACAGATCGGTAAAGTAGCAATGGCGAGCAGCACGGCAAAGCCACGCTCGTGCAATGAGTTTTTGATTTCGTCCACACTGATCACTGCATTGGTGTTTTGTACGACGATCAGTTGCAATAGTTCGGATGTATTTTTTTCCTTGTTCTCCACTACCCTCTCCTTGGTTGTGTCGATATAAGATTCAAGGTGCTCAGATTGCCGCGATGACTTATTTTGTCGGGTTTTTACAGTCTGAGCAGCACGGCACCCGGCAATTTACCATGTCTTTGACTGTTCTTACGAATCTGTTTCCTGTGAATGGATGAATATGAGGCATCAAGTCGTAAAGCATTGCGGCAGTTAGCGAGCTGTGGCAATATCGATCAATTGTGACGGCAAATACCGGTTATTTTGAATGTTGTCTCTTAGATAGAGGAAAGTAGAGGAGATTTTGGATAAATTTATTGAGCAGGTATCGCTTTACATCCAGGAAGCCCCGGTCTGGCCATTTACATTGCTGGGTTTTATTCTGGTAGTGGGTGTGGCGGTGGATATCATCAATCGCCGGCGCCGTACCGCAGCGGTGGAATATTTTGATTTGGCTTTTCAGGAAGAACTGACTGGCTTGTATCCTGCCGCCACCCGCTGGCCGGATGATCTGGCAGCTTATATGCAACCGCGTTTACCCATTCTGCGTGATGCTTTTGAAGTGCTGAGGAATTTCATTCCGCAGAATCAGTTGCGCGAATATAACGCTGCATGGAACAGGTTTTACCAGTTCTCGCGCACAGGTGGAAACGAGCGGCCAGTCTCCCTGGAAGATGCTGCACAGGAGCTCGCGGTTAACCAGCCTGATCTACAGCAGCAACAGGCTTTTCAGCAGATGATTTCAGATTTGCTGGCTTTTGCCACGCAATTCAAAAAATAACCGGATTGCGGTAACAACCGTGAGATCCAACATCCCAGTCATCGGGCGGATTGTCTCGGCCATTCCATTTCTGCCAGGCCAGGGTTGATGAAAATATCTCCGAGTCGTCAAGTGAAAGGGGAAATAGAAATTATCCCGGTTTCAGGCTTTCGTGGAATTGGAAAATTCATTGATGTTCCCTGGCGACTCTATGCGGATGACCCTTTGTGGGTACCGCCTCTCCGGCTGGAGCGACGATTGCATCTCTCCAGGTTCAATCCCTATTTCAGGCATGCACAATGGCAAGGATGGATTGCCTGTCGTGATAATCAGCCGGTTGGCAGAATCAGTGCACAGATAGATGAACTGTACCAGCAACGCTACGGGACGGATACCGGGCATTTCGGGATGCTGGAATCCATTCAGGATGAAGCAGTTTTCAGTCGGCTGATACAAGTAGCCGAAAGCTGGTTGGTTGAACGGGGAGTACGTCAGATCAGCGGGCCGTTCAATTTTTCTATCAATCAGGAATGTGGCTTACTGGTTCAGGGGTTTGATACACCTCCCGTTTTCATGATGCCTTATTCACCGGAGTGGTATACCAGCCTGCTGGAACAAAACGGCTATCAGCCTTGCAAGGATTTACTGGCCTACTGGCTGGTAACGGATTTTGACCCGCCTCCTGCCATGCAGGCGATCGATCGTAAGTATCGGCATCAGATCCGAATCAGGCCACTGCAACGCAATCGATTCAATGAAGAAATAGAAACCATGCGAGACATATTTAATGATGCCTGGTCTGATAACTGGGGATTCGTTCCCTTTACGCAGGAAGAATTTGCCGAGCTGGGCAGTTCTTTGCGCTGGCTGGTCCCGGATGAATTTATCCAGATAGCGGAAATAGACGGGAGGCCCGTCGCCTTCATGGCGGTACTGCCGAATCTGAATGAGGTACTCCCGGCACTGAATGGAAAACTTCTTCCTCTTGGCTGGCTTCACCTGATCAATAAACTGAAATCCGCTTCAATTACTACCGGTCGGGTTCCTCTGATGGGTGTCCGCAAGCAATTTCACCATACTCTTGTCGGAATAGCACTGGCGTTCAAAGTCATCGATGCTCCCAGAAAAATGGTTAAATCCCGTGGTATCGGGCATGTCGAATTATCCTGGATACTTGAAGACAATCAATCCATGCGTGCGATTCTGGAAAAAATTGGCGGCAGGGAGTACAAGCGCTATCGTATTTACGATAAGACGCTGGCGTGATCAGGGTGTAGTCGATCATCAGAAAAATTCAAACACTGTTCCGTCCGTAATGAGCAATAACGATCAGTTTGCCGCCCTGGTACTGGCAGCCGACCGGGGCAGCCAGGATTCCGTGGCACGGTATGCAGGAACGGTATGCAAGGCTTATGCTCCTGTTTGTGGTAAACCTATGGTCATTCGTGTGCTCAATGCTCTGAATGATTGCCATAAAATAAAATCGGCCCTTTTATGCGGCCCGCCGGAATCACTGCTTTCAGCTTGCGAGGAACTCGAACAGCGTATCGATACCAGGCAGGTGGACTGGATGGAAAATCTGGATTCACCAGCTCGCAGCGCTGCTCACGGGCTTTCACGTATCGACTCGCAACAACCGGTTTTATTGACTACAGCGGATCATGCACTGCTTACCTCGGAAATCGTGGAATATTTTTTGCAGGTTTCCAGTAATCTGGAGTGTGACGCGGTTGTCGGGGTCATCAGATATGAAACCCTGCAAGCCCGGTATGGTGATACCCGGCGTACGGTGATACGGTTGCAGGATGGGAATTTTTGTGGCTGTAATCTATTCGCATTCAATAATGTACGCGGGCGTACGCTGGTGGATTTCTGGCAGCAGGCGGAAGCATTGCGCAAGCGTCCGTGGAAGCTGATCAGCCGGGTACTGGGCTGGCAGGCTGTGTGGTCATACCTGCTCGGACGTTTGACGCTCGACCAGGCATTGCAGAAAATTTCCGGGAAAACAGGCGTTCGGGTGTGCCCGGTAATTTTGCCCTTTCCTGATGCCGGCATCGATGTCGATAAAGTAGAAGATCTGCAACTGGTGGAATCCATCCTGATCCGGTCCGATTCAACACGCCCCTTGATGTAAGACGGTCGGCTGATTTTCATGAAAATCATTGAAAGGTACATCACACGGGAACTGCTGTTTCCTTTCATCGTGGTGACGGTCATCCTGATCGGGCTTTTCGTCAGTTTCAGTGTTGCACGGTTTTTGACCAGTGCCGTGACTGAAACGCTTGGTACTGCCGCCATGTTCAAGCTGGTCGGATTGAAAACCATCATTGCGCTGGAAGTGCTGGTTCCCATTGCGTTCTATGTGGCGGTCATCTATGGTTTGAGCCGGATGAACCGGGATCAGGAAATCAATGTACTGCGCACCGCCGGATACGGGGATAACCGGATCATCCGTACCGTTTTCGTGATTGCTCTGCCGATTGCCATTCTCAGCGGGATTCTTTCCGTTTATGCCCGTCCGTGGGCTTATGCGGAAAGCTATATCATGGATGCGCAGGCTGAAGCTGAATTGAATACCAACCGGTTCCAGCCTGGAAGGTTTTATGGCAGTGAAAAAAGCGGTCGAGTGATTTTTATCCGGGGTAAAGATGATCTGGAAAAACGTATGGAAGGCGTTTTCCACTACATCAGAACGACTGAAGATAGAGAAATCATTATTTCCAGGGAAGGTTATCAGCAGCCGATGACTGCAGAACAGTGGCCGCATATCGAACTGCGGGAAGGCCAGATCTATCGTCTCAGCTTTGATACTGTCAAAGACAGCGCCATTCGTTTTGAGAAGATGATCTATTTCAATGAAAACGATCAGGCTCAGAACTATCGGCGCAAGGCGGCATCTACTCGTTCCTTATGGGATTCTGAAGAACCGCGTGAAATTGCAGAGTTGCAGTGGCGGCTTTCACGGCCTGTCGCAACTGTTCTGCTTGCGCTGATCGCCGTTTCTTTTACCCGCACCGCACCACGCAAAGATAAAACAGACAGAACCTTTCTTGTCGCTGCACTGGTCTTTGCTGTTTATTACAATCTCAGCGGATTAGCCAAGACTTGGGTGGAGCAGGGCGTGGTAGCCGCCATGCCCGGAGTCTGGTGGGTATATGGATTGCTTATCATAATCGTTATGCTGCGCCTTCCCGAGCTCAGATCTTTATTGCCTGCAGGAAAACAGTGAAGATCTGTCATCGTTATATCGCCTGGCAGGTTTTGACGGGAATGGTTATCGCTACTGCCATCCTGTTACCTCTGTTCAGTTTTTTTGATTTGCTGGATCAGCTTGATGACGTAGGGAAGGGGACATATACCACCTGGGATGCTTTTCTGTATACCGTCATGCTGATGCCCCGCAGATTCATCCAGATTGCACCGTTCATCGCACTGCTGGGGACGGTGGGTGCGCTGGGTGCGCTGGCAGTCAATCTGGAACTGGTGGCGATGCGGGTGGCAGGGCTTTCTCCCTTGATGATCGGCCTTGCTCCGGTTGGAATTGGAGGATTACTCATTGCCTCGACGATAGCACTGGAGTATTTTGTGGCTCCTCAGTTTCAGCAGCAGGCAACGATATTGCGGGCAGTTGCACTGGAACAGGGGGCTGAACTGGGTAAGGGGCTCGGTATCTGGACACGAAACGAGCGGAATATATTGCGTATTGGTGAGATGTTGCATAAAGGGCGTGCTACGGATATCGAAGTCATCCATTTTGATGGAGAGGGATCCATGACCGCTCATGTCCATGCATGGTATGCAGATATTTTTGATGAGAGTTTATGGAAGCTGCATGACGTCACGATACGTACATTCTCCCCGGATCGCATCACTTCCAGGAAGGCACACATCCTTCAGTGGCATTCGTTTCTGGGCCCGGACGATATTGCGACACTGACCAAGTCGCCGGAAAGTCTGACGCCAATAGAGCTGGTGAAACATGCTGAATTTTTGAGGGCGACCGGCCAGAAAGCGGATGCCTACGTTATGGCGTTGTGGCGCAAGGTTGGCGGGGCGATCATGACAATTGCGATGATCCTGGTCGCCATTCCCTTTATCTTCGGCTCTGTACGTGAAGGATTGGGGGGTAAACTGATTCTGGCTGCGCTCATGGGGATCAGTATTTACCTGTTTGATCAGATCATTGCCAATATCGGACTGGTATTCCAATTGAACCCGATTGTCGTTTCGGTTGTACCCGGAATGGTTCTGATTGCTGTCGCAGCACATTGGCTGTTACGGCGCACTTTTTGAGATGAATATGACTACTGCTTTCTTCGTTCACATTATCGGCAACAGTAAAACCAGTCTGTGGGGGATGGATGGGCGTACGCGCCTCGAGCGGATGCTGGGAACGATCAAGACGGTTGCAGTGGTGAAAGAGGTATCACAATTGACCGAAACGGATCCCGTGTTGCTGCTGCGTGCTGACTATCTGTTCGATAGCAGAGTGATCAGTGCGCTGATGGCATTGCATGAACCGGCCGTACTCGTGGCTCCTATGGATGAGACTCCGGTTGCGATTCTGATTGACGGGAAAAATGCCGCTGCGATGTGTGAAGTACTGAACGAAAAAAGACCGGCACCTGACGATCTTCCCGTTCGTACCTTGAAAGACCTCCCGATTCAGGTACAGCAGAATCTGAAGAAGAAGGATCCGCCCTATGTATTGCCGATCCGGCGTTGTAACCAGGCCGAGCTTGAATCAGAGCTGTTTGCCGCATCCTATAAGGGTGTAACCGATCTGGTCACCAAATGGCTATGGCCCTGGCCGGCGTTTATGGTAACGCGCCTGTGTGTTCGACTGGGTCTGAAGCCCAATCATGTGACGCTGCTCAGTCTGGTTCTGGCGGTGCTGGCAGGCGTGGCATTCTGGTATGGCGCGTTTGGTATCGGCCTGATCATGGCGTGGCTGATGACTTTTCTGGATACGGTCGATGGCAAGCTGGCGCGTGTCACGCTGACATCAAGCAAGCTGGGCGATGTGCTGGATCACGGTCTGGATATCATTCATCCGCCGTTGTGGTATCTGGCCTGGGGGGTGGGCCTCATGGCCACCGCCACACCTGTAGCGGATCTCGAATTGCTGGTCTGGCTGATGTTCATTGGCTATGTGGGGGGCCGTCTTTGTGAAGGCGCTTTCCAGTTCTGGCTGGCATCTTTTGATATTTTCATCTGGCGTAAAGTCGATTCGTTCCATCGTTTGATTACCGCACGGCGCAATCCGAATCTGATCCTGCTGACTGCCGGCTGGATGGCAGATCGGCCGGATATCGGATTTATCTTGGTTGTATTGTGGCATCTGCTTTCAACTCTGTTTCTCGCTTACAGATTGTTCGCTGCCTGGCAAAGCCGGTCACAGGATGGTGTGCTTCATTCCTGGATGGAGAACATCGATCCCGTTCGGGACAGGCAGCAGCTTGCCGTCAGAATATTTACCCGGTTACCTTTTCCCCAACGGTATGTCAATCCCGCCGCAGATAACGAGTAACCCGGCGGTGGATCTGATCCCTGCCAGGATTGGCCTGATTTACAACCCGCTGGGAGGCTGGTTTCGCAAGCATACTGCGCGGATGCAGAGTCTTCTGGCAACATTACCGGAAATTAGACAGATTCAGGCAACCGATCAGATCGAGTTTGAACGTGCTGTCACTGTCGTAGTTGAAGCGAAGATCGGGTGGCTGATCGTTGTGGGGGGAGATGGCACTCTGCAAGGGGTAATGAGTTGTCTGTTTGAGTGCCTGCCACCGGACAGGTGGCCGGAAATCACCATCGTGCCCGCTGGAACGACCAACATGACCGCACTGGATCTGGGAATGAATGGGCAAGCCGAGCAGATTTTGTCCAGAATCAGGCAACATCTGCAACGACCCGGTGACATGAAACAGGTACGAAGACCAGTGCTGCGTATCGAGCAGACCGGTATGAGGAATGTGTATGGAATGATGCTCGGTCTCGGCCTGATTGCGCGTGGCGTAAAATTTTCACGCAGTCAGATCAAGCAATTGGGAATGACCGGTAACATTTTTACTGTCGTGATCGTATTGCGTTCGCTAATAGGCATGTTTCTGGGGCGTCCGCAAGCCGAATGGGCTCCGGTACGTGTTGCCCAAATAGATGAAACAGGGGTGTTGAGCGAGAAAGTGTATCTGTTCGCACTCATCAGTGCGCTGGAGAAGCTATTGCTCGGCATTCGCCCCTATTGGGGGCAGGAACCGGCACCGCTGCATGCGACATTTATCGGGCAACACAGTCGGCGGTTCTGGCGCGCTATCTGGCCCCTGATCGCAGGGCGTGGTCACCATTTGCAGAAGGAAGACGGCTATACCAGCTATAACACGGCTTCGATCGAGCTGTGGCTGGATGATGAATATATCGTGGATGGTGAGCTCTACTATGCTTCCAGCCGGAATGGTCCGCTGAAAATTACAGCCGATGGCCCGATTCTGTTCCGCATTTTATGAAAAAAGGAATATGAATGGGTACCGCTGATTTACCAAATATCCTTGATCTTCTGATACAGGAAATTGCAATTCAGGATGCTCGACCTGTACATCCGGCATTTCAGGTTTTTACCGATGCATTGAGACAGCGTTTCGGAGAGGCACTGGATGCAGTCGTTTTATATGGCTCCTGTCTGCATACTTCTGATCTGACTGAGGGTATTGCCGATTTTTATGTGCTGGTCAGTGATTACCGGCTGGCTTATTCCGGTCGTCTGCTGGCCGGTCTGAATGCCTGGCTGCCGCCGAATGTCTTTTA
Organism: Nitrosomonas europaea; assembly: GCF_900167395.1. Classification (GTDB taxonomy): domain Bacteria; phylum Pseudomonadota; class Gammaproteobacteria; order Burkholderiales; family Nitrosomonadaceae; genus Nitrosomonas; species Nitrosomonas europaea. The sequence continues at coordinate 62,133 of NZ_FUWK01000008.1, forward strand.
TCTGGAAGTTCCCGCTGCAGCCGGTGTGATGCGTGCAAAGTATGCGGTTATTTCGACGGCAGACTTTGAACGTGGCGCCCGGCAGTGGTTTCATCCTTATATCTGGGCACGTTTTGCACAGCCGGCCAGATTGCTTTATGCCCGCGACGATCAGACCGGGAAGCGTGTTCATACTGCGCAGGCGAGTGCCGTACTCAAATTCATCAGTACGACGCTGCCTGTACTTGAATCCGGACCCAGTGACTTGGAGATGATCTGGGCATCCGGTTTGATGCTGACTTATGCCGCCGAGCTGCGTGCAGAGCGTGAAGCGCGCGCGCGTCATCTGGTGCGGATTGATCCGGAAATTTACAGCCGGCTGACTGCGGCGGCCATGCCTGCCTTGATTCCGCTGCTGAGTTTACAGGCTGACGGACGATATCATATCGGGCCGATCACACCACTGAAAAGGTTGAGTGCACGTATCCACTGGCGTTTGCGGCGCTGGCAGGGCCGAGTGCTGTCGGTTCTGCGGTTGAGCAAGGCGACGATGACTTTCCGGGATTGTCTGGATTATGCTGCCTGGAAAATTGAACGCCATACCGGCATCAAAGTGGAAATTACGCCTATGCTGAGGCGTCATCCGATTCTCTGGGGTTATAAAGTCATGTGGCAATTACTGCGGCGTGGTGTGTTGCGTTGAGCGGATGCAATATCCGGGTATTTGCCGGGAAATTCATTGGGGAGTGACGATCATGAAGTATTCAATCCGGTTCTTTGCCGTAATTTTTGCGATTTTCCTAACGGCCTGTTCCACCATGTATTACAGTGGACTCGAAAAAATCGGTATCCCGAAGCGGGATGTGCTGGTTTATCGGGTGGAGAAAGCAAGAGATACGCAGGAAGAAACCCGAGAGCAATTCAAATCTGCTCTGGAGCAGTTTTCTGCTGCTACCAATTTCAAAGGAGGGGATCTTGAGGGGATTTATAAAAAACTGAACGGTGAGTATGAGGCGAGTGTGAACAAAGCAAAGGAAGTCAGAAGTCGTATCGAGGATATCGAAAACGTCTCAGCTGCATTATTCAGAGAGTGGGAGCAGGAAATCACGCAATATTCAAATCCGGCATTGAAACGGAGCAGTCAGGACAGGCTGACTGAGACCAGGTCGTATTACAAGCAGCTCATTGCGGCCATGAAAAACGCAGAATCGAGGATACAGCCCGTATTGACCGTTTTCAACGATCAGGTCATGTACCTCAAGCATAATCTCAATGCCCGGGCAATCGCCTCATTGAAAGGTGAATTGAAAACATTGCAATCGAATGTTTCGACTCTGGTTGCTGCAATGGAAAAATCCATCAACGAAGCTAATACATTTATCAGCAATATGGAGAAAAACTAGGCAGTAACTGCTTATGGCTATTTGCGGCGGCTGTTCGCCAGCAAAGCTGCGAGAGAAGATTGAAGTGGAGACCCTGCCGGCAGTGAGTCGGATAGCTTGTCCAGATGTTCGATTGCAGTCTGACTCAGTGAACGTGTGATTTCGCGAACATTTCCGGATTCCAGGGAATGTAACTGTGGTTGGATGGAAAACCTGATATTCTCAACCTTGACGCCAGCATTGTTCATTTTTTGCCGGATCGATGGAGCAAGGTGGCGTAACCGGGTGGCGGTGGTGCCATTACCTGCATAAATGACTAAGAGCCCGTCAGCGGTATATTGACCCACTGTACACTGATTTCTCAATTGGAAAGGAACGGCATTCAGCAGATGTTTTTGTACTTGTGCGAGATGCTCTGCTCTGGCAAATAACCGGCCATAATCGGGTGTGTTACCAAGAGCTGCCAGAAAGTTGTTCAGATTGAGGATGGGCACGTTGCTTCACCTTTTGGGGTCGTATGAATTCGAATGATGCAAACAGGAAATCAAGGTGTTGTTCGGACAGGTTTCAGGGTAAAAGGTTTGCAGGAAAGTGGGTGCCGTGGAGTCTGGTGCGACGTGAATCTGATATCGAGACGGCTTTTGTCTGTTCTGTTTACCATTTCGATTATGGTAGTATGACTGGGTTTTGCTATCCCGACAACGGGGCAAGTTACAGCAGCAAGTGTTCATCTTGGCTGCGAAGTGTTAACCGGTAAACAAAAAATGCAAACTATCCGCACTTCGCACATTACATTATTAAGTGCGCTGAACCCAAAGACATAATGTTGTATCACTCATCTCTTGCACAGACGCATTCATTCGTATCATTGACAGTGTTTTCCAGATCGGGCCGCAAGCCGGCTCACAAACAGCAGCCTCCAGTATTCTTCTGTTATGAAATGGATCAAATTCGGCAGATGATCTGTAATACAGTACGTTTCTACATTAATAGACAAACAACTAATTTCCCATGCTGAGTAATTTACTAAAGAGTATTTTTGGCAGCCGTAACGACCGGCTGATAAAACAGTATTTGAAGATCGTTCGCACCATCAATGAGCTGGAAGCCGCGATTTCACCACTGTCAGATGAGGAATTGCGCGCCAAGACAAGTGAGTTCAAACAGCGTGTCGCAAACGGAGAGAAGCTGGATCAGTTGTTGCCCGAAGCATTTGCCGTGGTCAGAGAAGCGGGAAAGCGTGTGCTGGGTATGCGCCATTTCGATGTACAGTTGATCGGTGGCATGGTTCTGCATGAAGGAAAAATTGCCGAGATGCGTACCGGTGAGGGAAAAACGCTGATGGCGACGTTGCCGACCTATCTGAATGCACTATCGGGCAAAGGAGTGCATATCGTTACGGTCAATGATTATCTGGCAAAGCGTGATGCGGAATGGATGGGGCAGATTTACCGCTTTCTCGGGCTGACTGTCGGCGTGGTGCTGTCACAAATGCCTCATGAGGAAAAACAGGCTGCTTATGCCGCAGATATAACCTACGGCACGAACAATGAATATGGCTTTGATTATCTGCGTGACAATATGGTGGGACATAGCGCGGAACGGGTACAGCGCGTGCTGAATTTTGCAATTGTGGATGAGGTCGATTCGATTCTGATCGATGAAGCTCGCACGCCGCTCATTATTTCCGGTATGGCTGAGGGTGATACCGAAATCTATAAACGTATCGATACATTGATTCCCGGGTTGACCCGGCAGGAGGATGAAAAAAGTCCCGGTGATTACAGTGTGGATGAAAAAACTCAGCAGGTATTGCTGAGCGAGGAAGGATTCGAGCATGCCGAAAAATTGCTGAGTGAAGCGGGTTTGCTGTCTGCCGGATCCAGTCTGTATGATCCGATGAATGTCAGTCTGATTCATCATCTCAATGCTGCATTGCGTGCGCGGGCACTGTACAACCGTGATCAGCATTACGTCGTACAGAATGGCGAAGTTATTATCGTTGACGAGTTTACGGGCCGTCTGATGCCGGGAAGGCGATGGTCAGAAGGTTTGCACCAGGCCGTTGAAGCCAAGGAAAACGTTCCGATTCAGAAAGAAAACCAGACTCTGGCATCCATTACCTTCCAGAATTATTTCCGGATGTATGAAAAACTTGCCGGCATGACCGGTACTGCCGATACGGAAGCATTCGAGTTCCAACAGATTTACGGACTGGAGACAGTCGTGATTCCTACCCATCGCCCAATGACACGGGAAGATCGTATGGATCAGGTTTTTCGTACACCTCAGGAAAAGTATCAGGCAATCATTGCAGATATCAAGGATTGTTACGAGCGTAAACAGCCTGTTCTGGTGGGAACGACCTCAATCGAAAATAATGAATTGCTTGCAGCTCTTCTGACAAAGGAGAAATTGCCTCATCAGGTGCTCAATGCCAAACAGCATGCCAGAGAAGCCGATATCATTGCTCAGGCAGGGCAGCCAAAGATGGTAACCATCGCGACCAATATGGCTGGTCGGGGAACGGACATCGTCCTGGGTGGAAATCCGGAGCAGGAGATCAACCGTATCCGGGCAGATGAAACGCTCGATGAAGCCGCCAAAAGTAAAAAAATAGAAGAAATTCATCAGGCGTGGCAGGCCAGACATGATGAAGTGATCAAATTGGGCGGGTTACATATTATCGGTACCGAACGGCATGAATCACGCCGGATCGATAATCAGCTGCGCGGACGTGCCGGTCGGCAGGGGGATCCGGGTTCCAGTCGTTTTTATTTGTCTCTGGAGGATCCGCTCTTGCGTATTTTTTCTTCGGACAGAGTCGCGAATATCATGACGCGCCTCAAAATGCCGGAAGGAGAAGCAATCGAGCATCCTTGGGTGACACGTGCGATAGAAAATGCCCAGAGAAAGGTTGAAGCCCGAAATTTTGATATCCGCAAGCAGTTGCTGGAATACGATGATGTGGCCAACGATCAGCGCAAGGTGATTTACCAGCAGCGCAACGAACTGCTGGATGCTGAGCAGGGTGTTTCAGAAACGATCAGCGCTATTCGTGAGAGCGTGGTACATCAGCTCATCGATCGTTATATTCCTGAACAGAGTATCGAAGAACAGTGGGATATTCCGGGGCTGGAAAAAGCACTGGCCAGCGAATTTCATCTGCAAATTCCTCTCCAGAAATGGCTGGAGGAAGATAGTGAGCTGCATGAAGAAAATCTGCATGACCGTATCATAGAGCTGGTGGATACGAGCTATCTGAACAAGGTTGAACAGGTGGGTGCGCCTATCATGCATCAATATGAGCGGATGATCATGCTGCACAGTATAGATACACACTGGCGTGAGCACCTGGCTGCACTGGATCATTTGCGGCAGGGGATCCATTTACGCGGCTATGCACAGCAGAATCCCAAACAGGAGTATAAACGGGAGGCTTTTGAGCTGTTCACCAGTATGCTCGATGCCATTAAAGCCGATGTGACAAAAATTCTCATGACGGTACAGATTCGCAGTGAACAGCAGGTTGAATCAGTTGCGGAAACATCAGCACTCAGAAATCTGGAATACCATCATGATACTCACAGTGAACTGGCGGAAGAGCAGCCACCAGTAGCAGAAAACCGCGAGAACAAGCAGCAGCCATTTGTCCGTAAAAATGAGAAAGTCGGGCGGAATGATCCCTGTCCTTGCGGGTCAGGCAAAAAATACAAGCAATGTCATGGTAAATTGAACTAGTTTGTGTAAGCTTGGCAATCAATCTATCTCAGTGGACACAGACTGTGCTAGAATGGCCCCCCTTATAGGATTACCACTTTGAGAACTAACGTGCTCAGGTATTGATTTTGTTTTTGGTTTGTTAATTAAGTGCGTTGCTGGTTGACGGGAAATTAATGAAATGGAATTGTTAGAAAATGACAGATAGTGGCGATAACGGAAAGATGAGCGGGCGCCGCCGCTTTTTACTGGTGGCTACTTCGGTTGCTGGTGCGGTTGCTGGTGCGGGTGTGGCGACACCCTTTTTACGCAGCATGATGCCAAGTGAGCGTGCCAAAGCTGCAGGAGCACCGGTCGAAGTGGATATCAGCAAACTGGAGCCGGGTATGTTGTTGACGGCTGAGTGGCGGGGAAAGGTTGTCTGGGTACTCAAGCGCACCCCTGAAATGCTGGATAACCTGGAAAAATTGAATAGCCAGCTGGCTGACCCTGATTCACAACGGGATCAGCAGCCTCCTTATGCGCAGAACCATACAAGATCGATCAAACCTGAGATATTGGTCGTTCTGGGAGTTTGTACTCATCTGGGATGTTCACCTGTATATCGAAAAGATATCGCACCTGCTGATTTGGGTTCAGACTGGCTGGGAGGATTCTTCTGCCCTTGTCACGGATCCAAATTCGATTTGGCCGGGCGTGTCTACAAGAGTGTTCCTGCCCCTTCCAATCTGGTAGTACCTCCTTATACCTATTTGAGTGACAACCGGCTTTTGGTCGGTTCAGACAGTAAAGAGTCCGCCTAAAATGAGTAAACAGCAAAATTCAATGATGGAATGGATAGACAAGCGCTTTCCTTTGACAATCACCTGGAAAGCGCATCTGTCCGAGTATTACGCTCCCAAGAATTTCAACTTCTGGTATTACTTTGGGTCACTGGCACTGCTTGTGCTGGTCAACCAGCTGCTGACAGGTATTTTTCTGACCATGAATTACAAACCTGATGCGGGAATGGCATTTGCATCAGTCGAGTACATCATGCGTGATGTGGATTTTGGATGGTTGATCCGGTACATGCATTCGACAGGGGCTTCCATGTTTTTCGTGGTGGTTTACCTGCACATGTTCCGCGGGATGATGTACGGATCTTACCGGAAGCCACGTGAATTGCTGTGGCTGATCGGGATGGCCATCTTCTTCGTACTGATGAGCATGGCGTTTACCGGATATATTCTTCCATGGGGACAGATGTCCTATTGGGGAGCGCAGGTGATTGTCAGTATGTTTGGAGCGATACCGGTTATCGGAGATACGCTTTCAAACTGGATTCTTGGCGATTTCATGTTGTCGGATGCAGCTTTGAACCGGTTTTTTGCTTACCATGTGGTTACATTGCCGGTATTGATCGTCGTGCTGGTGTTCGTGCATATCATTGCTTTACATGAAACTGGTTCCAACAACCCGGATGGTATCGAAATCAAAGCTAACAAAGATCCGCATACCGGATTGCCGGTCGATGGCATACCGTTTCATCCGTATTACACGGTCAAGGATATTTTTGGAGTGGTCGGGTTTCTGATCGTATTCTGCGGAATCATTTTCTTTGCACCGGAGATGGGCGGGTATTTCCTGGAAGACAACAACTTTATTCCAGCCAATCCTTTACATACTCCCGATCATATTGCACCGGTATGGTATTTCACACCGTATTATTCGATGCTGCGTGCAGTTACGGTAAATTTCCTGGGGGTGGATGCCAAGTTATGGGGCGTGATTCTGATGGCAGCATCAGTAGTCATATTCTGTTTTCTGCCCTGGCTCGATCGCAGCCCGGTTAAATCGATCCGCTATAAGGGTCCATATTTCAAATTTGCGTTGACCCTCTTTGTGATTAGCTTTTTTGTTCTTGGATGGCTGGGTACTAAGTCTCCAACCCCGCTGTATACATTGCTGGCACAAATTTTTACTGTAATTTATTTTGCTTTCTTCCTCCTGATGCCGTGGTACAGCAAAATAGACAAAACTAAACCAGAACCGAAGAATGTAACAAAATGAGAATGATAAAATTTTTACTGCTGGCCATATTGTTGGCTCCGTTTGTCGCACATTCTTCCGGTCAGGAAGTTAAGTTGGACAAAGCTCCTATAGACAGAGCTGATAAGGAATCTCTGCAGCGCGGGGCCAAAGGTTTCGTGGAATACTGTCTCACTTGCCACGGTGCCAATTTCATGCGTTTTAACCGCCATCATGATATCGGGATGAGTGAGGATGATATTCGTGCTGATCTTATCCATACCGGGCAAAAGACGGGTGATCTCATGGAAGCAGCAATGAGAAAGAAAGAGGCTGAGGGATGGTTTGGTGTAGTACCTCCCGATCTATCCGTCATTGCTCGAGCTCGTGGAGCGGATTGGCTGTACACCTACTTGCGTACTTTTTATCAGGATACTTCAACCTATAGTGGCTGGAACAACCTGATTTTTGACAAAGTTGCCATGCCCCATGTCCTGCACCATCTACAGGGATGGCAGGTGCTCGAACCCGGGACCGGAAATCTGGTGCAAACAAAGCCAGGTACAATGACCAAAGAGGAATACGATAGATTCGTGGCCGATTTGGTGAATTATATGGTTTACCTGGGTGAACCGCATGCACCTTATCGTAGGGAACTTGGAATTACTGTGCTGTTGTTCCTGTTTGGTATGCTGGGACTAACCTATCTACTCAAGAAAGAATACTGGAGAGATATACATTGAGCTCCTCAAAGTCAGTTTCTGTGTAACCAGTTTCGTCTGACAGAAGCTATGATGACATTGTATTCAACGGCAACTTGCCCTTTCAGTCACCGGTGCCGTATCGTATTGCACGAAAAGGATATGGATTTTCAGGTTATTGATGTCGATCCCAACAACATACCTGAGGATATTGCTGTAATCAGTTCTTACAGTAAAGTACCCATTTTGGTCGAAAGAGATCTCGTACTGTACGAAGCAAACATCATCAATGAGTATATTGATGATCGTTTCCCGCATCCGCAACTCATGCCTGCGGAGCCGGTGATGCGAGCTCGTGCAAGACTATTGCTGCACCGGTTCGAGAAAGAGCTTTTCTGCCATATAGAATCTCTGGAACAGGGAGATCATAAAACAGCAGATAAAGCACGTGCGGAGATAGCGGACGGGCTGACAATGATTGCTCCTATCTTCGAGAAGCAGAAATACATGCTTGGGGATGAATATACCATGCTGGATGTGGCGATTGCTCCCTTGTTATGGCGACTTGATCACTATGGTGTCAAGCTGCCAAAGCAGGCGGCACCATTGCTGAAATATGCCGAGCGGCTTTTCAGTAGACCCTTGTTTATTGATGCATTGACTCCATCTGAGAAGTTGATGCGTAAATGAGCGATGTTTCTTCAATCAAGCCTTATTTAATACGTGCAGTACACCAGTGGTGTACCGACAACATGAACTGCCCGCATGTTTCGGTACTGGAGAGCGGTTGCTCGGGTATTCCTGCCGAATTATTCAAGGATGGAGAAATAATACTCAATATAAGTTACCAGGCAACAAGTGACTTGCTGATCGATAATGAAACGATTCAATTTGTAGCACGCTTTAACGGAGTATCAAGGAAAGTCGAGATTATGATTGGAGCGGTGATTGCCATATTTGCCAGAGAATCAGGTCAGGGGCTTACTTTTACTCCGGAGATCAGTAAAACAGCTGTTGCTGATAAACAGGAAGGTGACGTGGATCACGCTGTTTCACAGGATAGCCAGGTTTTATCCATTGAAGGTAAACGGGGTAAACCTTCTCTGAAAATCATAAAGTAGTTCGATTCTTTCCATTTGCCGGCATAGCTCAGTTGGTAGAGCAGCTGATTTGTAATCAGAAGGTCGCGAGTTCAATTCTTGCTGCCGGCACCATTAAATCAATAGGTTACAAGATTATCTTCTGATTCGGATTCTTATCTGCCCCCAGAAACGTAACTATTAGTGGAGTTCACCGCTCGTTTCTTCCGCATATCTGGCCAGATGGCGCTGGAAAAATGAGCGTATTGCCTTACCATATCTGCCGACTCCCAACCCTCCAGTTCCTGCAGTGCGTCCAGATTTACTGCAAAAGGCCAAGGTTTATGCTTGAGGGAGCAAAGGGGCAACTATTAATGTTCTGGATTGAATGTTAACCAAGTCACTCTGGATTATTACACATGGCCTCAGTTTTCTTGTTTCTACACCTTTCGTCGGCTCAAGATCAACCCAGTAAATATATCCAGTTGCTTGAAATCAGTCATTGATTAATCCATCTGACAGCGTACTGTCCCATGCCTGTAATTCTTCCTGATAGCTTGTATCCTCTGCCTCTTCCTGATTTACTTTGCGCAAAGCTGTCTGAAGGAAATTTTTGTGTTCCTGTTTTAAGAGCTGATTAATGTAGGCGCTGTGATTGTTGCTTGCCACATTATTCAAAAAAGCAAAAGTTTCATCGTCGAGTGTAATAGTTACTCTATGTGTTTGCCGATGCAGAGGTTAAAGCCGTACATTGATCTGCTATTGGTGTATTCGGTGCACTGGATGCTGAAGTAGTTTCTTGTTCAACATAAAGGAGCAGGAAGAAATCCCGGACGATTAGGGGTGGGTAGAGAGACGCCCGGGATGAGGAGGGTGAGATTGCATGGAGAGAATGATTAATAATGAGAAGCAATCTCGTTGATGATGCTAATGATATGGATGATGGAAGTCAAGTGTCTTTATATGTAGTAGTTGAGATCTGATCTGACAGTTACCCGATTTGACGAGTGCCTGTTAGATCAGATTCAGTTATTCAATTCGGTAATTTTATCGTCCCATATCTCCTTAGCGTCAATTAAAGTTTGCATCGGGGTGCGTCCACAGCACATTTTTCCCTGGTGAGTCCGCACACTGTTGTAGTACGCCATCCAATCATCCAGATCGTGTTGTAACTCTTCAATGGACTGGTAAATCTTGCGCCGGAATGTCACCTGGTAGAACTCCTGCAAGATGGTTTTGTGAAAGCGTTCGCAAATACCGTTGGTCTGCGGATGATTGGCTTTC
>NZ_FUWK01000034.1 GCF_900167395.1 Nitrosomonas europaea
CCCAGTGGCTCACTGAAGCACTGGACCAGCAAAACCTTCAACTCATTACTCCCCTCAGGAAAAACATGAGGCCTGTGCCTCGTACCAGGTTCGAGAAAGTCATTCTGCGTCGCCGTTCCCTGATTGAAACCGTCTTTGATGAATTGAAGAATCTTTGCCAGATCGAGCATACCCGACACCGCTCTCTCTTCAATTTTATCGTTAACCTAATGGCTGGTATCGTCGCTTACTGTTTGTCCGATAACAAACCAACTTTGAATCTGACCAGGGTCAACAGCCTGGCTAAAGCTTAAGGGCTTATCCCGAACTCAGGTTAAATAGAGAGCGCCTGGTTGATGGCTGGTAATAACTCCGGATCGTTAAAGGCATGTGCCGACAAATTGATAGACAGACTGATTCGGCTGATTCCTGTCTGGTTGATTCTGGCAGCAAGTGCAATTGCCTTGCGAAGTACCAGATGATCGATCCTGTGGATAAGCCCGGTATGCTCTGCTGCACGGATGAATGCAGCCGGAGAGTGAATCGTTCCATCTTCATCCCGCATGCGCAGCAAAACTTCGTAATAATGAATCGATCTGTCGCTCAGGGACTGGATAGGCTGCAGATAAAGCAGATACTGATCATGCATATGGGCATATTCAATTTTCTCTTTCCAGTAAACCAGCGTATGCACACGCTCTCGCGCCTGATCGATACTGGAATATACATGCCAGGTTCCACGCCCCGTTTCCTTGGCCTGATACATGGCAAGGTCAGCGGCTGCTAGTAGATCGTGAACATTGTTTCCATGTTCGGGAAAGATCACGATTCCGATACTGGCCGAAATGCTGTGTGTTCTGCCGTTGAATGACAGTTGCGTTTCTCCCAGGCGGGCAAGAATTTTTTTTGCAACTTCGATGGCTGCTTCAGGGGTGATTTCCGGTAAGATGACAGCGAATTCGTCTCCACCCAGCCGCCCGGCAATATCAGCGGTGCGAATCGTGCGAGACAGCATGCCAGCGACCATTTTCAACATGGTATCACCCGCCTGATGGCCGCTGGTATCATTTACGAACTTAAACCGATCCAGATCGAAAAACAGCAGTGCTCCGGGGTGCTGGTATCTTTCTGCCCAGCCGAGTATCTGCTCCAGTTCTTCGCTGAATCGACGACGGTTATACAGATTTGTCAATGGATCGTGATCTGCTAGCCACGCCAGATGGCCTTCCACACGTTTGTATTCGGTAATGTCCAGCCCAACCGACAGAATTGCCGAAGGATCATCCTTGGATTGCCACGTCAGGCGTGAATGAAGCCAGGCAATGTGTCGTTGTGAATCATCTTTACATATCACGACAGCTTCATGTCGTAATTGATCACGCTGTCCCTGGCGAATTTCCAGCAAATGCAGATCGAGATTATATTGCTCGCTATCGGATGCAAGCAGTTCCAGAAAATGTCTGCCTTGCAGCTCACTTTCGCTGTAGCGGGTCAGCATCTCCCCGTAAGCATTGAGCATCACTATCTTTCCACTGGCATCCTGTGTCAGAACGATGACCTGTGCAGTATCCAGCAGATTTTCGATGAAATCTTTCTCTTTGCTGAGTTCATCACGCTGGCTGATCAGCATTTTGGTGCGGTAGGCAATTTTTTCTTCCAGGCTCTCAAGCTTATGAGAAAGTGCCAATGATGCATCATGCATGAGGTCGATTTCATCTTTGAAGAGACGCTTTTTCCAGCGGGAGGCAAGCGTACTGCGAAAACTGCCGAAACCGCCACCGGCCAGCAGTGGCATGATGGAAACAATATGCTTGAGCAGGGATAGCGATGTGGTCAGTATGCTGAACAGGATGATTCCAGAAAGTAACAAACTGCCCAGACCAATGACGATGATACGCCAGATAGAATCCTGAATTGCCCGAACGGTATCGGTTACTTCAGTGATAATAACCAGCTGTGCCTGGTCAGCTATACGAATTCCCTGCAGAGGCAGCAGCTTTATCTGATGATACCGGCTGCTCCATTTATTCTGAATACCTTGACCGATGATTTTCAAATCGGGGTAGGTCATGGCTGCTTTTTTCAGAATAGCAAAATTTTTTTTGCTGTCCGTCATGGCTGCGATATAAACATCCCATTCGGGGATACTCATGCTGCCATTATTGAATGATTCACCTTCATGTGCGGGAATAAGCGTGTTCTTGACAAACAATCCGATATCCGAGCCCGATGCACGTTTGAAATTTAGGAATACGTCGACCAGGGATGATCCGATGACGATAGTGCCGACACGTGTACTTTCAACCAGTAAAGGCTCGATTATGTACTGAGTGCAGCTCTCCACACATATCATCAGAGTAGCAGGCTGTTCATGCAGGTTGACTTCACGTATATGATCAAGAATGAGGTTATCGCGATAGTTGTTGGCTTCGAAATTACCCCACTTTGCCAGGAGCGAATCAGATGAATCATAAAAGCGCACATCTTCAATATCATTTTGAATCTGAAACAACGTCCAGTACCGATCAAATGTATCGAATACTTTATCCGCCATTCCTGATAGAAGACTCGGTTCCATATCCTTCAGGTAGGGAATGATCCTGACCAGTCCGTGCAAATTTTCAGAATTACGACCAATCAGGCTTTCTATTTCTCTGGCATAGCGCCGATACTTTGCTTCTCTTTCCTGATCGATACTGTCAATCAGACTTTGATAATTGATGACACTGAAAATTGTTACCACAAGCAGTAGAATCAGACTGCTCAGAAGTGAAATTTTCCAGTTTAATCCGATAAATATTTTTGAAGCTTTTTTACCGGCTTTTTTTTGAATATCTGAATCCACGAAGGCAACGGATTTGATTAAGTGATGATTCAGAAACGGTAGGAAGCCTGTACAGCGAACAGATTCCAGTTTTTTCCGGTATGGGACATATCGGGATTATCTAGCGGAGATAGCCAAGCCGTGCCGTTGATCCGATGATATTCTGTACTCAACATGATGGCAGGCGTAATATTCCAGCGTAATCCTACCGTGATATCCTTAGCGTAGTAATTATGTGCCGGGTATAGGTAACCGGTACTGGCAGAAAATTTTTTACCACTACGGTCTTTCCTATTAGTGAACAACAAATCATAACGCAACACTGCTTCCCAGTTTGGATAGAACCGATAGACGCCTTGCAGATAAAAACTTTCTCCCGTAAAACTTTGCTGAAAAGCTGCATGGTTACCAAAATCTTTCCATGCGAGATGGCGTAGCGCATATTCAGACGTTATGCTCCAACGCTCTGCGTTGTATTGAGCGGATAAAATTAAAGGGGAGAATCTGAATGAGCCATTAAGTAGAGTATCATTGTAACCTGGGCTATACCCAACATTAGCTTGGGCTCCACTTATTGCCAGACGGAGTTTTCCATCTGCCTGCTCATAAAGTATCCGACCAATATATGATAACTTTGTTTTAAGATCGCCACGGTGTTGTAATGATCGTAACACCGATATCTCAGTATCATGACCGTCTACTTGGGGAAAAGCAGCTCCAAATTGTACGGTAATATTTCCCCAGTCCGCGCGCGATTCTCCGTATACCTGAATCCCATCTGAAGCTAGTGCAAGATTGCGAGTACGATCGAAATAGATTGACTGAGGCAGCAGTATGCTCGGGCGAGTAAATGGTACATCGCGTGTATCGTTATAAAACCCGAATGGATTCTTCATCCTGCCCAGACGTATGCCGATTTCAGCTGCAGGTGTATTGGCGAAATTATAATCTAGAAAACCGAAATCAATGTGGATGCCACCGTTGCTGCCTTCTCCAGCTCTGCGATGGAGTAATTGACCGGATAATTGCAGTTTTGGTGAGGGACGCAAAGAAGCCGTCAGGCCAATTTCCCGGAAATCGAGACTGCCAGAATCGTTACTGTGACCAAAAAAATTGTTCTTGTTCGTCTTGATGTAGCCCTGGCTCAGAAAACCATTCAGTTTGAACAGATCCAGGTTTTGTAATTTAGGCAGCTCTTCCGCCAGAACGGATCTGGCCAGAAAAATCAGTGACAGGGCTGAGCTGCCTAAAAAGAAAGCTATAGTTGAAAATCTGCTGTTACTCATCGATATGAACGACCTGGACACTATCATTAATCATACTTCCACTCAAATAACCAATTGCACCCGGTGTTGATGCAATTCTGGCACGCATTTCTTCTTCAGTATGTACGACAAACGGTGCTTGTCCGGTTCCGGAATAGACCATGCGATCCCACGCTGATCGCAATTGGTAAGGAAAAATATTCAGTTTCTGTTTTGTAAAAGTGCTGTGTAATGGCGCGTCATCCGGCAAAACGAACACTCTGACGGGCAACCCATCCTGCCAAGTTCTGAGACGCATGCCAAAAATGGAACGTAACAGATTTTTGGAAAGATAGTTCGAGTTGACGCCGGGATGGGTGATAACTTCGACCGAACCGTCAAAGGATAAGGCATTACCTGCGAAAGAAAATGTGACCAGCAGGGTAAGAAAAAGAATACCTCGGAGCCAGTAACTAAAGAATCCCATCACAATGACGAGTGTTATCGATACTGATGGTTATTCCGATATATAAACATTATCGGTATACGCTGTTTTAAGCGTTTTCTGATGTATGCAGGCCAGGTTCATGGGCCATATTCTTCCGTGATCGGTAATAAGCTCCCAGAGTGAACGATGATCCTGATACATTCGATCAAGTAAATCAGGCAGATAAAGATAATAAGGAGTACGAAGACCATGATAATCGGCTGGTGGGCCGATTGGATTCATTTGTAAGCTGTAAAAACCTAGTAATTTGTTTAAAGCTGGCTCCATGGCCGAAATTAAATGGTAGATATTATTTCGTGCACATAATTGTATAAGTCCGACAACAAGCCCGAGCATCGGATGCGGAAAGCGACGGCGTTCCTGTGCTTTGCATCCTATTTCAGTAGATTGTGATAGCATATTGCGCTCGCCTTTTCGTTTGAAAAAATCGCTGAGAATAGCAAAGCGCGATACTTCAGTAGTATGTTTCCGAGACGATGAATCCAGAACAAAGCCAGGATAAAAATGAGTGTTGAGCTCTGTCGGAAATTTATCCATAGGATCGAGCGGATTGGGCAGGATCAACCTGGTTGTGCCAATGAAAGTATTGGTTGGCCGATGGCGCAATAAAAAATGGATTGAGTGACTGTCATATTGATCACTCTCCAACTCGTTTGGATAATTGTTAGTGTCAAACCCGGGAATGACATTGTGAACACACAAAATCCGATAGCGTAAATCGAACACCGTTTTAAGTAATTCCGGTGTGTCGGCATCGATGATTTCGAAATACTGATGAAAAGCTGCTTCGATATCGTTCATACTTTTCCTTGATCAGGCTGTATTTAAGAAGATCTGAGATTCAGATCAGATTTTATTACTGGAATCAGTTTCCAATTCAGGGAATATATGAACGATATGACTTTATATTTTTTCCCTGGGCACCGGCATCATCGTTATTTGTTATATTTTTCCGTATATTTACATGTTATTTAGCCTGAATTCAGACAAACATGTCGTTAAAATAAAACGTACTTTACTATACTTGTGTCGTCAAAATATGACAAGCCGATGTTTGTTGAATAATGGTTGACTGTTTTCGATATCGGGAGCTCATTTATCGAATGACCACGGCTTTTTTACCGGTATCAATTCTCCCTTTTATTTACTGCCGAAATTCAGAATCAGATAAAAATTAAACTTTTATCGGGTGATGCTGTTTGAACCAATATTCCAGCATCATCAGCAGCCATACCATCGTGCCGTGATAACTGGCATGTTCATGAAGATGCTGATCAAGCAGCTGGTCGATGAAATCGGTGCGTATGATGTTGCGTGATTTGAGGTCACTCAGACTGTCTGCAGCAATTTCCCGCAAAGGTCTGTGTGTCTGGAGCCAGACACCGAACGGCAAGCCAAACCCCTGTTTTTGTTTGGTAATGATCTCATCCGGTAAAAAACCACGTAACGCCTGTTTAAAGAAATAACGCAACTGCGTTCCTTTCAATTTCTGTTCAGGAGGAAGCGCGAGAGAAAAAGCGAGTATTTCATCATTAACAAACGGGAAAGCCACTTCCATGCCGGCCAGATGACAGGCCTGGACAACTTTTGGGAAATCATTGTCTGCCAGTGTGAATTTCCAGTCGAAGGCAAGCATGCGGTTGATCAGGCTGCGTGCATGAGACACATCCTGATAGGTTCGTTCAATCAGCAAAGCGGGTTGCGCTGTATCGATCTTTGCCAGTAATTCCGGTGAAAATACAGTTTCAAACCCATAATGTGCCAGCAGATTATAAGTCTCCATGCGATGAGGCATGGGAACCGTTGCCTGTGCGACATAGCTTCGCGCCTTGCGCAGCAGTTTGGGTCCTTTGTTCTCTGGAAGAGACAAAATAAAGGGGGAAAGCAGGTAATTTCTCAGGGGTGCCGGGATTTTGTCGTAAAGTGAAAAAATATATTGTTTTGCGTAACGTACATTACCACCGAACAGCTCATCACCCCCATCGCCACCGAGTAGCAAGTCGAGTCCGTCATTTCTGGCCATGCGCCCGCAGTAATAAGCCGGAAGCGCCGATGCATTACCAAAAGGTTGATCGAAGACCGAAGCAATCAACGGGATCGTTTCTACGACATCGTCTGGTGTGACATAGTACTCATGGTGATCGGTCGCGAAATGCCGGGCGGCAATACGTGCGTAATGCATTTCATCGTAGCCGGTGGCTTCAAAGCCGATTGAATAGGTTTTGGCGGGTTCACCCGTGACTTCTGTCAATATCCCTGCCAGAGTGGAACTGTCTGTCCCCCCGCTCAGAAATGTACCTGCTTTCTGACCCTGTACCGCTTCACTGACACTTTTTCTGAGCAGGGAGAGAAATTCCTGTTGAAGCTCGGGGAAGGGGCGTTTTATATCTTCATCAAACCGGATTTGCGTATAACGGCCGATTTCCGTGTGGCCATCGTGGAAATGCAGATACTCACCAGGAAGCAGGCGCTTCTGGGCCAGATAGATGGTATCCGGCCCCGGTATCATGTGAAAGTAAAGGTAGTTGAGCAGCCCTTGCGGATTGATTTCAGTATTGGCCCGGGGATGGGTGAGCAGGGCATCGGCAGAAGTGCCAAATAAAATTCCGTCGTCACCCAGCGACTGGTAATAAAGTACGTGTGTACCCAGTGGATCGATGGCCAGAGCAACTTCACGTGCATGGCTGTCCACGATGCAGCAAACGAATTCACCAGCGAGCTCGGAGAAGGCTTGCCTGCCTTTCTGCTTCCACTGATCTGCAAGTGCCGCTGCCATTCCTCTGGCATCGATGGCTGTCTGCAGATCTGTATTCCGGGATTTTATCCTTCCCCAGATCCCTACCAGTAAGCCTTCTTTTTCATACAGATGCGAATGGCTTGTTTTTGCGGCGACGGAAAGAGCGGCATTGCCCTGTACCGCTGTCTGCACAGGATTGCTGTCAAAACGAATCAGCGAACCGGTCATGCGATCAATGATCTGCTGATTTTCGATTGCCAGGTGATCTGCTCCCAGCCAGCCACATATTCCGCTCATATCATCTCCTCATTCGATATTGAATTCATGTCATTCCCGGATATGATTTCAACATGATTTGTTCTCTACATTGTTGTGAATCATTATTTGTCACACATGTGGTGTGTGATTGGTGTTTTCCGCGGCATGCCCGCAGAGTGCCGTTTTCAGGCGGTCAGCCGGACCATCTACTGCAGCAGATGCGGGTTTGATAAATTTTCTCAGATCAGGACTTCCAGCGAAGCAGGGTGACTGAGAAAAGCGGTGGGGCTGGCAGTCAGCCCGTAGGCTCCCGACTGGAACACGACGACCAGATCCCCGGGTTCGGCCCTGGACAGTTCCATCCGGTCGGCAAGCAGATCCAGCGGCGTACAAAGAGGTCCTACTACTGAAACGATTTCGGTTTCATCGATTTTCATTTTATTGCCAATGGCAACCGGATAATTTTTGCGAATGACCTGGCCAAAATTTCCGGATGCCGCCAGATGATGGTGCAGGCCGCCGTTGGTGACTAGAAAAGTCTGTCCTCTCGATATTTTTTTTTCCAGTACGCGGCAAACATAAATACCTGCTTCTGCCACGATGTATCGCCCCAGTTCGATCACGAACCGGATAGCTGAGAATTGAGAGGGAATCTCTGCCAGCAACCGTTGCAGATTGGTTCCCACAGCATTCAAGTCCAGCGGGCTCTCACCGGGGAAATAAGGTACGCCAAACCCGCCTCCGATATTGATGGCACGAACAGGTACGGGTGAGGTAGAAGCAAGTTGTAAACCCAGTTGCAGTGTTTTTTCATGGGCTTCCCGCAAGGCTTCGACCCGGAGATTCTGTGATCCGCTGAAAATATGCAATCCCTCAAAATCGAACCTGAGCTGTGCGATACGTTGCAGTACTGCCGGAACACATTCAGCATCGATACCAAACTGTTTGGAACCTCCTCCCATTTTCATTCCGGAAGATTTCAGCTCGAAATCAGGGTTGACCCGTACTGCGACTTTGGGCTGGAAACCGGTCTCTTCTGCCAGTTGCGCAATCGTTTCCAGCTCGTACTCGGATTCCACATTGATGACGATACCCGCTGCAATGGCACATATCAGTTCCTGACGACTTTTTCCCGGCCCTGCAAAACTGATGTTTTCGGGTGTAATGCCAGCATCCAGTGCCACTTTCATTTCGCCAACCGAAGCCACATCCATACCATCCACCAGCCCGGCCAGATGCTGTACTACGGCGGGCATAGGGTTGGCTTTCATGGCGTAATGCAGATGAATACCTGCCGGTAAATGCTGCCTGAGGAATTGAATACGTGCAGAGATCAGCTTGCGATCGTAAGCATAGAAAGGGGTGGTTCCAATACGTTGTGCCAGGCGCGTGAGTGGAAGATCGCCGATGACGAGACAGTGGTTGCGTATCGGAAACTGGGTCATCGGTGCATGTTTGGGATGCGTCATGATTCTCCTGCCTGGAAAGCCTGCTGAAATTCACCAGCCAGCATTTTCCGGTCTATTTTTCCATTCGGATTACGGGGCAGACTGGTTTGTCTCAATTCGATCAAAGCGGGTTGCATGAAAGCAGGCAAGTGCTGTTTGCAAGCCGATTGCAGCACATCCCGGTCGAGCGCGAATCCGGTTCTGGGAACGGCCACGACCACGATAGCCTGGCCGAGTGTAGGGTGGGGAACCCCGAAAGCGGCCGCTTCAGCAACTTTTTCGGTTGCATAAATGACTTCTTCCACTTCAGTCGGGCTGACGCGGTAGCCGGAGGTTTTGATCATATCGTCGCGTCGGCCGATGAAATACAGATAACCTTCATCATCCATGCGCACCGTATCACCCGACCAGACCGCAAGTTCGGGAATGGTCAATCCGGATTGACGGGGAGTCAGCGGCCGGAAGCAAGCAGCCGTTTTATCCGCATCGTTCCAGTAACCCAGCGAAACGAGCGGCCCGCGGTGTACCAGTTCACCCGGTTCACCCGGTGCGCAATGGGAACCATCCTCGCGCAGTACCATGACTTCGGCATTAGGAATCGCTTTGCCCATGGAATCCGGTCGTTTGTCCACTTCCCCGGGAGGGAGGTAAGTTGAGCGAAAGGCTTCGGTCAGACCATACATCAGAAAAATCTGTGTATCGGGTAACGCACTGCGCAAATGTGCCAGAGTCGCGCGGGGCATTGCGCCGCCCGAATTAGTGATGTAGCGCAGACTCTGCGCATCTTTCCAGTCCAATTGCGCCAGCTGCGCCCACAATGGCGGCACTGCAGCCAGTCCGGTCACCTGTTCCTGTTTAACCGTGGTGAGGATATCGCGCGGCAACAGGTAATTCATCAAAATGGCAGTGGCTCCGGTGTAAAACGCAGTATTCAGTTGATTCAATCCATAGTCGAAGCTGAGCGGCAACACTGCCAGTATCCGATCATCAGGCCGGTTATTCAGATACCGGGAAACACTTATGGCGCCTGTCACCAGATTGCGATGGGAGAGCACCACTCCCTTGGGTTTGCCGGTACTTCCCGAGGTATACAAAATTGCAGCCATATCGCTGTCGATGCAGTCCGGTAACCGTGCAGCATCTGAAAGTGTCTGTGTCTGTCTCCATGAAACGACATTCAATCCGGGAAGTGATGCTTTGTGCAGATCACCGGTGATGATCACAGTATGCAGATCATGACATTGCGGTAATACCGGGCTGAGCAGATCGAGTCTCTCGGCAGAGGTTATCAATATCCGGACATTACAGTCTTTGAGGATATAGGCGACCTGTTCGGCTTTGAGCAGCGGATTGACGGGAACGAACGCGCCTCCTGCCGCGGATGCGCCAAACAGGGCAATGACCGTTTCGAGTCGTTTCTCGAGATAGACGGCCGAACGTTCTCCGCGACCCAGCCCGAGCGTATGCAAAGCGCTGGCAATCGATTGCACTGCTTCAGATAATGCCGCATAGGAGAGATGCCGTTTCTGATCGATCAATGCTGTGGAATCGGGATACCGGGCAGCTGACTGATAAATCAGCTCATGAAAAAGATTGGACATCGATCAGTATGTACAAGTCATGAAATGATTGGATTCTACAGCCTATTTGAGCCCGTGACGATTCATCAGGTCATAAAGAGTGGGGCGGGTAACCCCTAGAAGCTCTGCTGCCCTGGCAACATTGCCATTTACCCGTGCCAGCACTTTGATGAGCATCTCGTGTTCAGCCTTGTCTCTGACTTCACGCAAGGTGACTGGCGCAAAACTATCGGCTGCCGGTTGTAATCCGAGATCGGCAGCAGTGATTTGTGAGCCTTCTGCCATGATGACTGCGCGTTTGATGCAGTTTTCGATTTCGCGGATATTTCCCGGCCAGGAATAGCTGCCGATTGCATCCAGTGCATCCTGGCTGAAATTGAGGGATTGGCGTTTTTCTTTTACCCGGAACTGGTTTTTGAAGTGATGCGCAAGTAAGACAGCGTCGCCGATACGATCGCGAAGCGCCGGAATATGGATACTGATTTCACACAGACGATAATACAAATCCTCGCGGAAGGTACCGGCCTCGATCATTTTTTTCAGGTTCTGGTGGGTTGCGCAGACGATTCGTACATCTACCGGGATCAGCTCCCTGCCACCGATGCGTTCGATGACGCGCTCCTGCAGGAATCTCAGCAGTTTTGCCTGTAACGATAGCGGCAAATCACCGATCTCATCCAGGAAAAATGTACCTCCCTGTGCCAGTTCGATTTTGCCTGGTGTCTGTTTGACTGCTCCTGAGAAGGCACCTTTTTCATAGCCAAACAACTCTGCTTCCAGCAGGGATTCAGGAATGGCCGCACAATTGACTGCAACCATGCGTTTACTGTTCCGGTCGCTCAACTGGTGAAGTGCCTTGGCCAATACTTCCTTGCCGGTTCCACTTTCACCCAGCAGGGTGACCGTAACGTCGGAAGACGCGATACGCTCGATTTGCTGGCATATTTTGACCATACCAGGATCATTGGTGATGAGTCCGGGAATGGCAGTGCTTGAAGAAGATTTCAACAGTTCGCGATTTTCGCGCTGCAACCGGTGCAAATAGAACGCCCGGTTTACGATCAGGCTGAGCACGTTGGCATCGAGAGGTTTCTGGTGAAAATCATATGCACCCATATTGATTGCTTTCAGTGCATTTTCGTGATTCTGGTTGCCCGTCAGCACGATTACCTTGGTATCAGGTGCCACGGCAAGAATCTGCTGCAAAGTTGCCAATCCTTCCGTTGCACCATCCGGATCAGGTGGCAATCCCAAATCCATGGTCACGACAGCAGGCTCATGCCGGCGGACTTGTGCAAGCGCACTTTCACGATCTGAGGCAACAGCCACATTGCAATCATCGAAACTCCAGCGTAACTGTTTCTGGAGCCCTGGATCATCTTCTATTACGAGCAGTTTTTTTTGTATCTGATTTGCATTCATGTCATTGCTGCTAAAGGTTCCGGGTGGATAACGAAGTTATTTTGTTGCATCAAGTACTCTCAGGGATATTGAAATCAAAACCGGTCGTTTGTTACGGGTTGAACAACCGGGGAAATCTTTTGTATTTCAAGGTTTTGTTCCTCTCGAAGCAAGTGAGCAATGAAATAGACAATGTAAGTTTTATCGACACCTTTTCGCAGATATTAAGCCAAACTGGATCAGACGGGAAGAAAGTAGCGATCCATCAATGATCCGCTCTGAATTCGGCCGGATGGAGATACAAAATCTGTTGTGCTGCGCCGGGCATGAATGATACTCGCCTTCCTGCCACCCAATCGGAATGACCGCTGCCGTAGTAAGGAGAAAGTGGATGGCCGCTCTGGCCTCCCGGCATTTCGAAATAACCCTGTTCTTCCTCGCCAGGTGCCACGACGAAGCGCAGCGAAGCACCAAAATCGGGTGCCTGAACACGTGGCATGTGGTGATCGCCGGGTAACTGGTCGGCAGGCATGTTCAGCCATGCGGCAATCCATGACGGCAGGGCGCGACTGAACGGGTGCCGGATATCGGCGGTATTTTCTTCTCCCCAGTTGCGTGCCACTATGCCGCCAGGCTGGGCTTGCATCTGTTCTGCTATCCGGCGTGCGCATGCTGCCAGCATGCTGTCCCAGTCACTGTCATCGGCGGGCAATAAATGAAGCGGCCGTTGTTCGATTAGTTTCCATACCGCATGTTCGGCCTGGCTAAGGCGTGGTATTTCAAATTCAGGATAATCAGATTTTACTTTGGCAGTTAAACCGCTGAGCACCTGTTTCATGACTTCGAGACGAAAACTGCGTACGATCCGGTAAGCAACTGATTGCACAGAAGCATGTCCGTTCCAGTCAAGCAGCACTTGTTGCATTTCGTTGCGCCATACGGTGGATGGTGTTTTTTGCAATATTTCATCCAATAGTTGCTTCCAGCGAGCGAGAAGCAGTGCACGATCATCCAGTTGGATGGCGAGCAGATCTGAGGGTGAAAAGTGATCGTGCGCATATAATTCATCCCGGATCTGCCGGCTGCGGGCACCGAGCTCATATCCACCATCTCCCAGCTTGCTTAATAAGGCGCCATCGATCATTCTTGAATTGCCGTTCCAAAGGCGCATATCCGGTGGATTGATAACCAGCGGGTAATCAGCAGGTGCAAGCCAGCCATTCCAGCCTGTAGACTGTTTGCTCCAGTCTGCAGGCAGTCCCGGATCATAGTTACCTGTGCGCTGGGGAATACGGCCGGCAATCGTCCAGGCGATATCCCCATTTTTGCTTCCGGCAATGAAATTTTGTGCCGGGATACCCATGTTCCAAGCAATAGCTGCCGCTTTCTCCAGGTTGTCAGCCTGTTCCAGTTCGACGATATCGAAATTGACCGCACCAGGCTGGTGCGCAGTCCAGACCAGTGCCAGAGGAGTACCGTCAAAATCCTGTGCAAGGATTGGTCCCCATTCGGTTTCGCGGATTTCGAGGGTTTCGTCGGGCGCACCCCGCACATGCAATGTTTCACGCCATATTTTTACAGATTTCCATTCACCCTGGCTGATATAGCGAGCGGGATTTTCCGGATCGGGATTTACTCTGACCCAATCGGCAAAATCGCCGTAAGAATTGGTGAATCCCCAGGCGATATGGCGGTTGGAGCCAGCAACGATAGCCGGTGTACCCGGAAGACTGACGCCGATCACATCGATCTTTTGGTTTGCATGTCTGGCATCCGGGTAAATCAGCCGGGTACGAAACCATAAACCGGGTACTCGCAAGGTCAGATGCATATCGTTGGCCACCAGTGCACTGCCACTCGTCAGGGGTCCTCCCACGGCAAATCCATTGCTGCCAACCGAGGGAGATTCCTGGAAACCGTTATCCGCTAAAGCCTGTTTGCTGGTGGAACGTAAATCGAAGTCGGTAGCAGAGGGGTAAGGTGGCCACTCAAAATAACTGCCGTCCAGTGGTGCATCCCACTCGCCTCCACTGGCCGTCAGGAACCGATAGGCAGATTCCGGCAGGGAAGCATGCATCATCGACAATCCCAGTTCACGATCAAAGTTGTTTCCCTGCAGCGTCATGTACATGGCCAGTACGATCAGCAGGCTGTCTTCACTTTGCCAGGCACGGGGCATGGTTTGCGTAAGCAGGTAACCAAACTGTCTGATCCTGAGACTGTCCAGTCCCGTATTGACGCCATCCCGATAAGCCTCGAGCAAACGGAGCTGATCTTGTGGCAGTATTTTCAGCATGGTCTGTGCCCGGGCACGCATGCGATGCACCCGCGCTTTGCGATCAGCCGGCAACGCAACCGTACCGAATAATTCTGCCAGTTCTCCGGCAGCCTTGCGGCGCATCAGGTCCATTTCCAGGAAACGTTCCTGTGCATGGATAAAACCCAGTCCACGCGCCAGATCGAGCCGATTCCCGCCATTCAGCGTCACCGTGCCGAGAGCATCGCGTTCGACTGTTACGATATCGGTTAGCCCGGGAACGGATTGTTCTCCTTCATAAACGGGCAGGCTGCCTTTTAAAAGCGACCAAGCCGTAAGTAATATGACCATCACAAGTGCGGACAGAAAAAACAGGGATTTACGCAACATATTTATGATTCACTCTCCAAAGCGATTACTGCCGGGATTGTAACAATGGTGACCATCGTACTTGCAAGAAACTGGAGTCATCTCAAGTCAACGATCATCGTTTTAACTTGTCCACAATTCCTGTGGATAAGTTTGTGTACAATTTGGGAATGAGTCACTTAAGGTTGTCTTTTCAAACGGGATTCTCAAGTCTGCTGAAATTTTGCACACAAATTTTATTTTTTAAAAACAGTTACTTATATTGAACTCCAATACTGGTGCGGGTTTGCAGGGTTGTCAATATCCCTGATGGCAGGATGTGGATATTTTTATGTGTGTCAAGAAAAATTCTGATGACATTTGAAAAATCAGGATTTTTATATTTTCCAAGGCAGCGATCAGATGTGATTTTCTGTGTTATTTCCCGCTCTGGAATGCATGATGAACGATTTTGCGGATGAGACAGGATGAGCGTGAATGATCTCGAATCGCTGATCAGTCAGGTACGCCGCTGTACCTTGTGCGCCGAACATTTACCGCTGGGTCCGAGACCGGTGTTTCAATTGCATGAAACTGCCCGTATTCTGATTGCCAGCCAGGCACCGGGCAGGCGGGTACACGAAACCGGTTTGCCGTTCAATGATCCCAGCGGTGACCGATTACGCGAGTGGCTGAACATGACTCGTACAATCTTTTATGATCCCCGCAGGATCGCGATTTTACCCATGGGGTTGTGTTTTCCGGGAACAGGAAAATCTGGTGATTTGCCGCCTCGGCCTGAATGTGCACCTGCGTGGCGGTCGGCATTGTTGTCGCATTTGAAAAATATCAGACTAACCCTGCTGGTAGGCCAGTATGCCCAAGCCTACTATTTTACCCGACAGGGTAGAAAACCAGTGGCAACGCTGACCGAGAATGTTCGATCCTGGCAGAAATTCTGGCCTGACATCGTGCCACTTCCCCATCCAAGCCCGCGTAATAACCTTTGGTTGAGGCGCAATCCATGGTTTGAGGAAGAAATCATCCCGGCACTTCAGGAACGTGTAGCGATGATTCTGAATCAGACAACCGATTCCTGAGTCCCTATACCGGATAACATCCGGTGTCATTCATTCCCGTTCGGAAATGCCTAATCTACGGGCTGATTTGTATCGGGTTACAGTGAATAATAATTAATTCATTGAACTTTATATCTGAAATTCTACCTGATTCAAGAAGAGGTGGCAGTGCCCGGATATGCCATTTCGATTATTTGTTTGTATTGGGTTTTCTGCTTTACGGGTGTGTAACTGTGGAGTAGAGTAAATAACAGGCGCCTATTCATTAACTCAGAAAGCGATTTGCGTTTGCAAATCATTAACAACCATAACCTGAAAGGAGTGGTAAATCATGAGTAATAGAGAAGCTTATATCAAGAAGGCTGAAGCGCAGTTAAAAGAGTGGGGGGCACAAATCGATCTCCTGAAAGCAAAAGGAGAAAACCTGGCTGCTGATACCGAAATCGAGTTCAAGAAAAAATTAGATGAGGCAGAAGAAAAACGAGCTGAACTCTCATCTTATCTGGATCAGCTGGCAGATAAAACAGACAGTATCTGGGATGACATAAAGGATGAAGCAGAAGAAAAATGGAATACTGTCAGCAAAACATTCTCCGATTTTGTCGATAAATTCAAGTAAACAGACCGAATCTTCCAACTAAAACGGAGGGGACTATGTTTAATATGGCATTAGTTTTCTTTCTCATTGCTGTTCTGGCTGGAATCCTGGGTTTTGCAGGTATTGCAGGAACGCTTGCATGGGCAGCAAAAGTGTTGTTCTTTGCAGGTCTGATCCTCACGGTAGTTTTTTATCTGCTGGGCAAAAGAACACCCCCTGTTTGAATCGGTATTCCCGATAAGAATTCAGGTAATTGATCACGCCATACGAGGATGTTTGTATGTTCTGATTTTAAACAAAGGAGTAGAAAAATGAAAAAAACCTATCTGCTGTCAACCGTTCTTCTTATGTTCCTGTCATCTTCCGTCATCGCAGAGGAAACTCTCACCGAGAAACTGGAAACAAAGACAAATGATGTTGAAAGGGCAACCAATAAAGCGATCAATCGTGCACAGGAAGCCACCTGCACAGACAGTGATGCTGAATGTTTGAAGCAAAAAGCAAAGAACAGGGCAAGTGAAGCTTATGACGCTACTAAAGACAAAGCATCTGAAATCAAAAATAAAGTTGACTGATACAAGGTCATCTCATCTTTATCGGGCAGCAACCACTGATTGTGGCTCTGCCCGTCAGTTCTTTCTCACCCTTTTCACAAAACCAGAATGGTTAGTATCATGCCTGGGTGGCTCCGGAGGCCAGCAGGTGAAGTCCCCTCGTGTTGATCATGCCATGGAGCTGATCGTCCTGCGGAAGCGGGCAAGTGCCAGCGTGAAAAAAATACTGCCAATCGCAAGCAAAGCGAGAAATTCCGGCCAGACGATACCAAAATCTGCACCACGATAGAGAATGGCCTGAGCAAGCGAGACGAAATGGGTGGTTGGTGCTGCAAGCATGAGGTACTGCACTGCCTCGGGCATACTTTCACGCGGTGTCATGCCACCGGACAGCATTTGCAGTGGCAGCAGAATAATGATCATCAGCAGCCCCATTTGCGGCATTGAACGTGCTACCATGCCAAGGAAAATGCCCATCGAGGTCGTGGCGAACAGATGTAATGTCATGCCCATGACGAACAGCCCGATCGAACCTTCGATCGGTACGTTGAGCAAATCCTGTACGACAAAGACGAGTGAGGCAGTAGCCACGATGGCGACGACCAGACCCATCGACCATACTTTGGCCAGCATGATCTCGAAAGGGGTCAGTGGCATGACCAGCAGATGTTCGATAGTGCCGTGCTCACGTTCACGGATCAGTGCTGCGCCGGTGAGGATGATGGATAGCATGGTAATGCTGTTGATGACTTCCATCACCGAACCAAACCATACCGAGCTCAGATTCGGATTGAAGCGTGCACGTATTTCAAGTTCTGCCGGCCAGGCAGGAAGCATCCGATAACGTTGAGAGAATGCGGTGACTTCACCCGTAACGATATTCTGGATATAGCCGCTGCCGATAAAGGCTTGTGACATACGCGTCGCATCGACATTGAGCTGAATGGCAGGCCGGCGTCCAGCCAGTACATCGCGTTGAAAATCAGGCGGAATATCGAGCACGAAAGTGTACAGACCGGTATCCATACCCGGATCGGCAGCGTACTGCTCGATGATGAGTGGTGGCAGGAAATGGGGAGGATAAAAGGCATCGATGATACGCAATGACAGAGGTGATCGATCTTCATCGATGATGGCGACAGGGGCCTTGTGCAATGATTCCGGCAGGCCGGTGGCAGTCAGGTACACCTGGCCGGTGAACGCGAACAGAATCAGGAACAGCATCAGTTTGTCACGTCCCAGGCTGCGCAATTCCTTGATCCCAAGGTGAAAGGCATTGAGCAGGGTGAGCATTGCTAACGTTCCTGTTTCTTCAACAGTATGACCGCCAGACTGGTGATGACAGGAATGGCGAGTGCAAGGGGCAGCAACAAAGAGCCAAGCTCAGCAAATCCCAGCGCTTTGGAAAAAGTTCCTCGACTGATCGTCAGAAAGTACGTGGCGGGAAAAATCTCACCAACCAGTCGTGCACCGCCTTCCAGCGAAGAAACCGGATCGATCATGCCGGAAAAGCGTGAAGAAGGGATGATGGTAGCCAGCGATGTCGCGAAGATGGCGGCAATCTGGCTGCGTGTAAAGGCTGAAACCAGCAAGCCGAGACCGGTAGCGGCGGTCACATACAATAATGCTGCCACTGTCAGTAACAGGAAATCCCCCTTGTGCGGTACGCCGAAAACGAATACAGCCAGTATGCACAATAGAAAAAAGTTGATCATCCCCAGGGCAATGTAAGGAAGCTGCTTGCCAAGGAGAAATTCCAGTCTGGTCACGGGCGTGACATACAGATTGAGAATGGAACCCAGCTCCTTTTCCCGTACGACACTGAGTGCGCTGAGCATGGCCAGAATCAGCATCAGCAACATAGGTATCACCGCAGGGACGATAGCCGGCAAACTTTTGACGTCAGGGTTATAGCGAAAACGTGTTTCGATCGTCATCAGCCCGGCAGGTAAATGATCTGTGGCATGATGGCGTGCCTGCTCGAGCAGCCAGTTTTGATGCATCGCCTGTACATAACCAAGTATATTCTCGGCGCGTGTGGGCATTGCGCCATCGATCCAGGCGCCGATTCTGACGTTATCACCGCGTGCCAGATCACGTGCGAAATTCGGGGGAATTTCCAATGCGAGACTCAACTCACCGCTGCGCATACGTTGATCGAGCTCGCCATAATCAGTGATTGGTGGCTGTTCGATGAAATAACGTGAGCCGCTGAGATCGAGTATATAGTTCCGGCTGAGTGTGGTCTGGTCGCGATCCAGTACGGCAAAGCGCAGATTCTCGACATCCATACTGATACCGTATCCCATGATGAACATCAGTAATACAGTCCCGAATAATGCGATTGAACCGCGGATCGGATCACGGCGCAGTTCCAGTGCTTCGCGCAAGGTGTAGCTGAACAGGCGTAACAGACTGAAACGGGTATTGAGTGTCATGACAGCGTGAGTCTCCTCTGGCGCAACCGTCGCCTGGGCCTGGGTAGTGGAGGGAACAGGCATTTTCACCGGTTTATCACTGATGCCACTTGCCTGTTTCAGGTAACTGATGAAAGCAGCTTCCAGTGTGGAATGGCCGCTACGCTCGATCAGTGCGGCAGGGGTATCACTGGCGAGAATCTTGCCGGCATGCATCAGCGAGATACGATCGCAGCGCTCGGCCTCGTTCATGAAATGGGTGGAAATGAAGATGGTTACCTGATCACGGCGAGCCAGGCCGATGATCAGCTCCCAGAACATGTCCCGTGCGATTGGATCGACACCGGAGGTCGGTTCGTCGAGAATCAGCAGATCCGGCTGATGAATGACTGCGACTGCCAGTGACAACCGCTGACGCATACCCAGCGGCAGAGCATCGGGAAAGCTGTCCATGACTGCTTCGAGCAGAAAACGTTCAGCCATTTCGGTGACACGCGCAGGAATATCGGCATCAGGCAGGTGGAACAGCTTTGCATGCAGCTCCAGATTCTGTCGCACAGTCAGCTCGGAGTAGAGTGAAAACGCCTGAGACATATAGCCGACTCGTTTACGGGTAGCCAGATTACCGGCATCGATGACCTGACCGAATAGCCACGCTTCTCCTTCACTGGGGGGTAGCAGGCCGGTCAGCATTTTCATGGTGGTGGATTTACCACAACCGTTGGAGCCGAGAAAACCAAAGATCTCACCACGCGAAATATGCAGATTGACCCGATCAACCGCGACAAAATCGCCAAAACGCATGGTCAGATCGTGTGCCTCGATGGCAATTTCCTGATCATCCCGGATATCGCGTGGCGGGATAATGATCTCTCGGTAACCTCTGCGTTTTTCTGCCGGCAATAACCGGATGAAGGCGGCTTCCAGCGAGTCGGTGTCAGTACGTGTACGCAGCTCGGCTGCAGTCCCGGTAGCAAGAATTTTGCCGGCATCCATTGCTGCCAGCCAGTCAAAGCGTTCTGCCTCGTCCATATAGGCAGTAGAAACCAGTACACTCATATTGACGTGTTGTGTACGCAAACGACTGATCAGCTCCCAGAACTGCGCACGTGATAGTGGATCGACACCAGTAGTCGGTTCATCCAGCACCAGAAAATCGGGGTCGTGAATCAGTGCACAGCACAAGCCGAGTTTCTGTTTCATTCCACCCGATAATTTACCGGCAGGGCGATCCCGGAAAGGGGCCAGCCCGGTACTTTCGAGCAATTCGTCGATACGCTGATGACGTTCGATCTGTTCGTGACCGAACAACTGACCGAAGAAATCGATATTTTCGAATACCGAGAGCGTGTGGTACAGATTCCTGCCCAATCCCTGTGGCATGTAAGCAATCCGTGGGCAGACCACACGACGATGTGCCGGATCTGCGATATCGCCTCCCAGGACTTCGATCTGACCCTGCTGCATTACTCGCGCACCGGTCAGTAACGACATCAGACTGGATTTGCCGACTCCATCCGGACCGATCAACCCTGCCATGCAATGGGCGGGAATCTCTACGTCGAGAGCATCGAGTGCGAGAGTGTCACCGTAACGTAAATTGACATTCTGTACACGGATGACCGGTTTCGTAGAGATATCCACACTCATTGCGGTAACCTGACTTCCAGCTCAGCGGGCCATACTGCTGCAGGATCGAGTTTGACATAAGCCATACCGGGTAAGCCGGTCTTGACCTGCTCAAGGTGTTGCTTCAACAACTCGGGATCGATTCTTGCCCTGACACGAAACATCAGCTTCAGGCGTTCACTTTCGGTTTCCACCGTTTTCGGCGTAAATTGAGCAACACTGGCGACAAAGCTGGCTTTGGCCGGAATCACATAACCTGGCGCAGCATCGAGCACAATATGGATGTCGCTGCCGAGTGCTACTTTACCGGCAGCTTCAGCAGGCAGGAAGAAAGTCATATAAACATCAGAAAGATCGACCATGCTGAGGACACGGCCGCCCACGCCCAATACCTCACCGGGTTCTGCCACACGATACTGCACACGGCCATCACGTGGTGCCCGCAATTCACTGTCATCGATATCTGCCTGCAAGCGTGCAACCGTGGCCTGGGCCGCGACAATGACCGATTGTGACTCTATCACCTGTGATTTTGCCGCTTCGATACTGGCATTGGCTGCGGCAACCTGAGCCTGCGCTGCACTGACAGCAGCTTGTGCACTCAATACGCGTGCCTGGTCATCATCCAGTTCCTGCTGAGCTGAGGCGCCTTCACCAGCCAGCATTTGCGTACGCTGCAAGCGTTTGCGGGCAGCATCCAATTCCGCTTGACGCTGGGCCACGACCGCGCGTGCAGCCGTCTGCTCGCTCTGACGCTGTATCACGATGGATTGTGCTGTCTGGTGGGCATGTTCAGCCCGGCGAACCTGTGCTTCCGCCTCGATCTGCTGAGCGCGCAGTACCTGTGTATCCATGCGTGCCAGTACTCTGTCGGCTTGCACAAAATCGCCTTCTCTTGCCAGAATTTCGATAATACGGCCGGGAGCCCTGGTAGCAATATCGATTTCGGTTGCTTCGATGCGGCCATTGCCTGCCACGATCCCGGCAGGCAGACCCGCCGGACGAAGTACTCTCCATGCGACGATGATCGTGATGATGACGAGGGCCGCAAGGAGATAAGTCAGTACCGGTTTCACGCGTTTATTCATTGTTTCTCCGAGATGATTTCCACTCCACCTCCCAGTGTTTTATAAACTGTAATCAGATCAGTCGAGACTTTCGTTTCAGAACGGGCAAGATCGATCTCGGCACTGTAAAGTGTGCGTTGAGCGTCCAGCACATCCAGAAACGATACGGTCCCTACCTGAAAGCGTAACTGTGATAATCGGACCGCTTCACGCAGATCCATCACAGAACGAGCCAGGGCTTGTCGCCGAATTTCTTCCTTGAGATAGCGTGTCAGGGCCGTTTCGGTTTCCTGTAATGCTTCCAATACCGTTTTCTCAAATGTCAGATAGGTTTCCTGCTGCCGTGCATTGGCCAGATCGATTCCTGCCCGGATACGACCAAAATTGAGCAGCGGCTGTAAGAGACCGGCAGCAGTGTTATAGGAAAAGGCGGCTGACTTGAACAATGCATCGAGTTCGGTATTGCGCAGACCCAGGAAGGCTGATAGCGACAGCCGCGGGAACAGTTCTGCGATTGCAGCACCTTGCAGCGCTGTTGCAGCAGCGAGCCGGCGTTCGGCAATATGAAGATCAGGGCGGTGGCGAATGGTTGCCACAGGTGAGGCCAGAATGGTACGTCCGGGGGCCATGGGTACGGCATCCGGTTCACTCAGTGCAGCAGCAAGTGCGCCTGGCTGCTGTCCCGTCAACATCTCCAGCTGCCGTAATGCAGCAACCAGGCTTCCTTCCAGATCAGGAATCTGAGCCCTGGTGGTTTCGGTCTGTGCCCGTGCTCGTACCGCATCATAGCGGGTACCAACGCCCGCCTTGAAGAGTTTCTCGGTTAATTCCTGGGTAGTCTGCTGAGCAGCCAGGTTTGCGCGCGTGATACGTAACTGATTCTGGAAACTGCGGTATTCGATATAGCTGCGTGCCAGATCGGCTGTCAGTGTGACCAGTGCCTGGCTGTACTGAATATTGACGGCATCCAGATCGGCAGAAGCAGCTTCCAGCTGGCGACGCAAACGGCCGAACAGATCGATTTCCCATAAGGCATCGAATCCCAACTCGAACAAGTTGAATTTGATACCAGGTGCAAATCCGGGAAAGGGATTATGACTACGCTGGGCATTGGCTGTTGCGTTGACACCCGGGAACAGCCCGGCACGAATGGCACTGCGCTCAGCGCGGGCCTGGTCGATACGGGACAGTGCAATTTTGAGATCGAAATTGTCTGATAGCGCCTGATCTATCAGGCTATCCAGCCGGGGATCATTGAAATTTTTCCACCATTCCTTCAATACCTGCTGATCGATCGGCTGCACAGACAGACTTTGCTGTTCAACAATCTCTTCTTTTTCAGCCTGCCAGGAATCGGGAATGCCAGGAAGAGGAGGGCGGTAATCCGGACCGACAGCACACCCGCTCAGAATGACTGCGATGAGAAACCAGCCAATCTTGTCTATCATGGCTTCACCCCGGCAAGTGGAAAGGCGGTGTTTGCGATGGAAGCTGCCATCAACCCGATTCTAGCCGATAAAAGATATTTTAATTCTCCAGGGTTTTCAACCCGGCGAAACCCGCCTGATAAAGTTTCTCGGCAATTTCCCATTTATGTTCAGGAACACGGTTCGTGCAGAATAAGGTGCTGTATATGCCATCAACCAGCGAATGCAGATACAAATTGGCCAGTTTGATATCGGTAGTCTGTGGCAGCTCGGCATTGGCGACAGCTTCAATGATGAGTTCTTCTGTATCGGCCATGCGCTGCGCTTCCCACTCGTTTCGAATATCGAGCAGGGCGAGATGATCCTCGCTTTCATCACATTTGAGGTACAGAATATGCAGTACACGCTGTACCGGCCCTGGTTCCGAGTATAAACGCAGGAGATAGATTCCTTCCCGGTACAGTGTCTGCAGCGCGGATTCCCCTTTAATCCGGACAGGTATTTCCATCGACGCGAAGGCCCGTTCGCACATAGCGATCGACAGATCTATCTTGTTTTTATAGTGCCCGTACACGGCTCCGCGTGAAACATTGGCAGCATGGGCAATATCTCCCATGGTCGTACGTCCCATCCCTTTGCATAAAATGACCTGTTCCGCTGCATCCAGAATCGTATCGCGTGTACGTTGTGAATCTTCCCTGGTTTTTCCTGGCACACACTTTCCTCAATCAAATAAATACACTGCTTATCAATAGTCAGCATTACACGTTACAGCTAATTAATCAATCATGACTGATTACATGCTATATTGTCGGAATGATAATCATGTCCGGATTATCCAGCGACAAAACAATAAAGAGAGATTCATGCTTCGTTACCCAAACCGGTTTTATATTCTGATGGTTCTGTTCTCGATCTATGGACTTTCAGGGTGTAACGACCGACAGAGCGATACGGCAGCGAATGAAGTTCCCCCGCAAGTCGATGTCATTATCACTCGGGTGGTTTCTTCTCCGGTCAGTATTGAATTGCCTGGCAGACTGGAAGCTTTCCGACAGGCAGAGGTACGCGCCAGAGTGGCCGGAATCGTGACAGAGCGGCTATATAAGGAAGGGCAGGATGTGCGTAAAGGTACTCCGCTTTTCCTGATCAATCCCGAGCTGTTGAAAGTGGCGCGTGATGAAGCATCAGGCACTTTGGCCAAGGCTGAGGCCAATTACCATGATGTAGCCGACAAACTCAAGCGTTACAAAGATCTGGTCAGTGATCATTCCATCAGTGAACGTGATTATCAATCCGCAGTGGCCGGGGAAAAACAAGCCAAGGCTGAATTGCTCTCAGCCAGAGCACGGCTGGAAAAAGCCAGGCTCGATCTCGGTTATGCAACCGTCGTTTCACCGATCGATGGTCGGGCACGCCGTGCATTGGTAACGGAGGGTGCGCTGGTCGGGCAGGATGCGCCGACACCCTTGACCACAATCGAACAGATCGATCCGATTTATGTCAATTTTTCACAACCGGCTACTGAAGTCATGGCCATGCAGCGTGCCATCAAATCTGGAAAAATCCGGGGTATCGAACAGAAAGATATTCAGGTTCACCTGATTTTTTCGGATGGCAGTGAGTATGGCCATACCGGCAAGCTGTTCTTTTCAGATCTCGCCGTGGATACATCGACCGACACCGTAGCGATGCGGGCACTATTTGACAACCCTGAATACGAACTGTTACCCGGTGCTTATGTGCAGGTACGACTGGAACAGGCCATCATCAACCATGCCGTTCCTGTTCCACGTGATGCCCTGGTTCGTGCTGCCGGCGTATCGAGCGTCATGATTGTCGATACTGAAGACACAGTACAGAGAGTCGAAGTCGAGGCGAATACGCTGGAAGGTAACCACTGGGTGGTTACCAGCGGGTTGCAGGGTGGCGAGAAAGTGATTATCAGCAACCCGGCCATGATGATATCGGGTGCCCGGGTAAGGCCCGTCGTTACCGACGATCAGACAGATCATTCCCAACAATAAAAATCCATACAGGAATTTATGGCGCGATTTTTTATCGACCGCCCGGTATTCGCCTGGGTCATCTCATTACTGATCATTCTTGCCGGATTACTCTCCATTCGGGGGCTGCCGGTAGCCCAATACCCGGATATTGCACCACCTGTGATCAACGTATCGGCCACTTATCCCGGTGCTTCCGCCAGAATTGTCGAAGAATCGGTCACCGCGATTATCGAACGTGAAATGAATGGCGCGCCGAGATTGATGTATACCTCAGCCACCAGCAGCCCGGGTTCCGCCAACATCAACCTCACATTCAGACAGGGCACGGACCCCGATCTGGCTGCCGTGGAAGTACAGAATCGTTTGAAAATGGTGGAAGCACGTTTACCAGAAGTCGTGCGCCGCAACGGTATTTTCATTGAAAAATCCGCTGACAACATACAGCTGGTGGTTTCCATTACTTCTAACGATAATCGCTTGACGGAAATCGAGCTGGGAGAACTGGCATCTGCCAATATATTGCAGGCATTGCGCCGGGTCGAGGGTGTTGGCAAGGTACAGTCGTTCAGTCCGGAATATGCCATGCGTATATGGCCGGATCCAGCAAAAATGACTTCTCTCGATCTGACGGCATCCGATCTCGCTTCGGCGATACGCAGCCATAATGCCCGTGTGGTCATCGGTTATATCGGTGATAAGGCAGTACCGGAGCACGCACCTATCAGTGCCAATGTCGCGGCAGACAAAGCACTTGCTACGCCGG
Organism: Nitrosomonas europaea; assembly: GCF_900167395.1. GTDB lineage: Bacteria > Pseudomonadota > Gammaproteobacteria > Burkholderiales > Nitrosomonadaceae > Nitrosomonas > Nitrosomonas europaea. The sequence goes on from NZ_FUWK01000034.1 coordinate 26,128, forward strand.
AAGATTTCAAGAATATTACGTTACGGACAAAAGCAGATGGGGGTGCCATCCTGCTGCGTGATGTCGCCAGAGTGGAATATGGCGGAAGCGATTATTCGTTCTTTTCCCGTGTCAATGGCAAGAATGCCGCGGGGATGGCAGTGAAAATGGCACCGGGATCCAACGCTGTGGCTACGGTAGAACGTATACGCAATACCATGGATGAACTGTCCAGATATTTCCCGCCAGGGGTCAGCTACCAGATACCTTACGATACTTCAGCGTTTGTCGAAGTCTCCATCCAGAAAGTAGTGAATACCCTGGTCGAAGCAGTAGTCCTCGTGTTTCTGGTGATGCTCCTGTTCATGCAGAGCATCCGGGTAACGCTCATTCCCACCCTGGTCGTTCCGATTGCGCTCCTTGGCACCTTTGCGGTCATGTATGGCCTGGGGTTTTCCATCAATGTACTGACCATGTTCGGCATGGTACTGGCGATTGGTATCGTCGTGGATGACGCCATCGTCGTGGTGGAAAATGCTGAGCGTATCATCGTCGAAGAAGGTCTGTCTCCCTACGAAGCTACCGTCAAAGCGATGCAGCAGATCAGCGGTGCGATTATCGGTATCACGGTCGTTCTGACTTCTGTATTTTTGCCCATGGCGTTTTTCAGCGGTGCAGTCGGCAACATTTACCGCCAGTTTTCTCTGTCACTGGCGACTTCCATTGCTTTTTCCGCCTTTCTGGCACTTTCATTGACGCCTGCTTTGTGCGCTACCTTGCTCAAACCTGTCGACAAAGAACACCATGAAAATAAACGTGGATTCTTTGGCTGGTTCAACCGGACATTCATTTCTCTGACCAATCGGTACCAGCATCGTGTCGGGCAGATACTCAAACGTCCTGTGCGCTGGCTGGTTGTATACGGCATTATCATTGCTGCTGTAGCCTTGCTGTTCGCCCGTTTGCCGACTGCTTTCCTGCCGGAAGAGGATCAGGGAGATTTCATGATCATGGTCATGCTGCCACAGGGTGCCACGATGCATGAAACCATGAATACATTGGGTGAAGTGAGCCAGTATCTGCAGGAAAACGAACCGGTGAAATATGTTTATGAAGTCGGTGGCTTCAGTTTCTATGGCACGGGCGCCAGCAGCGGCATGATTTTTGCGACATTACAGGACTGGGAAGAACGCAAACATGCCGATCAGCACGTGCGATCGATTGTCGAGCGTGTCAACATGCATTTTTATGGACGGCCCAATCTGACGGTATTTGCGTTGAATACACCGCCATTACCTGAACTGGGCTCATCCAGTGGTTTCGATCTGCGGCTGCAGGATCGCGGCAATGTCGGCTATAAAACGCTGGCCGCTGCCCGCGACCGGCTACTGGCCGAAGGCGGACAACATCCGGTACTGACCAATCTGATGTTCGCCGGCTTGGCAGAAGCACCGGTCATCAACCTGGATATCAACCGGCGCAAGGCACAAGCGCTGGGTGTTACGATGGATGAAATCAATGCCACACTCGCTGTCATGTTCGGCTCGGATTATATTGGTGACTTCATGCACGGGAATCAGGTCAGGCGTGTCATCGTTCAGGCGGATGGCAAGAACCGTATCGAGCTCGATGATATTCGTAAACTGCGGGTAAGAAATGCTGCGGGTAAGCTGGTGCCGCTGTCATCCTTTGTTTCACTGGAGTGGGGGATGGGTTTACCGCAACTTACACGCTACAACGGTTTTCCTTCCTTTACCATCAATGGCAATGCTGCTGCCGGCAAAAGCAGCGGGGAGGCCATGCGAGAAATCGAGCATATCGTAGCCAAGTTGCCGAACGGGATAGGCTTCGACTGGTCAGGCCAGTCGCTGGAAGAACGGCTCTCCGGCGATCAGGCTCCGTTCCTGTTCGGGCTATCCGTGCTGATCGTATTTCTGGCGCTGGCTGCCCTGTATGAAAGCTGGCTGATTCCACAGGCGGTCATTCTGGTCGTGCCACTGGGCGTGCTGGGTGCTGTGCTGGGAGTGACGTTACGCGATATGCCGAATGATATCTATTTCAAGGTTGGCCTGATCGCAATGATCGGGCTTTCTGCGAAGAACGCCATTCTGATCGTCGAAGTGGCAAAAGAACTTTACGACAGTGGTATGAGCCTGATCGATGCAACACTGGAAGCTGCCCGTTTGCGCCTGCGTCCGATCATCATGACTTCCCTGGCTTTCGGTGCCGGGGTACTGCCTCTGGCGTTGGCAACCGGTGCAGCATCGGGCGCTCAGACCGCAATCGGTACCAGTGTATTTGGAGGGAATGTCATGGCGACCGCACTGGCAATATTCCTGGTGCCCCTGTTTTTTGCTGTGATAGGGCGTTATATCAAGCGTTCGCGACACTCATAAAAATATCTGTCAGTCATGAAGAATAGTAGCTTTTCCAAACCAGCCACGAAATCGGCTGTTTCAGCACTGGTGTTATTGCTCAGCGGCTGTTCGCTGATCCCTGAATACAGCCGGCCGCCAGCACCGCTTCCCGCCAGTTACACCGCTGATGATACGAATGCAATGGATGCTGCGCCCGAAAGCTGGCAACAGTATTTCACTGACCCGGTTTTGCAGAACCTGATCAATATCGCGCTGGAACAGAATCGGGATTTGCGCATCGCAGCATTACGTATCGAAGAAGCACGTGCCCAATATGATATTCAACGATCGGCGAAATTACCCACAATCGATGCCACTGGCAGCTATGACCGCAGCCGTCTGATTTTTGCGAAGGGAGAAACCTTCGACGTCGATATGTATCGTGTCGGTATCGGCATCAGTAATTTTGAAATCGATTTCTTTGGCCGGATAAAAAGTCTTTCTGAAGCGGTACTGGAAGATTACCTGGCTACCCGGGAAGCTCAGCAGACAGCACGAACGAGTTTGATTGCCGAAGTAGCGGCGGCTTATGTCGATGAGCGTGCTTTATCAGAACGTCAATTACTGGCAGAAAAAACGCTGGCTGCACGTGAAGCCAGCTATACCCGCATCAGACGTCGTTTCGATGCGGGTATCGATACGGCTATAGATCTGAAAGCAGCAAAAATGCAGATGGAAAGCGCACGTGCAAGTGTGTCGGCGCTGGACCGGGAACATACCCGGGCGATCAATACTTTACTGTTATTGATGGGAGATCAATCAGTCACCTTACCTGGCGGTATTGCTGCACTCGATACACTGGCATTTTCACCGATCCCGGCAGGGCTGCCTTCCGACTTGCTGGAAAGACGTCCGGATATTCGTGCCGCCGAACACAAACTGAAAGCTGCCAATGCCAATATCGGGGCTGCGCGTGCTGCTTTGTTTCCGCGCCTGCAGTTGACCACCAATATCGGTCTGGTCAATGAGCATTTCACCAAGTTGCTCAGTAACGGCATCAATGCCTGGGCATTTACGCCACAAATCATATTTCCGATTTTTACCCATAAGCGTAACCAGGCCAATCTGAATGTCAGCCGTGCACGTATGGAAATCGCCGTGGCTGAATATGAAAAAGCCATCCAGACTGCCTTCCGGGAAGTCGCCGATACATTGCTGGCAAGAGAGCAGATCGAAAAACAGATCAATGCTCAGTCCAATGCAACCGATGCAGATCGTGAACGCCTGAAACTGGTAACCCGGCGTTATGAAAAAGGAGTAGCCAATTATCTGGAACTACTGGATGCGCAACGCAGCCTGTTTGATTCCGAACAGGCACTCGTCCAGCTCAGGCAGCTTTCTTTATCGAACGCCATCAACCTGTTCAAAGCATTGGGTGGGGAATGGAGCGGGGCAGGGATTAACTGATATGGGTAGGTTCAAATCGTTGAATTCTATTCAATGCCCCACGTAAGGAATCGCGGGTAATAGTCATATCGTAATCGATTTGAAGACCCATCCAGAATTCAGCGGTATTACCAAAATACCGCGCCAGTCTGAGGGCGGTGTCGGTAGTAATTGCACGACGCTCCCGTACGATATCGTTGATACGGGTGGCCGGAATTTGCAATGCCAAAGAAAGTGCATGAGGAGTGATTTTTAACGGCATCAGAAATTCTTCGCGCAGAATCTCGCCAGGGTGAATGGGGTGCAATTTTCCACCTTCAGCCACATCACTGAAATCCATGTTTTCCAACTCTTCGATATGGATAGTCATAAATATAATTTTTCAATGATAATCGGTAATCTCGACATCAAATACATCGCCTGCTTCGAATCGGAAACAAATTCGCCATTGATCGTTGATGCGAATGCTCCATTGTTCATTCCGGTTACCAGACAATTTTTCAAGCCTGTTTCCAGGTGGGATACGCAGTTCCTCAATTGATGAAACACGATGTAACTGCGCCATTTTTCGACGAGCAACCCGGAGAATTTCTGGTGGCAGTCGCCTGATCTTTTCATTAGCAAATAAAGCAGCTGTTTCTTTCGTGGCGAAAGTTTTGATCATAAACACAATGATATAACGTCAAACGTTAAACATCAAACGGAATAATTGGCTGTTATATTGACTTGATTAGCCCATTCTTACGTATGAAAATTTTCTGATAGCTTTTTCGATACCGGGGCATTCAGGCTAATGCCAGCGCGAGCTGCTTCTATACTGAGATGACAGGTAAAGGTGGCGATTATGAGTTATTAAACATACCGGGCTCAGAATAGAGCCCGGATATTTAAATGTTGGAGCTGAAGCACTAAAACATCGTACTGACGGAAAATGCAATGGTTCTCGGTACACCCAAATTATATTGATCTTGCCAGTAATTTTTACCCGTCAGATTGATGACATTCAGGCGTACGATCAGTGCTTTATCGAGTACCCGGGTGGTATATCGAGCGCCAATATCATACAGGGTATAGCTGGGAATTTTATCTGTATTGGCCACATTGGCGTATCTCTCACCAGTATAGTAGATTCCACCGGTCAGATTCAATCCTGGGATCCATGGTAATGCATATTCCGCATAAATCTTCCCCATTCTGGAAGCAGCATTGGTTGGTTTTTTGCCTTCGAGAGCAGGGTCATTGGATTTCTCCACACCGATATCCATCAGGGTACCGCCCCCCATGATAGTCAGATTGTCGGTTACTTTTCCGGTCAGAACCAGCTCTACCCCGTTATGTACTTGCAAGCCGTCCTGGACATAACGTGGGATGGGTGTTGCAAGATCCGAATACCGATTAGTTTTTTCGATTCGGAATAGTGCGGTACTTAACAACAAGTTGGGATTGATATCATATTTCAAGCCCACTTCATATTGTTTACTGAGTAACGGAGAAAGCACTTCTCCACGGTTGGCGTAAGCATTACCTACTATTATGCTAGGGCCTGTTAACACTAATTAAATAATCTACGATCAGAGCGAAATGGATGAAGAATCGGAAAACTGAATCCAACTTGTCAAAGCGAGAGAAGATTCTTCTGAATCTCTTCAGGCGACGAAACAGCCGTTCCACCTCATTACGCTTTTTGTACATTTCAACGTCGTACTCCCAGGGTGACACACGATTTGCTTTTGGCGGCACCACTGGAATCATCCCCAGATCAAGTACCAACTGTCGGGTTTCATCCCCTTCATACGCTTTATCCATGATCACGTGAGTGTCAGAGAATCCCTTATTCTCCAGGGTTTTCAGCA
>NZ_FUWK01000061.1 GCF_900167395.1 Nitrosomonas europaea
CGATAAAATTACCGAATTGAATAACTGAATCTGATCTAACAGGCACTCGTCAAATCGGGTAACTGTCAGATCAGATCTCAACTACTACACCTGAATATTTTGAAGACTGTATCAAAAAAATCTTCCCTGTTCACAGAAGCTGTCACAGCCATATTCATGAAATGGAGCAAGTCCTGTTTGACAGGCTCGGAACAATGTTTCGGAATGACTTTGCACAAGCCGCATCAGCATAGAACAGAAAATTTAATTGCTATCTATTTTTAACACTTTGATTTTGAATTGAATAGTTAACGCATACCGTTGTATGTGTGTCGTTTTCATCTCCGTAGATCATCTATAAATCCACAAGGGCCTTAAATCCACCGTAGGCCATCCGTGAGGGATCGAACGGCATGTTGTTTTCATCACAAGCTTCTTGCATGCGCGGGTCGGCCATCACTTTTTTGTTCACTTCATCCCGGTGTTCGCGTGATTTATAGACGATAAAGGCAAAAATAACAGTCTCTCCATCTTTTGTCCCCGCCAGTTTGCCGAACGGCGTTATTTTGCATGTTTCAGGTGCGTCTTCGGGCATTTCCGGTTTGGCATCTTCCAGCACGCATTCCTTGTATTGGAGCGCACCGTGTTCCATCCAGATTTTTCCTGCGCTTTCTGCCATTTGACGGTAAGCGTCAATTTTGCCTTCCGGCACAGGTAAAACAAATCCATCTACGTAAGTCATAATCAAAAAACCTTTTTTGTGATTTATAAAATCGTATCTATCTTTTTTCGTGTGTCTTCACCCACCTGAATGATATTCTCATTCGCGCACCGCAGCTTCGAGCGCAGCAATATTGATTTTGTTCATCGTCATCATCGCCTCGAAAGCACGTTTCGCTTTATCACGGTCTGATCCTGTCGTCAGCTCCATGAGCCGCTTTGGCGTGATCTGCCAGAAAAAACCCCAACGATCCTGACACCAGCCACAATTATTCTCGCTGCCGCCGTTCTCTATGATCGCGTTCCAATAGCGGTCGGTTTCTTCCTGGTCGTTGGTCAGCACCATAAAGCTAACGGCTTGGTCAGGGGTAAAATTCGGCCCGCCATTCAAGCCGATAAACGACTGCCCGAGCACGGTGAATTCAACGGTCAATTCATTGCCTTCCTGTCCGCCGGGAAAATCGCCGGGCGCGGTATTCACCCGTTCCACACGGCTATCGGGAAAGGTAGCGGCATAAAATTCTGCCGCTTTGCCCGCTTCGCCGTGGTCGAACCACAGGCATGTTGCAATTTTCTGCATGGATATTCTCCTGTTGATCATTTTATCGGTGCGGGCAGCCGGGCCAGCAGCAAGGGCGGCGTTTACCTTCACTCAGACTTTCACAGCCCCAATTGATTCTCTTATTCCTCGTAGCTATTTTCTTGGCGGATTCGACCCAGCATATCCACTCATTGCGAGCAAGCGGGGTAATATCCTCCCAGGTTTCCAGGGCTTCAGGATGGGCAATCAAGGCTTTTTTTAAATCTTCCGGCAATTCATGAACCATACCGCCGGATATCTCTCTTTTTGTCATTGCCTGTCTTTCTTGTGGCCATCAGTACGCCTTTTCTTGTTTCAGCAATTCTTCAAGCTGCGTAATCGTTGTGCCCCAACCTTCGTGGAAGCCCATCTCTTCATGCAATTTTCTTTGTCCTGGCGTATTATGCATCGCACAAGCCGTATACCGGGTCCCCGATGATGTTGGCTGTAGCTCTATTACGGCAGTCATGACGATGTGGGCGCATTCTTTATCGCTCGTTGTGGCGGGTACGGCGGGTCTATAATTTTTTACCAGGGCGCTTGTCCATATCAGACGTTTTTCATCTGTAACCTCCAGAAAGCATCCCGAGTTCGGAAATTTATTACCTTCCGGGTCTTGCATGACCGTATAAAACTCTCCCCCAGGACGCAGATCAACCCGGCAATCTGAAATGCTCCAGGGTTTTGGAACAAACCATTTTTTAAGCAGTTCCGGTTCGGTCAGGCCGCGCCATACCAAATTTACAGGGACAGCCAGTTCTCGTTTAAGCATGAGGTCCAGCTCGGCATCAATTGGTGTTGTGCTCATCGTTATTTCCTTTCGGTGTGTTATGTTCTGTTAAAAGCAATGCATCCAATGCGTCAAAACGTTCGTTCCAGAATTTCCGCATTTGGCTCAGCCATTCCCACATTTCATCCACGCCTTGCGGGTTTATAGAATATATACGCTGCTGCGCTCGCTTCTCCATCTTCACCAGTTCGGCTTCCCGCAACACTTTGAGGTGCTGCGATACGGCAGACGGGCTAATATCAAACTGATTACTGATATCCGAAGCGGCAATCTCCCCCTGCGCTGCTATGATCTCGATCATGCGGCGGCGGTTCGGTTCGGCGAGGGCTGCGAATCTATCCATATTTTCATTATTTAGCATTAAATTAATTAAGTAAATTATGAAATAATGGGATGTGCCGTGGAATAAATAATAAGGCATTGTCGATTAACGAATAACCGAAACCGAACCAGTCGAACGCGGTGCTATCTACAAGAAAGCTGAGGAACCGTGGGTTTCTTTTGCTGTTGAAGATCAGAGACTGATCACTGGACAGAATCTCGCCTCTGGCGGTGCTGTTGCAGATTTGCTGATTAAAGCCCTTGGGAAGTAAAGTCTGAGGGGCCATAACCAATCTTCAATTGCTTCTTATACCAATAAATATTATAATTAGGTATATGCGTTTATTGAGGAGCAGGTTATGCCGATACAAAAAAATACCAGTGTCACGCTGGGCGAGCATTTTGAGAAGTTTCTTGCACATCAGATTGAAGCCGGGCGCTACGGCTCGGCAAGTGAAGCGATCCGCGCGGGGCTGCGTCTGCTGGAAGAACGCGAGGCCAAGCTGGAAGCATTACGCCGTGCCCTGATCGAGGGCGAGCAAAGCGGCCCGGCTGATTATTCCCTGCAAAATGTTCTGGATGAGCTGGAAAGTGCAGACTAGATGGGATCGTTTATCCTCAGGCAGAAAGCAATGGATGATTTACTGTCCATTGGCCGCTACACCCGAAAAGAATGGGGAAAAACCCAACAAATCCGCTATCTGACACAGCTTGACCGTGCATTTCATGAACTGGCGGACAAGCCCGGTCTGGGCCGGGCGTGTGATGATATCCGGGAAGGCTATTTCAAGTATGGGGTTGGTAAACATGTCATTTTTTACCGTCATACTGGAAAAGACCAAATTGAGATTATCCGTATCTTGCATGGCCGTATGGATATCGAACAGCATTTGTAATGCTGTTTTTCTATTTTACGGCCCTGATTCCATTACCGCCGAAAACCATAGGATTTCGGCGGCACGATTTTTCCCTCCAAACAGAGAAACTAAGCACTGCTGGCTGAAACCTGCAGCGCTTTGCTATGGTCTTTAGTGATTCCAGAAGATATGCACCTCTTCCCATCCTGTTTCCAGGGTGAACACATCGCCGTTTAGCTCCATATCGCGGGCCATACGCTCGTAATCGATATAGTAAACGAGATTTACGGGAATCTGCGTGGTGTCTTCGGTTAGTTCTTCCGCAAAATCGGCCAGTGATTGATAGCAGCCGCAGTAATTTTCCTCTGCCGCTGTTCTGGCTTCTTCCAGGTCACCACTAAGATGATCCAGCAGTTCACTGCCGAAATCCGGATATTCGGTAATGAAGCAAGCCACCTCATGGGCGGTTTCAAGCCCTGCATACTCGCTTAAAATAAATCCGCCAAAGCCTTCATGGTCATGTATCGCATATTCCTCCGCGAAGTCTTCCGGACTGTCAGTCAGCATCTGATTCACTTGTTCCCGGATAGCTTCCAGGTCGTCGGTCGCATTGATCCAGACACCATGAAGTTTGCCATTGTTGTAAGCCGCCAAATCTGCAACATAGATTCTGATCTCGGTGCACATTGTCTTTTTCTCCTAATTCGGTGTTGGGGTTCAGAGCAAAGCGCTTTGCCTCGCTCAGAACCCCTGCCGACTAGGGCGACTAAGGCGGTCGTGAAAAAGTCAAGAAAAATTGCGGAGGGTCTACCCCACGTAGTGGATCAGGTGGAAACCGTCATTTTTCTTGACTTTGAGGGGGACAAGAACCCATCCGGTTTTATCGTCCATAAGTATTTATGAATAATGTTCTCTGCTTTAATTAACAAATTGTACTCATTACCCGTAATCAGAGCACCGCAAGCAGCAGAGTACTTTTTGATAGGCATACTTAACCACTTATTAACCCCTTCCTGTTAATGTAAAAGGGCCATTTTGCGTATGTGGCAACACTTTGCGCAACTTGAGATCAACCGGGAGGCAGGGACATTGGGGCGTGGTGTGCCTGAAATTTCATCGAGAGTGGTTCAGAATAATTACATTATTCTGAACCTTTGGTATGCGGTAGCATACCGCGCCTTTCTGGTAGCCCAACTTTCTGTCGGGGCCGCCCATGGTTAAGCCGACCGATGCAGAATTGCGGACTTCTGGCGGATTGACCAGTGTTTTTCTGAATTGCGATACTTGCCTGTCCGACGAAGACTTCAACCGTCTGCGCCGCATGGAGTTCACTCAAAATGAACACGCCATTTTGTACGGCCAGCTTGGCGGTTCCATCGCCGGGATGATCGAGCTTGGCCCGGTTGCCAGCCGAACCCAATCCAGACAAGACGAAGAACGCAAGACCGAAGAGCGCCGGACAGCACAGTTTGTTCAACTGGTTGAACAAATGCGCGCTTCCATTGAACAGATGGAAGCCGATGTCAAACGCCTCGTTGCATCATTCGAGAAACGTGACGGGGATGCATGGCGCGAGAAGCTCGCGCTCAATATTCTAGAAGCTGACGAGATTCCACAACAGGAAGCAGATGAAAGCATTACTGCGTACCGCAAACGACTGGAACAGCATCTCATCAATGAAATGCTGAACCCGGACGGTACGATCAAGGACAAGTACAAAAACGACCCGAAATATGGCGACTACGCCGAATGGGCGCAGACGCAATTCCACTTAAACAGCGCCAAAGCAGCTGTCGCGGAACTGGATAACAGTGATACCAGCCCGCAACGCAAGGAACACATTCTCGATGAAATGAAACAACGCGGCTATATCGAGGAAATGGTATTTACTGATCGTATATCTGGAAATTTGGACGCACAAAAGTCAGTACGTGATATTCGTGATAGCCAGCACGATGAAGCGCTTTCACAAGTACGACCTCCCGAAGCTACTTTGAAATTTTTGTCGTAAGCTACTGGAAGACGGGATTCGTGTTCGCCGCCCGTCTGGCAATACCGGCAACCTGTTCACGTACATTGTCGATAAAAAATAATCCTTCCGTACCGCCACGAACATGAAACGCAATGCCAGCGGCAGGTGCATCGTTTTGTTCAAAGAAGAATTTGATGTTCGTCATGCCAAATTTTTTAAAATCCCGTGTAAGCACGGTCTTTATCTGATCATCCGTAACGCCCGACTGGGTTCCCATACGGACAGAAATCCCTACTCCGTTGGGATTTTTTTCTGACCATTCACTTCCAGCCACATCGACACAAGGCTGTTTCCAGCAAGTGATATAGTCTTCCTTGGCCGATAGCAATGCCTCCTGTGCGAAGGCAGCACTGCCGCTAAAAACTATAAACAATACTCCCCAAACTGTTATCCAAAGTCTGAAAAATCCATGATTTTTCAGTGCCTTGCACTGTGACAAAAGAGAACCATTTTGTCACAATTTGCATATTTTCTTATTGGTGGAAAAGCAGTCGATCTTGCTGGCTTTTCGACGTGATTATTCCATTTTGAGTTGACGGGAGACGGTGATGAAGATAAGTCAAAAGGGTTCCCTTTTGTCTAGGGATTGAAAATGGAAAGCCAGCACAATCACGTAATGAAAAAATCATGCCGCATCATCGGTTATGCCCGTGTTTCGACAGAGGATCAGCATCTCGATCTTCAGATCGATGCTTTGAAACTGGCCGGATGCAGTAGTATTTTTGAAGATCACGGCTTGTCCGCCACCGCCAAACGGCGGCCCGGCTTTGAGCAGGCTTTAGCCAGCTTGCAGGCGGGTGATATTTTCGTGGTCTGGAAAATGGACCGGGCCTTCCGCTCGCTCAAGAATGCGCTGGATATCTTGGAAGAATTCGAAAACCGCGCGATTGAATTCCGCTGTTTGACCGAAGATATCGATACCACCACGCCAATGGGAAAATGCATGTACCAGATCCGCCATGCGTTTTCCGAACTGGAACGTAACCTCATTCGGGAGCGAACCAAAGCCGGAATGGAAGCCGCCCGACAACGCGGTGCCCATCTGGGCAGGCCGAAGAAACTGTCACGCGGTCAGATCATCCGGATGCAAAACTTGCTCCAACGTCAGCCCGATATGACTCCTGTGCAAATCGCAGATCAATTCGGCGTGTCTTCACGCACGATCTATCGCGCATTATCCAAATATTCAACTATCAAAGAAGAATTGGCAATCCATGCTGGATAACCAAAACAGAATTCGTCACTACCGTGCCTACACGCGTATGTATGGTGAAATGATGCAGGATTTGTGCAGTTCCGAACATTACATCACCTACCTGATCAACAATGACGGGCTGAATAAATTTGAAACCGGGCTGCGCACCCTGATCGAGAAATCCTTGAACCAGCCCATACGGTCCTGATAGTCTGTTTTCAGCTCAATGTGGCGAGTCGTTTTTTATTGAATTCACACAAAATGAGGACGATAACGTTACATAACCAGAAAACTTAAAAAACTAAGCCACTTTGTCACCAATAGTCACAAGAGTATGAAACATATACGCAAAACCATGTAATTAGTTGTTAGAGACCTTGGATATCAGGGTATTTAAAGAGAAAAATATGGAATTTAATGAATACGAATTACAAAGGTTATTTGGCCACGAAGCAGCTGAAGATGAAGACCCTCAAAGGCTAAAAGATTACTACTTTAAAAGTAAAGTGTATTCTCAAGTCGTTAACGATCTTCCGTTGCGGATAATAGTTGGTCATAAAGGCATAGGTAAGTCAGCCCTTTTCCAAGTTGCAATTGATGAGGAGACAGAAAATAAAAGGCTTACGGTTTTAATTAAGCCCGATGATATTATCGGCATAGGAGAAGATACCGATGATTTTCTAAAGCTTATAAGAGATTGGAAAATAGGAATTAATGCAATTATCACACAAAAAGCCCTCACTTCATTTGGTATGCTTTTCGAGGGTTGGAGAGGAAAGCTAAATCAGTATGGTGGTACAGCGTTAGATTTCTTATCTTCAACCTTAAAACTAGAGGGCAAGGTTAGTTTGACTGCTTCAAAAGAAGCTATCCTGCGTGATTTTCTAAAAAATAACAAAATTTCAGTTTATATCGATGACCTAGATAGAGGCTGGCAAGGCCGCAAGCACGATATACAGAGAATTTCTGCACTATTAAATGCTGTAAGAGATATATCGACTGAAAATAGAGGCATTTACTTTAGAGTGAGCTTGAGATCTGATGTTTACTATTTGGCGCGCACATCGGATGAATCAACTGACAAAACAGAAGGTTCAGTAATCTGGTATTCATGGACTAATCATGAGATCTTGGTTTTACTTGTCAAGAGGATTGAGAGTTACTTTGGTAGAGAAGTAGATGAGGCTGAACTACTGAAAAAGCATCAACTTGAATTAATGAGATACCTTGCTCCCATAATTGAAGAGAAATTTACAGGAAAAGGGCATTGGAGAGATGCTCCTACGTACAGGGTATTAATGTCTTTGATCAGGAAACGTCCTCGTGATTTAGTCAAACTACTAACTTTGGCAGGTAGAGAAGCAAGAACAAAAGACGCAGAGCGGATTACTACAAATCATTTAGAAAATATTTTTGAAGAATATTCGCAGGGTAGACTACAAGATACAATCAACGAATATCGTTCCGAGCTTCCTGAAATTGAAAAGCTAATTCTTGGTATGAGGCCGACAAAGATTCAGCGAAAAGCATCACAAGGCTATGTATATACGACAGACCAATTACTGAAAAAAATAAAAGCAATTGAAGAGCAAGGAAAATATCGCTGGGCAAATAGAAATCAGGTTGACACTAAAGAACTGGCAGCATTCTTGTATAAAATAAACTTCATTACAGCTCGGAAACAAATACCTACAGGCATTGATAGAAAATATTTTGAAGAAAATAGGTACTTGTCGAATAAATTTATAGAGTTTGGCTATGATTGGGAGGTTCACCCTGCCTACCGTTGGGCACTTCAGCCTGAAGAGCCAATGCAAATTTTCAATGAGCTAGAGTTGAGTTCTAGCTAAACATGGCTCCTAATAAATACAAGTCTCAGATACAACTACGCCTCGCCAGTGGTATATGGACATTAGGTATCACAAATGACTTATGACACTAATCTACCGTCCGAAGACGGCATCCCTGACGAAGGCAACGCCAAGAAAGTTGCGCGTGGAACCTTACAAGTCATCGGGGGGGCTGTGCCGCTGGTCGGCGGCCTACTGTCAGCTCTGGCAGGCGCATGGTCCGAGCGTGAGCAGGCCAAGGTCAATAGATTCTTCGAGCAGTGGGTTCGCATGTTGGAAGACGAGATTCGAGAGAAGGAAGCAACAGTTCTCGAAGTTATGGCCCGGCTGGACTTGCATGATGAAAAGATTGCGGCACGAGTCGAGAGCAAGGATTTTCAATCTCTTGTTAAGAAAACATTTCGAGACTGGGCTGGGGTGGAGAGTGAGGAGAAGCGCGTTCTCATCCGGAATATTCTGAGCAACGCAGCAGCCTCAACCCTCTCTAGCGACGATGTTGTACGCATGTTCATCGACTGGATTGGTCAGTACTCAGAACTTCACTTTCAGGTCATTGGTGCCATCTACAACTCGGGGGGCATCACTCGTGGTGCAATCTGGAAAAAAATTGGAAAGGGCCGTGTTCGCGAAGATTCAGCGGACGCGGACCTGTACAAATTGCTGTTTCGAGACCTCAGTACCGGTGGCGTCATCCGGCAACACCGCAAAACTGACTACTACGGCAACTTCGTCGCCAAATCCACGCAGAAGAAGTCGCCTGCTCGTTCAGGTGGAACGAAGACTCTTACCTCGGCATTTGACGAGGAAGATCAGTATGTCCTTACTGAACTTGGACAACAGTTTGTTCACTACGCCATGACAGATCTGCCACTCCGGATTGCCTATAAATTGTAGTAGTTCAGATTTGATCTGACAGCAGGTCTTGCCAAGAGGTGGGATTACCCGGTTTGATAGAGGTGCGAATCTTTATCAACCAAACGCGAAAGCGTAAAGGAGTAATCCCATGAGCAGTGTTCATCATAAAATCATTAAACATAAGATTGGCTTGCTTAATCTGGCAGCTGAGCTTGGCAATGTATCCCGTGCCTGTAAGGTGATGGGTTTTTCTCGCGATACTTTCTATCGCTATCAGGCAGCTGTGGAAACAGGAGGTGTTGAAGCTCTGATAGATGCAAACCGACGTA
>NZ_FUWK01000046.1 GCF_900167395.1 Nitrosomonas europaea
TTTGCGTTCCGCAACTTCTTTGGGAGATACCGGTGGTTTGTAAAAAGTATTGGGATCCATATATATACTGATCGCTATCGGCTCCCAGTAATCTCCCATCGTCCCTTTCCCCGCTCCATGCGCCGGGTCCTTGTAACGCTTGACCAGCGCTTCATACGTCTCTTTCGGGGTCGCCTTACCTCGATCCAGCTTCAACGCATCATACGTCTCGTCCGGTACCGTCGATATGTCCGCATGAACCACCCCGCACATCATCAACCCCGCACAGAGCAATAAACCCCTCATCCACTCCCCTATTCTCATCTCTCTCCTCCGTAAATATGCGGGTCAGAATCAACCCATTGCTTTAACTGCACCGGAAAGACGGCTTTTATGCCTCGATGCCTTATTTTTGTGAATTATCCCTTTGCTTGCGACTGAGTCGATAACACTCACCGCTTTTCTGAACACGACTTCTGCTACATTCTTGTCACCCGCCGCTACTGCTTTTCGGACACCTTTAATCGCGGTACGCAGCTTGGATCGCAATCCAAAGTTCCGCTCACGCCGTGTGGCGGTTTGTCTTACCCGCTTTTTAGCTTGTGCCGTATTTGCCATATTTCTCTAGTTCTCCGTTAAAAATTTATATGCTGCTCATCAATATTTCGAACCGCGCGATTTTACTTTCATTTCGTGCTTAATGCAAAAATCGATAATACGGCCTTGCCGGCTGCTCCCCGATCAACCCGCTTCACCAGGGAGATTACACACGTTGAATCAAATACAAACTGCTTTGATTCCGTACAGTTAACCTTCAAATCGGTGTTTGCATCGCTGGCTTCTTTTGCTGAATGATACAATTGTGAACCAACCAAAGCACTAATCCAGCCGAACGGGAGCAGCATGGCCACGATCGAATCAATTTTGCACGAAAACCGGATATTCCCCCCTGCCAGTGAATTTGTCAGGAACGCCAATCTATCCGGAAGGGAAGCCTATGAAACTCTGCGCCAGGAAGCCGAGCATGACTATACCGGCTTCTGGGCGAAACTCGCACAACAGTACATTGCCTGGCACAAACCTTTCACACGGGTTCTCAATGACGCCAACCCACCCTTTTATAAATGGTTCGACGATGGCGAACTGAATATCTCGTGGAATTGTCTGGATCGACACCTGGCAACCCAGGCTGACAAAACTGCCATCATCTTTGAATCTGACGCAGGAGAAGTGAATCACTGCAGTTATCGTGAGTTACACCGCCAGGTCTGTCATTTTGCCAATGGACTGAAATCACTTGGAATCCGTCAGGGTGACCGTGTCGTCATCTATATGCCCATGCGGATTGAAGCTGTAGTTGCGATGCAGGCATGTGCACGCATTGGTGCCATCCATTCGGTAGTGTTCGGCGGTTTTTCAGCAAAAAGTGTATACGAGCGCATCATCGATGCCGGTGCATCCGCTGTAATCACTGCAGATGAACAGATCCGCGGAGGCAGGTACCATCCACTGAAAGCAACCGTAGACGAAGCACTGGCGATGGGTGACACAGCCACGGTCCACAGTGTCATCGTTTTCCGGCACACCGGTACCGGAATTACCTGGCAGCCGGAACGAGACCACTGGTGGCATGATCTCATTGCCGGACAACCGGATGAATGCGAGCCAGCATGGATCAATGCTGAACACCCCCTGTTTACACTGTATACCTCGGGCTCTACCGGGAAACCAAAAGGCGTGCAGCATTCCTCGGCCGGTTATCTGCTCGGGGCAGTGACCAGCATGCAGTGGGTATTCGACTATCATGCAGATGATGTATTCTGGTGTACTGCGGATGTAGGCTGGGTTACCGGACACAGCTATGTCGCCTATGGCCCGCTTGCCATCGGTGCAACTCAGGTGATTTTTGAAGGAACTCCGACTCATCCACATGCCGGGCGATTCTGGGAAATCATCCAGAAACACAGGATCACGACTTTTTATACTGCCCCCACTGCCATCCGCTCACTGATCAAACTGGGATCCGATCTGCCCGCAAAATATGATCTTTCTTCATTGCGCCTGCTTGGATCAGTAGGTGAACCGATCAACCCGGAAGCATGGATGTGGTATTACACGGTCGTCGGCCAGTCACGCTGCCCGGTAGTCGATACCTGGTGGCAAACCGAAACCGGTTGTCACATGATCGCTCCTGCTCCCGGTGCCATATCGACCAAACCCGGTTCCTGCACTCTCCCGCTACCCGGTATCGATGCCGCAGTGGTAGATGAAACTGGCCACCCGGTAGAACAGGGAAAAGGTGGATTTCTGGTGATCAAGCGTCCCTTCCCTTCGATGTTACGCACCTTGTGGAATGATCCTGAACGATTCAGAAAAACTTACTTTCCAACAGATATTGCCGGTGGTCGTTATTATCTTGCCGGCGATTCAGCTCATCGGGATCAGGATGGTTATTTCTGGATCATGGGACGAGTTGATGACGTTCTGAATGTCTCCGGCCATCGTCTGGGTACCATGGAAATCGAATCTGCACTGGTGGCGCATCCTCTGGTTGCCGAAGCAGCTGTTGTAGGGAAACCGCACGAAATCAAGGGAGAAGTGGTCGTAGCATTTGTCACACTGAGAGAAAAACTGCCTGATGACCAACGGGCTGCTGAAATTGCTGCAACTTTACGTGAATGGGTTGCCAGCGAGATTGGTGCAATTGCTCGCCCCGAAGAAATCCGGTTTGGTGAAAACCTGCCCAAAACGCGTTCCGGCAAAATTATGCGACGCCTCCTGCGCGCCCTGGCAAGAGGTGAGACCATTACTCAAGATGTCTCAACACTGGAAAATCCGGTGATCCTCGAACAACTCAGCCAGACGGTATGACCGAAACCTGCCAGCTCATGGAACAACTTCCTGCCATCATCGACTACCCGAACGGGATCAGCGTCATCGATGCTCGCTACCACCGCCCCGGGCGTGCAGCCATTCACCTGATCACGGAAGGAGATAAAGCTGCTCTGGTAGATACCGGTACCCGTTTCTCGGTTCCGGGCACCATGGCAGCACTGGCACATAAACAGATCACTCCCGAACAGATCGACTACATTTTTCTTACCCATATCCATCTCGACCATGCCGGTGGCGCCAGCGAATTCATGAAATGGCTGCCCAATGCCAGGCTGGTGGTACATCCACGTGGCGCATCGCACATGGCTAACCCCATCAAGCTGATCGCCGGTGTCATGGCCGTGTATGGTGAATCCGAGTTCCGGCGGATCTATGGTGAGATTCATCCGATCGCGGCTGAACGTATCATCGAAGCGCCCGATAATACACTTGTCGAACTGAACGGCCGGCCACTGCGGCTACTGGACACACCGGGGCATGCACGACATCACTACTGCATACACGATGCACGCAGCAAATCCATCTTCACTGGTGATACCTTCGGCGTCTCCTATCGTGAATTCGATATGGACGGGCTGGAATTCGTTTTTCCGACAACGTCACCCGTGCAGTTCGACCCTGAAGCTGCTCATGCTTCCATCGACCGGCTCATGGCATTGCACCCCGAGCAGGCATTTCTCACACATTACGGGCGCATTCGCAATCTTTCGTACCATGCATCGCAGATGCATGCACTCATCGATGCTTTCGTCAGCATCGTACAGCAGGCTGCAGAAATTCAGGACCGGCAGCCCATCATCACAAAAGCGCTGCAGGATCTGCTCCTGGAGCGACTTGCTGCCCATCGGTGTACCCTCACCCGGGATGCCGCCCTCTCACTATTGCAGACCGATATCAAGCTCAATGCACAGGGGCTTGAGATATGGCTGGAGCAGACCATCAGGCAATCAACCCAGGCAGCAGGCTCAAGCTAAACACCTCGTCTGCAGATTATCACCCGTTGCTGTCTGCATCATCAGGAGGCGACCTTCCTTCATCAGACAGAGTGCGGGTGACGAGTCACGCACACATCCGAAGGCATGTTACGGTAACGAGCTGAAATGATTGACGACGATGTGTCCACCGGAAATCACAAGATCAGGATACTCCAGCCGCTTCAGCTGTTGCTCAGGGTTGCCGCGAATTGCGATCAGATCAGCCGGAGCACCGGGTTGTATCGTCCCCAGCATAGGAATACCCAGATATCGGCCAGCTTTGGCTGTTGCAGCCCCTAATGCATCCAATAGTTTCATCTTCCCCAAGTGCATCAGATACATCAGCTCTTGCGCATCGATCCCCCATGGAATATCGGGATGGGCAATTTCCGTACCGTACAGTAATTCACCGCCAAGTTCTGTCCAGACCATTGTATTGTGTGCAATCCCGCTGCATTTCGAGAGTGTATCGAGCGTACCGATGATCGTGACATTCTGTGCTCTGGCCTGTTTCAGCAACGGCTCAGGAATCGGGTTACAAGGCATGTGCGCCCATTCATCGACCCCCGCATTCAACGCCACCTGTACACCCGATGGCTCTGCCACATGGGCCGATACCTTGCGCTGATGCCGGTGTGCTTCATCGACAACAGCCTTGACAATGGGCTCCGGCAACATGGGCCATGCCGACTGGTCATGTGAAGCAGCATGGGCATGATGGTGAGTGACGGCGGATGCGGTATGCGCTGCATCATGGTGCGCGTGATCATGGTGTGAAGACCAGGGGGCACCTGCTTCGCTGCCGGGTTCGAGCGCAATCTTGATGATCACTGCACCCTCACCAACCAGATGACGCACGGCTTCCCGCGCTTCTGCTTCGCTGGCAACGGGAATCGCCAGATCCCGGGCACCCATGGTAACGATCGGGTACCCGTGCGGTGCGGTGATGATCCGGCCGGAAGTGAGCACACGTAAACTGCCCTCTCCACCATAAGGCGGATGAACAGGCCCGCCCACATCCCGCAGGGTAGTCACCCCATGCCTCAGCACGATATCTGCCGGTACTTTCTGGAAGGCCAAATGGGCATGTAATTCGATAAACCCCGGCAACAAGGTTGCATCACCCAGATCAATGTCAGCGGATGCATCCCCCGTCCTGAATGAATGACGCGGCCCGACTCTCGCAATGCGCCCGTCTTTCACCAGTACCGACAAACCACTGTGCATTTCATTTCCGTCGAAAACCCGAGCAGCGTGCAGCAGTAAAGACGAAGGTCCGGTTTTTCCAGTTTCCTGTGCATAAACCTGCGCAGAGAAACACAGTCCCGTTATCACCGCGACACAGAAACAGCACATATGCCGCATGCGATTGGAAAGAGTATCAGTAAAGTTTTGTATCCTCATTTTCTATCCTTGGTTGATAACAAGTATTTTTCAACAGTCATAGGGGTCAATAAGGCCCGCCAGTACCGCAAGCGCAGCCACCAGAAAAAAATTTCCCCATACTGATTCAACTATCTCCTCCCGGTTTTGCCGGGTGCGATAACAACACCCCTGGAACAGGCCAGCTGATCCAAAAGCTGAATCCGGATTGATTACAGTGAAATAAGGGCTGTGGAGAACGGTACTGATCTGCTGGTGAGCATATTTGCACCAGGATGTTTCATCAGGCAGTAAACGTGCCAGAGATAACATCGCAAGCGATGCAATCACCACTGCGGAAGGATCTTTGACATCTTCTGTCTGATCCGGACGATTGCGCGGCAAATTCCCCTTGTGCACATCACGCCAATACGTACAGGCAGCCCTGGCCTGACTCAAATAAGGCTCTCCCCATTGGGCCGCCGCTCTGCTTAACCCCAGCATGGCCCAGGCCTGGCCGCGTGACCAAACTCCTGCCCGGTCTTTCACCTGAAATTCATGACCATCGAAACTGGCTTCTGCATGAAATGCTCCCTTGTCTCCCCGGCATGCAGCCAGCAGCGTTTCTGCATGGCACTGTGCAATGCGGTGATACTGTTTTTCCCGGCTGAAGCAAAGCAGTTGAATCAGGGAAGCAAAATTATCCACGGAAATCGCGCAGCTTCCCGTGGTTAATCCTCCCATCGCCATACCTAAAGGGATGCAATTCAACCGGGGATCAAAGCTGTGCGCCAGCGCAGCAATGGATGAGTGAGTCAACTCGCGCGCCGGTGCATTCTGTAGCCAGATTTCTCCAAGCGCAGCGCCGTACCAGAAAATCAGGCTGCGATATCCGGAGTCCGCAGTTAGTTTCCGGAACAGCCGCTGGCTGATCTCGCCAGCCTTTTGCCGGTCTCCGGCCGATCCAGTCATCTTTGCCCGCAACCACCAGCATGCCGCCCAGAAACCGCCCATCCAGGATCCTCCCGGAGAAACAGACCAATCGCTGTTTTCCCCGGAAGAATAAAGCGGGAAATTCTGCCCGCAAAGCACATCCATCATTTCCATGCGGCGAAACATCTGCTCCAGCGTATTCACGATTTCATCGGTGCTTAAAAGCCGATCTTCCACAATAAGTACTGGGGATGTCATTGCTTCCTCAGAAAACCAGATTGAAATTGACCAGAAAAATGCTGGCATCACTTTTACTCGGGTAAATACTTTTCATCGCACTGCCACCAAAGGCATGCGCAAAATAAAGTTGTGACGTGAGATATTTGTTAAAACCGTGCGTGAGGGTAACATCGATCAGTTGCCCTATCTCCCTGTGCCCATGTGTGGTACTGCCGGAATAACCAAAAGCACCTGACTTAAGCGATGCACCAAGCCCGGTATAAAGCAGATCGTTCACGTTAGCCAGAGACAACTGATGCAGATTGACGTTGATCTGTGTTTTCCCGGTGGGGAAGGCGATGAATTCAAAAAAGATATCCTGAATATTCATCTGATTGTAAAACGGAAATTTGGCATACAAACGTCCGCTGGGTACGGCCGAAAAGAATGTCTGATGTCGGCCGTCATGCGCATTACCATCACCGGAACTGCGGTAATACACAGCGCGTACCCAGGGCTTAAATGGCAGCTTGTGCCATTGATAACCCACTTCTGCATCGAAGGCCCAGGCCCGGTGCGATAAATTGGTCCAGCTGCCAAACTGGTATGCTCCCATCAATAAAGCATCAAAACTGCCGGAACCCAACGGCTGCAGCGACAACAGATGGGCACCAATGGTATGAATATTCAGTTTTTCATTGCTCAACTGCGGCCTTGCTGACAATGGACGATTATCGGTCACCTGCGATACCCGTTGATCATCGTAATTCAGGTAATACAGACGGCCTTCGATTCCCGGTAGTACAGCATCTTTTTTGCTGGTCAGCGCCGCATACAATATGCTGATATCGCTGATTTGCTTCTGACCCTGAACGGTAAGATTGCCCTGCACTGGATGTACCCCACTGACCGTGGCATTGAATCCCGGCCCGTCATACACCACTGAAAATCCGTCGAAAGCACGCCCGACATAAATTGCGTTGAATCCGCCAACCAGCCGTTCCGCAATCCGCTTTTTTTTAAGTGCATCGAATTTCTCGACACCCGAGCGGTATTCCATCCCGTCGGCCAGTTCAAAACGGCCAATTTTTACAGCAGCCCCCGGTAGCCCCAGTTTATTGAACTTGAAATTCAGATAACCCTGCTTCAGAAAAACATTACTCGCACCAGTAGTACGATTCGCCAGAAAGTAACCTGCACCCAGCCCCAATGCACCTCCCGAGGGTAGAACCGCATCATCCGGCAATCCGTAGAGGCCACTATATTGGCCCTGCACAAAGCCATCCGCATAATCGCTGGAGAACATCAAACCCAACCGGGAACGCACCACCCACAAATCGTAGCTGTTGTTGACTGCTGATGCCGGGCGAAAGTAATTCCAGTTTTCATAACTGCCAAGAAACTCGCCATTGATACGCAGATACTGATTTATCTGTTCCGGCGGCTGCCCGGCACGAGTAGCAGCAATACTGCTCACGAACAAACATACCGCCGGAAAACAGTAAAAAAACAGGATTCTCAGAACGGTATTCGACAACGATGCGTTAAACAGCAAACGGTCTGACTGCTTCTGGAAAATCACCCGGTTTAATAACATGAGCCTGCTCAAATCATTTTTGGTATAACTGACTTCTCAATTTCAAAATACGCATCATGATGGAACGTATTACATCCCGGGATGGCACGCCCATTGCCTGCTGGCGGCAAGGCAGCGGGCCACCCCTGCTGCTGGTACATGGCACCACCGGTGACCACTCCACCTGGGGATCGGTACTTGCCGGTCTGCAACAGCATCACACCGTGTGGACCCTCGACCGGCGCGGTCGTGGTCACAGCGGAGATGCTGCCAACTATTCGCTGGAGCATGAAAGCGAAGATATCGCTGCCGTCATCGATGCCATCGGCAGCAGCGTCAACCTGCTCGATCATTCTTTTGGCGGGCTTTGTGCGCTGGAAGCTTCACTTCTGACTGCAAACATCAACAAGGTTGTTTTATATGAACCGGCCATTTCATTGGCTGGCAGCGACTGGTCGGCAACATTTGAAGCTCGCATGCAGGCTTTGCTGGAGAAAAATGCGCGTGAAGAAACACTGCTGCTGTTTTTTCGTGATCTGCTGAACACCCCCAATCCGGAGCTGGTTGCACTGCAAGCCGGATCAAACTGGGCGATACGGCTTGCTGCCGCCCACACCATCCTGCGGGAACTGCAAGGTATCGATCGTTATCAATTCACACCACAACGATTCCAGACCCTGAAATCCCCGGTACTCCTGCTGGTGGGCGGGAATAGCCACCCGCGCCGCTTCATGACCGCAGAAAGACTGCAACAGGGCTTGCCTGATTGTCGTGTTGGTATTATTGCCGGTCAGCAACACAGTGCCATGCGAACCGCACCCGATCTGTTTGTTCACCATGTCCTCGAATTTCTCCAAAGTGCAGATTAACCCGGGCTATCGGCTTTTCGTACTCAAACCGATACATGCGAGCGACGCTTGCGCACTGCGGTCAACCGCAATGTCATGATGCAGGCCAGGCACAACACACCGGTCAACAGACTCCACGCAAGCGATACGCTGCCAGTTTGACTGAACAGCTGTCCATAAAGCGGTGGACCCAGCGCAAACCCGGAGAAGAATGCAAAAGAAACATAGCCGGAAGTTTCGGTCACCCGCCCGAATGCAGAATCTCTGATCAGCATACTCATTGCAATCGCATTGGTTGCAACTGCAGACATACCCATTCCGATCGCCCCGGCCCACAGGTACCCGTGGCTGCCAGGCCCAGCCTGCATCGTCAGCATGATCGCACCAGCAGCAATGGCAATCAGCGCAAACAGCAAATGGGATTCATCACTGAACTTATTGCCCAGCGGCGTCAATATGATTCGCGACAGCATTCCGGTGATGCCGAATACAGCGATCAGCGTACCTGCCTGTGCAAGCGGCATCTCCTGTAATGTGGCAAAAGTCGGCAGAAATGTCACAAATGCGGACAAGGCCAGACCAACACTGAACTGGATCGCCATCAGCCACGACAGCAACATATTCGGGCGCGTAAAAATCAGTTGCCTGTTTTTCCTGACGTGCTGTGCGGGCGTCACAAGCCATGCCGCAAGGCTGAACAGCACAGCGACCGGCACGATAACACCAAACGCGATACGCCAGCCGTATTGGAATGCAATGGCAGGTAATACCAATCCGGCGAAAAGCGCAGCCAGCTGGACACCGGACTGTTTCAATCCCACTATCCATGCCCTTTGTTCCGGCCGGATCTGGTGTGCAATCAGCAAATTGGTCGCCGGATTTGCCAGTGCCTGTGCGATACCGCAAATGGCTGTTGCCATGATCAGGCTGAAAAATGCTTGTGTTATTGCAATCAGTGCAAAAGCGGCAGCAACAGCACAAAAAAGAACAATCAATGCGGTACGTACACCAATGTAATCAACAATTGCGCCTGCTCGAAGCGACAGGATGGCCGCCAGACCAAATGAGCTCATGATCAGATAGCCAATGGCAACCGGTTCGAAACCGAGATCGCGGCTGAGTAACGGCCCCAGCGTACTGGTGGTATACAAAACAAGCATCGGTAGTGTCATGGCGAACACCAGGACTGCTTGCAACAAAACATCGGTCAGCGCGGATCGCGGTAATTGCCTGTAATCGACCGACATGAAATATCCTCTGGAAAGTGTTCGATTTCGTGAAAGATCAGAACTCAATCAAACGGATAAACCGTGTGATGTTCATAATGACTGATCAGGCGGCGCCCCACCGAGCTGATCAGTGATTCATCATTGCCATCCAGAATGCGGGAAGTCCGTGCAATGCGATGAATACCGTAAAGCGGTGTCAAGTCACTCAGCCCTTCTGCACCATACAGCTGCATTGCACTATCAGAAGCAATGCATAAAGCCCTTGAAGCGGCCATTTTGGCAACGTTGATCGCGATTTCATCAGGGCACTGGGCATCAACGCCGCGCGCAGCGATGCGAACAAGCTCACGTGCACCGGCAATCGCCTGATAGGTGTTGAAGAAATGCTGGCGTACAAGCTGTTTTTCTACCAGAAGCCCGAGTTTTCCCCGGGTTGAATGAACACGCCCGCCCATCAAATCCATACACCGCCGGGCAAGGCCAATCCAGTTCATCGCGCGCAGCAACCGGCCAAGGCCAAGCCGTTTGTTCATCAGCTCCAGACCGCCACCACACACCCCTATCAAATAATGTTCGGGAACTTGTACATCAGCCAGGGAAACTTCTCCCTGGCCGCAGGCATGTCCCATCATCATCAGTTGGCGCTCGACTCTGAAACCCGGCGTGTCGGCAGGTACTATGATCATCGATAAGGCATGATCGAGGGCCGTTTCTTTGCCGGCTGTCCGCGCGAGAACTGTCATGAACGTGGCACGATCCGCATTGGAAATAAACCATTTCCTGCCATTGACATGCCAGCGACCATTGGACAGATGCGCCGTGGTTGTGATCAGTCCTGGAATCGAACCGCTCTGGCCAGGCTCGGTCATGCCATAGCAGGGTAATGCCTCCCCGTTTGCCATCGGTTGCAGAAACTGCTGCCGGATGATTGCGTTTCCGAATCGCGACAACATATGCGCATCGAGGGCGGTATGACTGGCAAAGATCGCCTGGGAAAATTCTGTGCGTCCCTCCTGTTCCGCAACCAGCAAATAATCTTCCAGAGAGGCAATTTTTCCACCATGCGATAGCGGATAGAACAAACCGTACAAACCGGCCTGTCTGGCTTCAAGTGCCAGATCGGATTGCAACTGCAACGCCTGTGCACCCGGCCGGGAAAGTTGCGGCTCGTTCGGAATGATGATCTCGTCGACAAATTCCCTGACTTTCTGCGCCAATACCCTGGCTGTTTCTCTGTGACCACTGCTGAATGCCGGTAACATCAGTGCATCCTTGCTGAAAAATCCACTCTACTGACCACCGCAGCATTACTCTTGAATTGCGTATTTTCCAGTTCGGCAATCAACTGCTTTTTATCGACTTTTCCTGCCGGACTGAGCGGCAGTTGTCTCAAATAGCGCAGATACTCGGGTAGTTTGTTTTGCTCCAGACCGCGATCGAGCAAAAAACGGGCAAATTGCGCCAACGATGGCCGCTCGGCACCTTCGCTCATCACCAGGCACAGGCAGACACGGTGTCCCAGATCTTCATCCTCTACCGGGATGCAGGCTGCGCTGACGACAGCGGGATGGGATGCGGCAATATCTTCAATCTGCGCCGGGCTGATGTTGATACCACCACGAATGATGATTTCCTTTTTCCTGCCGGTCAGTACCAGATTACCCTGTTCATCGATAAATCCGAGATCTCCGGTATACACCCAACCCTCGGCATCGCGGTACAACGCATCCAGCTCGGGATTATTGACATATTGCATAGGCGTGATGGGGCCGCGCGCAGCAATTTCACCAGTTTGGCCCTGCGCCAGTTCGTTCTTCCGATCATCGACAATTCTGATCGAGCATACCTCGGGATTAGGACGGCCGGTTGTATGCAGAACGGTAGTCATATTATCGTCCAGCATCGTATGGCAATTCACGCCATCAGCTGAACCATACAGATTGATGAAACTGCATCCGAATGCGCCACAGCAACGCAGGATCGAGGTTTCATCGATTTTTGCACCGCCACTGACGATTGCAACC
This sequence comes from Nitrosomonas europaea, assembly GCF_900167395.1. Classification (GTDB taxonomy): domain Bacteria; phylum Pseudomonadota; class Gammaproteobacteria; order Burkholderiales; family Nitrosomonadaceae; genus Nitrosomonas; species Nitrosomonas europaea. The sequence goes on from NZ_FUWK01000046.1 coordinate 12,040, forward strand.
AGGCTGGAAATATCGATCTTCGCCAGGTCCGGATCAGCTGCAATGCGCTGAAACATGGTCGGAACACCAAAAACATGCGTTGGTCTGAGTTGCCCAATCGCCCGAATCGTTGCCACAACATCAAACCGCGGCAACATAATCAGGGTTCCCCCCATCCAGGACAACACACCGAATGTCGCTGACGAGCCGAAAGCCGTTCCCAGTGGCACCAGATAAAGCGCACGGAAATCTTTGTCCCGCGTGTGAATATGCTGCAGGAAACGTCCACGCCCGCCCGCCAGTGCGTTATGGGAATAAGCAATCCATTTGGGATCTGCTTCAGTTCCGGAAGAAATCAGGAAACGTGCGGGTGAATCAGGATCGACATCAGGCAGTTCTTCGGTAGCAATCGGCCGGGATTGAAATAGGTCGTTCAGCGTGTGCCAGCCTGTTCGTGCCACACCATCCACCACCAGTATCCGCAGCGACAGTAACGCAGGCCGCAGTGATTCGATCAGTTCACATAAATCCTGTTGCAGGAACAAGGGTTCAACCACGATTACACGCGCATCACATCGCTGCAATAGCGATTGAATGTCAAGGCGTCCGCGTCCTGGCGGGAAAGGTGCAACGATGGCACCCAATGCTGCCGCAGCCAGATCAATTGCGCAGTGATGCGCGCTATTGGCCAGCTGATAAGCAATGACATCGCCGGCAACCACCCCCAGATGCCGTAAACTGTTCGCCAGACGGGTAACTTTGTGCAGCAACTGCCGATAGGTTAGGGTGTGGTCCAGCGTGACCACAGCCGGTTTTTCAGGATTTTTCCGCGCATGCTCACAAAACAGGTCAAATAAGGATTTATCAGGATAAATCCCATCATTTGTCCACTGTTGGCGAACCTCGGCAGGAACCAGATCGATAATGCCGGCGTGATTCATTGAAACCTCCAGGGTGAAGTGACTCTGGTATACGAACCGATCTCAAGATACGGTTTCAGACGGGGATCACCATGCAGGTCATTAAGATCTTCGATAACGATGGCTGCCGGTACAGCAGCCTGCTGCAGAACAACCAGCCATTCTGCAGCAGTCTTGCCCAGAAAGGATCTACCCAGCCGTTGCCATAATTCACTCTTATCTCCAGCAGACAAATCCAATGTCTGCATCAGCCGTAGTAATGTGTCATCATCGAGACATTCGATCGCAATTTTTCCCTTTCCCGTCTCGAAAACCCGATTGAGCACACTTTGCGCGGGCGGAACACAGTCGAAGAAATCGTGCCGGTTCTGAAAATCATCACTACACAACAATATTGCCGCACCCAGCAGCGAGGAAGTCACCTTAGCCCCTGCACAATTCAATTGGCGATTGAGCAAGGCAGCAGTAATGCCTTGCGCCGCAATGACTCCACCGAGCACATCCAGCGCCGTGAACAATGTTCCACCCTGTGTGCCGCAAGTTCGGGAAATTTTCTGTGCAACGCCGGAATACGCCTGCACCATGAAATCTGTTCCCGGCAGCGACGGGGATCGTAATGATATTTCCCCGCCATCGGTAAACCAGCCAGATGCGTGTGCATAAATCAGGGCAGGATTTACACGACTCAGATCAGCGTAATCGAGATCCAGCTCAAGCGCCTTGCCAGGTGCCCAATTGTGCAGGAACACATCGGCATGTCTTGCCATTTCAGTGATTTCCTCCTGCCCGCAGGGAGATTTGATATCAATTTCACGGATGACCTTGAGCCGATTCAATGCATCAAACCGTACCGAGCATCCTTCTGATACCGGCGGCATCCCGCGCAACGGATCTCCCCCGGGAGGTTCGATACGAATCACCCGGGCACCGAGCAGTGCCAGCAAATGCCCGGCCAGCGGCCCCTGAATACGCCGACAGGATTCGATTACAGTAAGTCCGCTCAGCGGCAGTAAACCACTGGCGGATGTTAACGGCAATTCTGGTTGAGGTACCGCACAATCGAATACCCACGGTCCTTTCAGCCAGTTTGATTTGAAATGTTCGTCATCCATCCTTTCATCAAGCGTGCGGACACGACATATCGCCATACCGGCATCCGCGCAAAGCCTGGAAATATCTGCATATCCCAGCTTCGATACCGCACGGGTAAGTTCACCCGGAATGGGTGCGATGGCTTTTGCGTAGCGCAGCAGAAAAGCGGTCCAGCCCTTGCCAGCCAGCGTTCTGCTGATATCCAGTTGCGTCCAGAACCTTAGCCAGGGATCCGGATTGAGGGTTTCGAGTTCGAAAACGATGCCATCCGCTGATATGAATGGAGGGGCCGGGGAATGATCGGCATCAGCGGATGACAGATTTTCCGATGAGGATGTGCTCGTTGCATCGGCAATGTATTGCGAAGTACTGAGCAAGGCTGCAGCCGCCATGGAAATATGGCTATCTGAAACAGCCAGGCCACGTAAATTACCGAGTGCTACGGCCATGCCACCTTGCAATGCCAGCGCAGTCGTAACGGTTGAAACATACTGAAGTCCGAACGGCTGAATTGCCCCGGTTGAACGCCCATGCACCGACATCAAACCACAGGCCGCCTGCATCATGCTTTCGGTGATGGCGCCCGGTTGATCGCAATCACTCCACCCGGTTATGACACAATTAACGAGCCTGGCCTGCGGTGCCCTGAAAACAAAAGAGAATGTCCCCTGATCAGCGTAATCATCAGCCTCGACCACTTTCAACCCCAGCCGGCCGGACTGGTAATTCAGGGAAAATCCCACTGCGGCAAAAGGAGACGGGGGCGTTCTGAAAGGCCCCGAAACCGTACAATCTTTCAGTGATTTGATCATGATCATCACTCTGGTGCTCAACAGCAAACAGATAAGTTCAACCTCCCGCTACCGCAGGCAGAATCGTCAACACATCACCATCACGCAGGCTGGTTGCCAGACCATCCTGGAAGCGGATGTCGTTATCATTGACGTATATATTGATGAAGCGATGGGCATTGCCATTGGCAACAAGTTTTTCCTTGATTCCAGGATATTGCTGATCCATGTGATCGATGATTTCGGAAACTCTGCTGCCTTCCATATCAATGTGTTTCTGTTGATGGGTGAGTGGCCTCAATATGGTTGGAATAATGACTGTGATGGACATAAGCGCAATACCCTTTCAGTAAATGGTTTTGTAACGAGGAGGCTGTTTTAAGAGGAGTAACGTAGCCATACCCCTGAAAAACCGTGCAATCCAGCATGTAACGTTCTCATTCGACGCGTAATCAAAAAAGTAAAAATTTTTTGAACGATACGTACCATCGATCCGGAGCGATCAACTGAGGTTTTCAGGTTTAAAGACGGTGTTGATCAAGCCACCATCATCTGGAATTCCAGTTCAGGCTGATATTGCCGGACGATCTGCACCCTTTCTTCGATCACCATCTGATCAACGATGCGGAAACTGCGGATTTCTTCCTTATGCGGAGAACAGGTTGGAATAATGACGTAATGGGCCTGCGGCTCGGCAGCCAGCTCAACGTCACTACGGCTCGGGTATGCCTCGCTGCCAGTATGGGAATGATAAATAACAACCGGCTCTTCATGACGTGCACTCATTTCTTTCCAGACCTGCAACTGCTGCTGGGGATCAAACATAAAAAAATTCTCTGACTGTGCGACATTACGCATTGGAATCAGGCGTAGAGGCAGATTGGAGCCAGCAAGACCGGCAATAATGCCGCAGGTTTCAATGGGGTGATCTTTTAATGACTGTGTAATCATGGCACTGATCAGCTTGGTATGAATCGTCAGCATAATTTTTGTCTCCCGCTTAGTTTGTTGGTCGTTGTTACCGCTTTCCCTGTAACCTGGAGAAATTCGATTTGACTGGTTGAAACTAGCTCTGTGATCCGTTGCTAATAGATCGGCAGCGATTGGTCGACTTCCCTGATCCACGCGAGAATCCCGCCATCCAGGCTTTTGACGTTGGTGAAACCTTGCTTCTGCATTTCGAGCAGCACATCACGTGAACGCATCCCCATCTTGCAGTGCAACACGATGAAATCCTCCTTGTTCATCGCGGCCAGAACCTCTTCTGACATGATGCGGCTCTTGGGAATATGTTTTGCGCCTTCAATGTGCACGATGTCCCACTCTTCGATTCCACGAACGTCGATAAGCTGGACATCCGTACCGTTCTCTTTAATTGCTTTCAGTTCACGTGCGCTGATTACCGGAATCGTATCCGCGTAAGTAGCTGAAACAGGATTGACGCTGCAAAACCTCTGGTAATCGATCAGCCCATCGATCGCAGTCCTGTTCGGAGCACGATGCAATGGGATGAAGCGGTAACTCATTTCCAGTGCATCGTAAACAGCCAATCGTCCGAGCATGGTTTCACCAATGCCGGTGATGAGCTTGATGGCCTCGGTTGCCATCATTGCCCCGATGGAAGCACACAAAATCCCCAGTACGCCTCCTTCGGCACACGAGGGCGCCATTTCAGGCGGTGGTGGTTCAGGGTATAAATCCCGATAATTCAGGCCCTTTCCGCCTGGAGCGTTTTCCCAGAATACGGAAACCTGGCCTTCGAACCGGAAAATGGATCCCCACACATAGGGTTTATCAGCCAGCACACAGGCATCGTTCACCAGATAGCGTGTTGCAAAATTATCGGTGCCATCGACTATCAGGTCATACCCCGATATAACCGCATGTGCATTGACTACCTCAAGCCGTTCACGATGAAGATTAACCTTGACGTACGGATTCAATTCATTAATTGCATCACATGCACTTTCCGATTTTGGCCGGCCAATATCGGATTGTCCGTGAATGATTTGGCGCTGCAGATTGGATTCATCGACGACATCAAAATCAATAATCCCGATCGTACCCACACCCGCAGCAGCCAGGTATAACAACACTGGAGAACCCAGTCCTCCCGCTCCAATCACCAGCACTTTACTGCTTTTGAGCCGACGCTGGCCTATGAGACCTACTTCAGGAATCAGCAGATGGCGGCTGTAACGTGAAATCTCATCCTTACTCAGTTCTGCTGCGGGATTAACTAACGGTGGCAAACGCATATAAACTCCCTGTTGTTTATTCCACGTGTTTGTTCCGATTATTCGTATCACTGATCACCCTTTTGATAAGCAAAAGGAAATGGCGCACGCTTTTAATTTGTATTCCGATTACATAAAAAATCAGTATTCGCAAAATTTAAACTAAAAAATCGGAATTGAGAATGTGACAAATTGTCGCGCGTCAATTTGTCGCAGGCATGATCTGCCTGAACAGAAATGTAGCCAACAGACAGGAAATGCAGAATTTTTTTCCTGATGACCGGAAGCGTATTTGAACGAGAACAGGGGGGTAAAACTGATTGAGGCTGTGTCTGGATACTCCGGATGTCTGACTCCACTTTTTCAGATATCTCCCGGATCTTATCCAGTTGAAACGAAGGATAAAATTTATTGGAGGCGCTTACCTGCCCGGCCTGTGCTGATCAGGTTCAGGCATAACACAATCAGCTTTCTCCAGAAAACCGGAGTGACCAAGCCTGACAGTTTCTCCTGTCTGGAATTGAGGGGGAGTTCGCTGCGTCATGACATGGTAATGGCCATCATCCGCCAGCAAGCCGATTTTGAAATAAACCGGCTCCACGATATTCTTGTGAGGTGGAAAATATCCACTGCTTCCGGCCACCGCCACATCAGCATAAAATAATTTTTCTCCATGCTGACCATACGGTATGGCTGCCATCCCCGGAATAAACGTATCGACACGACCAGGATCGCCATAATATGGCTGCATCACGAATTCGATACGATCAACAATTCCACAACGGCCTGGTGCAAGTAACTGCGGTGGAATAAATGCTGCTGCCGCATCTGTGCTTCTGGTACGGCGATAGGGAGGTTTTTTCAACTCGCTGTTATCCTGCCCGGCTTCTGTAGAAGAAAGTACGGCTGCCGGCCTGGATTTTCTTCGATCCCTGATTTCCTGATACCCGGTGAATGTATCCGCGCCAATTGCCTCTGCAACCTGCCGGGCATCCGAAACCGGAATATGTCCGGCTATGCCTGTTCCAGTCAGCAATAGCAAAAGCATTGCCTTTTTACAAAAAATGCGTGCCATGTAGCCAGACATACAGACTCCAGAATGATCAGAGATGTAATGCAGCAGTATATCGGCGCTGATTCCCGCTATCTGAAGCTTCCCCGGAAATTGATGTAAAGCAGTTTTTCAACCTGCCGGTCAATCTTCCTTGCGCAACTGCGGGAACAGAATCACATCACGAATGCTGGGGGAATCAGTCAGCAACATCACCAGTCGATCGATCCCGATTCCTTCTCCCGCGGTTGGCGGCAGCCCATATTCCAATGCCTGAATATAATCAGCATCATAGTGCATGGCTTCCAGATCACCAGCCTCTTTCGCTCTGGCCTGCTCAAGGAAGCGGTTGGCCTGATCTTCAGGGTCATTCAACTCGGAAAACCCGTTCGCAATTTCCCGCCCGGCGATATAAAGCTCGAAACGATCGGTAATTTCCGGATTGGCATCGTTACAACGTGCCAGCGGAGAAACCTCAGCCGGATAATCAACGATAAATACCGGCTCAAACAGCAAGTGCTCGGTCGTTTCATCGAAAAGAGCCAGTTGCAGCCCGCCAATTCCACTATCAGGGTTTACAGTAACCCCTTTTGCCTGTAGCGCTTTAGTAAGAAAATCCCGATCATTGAGCTGTGCATCAGAATATTCGGGATGATATTTCAGGATCGCCTGCGCAATGGTCAGCCGGGCGAAAGGTTGTGCCAGATCCATTTCGCGCTGCTGATAAACGATGCGAGTTGTTCCCGATACTTTCAACGCGACTTCACGCAGCATGGATTCCGTCAGATCCATCAGATAATTGTGATCCTGATAAGCTTCATAAAACTCCAGCATGGTAAATTCAGGATTGTGGCGGGTAGATATCCCTTCATTCCTGAAATTCCGGTTGATTTCAAAAACCTTTTCCATACCGCCCACCACCAGCCGCTTCAGGTAAAGTTCCGGGGCAATGCGCAGATACAGGGACATATCCAGCGCATTATGATGAGTTACAAAAGGACGCGCAGTGGCACCGCCGGGAATGGAATGCATCATCGGTGTTTCAACTTCGAGATAATCCCGATCGACGAGGAACTCACGGATCGCCTGAATGATCTTCGAACGAATCGCAAACACCCTGCGTGTATCTTCATTCGTGATCAGATCGAGATACCGGCGCCGGTATTTCTGTTCCTGATCGGCCAGCCCGTGGAATTTTTCCGGTAAGGGCCGCAAAGATTTGGTCA
>NZ_FUWK01000075.1 GCF_900167395.1 Nitrosomonas europaea
ACGATAAAATTACCGAATTGAATAACTGAATCTGATCTAACAGGCACTCGTCAAATCGGGTAACTGTCAGATCAGATCTCAACTACTACACATAAGCATCCTTATCGCCAATAGGAATTTTTGGTCCTTCGCCATCAGGGCTGAGGTTCGATATTTCATCTGCCATGCGTGTCAATGGCCGCAGCAGCCGATCGACGCTGTAGAAAGAAAGCAGAGTAAGAACTGTAATCAGCAATACGGTAGAGGCGACAATGGCAAAAGCAATCATGAGTTCCCTGTTCTCAAGATCGGTGATATCAAGTGCCAATATTTTGCGCCCTTCCGGGCCATCTTCTATCAATATCGCAAACTCACTACCATCAATTCTGACCTCGTCATGCATACCGGCTGGCAATGCCTGGAATTGCGGTGGTATGGACGAGTCTCGATGCTCGTCATACCAGTGGAACCGATCAAGGCCCGACCAATCATATTCTGGATCCTGGGCAATTTTCCGCTTGATATAGGCCATCTCACTCTCCAGCATCGACTCCCATATCAGCTCTTCGATATACTCGTTGACTAAGTACCCATGTAGCGAAACTGTCAGTGACAGCACGACCGTATAGCTGACCAGGCTGATAACGATCAGTCTTCTCAGGCGCGAACGATTAATCATGGACCAAGCTCTGGATCGACAATCCGATAGCCAACCTTGGGAACAGTTTGCACGAACTTCAATGGATAATCACCGTCGATGCTTTTGCGTAACTCGTAGATGTGTGTACGTAAAAGGTCTCTATCGGGTCGATCCTCACCCCAGAGTAGACTTTCCAGGCGGTCCTTCGTTACCACGTTCGGGCTCTCCCTCATCAAGACTTGTAGTAATTTCCGAGAACCACTGTGAAGATGAATGATACTGCCATCTCGCATCACTTGTTGTGATGTGAGATGGTAGATGAGGGAACCTACCCGCAAGATTTTCGCACGCCCTATCCTTCTTGTATGCAAAGCTAAGATTCTGGCCTCAAGCTCTGCAATCAGGAATGGCTTCGTCAGGTAATCATCAGCACCAGCAGCGAATCCAGAAAGCTTATCAGGAATATCACTCTTGGCAGTGAGGATCAGCGTCGGAGTATCCACATCAGCCGCCCGCAAACGCTGGAGCACTTGCAATCCGTTGAGCCTGGGCAACATCCAGTCGAGTATCAGCACATCATACTGCCCATTACTGCTCAATTCCAAAGCGGATTCACCATCTCTGGCTGCATCGAGAATGAAGTTCTTGTTTTCCAGGTAGGCGAAAACATTGCTGATCAAGTCGATATGATCGTCCACAATCAGAACACGAATCGGTTCGTAGCACTGTCTGGCACTAATACCGTAATTAGGTACGAGAGAATGAGTATTCATGGGCAAATCTGACAGTATTCTGACAAATGCCCCTGTAGTTTAATGCAAATCAGTATCGCTCACATCATCAATCGTATTTCCTCTAAGAAACGTAACAAAGGGGAAATTGTATGCTCGGTGTTCCTTGCATGATCTGCAGTATGTGGTGCTCTGATACCAGTTATTCAGTTATTAACAACCCAGGGATCAAAGCCAATGAATATTTCCATTCCATTCACTATTGTCAACCCCTATCAATATACAAAACTTTCTCTTGTCCTTGCCTGTGCATTCGGTGTCAGTTTACAGCCAGTGTTTGCACAAGACTTAGTCACTCCTGCCACTGATGATAATAATGCTGGTAGCCCTCCCACCATGTTGGAACCGGTCAAGATCATAGCAAATCCTGAGAATCCACAAAGTTCAATGGGGTCAGCTTATGTTCTGTCTGCAGAAGAATTGAATAAATTCAAACATACCAATATCAATCAAGTCCTGCGTGGCGTGCCAGGGGTATATGTAAGAGAGGAAGATGGGCTGGGTATGTTTCCTCGTATAGGCGTTCGTGCATCATCAGCTGGCCGCAGTGATCGTATTTCTGTATTAGAAGATGGTATCCCGGCGGCAATGTCACCTTACTCCAACCCTTCAGCTTATTATTTTCCCAATGTTGGACGAATCAGCAGCATTGAAATATTGAAGGGACCAGAAGTGCTCATGCATGGACCCCATACCACATCTGGTGCGGTCAACGTGATCTCTACTCCGATTCCTGATAAGTTAACTGGTGCGGTTAACGTTGAAGTTGGAGCATTTAGAACACGCAAAATCCATGCCCACTATGGAGGCACCTTCGATGCAGCCGCTTTCGGGCAATTTGGCTTCCTGCTCGAAACGTATCAAGGCAAAAGCAATGGTTTTCATGATATAGATCGCAGCAAACACACAGCCGGCTATGACATTAACGAATATATTGGAAAAGCCAGGTGGAAAAGTGCGCCAGGGGCCCGGTTTGCGCAACAATTGGATGTCAAATTGCATTACGATGATGAACGTCTAGACGTTAGCTGTTTGGTCCCGCATTGTGATGGTGTATTGTATGATTTGCTACCGACACAGGAGGAATTATGGGACAGATATTACACGGGAGCGCCCGCA
>NZ_FUWK01000023.1 GCF_900167395.1 Nitrosomonas europaea
ACGATAAAATTACCGAATTGAATAACTGAATCTGATCTAACAGGCACTCGTCAAATCGGGTAACTGTCAGATCAGATCTCAACTACTACAAATAATCGACTAAAGTCGATTATTGTTTAGGGTTTGAGCCATTTGACTTTGTTTAATTTCGATATTGTGACCTTTGCCTGTGCGCATCTCCTGTACACGAACAAATACGATTTTTGACGATACTAGCCGTTTTTTTGTTCTTTCTGTACCGTATGGGGGCTCGTTCTATACGACCTATCGTTAGAGGTGATTATTTTTAATTCGATATCTACTGAAAACAAGCCGCTATAAGGTAATTTCTTTCAGTACATCAGGCCGGCGTTCGGCAATGGTAATTAATGTCCTGGCTGCGCCACTCGGTTGACGGCGACCTTGTTCCCAATCCTGTAAGGTTCTGATTGATACGCCTAACAGTCTGGCAAAATCAGCCTGTGACAGGCCGGATTTCAGTCGTGCTGCAGTAACAGGGGAAATTTCAACTTTATGAATCCGGCCCGCATGCCCTGATTTCATTTGTACGACGGATTCCAGCAGTTCGGCACCCAGATCGCGCTTGGCATCACGTTCCTTCAATTCTTTTTCGGTCATTGGCATGTTATTTTTTCCTTAATTGCTTTAAGCAGGTGTGCGGGAATGCTTTCATTTTTGTTTTTGGCATAAATCAGTAGTAACCAGATGATTCTATCTATTTTTTATGAGGAACTGCCGGCTTTACGTGTGTCGGTCCGAACGGTTGAGCGTGGTATCGAGCTGATGCAGGCGTTCAGGGGTGCCGATGTCCAACCACAAGCCCGGAAAATATGAGCCGGTGGCTTTCCCGGCAGCAATGGCCTGGCGCAGTAGGGGGGCGAGTTTCTCGGCTCGGCCGGAGGGCACATTTTCGAAAAGTATCGGATGATAGACCCCAATACCACTGAAAGTGAGTTTCTGGCAATCAGGGCGAGCTGATTCAACCAGTTTGCCGGTATCGTCGTGTAGGAAAAAGTCTCCTTCAGGGTGATGAGGGGGGTTATCCACCAGAATCAGGTGTGCCACCGTGTGTGTCGGGTGTGATTGCATGGATTGCAGAACCGGCTGCAGGATAGAGAAATCCATGTCACAGAAAATATCGGCGTTGATGGCAGCAAATGGCTGGTTTTTATCGGGGGTGGTGAGCAGGGGTAATGCGTTGGCAATTCCGCCCGCAGTTTCCAGTACAAGGGTTTCTGGTGAATAGTGGATATGGAGGCCATAGCGTTTGCCATCCTGCAGTGCAGCTTCGATCATGCTGCCGAGGTAGGCGTGGTTGATGACCACATTGGTGAAGCCTGCCTGCGCCAGTTTTTCCAGATGGTACTCGATCAACATTTTTCCGCCCACCTGCAGCAGAGGCTTGGGGCAGGTATCGGTGAGCGGCTGCATGCGCTTTCCCTTGCCTGCAGCCAGTATCATGATTTTGAACATCTGTGATGGATTCAATCAGAATGTGTAGCCGGTTTCAGCCTGCCTGTCTTCCAGTCGATCCAGCAATCGGCTCAATGGATGGAGCTCACTGTAGCGTTCGCAGGTTTGCCGCAGATATTGCATGATTGCGGGCATGTCTTGCAGGTAGGTGGGCTTGTTATCCCGGTAGCAAAGTCGGGCAAAGATTCCCAGTACCTTGAGATGCCGCTGTACTCCCATCCATTCAAAATCCCGGTAGAAAATCGAGAAATCGGTTGCAACCGGCAGTCCGGCGTGGCGCGCTTTTTCCCAGTAGCGGATCATCCAGTCCAGTATTTGTGCTTCTTCCCATTGTATGTAGGCATCTTTGAACAGGGATACCAGATCATAGGTGATGGGCCCCAGAACGGCATCCTGAAAATCGATGATTCCCGGGTTGGGGGTGGATACCATCAGATTGCGGCTGTGGTAGTCTCGGTGTACGAACACTTGCGGTTGTGCGAGATTATTAGCGAGAATCAGGTTGAAAACGGTCTTTAGTGTATTTTTCTGATCATCGTCCGGCGGGGCGTGCAGGTGTCGTGTCATGTACCAGTCAGGAAAAAGCTCCAGCTCGCGGGAAAGCAGTATCCGGTCGTACTCGGGGAATATATTTTTCTGGCTGGCACACTGGATTTTGATCAATGCGTCAATGGCATCCTGGTAAAGCCGGTTGGCATTTTCAGGGGCTGCAGTCAGTGCCTGCAGGTAAGTGGTGGTGCCGAGGTCGGACAGCAGTAAAAAACCTTGATTCAGGTCTTGTGCGACGATGGCGGGTACATGAACGGATGCACGGGAAAAAATGCTGGCTGCATGCAAGAACGGCCGGCAGTCTTCCTGCTGTGGCGGAGCATCCATCACGATCAGTGTTTTTCCGGGAAGAGATGCACGAAAATAGCGGCGAAAACTGGCATCCGCCGAGGCAGGCGACAAAGTGCAGGGCTGATCGGGATAAAGGGCTTTCAGCCAGTATTCCAGAAGTTGCAGACGATCCATCGAAGCTGATTGGTTAAGGTAGAGGAAGCAGCTTTTATATTGATTGCCGATTGAGGCGGAAGCTGCTGATTTGTGTTTGCCTGTTGATTGAAAATATGAGATTTTATCCCGGAAGCCGATGATAAGACTTTGAAATTTTAATGGAGAGAGAAGAGATGTTGGATAAAAATGTGTTAAACGAGATCGGCAGCAAGGTAAACGAAATTCTGGCCAGCAGTCCAGCCAGAGATGTCGAGAAAAATATGCGGGCCATGCTGACCGGTGCCTTTGCACGGCTGGACCTGGTTACACGCGAAGAATTCGATGTGCAGCAGGAGGTTATTAAACGCACACGTATCAAATTGGCTGAACTGGAAGAAAAAGTACGCAAACTGGAACAACAATTACAGCAGCCGGCAGAAGTGGTTTCATCGAATGAAACGGGAGATGCCTGTTGCGAAACACAACCGTAACGGGTAATAACGGGCGCCAGTTGTGCAGGATGTTGATAAGCGACACTTGTATTTTGTTTGAGTGATCGATCTTCTCCATGTCACTGGCCATTCTTTACAGCCGTGCATTATGTGGCATGGACGCGCCTCTGGTAACTGTTGAGGTGCATCTTTCCAATGGTCTTCCAAAATTTACCATTGTTGGTCTCCCTGAGACGGAAGTCAGAGAGAGTAAGGATAGAGTACACGCTGCCATACTGAACGGGCGTTTCAAATTTCCTGCACGGCGGATTACCGTCAATCTGGCTCCAGCTGATTTACCCAAGGAAAGCGGGCGTTTCGATCTGCCGATCGCCTTGGGTATATTGGCTGCCAGTGGGCAAATTCCCGCAGACAGGCTGAATCAGTACGAATGGGCGGGAGAATTATCACTCGATGGCCGGCTGCGTCCCATTCGTGGTGCATTGGCCATGACCTACAGTGCATCCCGTTCAGGTCGCGGTTTCGTGTTGCCGGAACAGAATGCCGGGGAAGCGGCGCTGGTTCAGGAGGCGAAGATTTATCCCGCTACTTCATTGTTGCAGTTGTGCGCTTATTTGACCGGTCAGAAAGCGTGGGAACCCTACAGTACCAAGCCGAATGATGAGGAAACTGCAGGCAGCTACCCGGATATGGGAGAGGTCAAAGGCCAGATGCAGGCAAAGCGTGCATTGGAGATTGCGGCAGCAGGTGGTCACAGTGTGCTGATGATCGGGCCGCCAGGTACCGGTAAATCCATGCTGGCACGGCGTATACCGGGTATTCTGCCGCCCATGACCGGGCAGGAGGCGCTTGAATCGGCTGCCATTCAATCTTTGGGCAGCGGCAGATTCAATTTGACTGACTGGAAGCGTCGCCCTTTCCGGGCACCGCATCATACGGCATCTGCGGTAGCACTGGTCGGTGGAGGGGGTATTCCACGTCCGGGTGAGATTTCACTGGCAATGAATGGTGTTTTATTTCTCGATGAGCTGCCTGAATTTGACCGGCGAGTGCTGGAAGTGCTGCGTGAACCGCTCGAATCCGGTTACATTACCATTTCACGAGCTACACAGCGCGCAGATTTTCCGGCCAGATTCCAGCTCATCGCTGCGATGAACCCCTGCCCCTGTGGTTATCTCGGGCATTACGAGGGAAAGTGCCGTTGTACGCCTGATCAGGTGGCGCGCTATCGCGGCAAAATATCTGGCCCGCTGCTGGATCGTATCGATATTCAGATCGAAGTGCCTGCTTTGCCGAAGGAAGATTTGTTGCGCCCGGGGCCGGGTGAACCGAGTGCCGTTATCCGGTCAAGGACGACTGTTGCCCGGCAGCGTCAGTTGGATCGTCAAAATGTACCCAACACGGAGCTGAGGGTGCAGGAGATAGAAAAACTTTGTCATCCGGATGCAGAGGGTAAATGCATGCTGGAACGGGCTATGACTCGCCTGAATATGTCGGCACGGGCTTATCACAGGATACTGAAACTGGCTCGAACCATTGCGGATTTATCAGGCAGTGAGCCTGTTCTGGGAAAACATGTGGCGGAAGCCATTCAATACCGCCGTATGGATATAAGCTGATTATCCGGATACGCGCCAGATCAGTATCTCAATAGTAATCAGCAGTGCGGGCGCAGTTCTCGAATCTGGTAAATTCTCCCAGAAAGGTGAGATCGACCTTGCCAATCGGCCCGTTACGCTGCTTGCCTATGATGATTTCTGCGATACCTTTGTCTGGAGTATCCGGGTTGTAAACTTCATCCCGATAAATAAACAGGATCACATCGGCGTCCTGTTCGATGGCGCCTGATTCACGCAAATCAGACATGATCGGGCGTTTGTTGGGACGTTGTTCGAGGCCACGGTTCAACTGTGACAAAGCGATTACGGGAACCTGCAGTTCTTTTGCCAGTGCTTTCAGTGAGCGTGAAATTTCCGAAATTTCGGCAGCACGGTTTTCACTGCCGGGTGAGGTGGCTGACATCAGTTGCAGGTAGTCGATAATGATGAGCCCCAGCCCTTCATGTTGCCGGTACAAGCGCCGGGCGCGGGCGCGCAGTTCCAGAGAGTTTAATCCTGCACTTTCATCGATGAATATCGGTGCATCATTCAGTTTACCCAGTGCGTGGGTAAGCCTCGGCCAGTCATCATCATTCAGTTGGCCGGTACGCATTTTATGCTGATCCAGTCGGCCGATGGATCCCAGCATACGCATGGCAAGCTGCACACCTCCCATTTCCATGCTGAACACGGCTACCGGTTTGCTGGTTTCCAGTGCGACATGCTCACCGATATTGAGAGCAAAGGCTGTTTTTCCCATCGAAGGCCGTCCGGCAACAATAATCAGATCGCCGGGCTGGAAGCCGGAAGTTTTCTGGTCGAGGTCATTGAAACCAGAGGGGATACCGGTGATATCACTGGGATTGCTGCGGTTATAGAGTACTTCGATTCGCTCTACTACCTGTTTCAGCAGTGGCTGGATATCGACAAATCCCTGTTTGCCATGTGCACTTTGTTCTGCAATCTCAAATATTCTGCTTTCCGCTTCATCCAGCAGATCACCTGCTGAGCGGCCTGCCGGGTTGTAGGCCGAGTCAGTGATTTGTGTGCTGACTTGTGCCAGCTTGCGCATGATCGAGCGTTCCCGGACAATTTCTGCGTACCGGCGAATGTTGGCTGCAGACGGGGTATTCTGTGCAATGGCACCGATATAGGCCAGCCCTCCTGCATGTTGCAGTTGGGCTGCATTTTCGAGAGATTCGGCAACGGTAATGACATCTGCCGGTTTGTTCTGCTCTATGAGCCGGGAGATATGCTGGTAAATGAGTTGATGATCCTGACGATAAAAGTCACTTTCGATGATGATGTCCGCTACTTTATCCCAGGCCTGATTATCCAGCATGAGCCCGCCCAGGACGGATTGTTCAGCCTCGATAGAGTGTGGCGGAAGTTTATAGATATTATCTTCGGCAAGGTTCTGGATAAAGCTGCTGGTGAGTTGATTCATGGGGACGATTAAGGGCTAAGAGCAGAATCAGGATAGTACCATTTTGATGCGGAAACAAAAAAAGGACCAGAGACAGTCCTTTCTTTGTTTGATGCTTACCAGGGATATCAGATTGTCGTTTCGCCCAATACTGATACGGTAATATGTGCCGATACTTCGCTGTGAAGTACAACGGTGACTGTATAATCACCTATCTGTTTGATTTGTCCCTCAGGCATGCGAATCATGGATTTTTCAACTGGAAAATCCTGCTTGCGCAATTCCTCAGTGATATTTGCACTGGTAACCGAACCAAAAAGCTTGCCATCTACTCCTGCTTTCTGGGATATCTGAACGAGCAAGCCATCCAGTCTGGCTGCTTGTGCGCTGGCAGCTGCTAAAATCTCGGATTGCTTTTTCTCCAGTTCCGCGCGCTGTGCTTCAAACTCGGCAATGACCTTCTCGGTTACTCTTCTGGCTTTTCCTTGTGGGATCAGATAATTGCGGGCATAGCCCGGTTTGACGTTTACGATACTGCCCAGTGAGCCCAATTTGGCGATTTTTTCCAACAAAATTACTTGCATGTTGTCTCTCCTGGTTGCTTAGTGCTGATCAGTATAAGGTAGCAGTGCAAGAAAGCGGGCGCGCTCGATGGCGAGGTTCAACTGCCGCTGATAATATGCACGCGTGCCGGTAATTCTGGCTGGAATGATCCTACCGTTTTCACTGACGAAGTCTTTCAGTAAATCGATATCTTTATAATCGATATGCTTGATTCCTTCAGCAGTGAAACGGCAAAATTTCTTGCGTTTGAAAAGAGGCCGGTTTGCCATCCGGTCTTTCATCCTTTTGTCTGCATCCTTGTTTCTTGAGAATCTCATATCGTTTCTCCACTAGTGCGTGTCTGGTATTTTATTTCAGATGATCCGGGTGTCACGTACATGTAAAACCAGCTGATTGCTCAAACGGTTTTTTTTAGCAATGAAACCGGTAATTTCGACGTTACTGCCAGATCCTATACGAATAATTTTTTCAGCTGTTTCTGCTATGGCGATCGCTTCAAATTCAAACTCGATTCTACGTTGAATACCTGCTTCCTGCTGATTTGAACAATGACTCAGCTTGAATTCGGCAATCATGAGGCCGGCAGGTGTATAACGAGGTGAAGCCAGATCAGTGATTGTTCCACTGATAATCACCTGATTCCGGTTGATCGATGATTCCGGATCAGGGTTTGGGATCACTTTCCTCGGTTGTTCGGGTATCTTCGCCGGGAGAATCAGCCGTTTTTGCTTTGGCTGGAGCAGTATTCTCACTATCCTCATCTGAGGAATGGGGTGGTCTGGATTTTCCTTCCTGCATCATCGGAGAAGGGGTTGTGATCGGGCCATTCATACGAATGACGAGATGACGAAGGATGGCGTCGTTAAATTTAAAGCTGTGTTCCAGTTCATTCAAGGACTCTTGGTCGCACTCGATATTCATCAGCACGTAATGTGCTTTATGCAGCTTTTGTATAGGATAGGTTAACTGCCTGCGTCCCCAATCTTCCAGCCTGTGAATTTTTCCGGATCTGCCAGTGACGATATTGCTGTAGCGCTCAGTCATCGCAGATACTTGCTCACTCTGATCAGGGTGGACAATAAATACGATTTCGTAATGCCTCATGATTTCCTTATAGGTAAAGCCTTCTGGTTACATTAAACAAGTAAGGCAAGGGATTAACAAATATGCATGTCATGATGACGATCGCATAAAACGGTCTTCTTTTTTGAAGATGCCTGGATATCAGGCTGTGTAATTTTACTTGATCGGCGGATAAACTTCAAAAAATTAGATACTTTCTGGAGAGGAGTTATATCTATATGCGTAATACTGCCAAAATGCATTTGAGCGTACAGAAGCACTGGTAATCCGGGGATTCCAGAAACTCGAGATAGAAGCCACGAATCAAAAATGATATTGCCCTTTTGCATTGATTGACTAGGTAAGGTGATCAAGGTAGAATCGCCGCACTTTTTGTTGCGGCATTTCTTCTTGCTGTGCCCGTTGGAGTGAATGTTCCCGATTAAAAGCAGGCCGTTAAAAATCATTATATTCTGGCAGCTGGCGTTTGCAATACTGGCTGCCGTTTTGTGTGGCCTGCTTTCAGGAGTGAATGCTGCAATTTCAGGATTTCTCGGTGCAATCATCAGTGTGATTGCCGGGGCGGTATATGCGATTCTGGTATCGAGGCACAGCGGTTATTCAGCGAGTGGAACTTTGCGTACTGCTTTACGTGCTGAAACTGTAAAGATATTCATAATCATAATGTCGCTTTGGGCCGTATTCGCGATATTCGAGGGTTTGCAGCCTGTCATGTTTATTGGTTCATTTGTCGTTGCTGTATTGATATCAAGCATGGCAGTGTTTGTGCCTGAAAAATTAAATAAATAAAATGCTCTGATCAAAAGTGTGTAAGGGTAAATAAATGTCTTCAGAAGCTGAGTTAAATCCTACAACATATATACAGCACCATCTGACAAATCACACAATTAGTGTTGGTGATGGTGCGTTCTGGGTGTTGCATACAGATACGCTGTTCATGTCGGTGCTGCTTGGGGTGGTCAGTCTGGGTTTGATCTGGATGGTTGTCAGAAAAGCCACATCAGGAGTTCCCAGCAAGACACAGGCATTCGTTGAGTTATTGATCGAATTTATTGATGATCAGGTAAAGACGACATTTCATGGAAATCGCCACGCATTTGTGGCTCCTGCAGCGTTGACTATATTTGTCTGGGTTCTTCTGTTGAATGCGATGGATTTTCTGCCTATCGACATCATGGCATGGATTTATGAGCATATTTTTGGGCTCCATAACTGGAGAAGTGTGCCAACTGCCGATGTCAATACAACCTTTGCGCTGGCGTTGTCTATCTGGATACTGACCATTTATTTTGCTATCAAGGTTAAAGGATTTGGGGGGTGGGTTACAGAGCTGGTATGTACTCCATTTGGTAAGAATCCGTTGTTATGGCCCTTTAATCTGTTACTTAATGTGATTGAGTATATTTCGAAGCCGTTGTCACATTCGTTACGGTTGTTCGGAAATATGTACGCTGGTGAGATTATTTTTATGCTGTTGGGAATGTGGGCGGCGACAGGCGTAACCGGTACATTTTTTGGCGCCATACTTGGCGCTGGTTGGGCGATATTTCATATATTGATTGTGGTTTTGCAGGCATTTATTTTTATGATGTTGGCGGTGGTTTACCTTTCAATGGCTCATGAATCGCATTAATTAGTAAGATTTTTGTTATCAACTTGAACTAGAGGAAAAAATATGGAAAACGCTCAATTTCTTGCAATGATTCAGGCGTATACAGGGATCGGTATCGGGCTGATGATTGGTCTGGGTGCTGCGGGTGCTTGTATCGGTGTGGGTGTGATGTGCGGTAGATTTCTGGAAGGTGCGGCTCGTCAGCCTGAAATGATTCCAACTCTGCAAGGCAAGGTATTTCTGCTTCTGGGGCTGACCGATGCTTCGTTCATTATCGCCGTGGGTCTGGCAATGTTATTTGCGTTTGGTAATCCGCTGCTGGCTGTTATTCAGTAAGTAGTCTATTGAATTTGTTACCGAGGTGAATGAATAAAGGGTTGTTATGAATATAAATTTCACATTGATCTCGCAAGCAATAGCCTTTTCCCTGTTTATATTGTTCACCGCCAGGTTTGTATGGCCGTATCTGTTGCGTGCGATAGAGGAACGTCAGCAGAAAATAGCGGATGGTTTGGCGGCAGGTGAGCGTGGTAAAAAAGAGTTGGAGCTTGCCAGTCAGCGTTCATCGGAAGTGCTGAAGGAAGCTAAGCAACGTGCGAGTGAGATCGTTATTCAGGCGGAAAAAAGAGCTTCGGACATCATAGAGGAAGCCAAGCAAAATGCCCGGATTGAAGGGGAAAAAATCATAGCGGGAGCCAAGGCGGAAATTCAGCATGAAACCTTCAGTGCGCGTGAATCTTTGCGTCAGCAGGTAGCAGGGTTGGCGGTGCAAGGTGCATCAAAAATTCTTCGTCGGGAAGTGAATGCCAAGGTTCATGCAGATTTGCTGGCATCAATAGAGGCAGAGTTAAAATAAATGGCTGAAGCGATAACAATTGCACGACCATACGCAGAAGCAGTTTTCAAGCTTGCTAGGGAAAGTGGGTCTTTGTTTTCCTGGTCAGAGACGCTTGATGCTGTTAATTCAATCGTTCGGGAGTCTCAGATAAGAGAGCTGATCAGTAATCCACTGATTTCTTCAGTAAAGTTGCGTGAAATTATTTTCAGCGTGTGTGGTAAAAAACTGAATGAGGATGGCAAACGATTGGTATCGCTATTGATCGATAATCAACGATTGCTGGTAATGCCACAGATCCATGAGTTGTTTGAACAGCTTAAAGCGCAGCACGAAAGTATATTGGAGGCTGAAGTAGTGTCGGCATTCCCGCTTGATTCTGGCCAGTTGGAAAAGCTTGTTTCAATTCTTGAAGCAAAATTTCAGCGAAAAGTTAAAGCGGAAGTAAGTGTTGATAGCGAGCTCATTGGTGGTGTAAGAATTAAAATTGGTGATCAGGTAGTCGATAGTTCTGTGCACGGAAAGCTGGAAGCCATGGCGACGGCGCTCAAAAGCTAGGAGTTATAAAAAATGCAGTTAAATCCATCAGAAATCAGTGAATTAATCAAAAGTAAAATTGAGGGCCTTTCCGTTACATCGGAATTTCGTACGCAGGGAACCATTGTATCACTGACAGATGGTATCGTTCGTGTGCATGGTCTTTCCGACGTAATGCAGGGTGAAATGCTGGAATTTCCGGGTGGGACATTTGGCTTGGCACTCAATCTGGAGCGTGATTCGGTCGGTGCGGTTATCTTGGGTGC
This sequence comes from Nitrosomonas europaea, assembly GCF_900167395.1. GTDB lineage: Bacteria > Pseudomonadota > Gammaproteobacteria > Burkholderiales > Nitrosomonadaceae > Nitrosomonas > Nitrosomonas europaea. The sequence continues at coordinate 10,822 of NZ_FUWK01000023.1, forward strand.
GTACGAGCATCTGAAAGAAGGAGATATCGTTAAATGTACCAGTAGAATTCTCGAAGTTCCGGTAGGTGAGGCATTATTAGGTCGTGTCGTCAATGCTTTGGGGCAGCCAATAGATGGAAAAGGACCCATTGCTGCAGAGGGAACAGAGCCGATAGAAAAGATAGCTCCTGGTGTCGTATGGCGTAAATCGGTAGATCAGCCGGTGCAGACAGGGTTGAAATCAATTGATTCAATGGTTCCAGTCGGAAGAGGGCAGCGCGAACTGATCATTGGAGATCGTCAAACTGGTAAGACGGCAGTGGCAATCGATGCAATCATCAACCAGAAGGGTGAGGATGTAATCTGTATCTATGTGGCAATCGGTCAGAAAGCATCATCGATTGCAAACGTCGTACGGAAGCTTGAAGAAGTTGGTGCCATGGCATATACGATTGTCGTGGTTGCTTCTGCTTCTGAATCAGCGGCTATGCAGTATATCGCACCCTATTCCGGTTGTACCATGGGTGAATATTTTCGTGATAAAGGGCAGGATGCACTCATTGTTTATGATGATTTGACCAAGCAGGCATGGGCTTATCGTCAGATTTCTCTGCTGTTGCGTCGTCCACCGGGTCGTGAAGCTTATCCGGGGGATGTCTTTTATCTTCACTCCCGTTTGCTGGAAAGAGCGGCAAGAGTCAATGCTGATTATGTTGAAAAAGCCACTGGTGGAAAGGTAAAAGGAAAAACCGGGTCGCTGACGGCTTTACCTATCATTGAAACACAGGCAGGTGACGTAACGGCATTCGTGCCGACTAATGTTATTTCAATTACGGATGGGCAGATATTCCTGGAATCTGATTTATTTAACGCAGGGATACGCCCGGCAATCAATGCTGGTATTTCTGTATCCCGGGTGGGCGGCGCCGCACAAACCAAGGTGATTAAAAAATTGGGTGGCGGGATTCGTTTGGCGCTGGCTCAATATCGTGAACTTGCTGCTTTCGCACAATTTGCTTCTGATCTCGATGAAGCCACACGCAAGCAGCTGGAGCGTGGAAAAATGGCTACGGAGTTAATGAAACAAAGCCAGTACGCGACGTTGAAAGTTTCAGAGATGGCGTTGACGCTGTTTGCCTTAAACAAGGGTTACTTTGATGATGTTGATATAAAGCGTGCACTTGCTTTTGAGTCGGCATTGAAAAGTCATATTCGCAGTCATCATGGTGCAATACTGGATAAGATTGAAGCCAGCAAAGAACTTGATGCAGAAACAGAAAAAGCGTTAGAAGCAGCCATTCAGGAATTCAAGCAAAACGGAACATATTAACCAATGCCCAGCAGCAGAGAGATACGCAATAAAATCAAAAGCGTTAAAAATACGCAAAAGATTACACGTGCCATGGAAATGGTTGCCGCTTCCAAAATGAGGAAGGCGCAGGATCGTATGAAGAAAGCGCGTCCTTATGGCGAGAAGATACGCAACGTGGCTGCACATATGAGTAATGCCAGTGTTGAGTATCGCCATCCTTTTCTGATAAGTCGTGACTCTGTTAAAAGAGTGGGAATCATTGTTGTAACTTCAGATAAAGGTTTGTGTGGCGGGTTGAACACGAATGTGCTGCGTAGAGCACTCAATGAAATTCGAACGTGGGAAACCGAAGGTAATCATGTAGATGCTTGCTGCATAGGTAACAAGGGTTTGGGGTTCATGAGCCGCCTTGGTACTCAGGTAATCTCACAAGTAACCGGGTTGGGTGATGCACCTAATATGGAAAGGTTGATTGGTGCAGTCAAGGTAGTCTTGGATGCATATACAGAAGGCCAGTTGGATAGGGTATATATTTTCTATAACCGCTTTATTAATACAATGAAGCAGATGCCGGTTATGGAGCAGCTTCTTCCCTTGACTGATGATCGTATCAGTAGTGAGGATGGCGAAGCCAGACCTACCCGTGCACCGTGGGATTATATTTATGAACCTGAGGCAAAACCGGTTATCGACGATATCATGGTCAGGTATATAGAGGCGCTCGTATACCAGGCAGTTGCTGAGAACATGGCTTCAGAACAATCGGCAAGGATGGTTGCAATGAAAGCGGCATCTGATAATGCAGGTAACCTGATTGATGAGCTGACGCTCATTTATAACAAGTCTCGTCAGGCAGCCATTACCAAGGAATTGTCAGAAATCGTGGGCGGTGCTGCTGCTGTTTAAGTATTATAAATTCGTATTTAGGGAAAAGTGATGAGCCATCAAGGAAAGATCGTTCAGTGCATTGGCGCAGTAATCGATGTGGAGTTTACGCCGGGGGAAATACCAAAAGTATATGATGCCCTGGTAATGGAAGGATCGGAGTTGACGCTGGAAGTGCAGCAACAGCTCGGAGATGGGGTCGTCAGGACTATTGCTCTTGGGTCGTCCGATGGTCTGCGACGTGGAATGATGGTTACTAATACCCAAAAACAGATTTCGGTTCCTGTAGGTACTAAAACACTTGGCCGTATTATGGACGTCCTTGGCAGACCCATTGATGAAATGGGAGAAATCGGCGCGAATTCCTTAATGCCTATCCATCGGGCTGCTCCTGCTTTTGATGAGCTGTCGGCATCCACGGAGTTATTGGAAACCGGGATTAAAGTGATCGATTTGGTTTGCCCCTTTGCGAAAGGAGGCAAGATCGGGCTTTTCGGTGGTGCCGGTGTAGGTAAAACCGTAAATATGATGGAGCTTATTCGTAATATTGCAATCGAGCATAGTGGCTACTCGGTTTTTGCTGGCGTGGGTGAAAGGACACGTGAGGGTAATGATTTCTACCATGAAATGAAAGACTCTAACGTACTGGATAAGGTAGCTTTGGTTTATGGCCAGATGAATGAGCCGCCTGGTAACCGTTTACGTGTAGCACTTACCGGTCTGACGATGGCTGAGGCATTTCGTGACGAAGGGCGTGATGTATTGTTCTTTGTGGATAATATTTATCGTTATACCTTGGCAGGTACTGAAGTTTCCGCACTGTTAGGGCGTATGCCATCAGCAGTAGGGTATCAGCCAACACTTGCAGAAGAAATGGGCCGGCTGCAAGAAAGGATTACTTCTTCCAAGACAGGGTCGATTACATCCATTCAGGCCGTTTATGTTCCGGCGGATGACTTGACTGACCCATCTCCTGCAACGACATTCGGTCACCTTGATGCTACAGTGGTACTTTCCAGGGATATTGCTTCACTCGGGATTTATCCGGCTGTTGATCCACTTGATTCGACTTCGCGCCAGCTGGATCCTTTGATTATTGGTGAGGATCATTACAATACCGCACGTGAAGTTCAGCAAACATTGCAGCGATATAAAGAATTACGCGATATCATTGCTATTTTGGGTATGGATGAGCTGTCCCCTGAGGATAAGTTGTCAGTTAGTCGTGCCCGTAAAATACAAAGATTTCTCTCTCAGCCATTCTTCGTTGCTGAAGTCTTTACAGGATCGCCGGGTAAATATGTACCATTGAAAGAAACCATCAAGGGATTCAAGGGTATTGTCAGTGGTGAGTATGACGATATTCCTGAACAGGCTTTCTACATGGTAGGTGGTATTGAGGAAGTGCTTGAGAAAGCCAAATCAATTCAATAAATACATAAAATTAACTGACAGATAATTGATGGGTACGATATTTCACTTGGATATAGTGAGTGCAGAGGAATCGATTTATTCCGGTCCTGCAGAGTTTATTGTTGCTCCGGCAGTGATGGGTGAGGTAGGGATTTTTCCTCAACATACACCTATGCTGACTCGTATCAAGTCCGGTGTGGTCCGGGTGAAAGCACCGCTTCAGGATGATGAAGAAGTTTATGTTTCAGGCGGGATGCTTGAAGTACAGCCAGATGTTGTGACGATTCTGGCAGACACTGCAGTGCGTGGAAAAGATCTGGATGAAGCCAAGGCTTTAGAAGCCAAACGGAAAGCGGAGGAGATCATGAAAAACAAAATTTCTGAAATCGAGTACGCACGTGCACAAGCTGAGCTGATTGAAGCTACAGCACAGTTGGCTGCCATTCAGAAGTTGAGAAAAAGAGGTCACTGATTTCTCTGACTGTTCTGTAATGGTGGGTTTAGTTAAAAAGGGCGACTATTGGTCGCCCTTTTTTTATAAGATTAAAATATTTTTCTATCCAACCTGGTTATTTTAACCATTTCCTTTTATACATTAAGACCATGTATGTGTTTTCAGTGGTCATTGTGTAAAAGAAATAGCGAGTTTGCGGTTCGCAGATAGAACGTTTATTTGCGTAGTGGCAAATGAAGTAATCCAAAAGAGGGTTAAAACTCGTGTTACAAGTTGATGTCGTGATATTGGCGGCTGGAATGGGTAAGAGAATGTGCTCGTCTTTACCCAAGGTATTACATCCTCTGGCAGGAAAACCAATTTTATCGCATGTTCTGGATATTGCTCGTACGTTGTCGCCGGAAAGAATATGCGTGGTATTTGGGTATGGGGGTGAGCTGGTTCGCCAAGTTATCGGCGATCATTCTGATCTTATCTGGGTAAAACAGGCTCAGCAACTTGGGACTGGGCATGCTGTAAAACAGGCGTTACCTTATCTTGGTAATAAAGGTGTAACGCTGGTTTTATTTGGTGACGTGCCACTGGTAAAGAGTGATACGCTCAAGGCTTTGATTGAGAAGGCGCGTGAAGATAATCTTGTCCTGTTGACAGTCGAATTGGACAATCCGACCGGCTACGGACGGATCGTGCGTGATCCTGTAACAAATCGCATTCAGGCAATTGTAGAAGAAAAAGATGCCTCTCAATCACAGAAGAAAATCCGAGAAATCAATACCGGTATTATGGTTCTCCCGAATGGCCGTTTAGGTAATTGGCTCGATAATCTGAGTGATGCCAATACCCAGGGTGAGTATTACCTTACTGATATCATTGCCATGGCTGTGGATGCCGGCATTCCGATCGAAACTTCCAGTCCTGCATCTGATTGGGAAGTATCCGGTGTGAACGACAAGATTCAATTGTCTATCCTGGAGCGTGCTCATCAACAGGATACTGCCAACAGGCTTATGGAGCAGGGGGTGATGTTTGCTGATCCGGCACGCTTCGATGTACGTGGCCGACTCGTTTGTGGAAATGATGTTGAAATAGATATTAACTGCATATTTGAGGGTAACGTTCGTTTGGGTAATAACGTCAAGATCCATGCAAATTGCATACTCCGGAATGTGATTGTCTCAGATGGATCAGTCGTTCATCCATTTAGCCTGATAGAGGATGCAGAAGTAGGTAAAAATTGCCGTATTGGTCCATACGCCCGTATCCGGCCAGGGACACAGCTCGATGATGCCGTTCATGTCGGGAATTTTGTGGAGATCAAAAATAGCCATATTGCATCGGAGAGCAAGGTCAATCATCTCAGTTATGTAGGTGATACTGAAATGGGCAGGCGGGTCAATATTGGTGCCGGTGCAATCACGTGTAATTATGACGGAGCATTTAAACACCGGACCGTTATCGAGGATGATGTATTCATTGGTTCTGATACACAGCTGGTTGCTCCGGTAACGGTGGCGAGAGGATCGACGATTGGGGCCGGTTCGACGATTACGCGCGATACGCCTGAAGGTCAGCTTACATTATCTCGGACCAAACAAACGAGTATCGCTAACTGGAAACGGCCGAGGAAAGACAGGAATTGAGGTTGTTTGAATAACAGGATTGAGTAGGGGTCTGGCTATGTGCGGTATTGTGGGTGCGATTGCAAAAAACGATGTTGTACCTTTTTTACTGGAAGGATTATCCAGACTTGAGTATCGTGGCTATGATTCAGCTGGAATCGTGGTGGCGGATGGCATGTTGCACAGACTACGGACAACAGGCCGTGTTTCTGAACTGAGCAAACTGGTCGATAGCGGAAAAACATCGGGACTTACTGGTATTGCACATACTCGCTGGGCGACACATGGCGTACCTTCTGAACGTAATGCTCACCCTCATTTCTCAGGTGATCAAAAAAAGATTGCTGTTGTACATAACGGCATTATCGAAAATCACGAAACTCTTCGGCAACGTTTACAACAGGATGGATTTGAGTTTCTGTCGGATACCGATACCGAAGTGATTGCTCACCTGATTTCATCTTACCTCTGTAAGACCAACGATTTACTGGAAGCAGTCTGCCGTTCCCTTGATGAGTTGCAAGGCGCATATGCGATAGCTGTGATGGAGGAATCGCGCCAGGATCGTATTATCGTAGCCAGAAATGGAGCCCCGCTCTTACTTGGGATAGATGATGATGGGATTTACGCGGCTTCTGATGCCTCTGCACTGGTGCAGGTTACGCAGAGAATCGTGTATCTTGAGGAAGGAGATGTGGCAGAGCTGTCCAGTGATGGATATCGGATTCTGAATTGCCTGGATTCGGTAAATGGCTATGAAGTCACTCGCAAAATAACTGAAAGCAGCCTGACGCGTGATGCAGTAGAACTAGGGCCCTATTCACATTTCATGCAGAAGGAAATCTTTGAGCAACCTGTTGCTGTGGCGAATACCCTGGAAATGGTGTTGAATGCTCAATCGGTATCTCCTCAATTATTTGGCAGTGAAGCACAAAGCATTCTTGCACAGACTCAGGGAGTGCTGATACTTGCTTGCGGGACAAGCTATCATGCCGGTCTGGTTGCGAAATACTGGCTGGAAACGATTGCAAGACTTCCTTGTAATGTCGAGATTGCCAGTGAATACCGTTATCGTGATCCAATTGCCGATCCGACCACATTGGTCGTCGGTATTTCCCAATCCGGCGAAACTGCAGATACTCTGGCTGCACTCAGTTATGCCAAATCATTAGGACATCGCTACAGTCTGGCGATTTGCAACGTGCCGGAAAGTGCTCTGATCAGACAAACGGATCTGCGCTTTTTGACTCGCGCCGGCCCTGAAATTGGAGTTGCCTCCACAAAAGCGTTTACTACACAGTTGGCGGCTTTGCTGTTGTTTACAGCAGTGCTTACAAAGATACGCGATCAGTTGTCAACTGGAGACGAACAAAAAATGATTGCCGCACTGCGGCATTTACCGGTTGCAATACAACATGCGCTGCAATGTGAACCGGAAATCAGAAAATGGGCCGGGGATTTTTCCCAGAAGCACCATGCTTTGTTTCTGGGGCGCGGTGTACATTACCCGATCGCACTGGAAGGTGCGCTGAAGCTCAAGGAGATTTCATACATCCATGCCGAGGCTTATGCGGCGGGTGAACTCAAGCATGGTCCTCTCGCACTGGTAGATAGTGGAATGCCGGTAGTTGCCATAGCGCCGAATGATGCACTGCTGGAGAAGCTGAAATCCAATCTGCACGAGGTGCGTGCGCGAGGCGGGGAATTGTATGTCTTCGCCGATGCGGATTCACGTATCGAGGAGAGCGAGGGAGTTCATATTATCAGGCTGGCTGAACACAGTGGTGTACTCAGTCCCATCTTGCATACCATACCATTACAGTTACTGGCTTATCATGTGGCTCTACAGAAAGGCACTGATGTCGATAAACCCCGAAATCTTGCCAAATCAGTTACTGTTGAATAATTGGTCAAACTGATTATTGCGAAGGTACTGAAGCGAAGTTGCGGATGATCAGCACCGGGAGCTTCAGTCCCTTATGCTTTATACAATACTACAGGAGTGGTAGCATTATCTACTTTCAATGGTTGAAGGAAGTCAATGGCTGGTCATAGTAAATGGGCTAACATCAAGCATAAAAAGGCCGCGCAGGATGCCAAGCGCGGGAAGATTTTTACCCGTCTGATCAAGGAAATTACGGTAGCTGCCCGCTTGGGTGGCGGAGATCCAAACAGTAACCCCCGGTTGAGATTAGCGATGGATAAGGCTTTCGGACATAACATGCCGAAAGATAACGTCGAGCGTGCGATCAAGCGTGGTTGTGGCGAGCTTGAAGGGGTCAACTATGAGGAAATTCGTTACGAGGGTTACGGAATATCCGGGGCAGCGGTGATGGTCGATTGCATGACGGACAACCGTACGCGAACGGTCGCCGCAGTTCGCCATGCTTTCACCAAACATGGTGGCAACCTGGGAACCGATGGTTCGGTAGCATATTTGTTCAAACATTGTGGCCAGTTGTTGTTCGCCCCTGGAGTTGGTGAAGCGCAGCTTCTGGAAGCTGCGCTCGAAGCAGGCGCGGAAGATGTCATCAGTAACGATGATGGCAGTCTGGAGGTGATTACTGGTCCTGATACGTTCGTGTCAGTCAGAGATACACTGGAAAAAGCTGGCTTCAAGGCTGAACTGGCAGAGGTAACCTGGAAACCCGAAAACGAAGTCTTGCTGCAGGGAGATGATGCGGTCAAGATGCAGAAACTGCTGGATGCCCTGGAAGATATCGACGATGTGCAGGATGTTTATACTTCGGCAGTCCTGGATACTTGACCTCGTTGGTATATGCCGCTAAAGGTATTCGCATACTGGGAATCGATCCTGGTTTGCGTATAACGGGTTTTGGCATTGTTGAGAAAATCGGGAATCGGCTGGTTTATATTGGCAGCGGCTGTGTAGTGACTGGAGAATCCGGTTTGCCGGATCGTTTGAAGACCATTCTCGATGGATTGAATGAAATCATTCTGCAGCATAAACCGGAGCAGGTTGCGGTAGAACAGGTTTTCGTCAATATCAATCCCAAATCAACCCTGTTGCTTGGCCAGGCACGCGGTGCTGCGATCAGTGCAGCGGTTCTTCATGAACTTTCCGTGTATGAATATACTGCCTTGCAAGTCAAACAGGCTGTGGTGGGGAATGGTCATGCCCGTAAAGAACAGGTGCAGGAAATGGTGATGCGGTTGCTGGGGCTGGGAGAACGACCGCGACCGGATGCAGCCGATGCACTGGCATGTGCCATTTGTCATGCTCACGGCGGAACCGGCCTGTTGACCCTGAGTGCCCGCAATCGCTCTAAACGGAGCAAGCGGCTGTGATCGGGAGAATTGCCGGCCTGCTGCTGGAGAAACATCCCCCGCTTGTACTAGTGGATGTAAATGGCATTGGTTATGAAATCGATGTGCCGATGAGCACCTTCTGCAGGTTGCCCGGTATTGGCGAACAGGTAACGCTTCACACCCATTTCTGGGTGCGTGAGGATGCACATTTGTTGTTTGGTTTTATGACGGAGCCAGAACGGGTACTGTTTCGTCAGCTTACAAAAATCTCCGGTATTGGTGCAAGAACAGGTTTGGCGATCTTATCTGGTTTGAGTGTCAATGACTTGCATCAGATCGTGGTATCACAGGACAGCACCCGTCTGACCAGAATCCCGGGTATCGGAAAAAAAACTGCGGAGCGTTTGCTGCTTGAGTTGCGCGATAAAATCAGCCCGGCGATAACCCTGCCTGAAACTGGAACAGCGATGGCCTCAAGTACCGATAAAGACATTCTCAACGCGCTATCTGCACTGGGCTATAATGACCGCGAAGCCAACTGGGCAGTTGGACAGCTATCAGAAGGTGTGACGGTATCTGACGGCATCATGCAGTCACTCAGGCTTTTATCGAAAGCAAAATAATATCTTGGCTGGTTCTAAATGATTGAATCGGATCGAATCATTACTGCCTCCCCATTTTCTTCCCAGGAAGAAGTCATAGAGCGTGCACTTCGCCCAGTTCAACTGGATGACTATGTTGGTCAGGAGAAAATTCGCGAGCAGTTGAAAATTTTCATTGAGGCGGCCAGGTTAAGGCAGGAAGCGCTGGATCACGTGCTGCTGTTTGGCCCGCCAGGGTTGGGTAAAACGACACTTGCCCATATTATCGCTCGCGAAATGGGTGTGAACTTGCGCCAGACTTCCGGGCCGGTGCTGGAACGTGCAGGTGATCTGGCCGCTTTGCTGACCAATCTGGAAACTAATGATGTCTTGTTTATCGATGAGATTCACAGGCTTTCGCCCGTTGTCGAGGAAATTTTGTATCCGGCAATGGAGGATTATCAGCTCGATATCATGATTGGCGAAGGGGCGGCGGCAAGATCGGTCAAGATTGATCTGCCGAGTTTCACCCTGGTGGGAGCTACTACACGCGCAGGCATGTTGACCAATCCGCTGAGAGATCGCTTTGGGATCGTTTCCCGCCTGGAGTTTTATACCGCCGATGAGCTTGGCAAGATCGTTACCCGTTCTGCCGGGCTACTCAATGTCGATGTGACTGCTGACGGTGCCAGAGAAATTGCATGCAGATCGCGAGGGACGCCGCGTATAGCCAATCGTTTGCTGCGCAGAGTACGTGATTTTGCTGAAGTCCGGGCAAACGGGCGTATCGATCGTCCGGTGGCCGATGCTGCATTGCAAATGCTGGACGTTGATGCCACTGGTCTGGATGTTCTGGACAGAAAGCTGTTGCTGGCAGTACTGGAAAAATTTGGTGGTGGGCCGGTGGGTGTGGATAATCTTGCTGCAGCCATCAATGAGGAGCGTGACACAATCGAGGAGGTACTGGAACCGTACCTCATTCAGCAGGGATTCCTGCAACGCACTCCTCGCGGTCGCATGGCAACGACTATGGCCTATCAGCATTTCGATATCATCCCTTCACACCAAACTACAGTGCCGAGTCTGTTTGACCCGGATTAAAAGCCGGTAACATCCGTAAACCAAAATTCAATATTTTTCTGAAGAGTATTTTTATAGAAATGGAAGTCGTTTTCGTTCATCCCGTACGCATCTATTATCAGGATACTGATGCGGGGGGCGTCGTATATCATGCGTCCTACCTCAATTTCCTGGAGCGTGCCCGCTACGAGTGGTTGCGCGAACTGGGTTTTACGGTGGATACCATGATCCGGTCGCATAAAATGATTTTTCTGATTCGTTCGCTCGGTATCGAGTATTTCAAACCAGCTGTACTGGACGATCTGCTGGATATAACCGTGCAGGTGGTAGACATTGGCAGAAGCCGGATAACGTTGCAGCAACAGATTTTGCGTGAACAGGGTACACTTGCCAGCGCGACCGTTCATGCAGTGTGTGTCGGAGCGGAAACGCTGAAGCCAATCAGTATTCCAGCACCTCTTCGCCAAAAAATTGAGAAGCAGTCATCATGAGTCAAGTAATTACCCAAGATTTATCATTTTTTCATCTTGTCAGCGGTGCGAGCCTTCCGGTTCAACTGGTTATGCTGCTGTTGCTGCTGGCTTCATTTGTTTCCTGGTGGTTCATTTTCAGGAAATTGTTTACCCTTCGTCAGGAAATTAAACAGACTGATGAATTTGAGAACATTTTCTGGCGTGGATCGGATTTGAATGCTCTTTATCAGCGAGCAGCTGGTGCACGTCATGCCGTAGGCAGCATGGAACGGATTTTTGAAGCCGGATTCCGCGAATTTACCAAATATCAGTCGGGAGTCGATATCGGTCCCATCATGGACAGTACACGCGGCGCAATGCGGGCTGTTTATCAGCGGGAAATGGACAGGCTCGAGTCACATCTGTCATTCCTGGCTACTGTAGGATCGGTCAGCCCGTATGTAGGGTTGTTTGGAACAGTGTGGGGCATCATGAATGCATTTCGTGAGCTGTCTAATGTTGGTCAGGCTACCATCGCGCATGTAGCACCGGGTATCGCCGAAGCGCTGATTGCGACGGCAATGGGACTTTTTGCGGCAATTCCGGCTGTGATTGCCTATAACCGCTATGCCAGTGATACTGCTCAGCTGGCAACCCGCTACGAAAGTTTCATAGAGGAAGTATCCAACGTACTGCAGCGTCGTGTGGCTAAACCTCGGGATATGGCGAATTTCTCATGATTCAGCGTCGCAGCAAACGTCGGTTGATGAACGAGATCAATGTCGTGCCGTACATTGACGTCATGCTGGTGCTGCTCATCATCTTTATGATTACAGCACCACTCATCCAACCCAGCCAGATCGAGTTGCCTGAAATCGGTAAATCTTCTGCACCTCCGGCGGAACCACTGGAAGTGATGATTGCCGCCAACGGAAATCTCACATTACGTGACCGTGCCGGTGCAGACAAGGAGCAGCAAGTCGATCGCAACCAGCTGGTGGAACTGATCAGGGCCAGGCAGGCACAAAATACCGATCAGCCTGTCGTTATTGCAGCAGATAAGAATGTCCGTTATGAAGAGGTGATTCAGGTAATGGATCTGCTGCAGCAGCAACAAATCCGGAAAATCGGATTGTTAACCAAATCAAAATAACTGTTGGGGTGTAATTGCGCAATGGTCCGGCTGCCCGGAGATAATAGCGAACCGGGAAAACTGCGTGCGGCATTGTTTGCCCTGCTGGTGCATGCGGCTTTCCTCGCTTTGCTGGTATTTGGCCTGAATTGGAAGAATGAAGTATCTGAAATGATGTCAGTCGATCTGTGGGCCGAGCTGCCCCGGCATCCCGTTGAGCCTCCGTCATCTGCTGCAAAGGTAATACCCGAACCAGTCAAGGTTAAGCCACAACCGCAACAAAAGACTCAACCGCAGCCTCAGCCGGTGATCAAGGCTGCGCCTCCTCCCGTGCGTAAACCCGACATTGCGCTCAAGGACAAAACGGAAAAACCACAGCTTAAAGAAGAAGTGAAAAAGCCGGAACCGGTGAAAAAAGAAGTACCGAAAAAGGAGCCCACCAAAAAGCCGGTGGAGAAACTTGTACCTAAAGAAGAGGTAAAGAAGCCTGAACCGGTCAAAAAGGTCGAACAGAAAACCGAGAAGAAGGAAGATGTTCGACAGCAGGCCGAAGCACAAAAACAGGCACAGCAGCGTGAACGCGAAGCGGCGGCAGCAAAAGCGGAGCGAGCCAGGGCGGATGGTGAAATCGAAAAATATAGAGAAATGATCAAGGCAAAGATTCGCAGCCGTATCATTATGCCACCCGATCTTCCGGGAAATCCTGCCGTCGAGTTTACGGTGACCTTGTTGCCGGGAGGGGATGTCCTGACAGTGACTTTGCGTAAATCGAGCGGTTACACTGCGTTTGATGAGGCAGTGGAAAGAGCAATCTACCTGGCCAAGCCGTTGCCTTTACCTCCGGATCCGGGGTTATTCAATGCGTTCCGTAATTTAGATCTCAAGGTTTATTATCGTGAGTAGTTTCTGGCTTGCTTTACAACATGTCATGGTGATTCGTATGCGTAATTTTTTGTATTGCACCGGTGTGCTTCTGTTGTTGTGGATGAGCACATCATCACAAGCTGCGCTCAATATCGAAATTTTTGGGGGCGGGACCAACAAAATTCCGATTGCCATCGCTCCGTTTAATGGGGAAAGAGGGCTTCCCCAGAGTATTTCAGCGATTGTATCGGCTGATCTGGAGCGTACCGGGCTGTTTAAACTGGTCGATACCTTGGGGTTGACCTCGCAGGAGCCTGAGCAGATCCGGTATATCGATTGGCAGGGCCGCGGTGCGAGTGCGCTGGTTGTCGGCAGTATCTCGCCGCTGCCGGATGGCCGGATAGATGTTCGCTTCCGTTTGCTGGATGTCGTCAAACAGACTCAACTGACCGGGTTTAGTGGGGCTGTCACAACAGAACAGTTACGGGCTTTTGCACATCGGATTGCGGATATCGTGTATGAGACATTGACTGGTGAGCCGGGTGCCTTCAGTACCCGAATTGCTTTTGTCAGAAAGCAGGGAAGCCAGTATGCGTTGCAGGTGTCGGACTATGATGGGTTCAACGCCCGCTCACTGATCGAATATACCGAGCCGATCATCTCCCCCGCTTGGTCGCCTGATGGCAGCCGAATTGCCTACACCTCGTTTGAGAAGAAAAAACCGGTGGTTTATGTGCAGACGCTGGCAACTCGTGAACGTAAAGCAGTGGCGAATTTCAAGGGAAGTAACAGTGCACCGGCCTGGTCGCCCGATGGCAGCAAACTGGCCGTGGTTCTGACATTGCATGGTGGATCGCAGATTTATCTGATCAACGCGGATGGCAGCGGGTTGCAGCGGATCTCACAAAGCCCGGGGATCGATACGGAACCCAGTTTCTCGCCGGATGGCAGATGGCTGATGTTCACTTCCGACAGAGGAGGGAGTCCGCAGATATATCGTATGCCGGTATCTGGAGGTGTTGCTGAGAGAATGACCTTTGAAGGAGATTACAACGTCAGTCCACATTACAGTCCGGACGGGAAACGGTTTGTTTATATTCACAGGAATGCCGGCCGATTCAATGTCGCTATTCAGGATTTGTCGACGCGCCAGATGCAGTTGCTGACTGACTCCAATTTTGATGAATCTCCCAGCTTTTCCCCCAATAACCGTATGATTCTGTACACAACTGAAATAGGTGGACGTGGTATATTATCCACCGTTTCAAGTGATGGTCAGGCAAAGAGCCGTCTTTCCCAGGAAGCGGGTAATATTCGGGAAGCAGTTTGGGGACCCTTGCTGAAACAGCGGTGATGTGAGGGAAATATCTCACAAGGCGTGGTTCAATTATTTATTTATGGTGAGAAATGAGAAAAATCTTTGCAGTACTGGTAATTTGCCTGTTGTCAGCTTGCGCTAGCGATAATGCTCAACAAACTTCTGATGTCGAGGATCATTCTTATAGCAGAGAGGGAGAAGGCACACGTGGCGGTGCAGGGTCGGATGGGTTCGGGATGAATCCTCTGCAGGATCCCAGCAACATATTGTCCCGTCGCAGTGTCTACTTTGATTTTGACAGCTATACGGTAAAGAGCGAGTACCGTGATCTGGTTCTTGCACATGCAGCTTATTTGCGTGACAACACTAATGCACAGGTATTGCTGCAAGGCAACACTGATGAACGCGGAAGTCGGGAGTATAACCTTGCACTCGGGCAACGCCGCGCAAACAGTGTGAAAGATATCCTGTTACTGTCCGGCGCTCGTGATCAGCAGGTAGAAGCAGTCAGTCTGGGTGAAGAAAAGCCGCGTGCATTGGGAAGTGATGAATCTTCCTGGGCTGAAAACCGCCGTACAGATATTCTCTATCAGGGAGAGTATTGATGTTTTTGCGTGCTTTCCTGCCATTGCTTTTGTTGAGTTGTAATGTCGCACAGGCTGCGCTGTTTGGTGATTCTGAAACACGCGAACAGTTGGAGGCACTGCGCACAAAAGTACTGGAGATGGAAGCGCGCATGCAGCGTACCGAAGAGGTTCTCATGGGACAGGCTTTGATCGAATTGCATACCCAGGCAGAGAACCTCAAGGAGGAAATGGGGAAGTTGCGGGGGCAGATAGAAGTACTGGAAGATGAAAATCGGTCGCTGCGCAAGCAGCAAAAGGATTTTTACCTGGATCTCGATAACCGTTTGCGCCAGCTTGAGCCTGGTTCAGCGGGGACTGCTGCATCAGATTCCAGAATATCTTCCCCGTCATCGGAACAACTCGCTGCTGATACAAAGGATATAAAAAGTCCGGCTTCCGGAAAAACTGCTGCTGTTCTCCAATTGCCGGATACAGCACAGCGCAATCGTTATGATGCGGCTTATGCATCAATCAAAAGCGGTGATTATTCAGGAGCTGTAACCGGTTTTGAGAGTTTTCTTGCACAATATCCGCAATCTGCTCTTGCTCCCTCTGCTGCGTATTGGGTTGGCAATGCATACTATGCACTAAGGGATTTTGACAAAGCGATTACTGCTCAGCAACGATTGATCGAGATTTATCCTGGCAGTCCCAAAGTAGCAGATGGGCTTCTCAATATGGCAAGCAGCCAGGCTGAAATGGGCCAGAAGGCAGCTGCCAGAAAAACACTGGAAAAACTCATCGCCAGTTACCCCGGTACTGAGGCAGCAACAAAAGCCAAGCAACGCTTGGGAACTCTGAAATAAATTTTGGTCGAGCAGGATTGCCAGAATATACCCGGTTCACTCCACTTCTTTAAATTTTCCTCTGCAACATAGAGGAAGGTTTCTATTCCGTCAGGGTCACGGATGTTACGAATTACGGAAATTTTCTACTCGCTTCAGGGGGAAACCAGCCGGATGGGGCTGCCTACGGTATTTGTGCGCCTGACCGGTTGTCCATTACGTTGCGGGTACTGCGATACTGGTTATGCGTTTTCTGGTGGAAAAAGTATGAGTATCAGCGAAATCATGGGCGAGGTGGCTTCATTCTCTCCGCGCTATGTCACTGTTACCGGAGGAGAACCGCTGGCGCAAGCTGACAGTCTGGTGTTACTGGCAGCATTATGCGATCGGGGGTATTCCGTCTCTCTTGAAACCAGTGGGGCATTGGATATTGCACGTGTCGATGCGCGTGTATCGAGAATTGTGGATATCAAAACGCCGGGCTCCGGGGAAGTGGAGAAAAATCACTGGAACAATCTCGCTTATCTGACTTCTCACGATGAAATCAAGTTTGTGTTGTGTGATCGGGCTGATTACGACTGGGCCAGGCAGAAACTCCTGGAATTGAAGCTGGATGTAATTTGTCCGGTTTTGTTTTCTCCAGCTTATGGTCAGCTTGTTCCGGCAGATCTTGCCGCCTGGATTCTGCAGGATCAGTTACCAGTTCGCTTACAGTTGCAGTTACATAAGTTGCTCTGGGGGGAATGTGTCGGAAGGTGAAATGGCGGGACGGTCAGATTCATGAAAAAGGCAGTTGTACTCTTGTCTGGTGGGATGGATTCCGCCACGACGCTCGCTATCGCCCGGCAGAGTGGGTTTGCCTGCTATGCACTCAGTATCGATTATGGCCAGCGCCATGTTGCCGAGCTGGCCGCAGCAGCTCGAATCGGTCAATCCCTGCAGGTCAGTGATCATCAGTTTCTCAAGCTGGATCTGGCTGTTCTGGCCAGTTCTGTGCTAACGGATATTTCCGCCACTGTACCACTGCATGGTACCAGTACCGGCATACCGGTGACGTATGTTCCGGCTCGCAACACCATTATGCTGGCGCTGGCGCTGGCCTGGGCAGAGGTGTTGGGCAGCCACGATATTTTTATTGGTGTAACAGCTGTCGATTACTCGGGATACCCTGATTGCCGACGGGATTATATCGATGCTTTTGAAAAAATGGCTAACCTGGCCACGAAAGCAGGAAGAGAGGGGATGGTGCTGACAGTACATGCACCTTTGATTGACTTGCCCAAGCGTGAAATCATCCAATGTGGCATGGAACTCGGGATAGACTACGGCCTGACAGTTTCCTGTTATCAAGCAGATGAAGCCGGATATGCCTGCGGTCAGTGTGATGCATGCCATATTCGACGGGCTGGTTTTGAGGCGGCGGATATTCCGGATCCTACGTGTTACCGTAATAAGCAGATATCGTGAAGCAGAGTGATAATCCAGAAGGAGAGATCATTACGATTGGCTGCGTTCGATGCAGATACCCAGCTGTTTCACTCCCGGAATTACATCCAGTTTTGCTGCACTGATTTTTACCCACGGGGAATCAAACTCGATCAGAATCATCTGGGCAATGTTTTCTGTCAGTGCTTCAAGCAGGGAAAAATGTTGCTGATCGAGAATGGCGTTGATTCTGTGAACGACTTGAGAGTAATCCAGTGCATCTTCGATACGATCACTCATGCCGGCTTGTCGGGAAGGCAGAGCGATCTCGATATTCAATTCAATGGTTTGTGGAATTTTCCTTTCCCACGGATAAATACCGATCAGAGTTTTGATTCTGAATTCTTTGAGAAAAATAATATCCATGGAGAGGTTCCGGGTTAGCCCGGGATTACGAGTGATGCACGGGCTGCGCAATTTTAATTTATTTATCGGGATATCAAAACTTTGATGATTACAGTAGTGCTGATTTTTTCTGCCTACTTGCTGGGCTCGATTTCTTTCGCCGTGGTTGCAAGCTGGCTGTTCAAGCTCCCGGATCCGCGCAGCTACGGTTCCCGCAATCCCGGAGCAACCAATGTACTGCGGACTGGCAAAAAAGCTGCGGCTGCCGTGACTTTACTGGGAGATGCGGGTAAGGGCTGGGTGGCGGTCGCAGCAGCGAAATACGGTGGTGAGGTTTGGGAGCTGGGTGATGAAGTGATTGCGGGTGCTGCTCTTGCTGTCTTCCTGGGGCATTTGTTTCCAATCTTTCTCGCATTTAAGGGAGGTAAAGGTGTTGCCACATCAGCAGGCATACTGTTGGGATTGAATCCCTGGTTGGGTGTTCTTACTATTTCGACCTGGATGGTCGTCGCACTGGTTTCACGTATTTCTTCACTGTCAGCCTTGCTGTCGGCCCTGCTTGCACCATTATATGCGTATTTCCTGCTGGAAAAAGGAATCCTGATAATGGCTGTGTCAATCATATCCGTTCTTCTGATATTGAAGCATCGGCTGAATATTGCCAATCTGATGGCTGGCAAGGAAGCGAGGATAGGCAAGAGCAGTTAGTCGTGGCTTTATAAATCTTCCAGATTCCAGCGGGCTTTGACGGTAAAGCTGCCGCCCGCTCTGAGGCGCTCATCGAGCTGCTGTAAACGTAATGCACCGGCCAGCGCAATCATTGCGCCGTTATCGGTACAAAACTCCAGCGCTGGGAAGAAAACGGTGATATCGGTTCCGGACAGATGGTGTAATAGCTTCTGACGCAATCGGCTGTTTGCGCCTACACCGCCTGCTACGACCAGTTGCTGCAATCCAGTGATATTCAGAGCAGTTACTGATTTTTTTACCAGCACATCGGTAACTGCGTCTTCAAAGGCAAATGCGATATCGGCGCGTGTCTGACTGTTCATCTCATGCTTGCCGATCAGCAGAGCCGCAGCTGTTTTTAATCCGCTGAAACTGAAATTCAGATCATTGCTGTTCAGCATGGGGCGCGGGAGCCTGAATTGTTCTGCCCGGCCTTGTGTGGCCAGTTCTGCAAGCAACTTTCCACCGGGGTAGTCGAGGTCAAGTAATTTTGCAGTTTTGTCAAACGCTTCTCCGGCTGCATCATCCACGGTTTCTCCCAATAACCGATACTGCCCGATTCCGTCTACCCGCATCAGTTGTGTGTGCCCTCCGGATACCAATAGTGCCACGAACGGAAAATCAGGTGCCGGATCGGATAAAAGTGGGGAGAGCAGATGACCTTCAAGATGGTGGATGTTCAAGACGGGTATATTGCGCGCAAAAGCCAGAGCACTGCTGAAACTTGCCCCGGTCAGCAACGCTCCTGCAAGCCCCGGACCCTGGGTACAGGCGATGGCATCAACAGATTCCAGCGAAGTATCCGATTGTCTGAATAATTGTCTGATGAGAGGCAGGATGCGGCGGATATGGTCGCGTGAAGCAAGTTCCGGCACGACACCGCCATATTCGCGATGCATGTCGACCTGAGAATATAGGGTATGGCCGAGTAATCCCTGGCAGGTATCATAAAGTGCTACACCTGTCTCGTCACATGAAGTTTCAATACCTAATACAAGCATTCTGTGATTTTCTCTCAGGAGAGATTTATTTGTGGTGGTCAAACTTTCTTTTGAAAAAAAATGATTGATGTTAAACTAGCGGGATTTTTCGAGACCGAATAGGGGTAGTTCCGGAAAAAATTGAGCCAGTCATGGTTTTTCTGCAACAGGCATGGCAGGACTGGTTTATAACTTAGTTTTGACTGCAGAGCAATTTGGTCAGCGAATGTTCTGTAATATATAAAGCAATCAAAGGAGACCGAAAGGAATTATTACTTTATGACTACTGTTAAAGTCAAGGAAAACGAGCCATTTGAAATCGCGATGCGGCGCTTTAAGCGTTCTATTGAGAAAACCGGTTTACTGACTGAGTTACGCGCACGGGAATTTTATGAAAAGCCCACGGCTGTGCGTAAGCGTAAGCATGCCGCCGCAGTGAAACGTACCTATAAACGACTGCGTAGTCAGATGTTGCCACCTAAACTGTATTAATTCCTTCAGTTTTTCTGGGTATCTACCTCATTATTCCATGAATTTAAGGCAAAAAATAACCGAAGATATGAAGTCGGCTATGCGTGCAGGGGACGTAAAGCGTCGTGACGCATTGCGTTTACTGCAGGCTGCTTTAAAACAGAAGGAAGTTGACGAGCGAATCGAGCTGGATGATGCTGCCGTGGTTGCAGTAATCGAAAAAATGCTCAAACAGCGTCGCGATTCCATCGCGCAATATGAGGCAGCACAGCGTCAGGATCTGGCAGATATCGAGAAGTTTGAAGCAGGAGTCCTGCAGGCCTATATGCCTGAAGCGCTGAGTGATGCTGAGCTGGATGCCATGATCAGCGAGGTGATTGCATCTGTTGGAGAAAATGGATCTCCAAAAATTGGAGAAGTCATGGCCCTGCTTAAGCCGAAGCTTGCAGGTCGGGCAGATATGGCCAAGGTATCTTTACTGGTTAAAGTAAAAATTACAGGGTAGTTTGATACCGGCTGGTTTTCTGGCAGATACTGTGAGGAATAATCGCAGATAATCTTTTATCGGGGCAATTTTTGCTGGTAAATGATTGAACAATCGTTTATTCAGGAATTACTGGATCGTATCGACATCGTCGATGTGGTTGCACGTCATCTTCAACTTAAAAAAGCGGGCGCAAATTTTACAGCGTGCTGTCCCTTTCATAACGAAAAAACCCCTTCTTTTACAGTAAATTCGTCTAAACAGTTTTACCATTGCTTTGGTTGTGGCAGGCACGGGAATGCTATCAGCTTTTTGATGGAACACAGCGGAGCCAGCTTTGTCGAAGCAGTCGAGAGTCTTGCGACACATGCGGGTATGCAAATTCCCGATCAGGTAAGTATTTATCCAAAAATACCTGATCCAGGCAGAGTTCCATCGGATAAGATAAAAATCGATAAAGAAGTTGAAGCTACTTCACCTTTGGCAGGTTTGTACGAACGGATGGAGCAGGCGGCAAAGTTTTACCGGGGGCAGCTCAAGCAATCCGATCAGGCAATTGCGTACCTGAAAGAGCGGGGAATATCAGGACGGACTGCGCTGTGTTTTGGAATCGGATATGCGCCTCCCGGCTGGCAAAACCTCTCCGGGATTTTTACAGATTATCCTGCAGATGATTCCAGCCACCCACTGGTGCAGGCAGGTTTGGTCGTTGCGCATGATGGCAAGAAAAATTATGATCGCTTTCGTCACCGGATCATGTTTCCCATTCTTGATCGTAAAAAAAAGATAGTGGGATTCGGAGGGCGGGCATTAGATGGGGGCGAGCCAAAGTATCTGAATTCGCCAGAAACCTCTCTGTTTGTCAAAGGGCGTGAGCTTTATAACTTGGCATCTGCCAGTCCGGCAATCCGGAAATCTGCCCGGGTAATTGTGGTCGAAGGGTATATGGATGTTGTGATGCTGGTGCAGAGTGGTGTTGAAAATGTTGTGGCTACTTTGGGTACTGCAACGACGGCTATGCATATTCAGAATCTTTTGCGCCATACAGACGAGGTGGTTTTTTGTTTTGATGGTGATGCAGCGGGAACCAAGGCTGCATGGCGTGCACTGGAAACCAGTCTGCCGCAACTCAAGGATGGAAAAGATATCAAATTTTTATTTCTGCCGGATAAGGAAGACCCGGACAGTTACATTCGCAAATACGGACGGGTTGCATTTGAAGGATTGCTGGAGAAAGCTCAACCTCTGTCGGTATTCTTCTGTAATGAATTATCCGGTCGTGTGAATCTTGGTACGAGCGAGGGTCGTGCTCGATTGGTTCAGCGGGCAGGGCCGTTATTGGCGCAGATCAATGCCCCTGTATTTGGATTCATGCTGACGAAACGTATATCTGAGCTGACCGGGGTGGGCCAGAACCAGTTAGCTGCGTTCCTGAAAACCGGAAAGAAGAATCGATCTTCCACTCTTCGCCCTGAAGCATCTAGGCCATTATCCGTAACGCCATATCGCAGACTGATCCAGATTCTGCTGCATGCCCCGGATTATGCGAATAAACTGGATACAAATCTTCTTGCGGTAAATGATGAACAGAACGAGGAAAAAGTACTGCTGGTTGCACTGGTGGATTTTCTGAAGACTTCTGCTTGTTCTATGGAGGAAGAACTGAATTCAGTGACGATCCTGTTGCATTTCGATCAGACTCCTCATCGTGTTTTACTGGAAAAGATTGTCCGGGATGCGCATGTAAAAGATGAAAACTGGAATATTGATGCTGAATTTACTGGAGGAATGGAGCGGTTGCGGGAGATGCAGCGAAGATCGAGAATGGCTGAGTTGCACAGCAGACCGCTTGTATCACTTACTCCAGAAGAGAAAAATGAGTTGCGACAACTGATGCTCTCATAATCTGCGGAGGTTTTCACGAACCAATCACCATGTTTTCGGCGATTAGATCATCAAGGTTAAAAGATGGGAAAAAAGTTTGGGTTTACAACGGCGAAGAGTGGTTGATTACGGCTACGTTTGTTCATATATTCAAAATGGGTCAGGAAAGTTTGGTACAATTAAAGGCTTTCTGTTCGATTTGTCTCTAGTCTTAATGGGTGCTCTGCATGGCAAAAGCAAAAGTGTCGGGATCAGCTAAGAAAAATATCGTTACATCTACAGAGGTGACTGAAACAAAAAGCGGTAAATCGCGTGTTGAAACTCCAGACAATGGGGTTAAAGTTACCGGTAAAAACGCCAAAAATACCTTTTCAGCTGAAACGGAGGTTGTCTCCGTCAAGAAAGAAGCAACTTCTGCTTCCAGGAAAAAGTCTGTCAAAGCGGCTAAATCTGATGATGATTCTGTTCTAGTTGGGCAGAATAAGAATACATTGCTCCCTGCGGAAAAATCTGAGGATCTGGGGGCAGTTGATGAAGTTTCTGAGAAAACCAGAGTAAGTAAAAGAAATAAAAGTACTCTGTCAGAAAAACAGATCACTGATTTGAGCGAGAGTGCGGTGTCGGTGTCATCGGATAACGATATCGAATTACGCAGGATGCGTTTAAAGAAACTGATCATGCAGGGTAAGGAACGTGGTTACCTGACTTACTCTGAGATTAATGACCACTTGCCGGATGACATGCTGGATGCCGATCAGATCGAAAGCATCATCAGCATGATCAACGATATGGGTATTTCCGTGCATGATGAGGCGCCTGATGCGGAAGCTCTCCTGATGTCGGATGCGGCAACAGCAGTGACTGATGAAGATGTCGTGGAAGAAGCAGAGGCAGCACTTTCCAGCGTAGATTCAGAGTTTGGCCGTACTACGGATCCGGTGCGGATGTATATGCGTGAAATGGGATCGGTAGAGTTACTGACGCGTGAAAGCGAAATAGAAATCGCCAAGCGCATCGAGGATGGTTTGAGGCACATGATACAGGCAATTTCAGCCTGTCCGACAATCATAGAAAATATACTCGAGCTGGCAGCGGATGTGGAAAATGGCCGGTTACGCGCAGACGAACTGGTTGATGGTTTCCTGGACGATGATACAGATGAAATCATGGGTAAGGAAATGTCTGAGGAATCGCTGGATCAGGATTTTGATTCAGAGGATGGGGAAGACGAGCAAGTGGCTGCCGCCAGTGCCGATATGCTGAAGATGAAAGCAGAGGTGCTGGAGCGCTTTGCGGTGATTCGTCAGACCTATGACGGTATGAAAAAAATCATCAACAAGAAAGATGGGCGTCAGGATAAAAAGTACAAACAGTTGCAGGAGAAAATTTCTACCGAACTGATGGCGATGCGTTTTTCTGCCAAGATGGTCGAAAAACTGTGTGATACACAACGTGATATCGTAAACGATATCCGCAACTGTGAACGCAAAATTGCTGAGCTGTGTGTTACACGGGCAGGAATGCCGCGAAACTATTTTATCAAGGCATTTCCGGGGAACGAGACAGATATTGACTGGATCAGTTCGGAAGTCGAGTCAGGTCAGCCGTACAGTCAGTCGCTCGAACATTTCCGTCCGGCAGTCATGGAGCAACAGCAAAAAATGCTCGAACTTCAGAAACAAGCCGGTATTCCTATCAAGGAACTCAAGGAGATCAACCGCCGTATGACGACTGGTGAAGCCAAGGCACGTCGTGCGAAACGTGAAATGACTGAAGCCAATTTACGATTGGTTATTTCAATTGCCAAGAAGTATACTAACCGCGGATTGCAGTTTCTTGATCTGATTCAGGAAGGTAATATCGGGTTGATGAAAGCCGTTGATAAATTTGAATATCGGCGCGGATATAAATTCTCGACCTACGCAACATGGTGGATTCGTCAGGCAATTACACGTTCCATTGCTGACCAGGCACGTACCATCCGTATCCCGGTACACATGATCGAGACGATTAACAAGATGAATCGTATTTCCCGTCAGATTCTGCAGGAAACCGGACAAGAGCCTGAACCGGCAGTACTGGCCGAGAAGATGGAAATGCCTGAAGAGAAAATCAGAAAAATTCTCAAGATATCGAAAGAGCCGATTTCGATGGAAACCCCCATTGGTGATGATGAAGATTCTCACTTGGGAGATTTCATTGAAGATGCTTCGACCATGGAGCCGGCAGATGCTGCAGTTTATGCTGGTTTACGCACCGTCACGAAGGATGTGCTTGATTCTTTGACCCCACGAGAAGCCAAGGTTTTGCGTATGCGTTTCGGTATTGAAATGAATACTGATCATACTTTGGAAGAAGTCGGAAGACAATTTGACGTAACGCGCGAGCGTATTCGCCAGATCGAGGCAAAAGCGCTGCGTAAACTGAGACATCCTGCTCGGTCCGACCGCTTGCGTAGTTTCTTGGATAGTGGAAACTCCTGATAGTTACTTGCCGGTTCAGTTTGATCGGTTGATTCAATAAGTTGTAGACATTTCTGTCATCAGGGTCTGTAGCTCAGTTGGTCAGAGCAGGGGACTCATAATCCCTTGGTCGTAGGTTCAAGTCCTACCAGACCCACCATAAAATCAATGATTTACGAAATTGCGTCTTGTAACCAAATGGATTTTGTAAGCACTTTGTAAGCAGATACAAAAAAGCCCAGCTTGCGGCCGGGCCAGTTTGCGCTATTTGTCCGGTTAACGTTCCGGATCACATGGAAGGTTACCTGCAAATCATTCGACCGTCGACTAACTGACATTTCATTCCGCCGATGTGAACTATCTCACCGTGTAATCTAGGGTTATCGGTGCGAATCTTTGTAATGCGCTCAGCGCGATGTTCTGGCCTGGAATCGCCGATATAGCAGCCTTGGCCGGCCTTGGGCGGCGTGACCATCTCACGGACCGGCTTACGGGCATCTTGAACTATCCGGCGAATTGCTGCAACCTGGGCGGCTGACAGTGCCGGCTTGGGCTTGCGCTTGCGCCGTAATTCAGCTATCGAATCTTTGACGATTCGAGTCAAGGCGGTCATCTCCGAGTCGGTGAAGGGCTTCGGCTTTTTCGCTATTGGCGGCCATGAATCGGTTGCCTGGCTTGCCCGGCCATTACCCCAGATTTTATCAGCAGTTTGGCGGCCTGTTGGTTTGCAATTGCACATATTTAATCCTCCAAAAATTTATCCGGCTGTGACAACTATCACAACCTCTGGCAGTGTCGCCGTGATCACAAAATCTGCTCTCGGCTCGGTGACCGGTTGCTCTTCGTTGTCGCTCACCTGAACCCCCGTCCGCTGTTTCTAACCAATTCTTCCTGCTGCTGCTCGATAATTCGAAGGCCTTCCAGGCTTTGACTTTGCGGCAAACGGTCCTCATAAAGGCGAATTGTCCGCACCAGTTCGTCGCGCAAACTGTTCATGCGATCGCTGATTTTGATTGGAATCTGCCCGTCCGGCGCCGGCCACCGAAGCTCATGATCCAAACCGGCGCGATTGTGCAAATCGCGCGCAGCGTGGTATGTTGCCGCTACCTCATCGCTCAGATTTTGCATATCGGTTGCAGCAGAAAAAACCGCATCAATCGCGGCTAAAAGTTTCTCAGCAGCCTTTGTCTCAGCCTGAACGGCGCCCAGGTGCGTTTTGTGGGCCTTATCGAACTGCGGCCTATATTCAGCCTGCCGAAGCACGGAAAGCCTCGATTCCAGCGCCCTTACAGTATCATCGGCGGCCAGCAGACTGTCTTCCAACCCGGTGTGCTCTTTGTTCAACCGAGCCAGCCCCAGCAGATCGCCGTCTGCGGATAGCCGTGCTTGGGTGTCGCTAAATTCCTTGAACCGCCCCGAGATTTCCGACAGCGTGGCTTTGGCTGCCAGCAGTTCGGTTTCGATTTTTTTAATCATGGTCATTGTCCGCTCCAAAGTTAGCATGACTAAGCCTGTCAGCTCGACGGGAAACGGCAGCCACATTCACCGATAATTCAAACAACTCGCGCCCTTCAGAGTCAGCCTGTATGGCGCGCTCGTAGTTATCCAGAGCCCTATTCAAATCTGCGAAAGCCTTCCACGCGGCCTGCAGTGCCAACTGACGGTCATTGCTGTTAAACATTGTGTTCCTCCTGATTCATCAAAATTTGAACAAGCCCCGTCAACCGCCTAAGGGCATCTACTGCCTCGCTGCGCGCCAACTCTAGGGCACGGCAAAGCCCGATATCTGTCTCATCGTCCCAACCAAGAGACGACTCCAGCTCGTCAACCATGCTCGCGCAAGTTACGTATGAAATCGCCGCATCGACAATCAATGCTCTTATCTCGCTCATTGTTGTACCTCCCGAACTAGAACATATCTTGCCACGTTGTGGTGCGACAGCCCCCGATGATCGGGCACGCCATCACCAAGCACTGTGTTAATAACGTGCCCAGATTTCCGCAGCTCTTGAATCCTTCCCGCCGGGTGAGCGACTCCGTGATTCCGCAGTTCGAAAGTGCTCATCGGTTTTACGCGAAGCAACTTCAAAACCGCCTTCTTTTGTGTTTCGGCATCCATGACAATCTCCTTTTGTAAACGAAGTGGATAGGGATAATTATACGCGTTCAGGAAGCATAAACAACCCAAAACACAATATGTTGCGATTAAACAACACAAAATATACTATATATATTGGTTTAATATCTGATGGCCCTGTCGGCGGGTCGGTCCAAGTTTGGGCGCATCAGTGGCAAATCACTTTTCCGTTTGAAACGGAGTAGCGCTTTTTTCCGTTTGAAACGGAGTAGCGCTTTTGGCACGAGATCGCCCGCCGTTAAGCCATCCAGCACAGCCCGCACATCGATAAATACATCGGTGCCAGCCTTCACGGGGTGCACTTATCGCCGTGTTTGATGGTGCCTGAAATCGTCCATGAATCATTTTTTACTCCGTGATGGTTAATTGTTTACGCCGTGTTAATGATGGCCAGCAAGCTTTGGCAAGGTTTTGGCAAGGAAATGGCAAGGAAATGGCAAAGGTTAATTAATAATTAATTGTTAATAATCAACAACTTACCTTTACTTCTTCCCGAACCTTGCCATTGCCCCCCCCTCATCATTTTTTTCCGGTGAAAAATTTGTGCATTTTTGTGTGCATGCAGGCAAAGTCTGAAAATGGCAAGGATTTCGGTATTTTCATTTAAAATCAACAACTTAAAATTTTAAAAGCTTGCCAAAACCTTGCCATCGTTTGCCAAACCTTGCAAAACCTTGCCAAAGATTTTCACTCGGCCACAGAAAGCTTATTGTGGGATTTCAACAAAATGCCTTTGACAATCAGGGTATCGATGAAAGCTTTTGACGCCTTGTAATCATCCCGCCCCATATCGGCGAAGGGCTTGCGGCGCCTGGCCTTTGCTGTCACGGCGGAAACTGCCATAGGCGCCTTGTTTTCACGTAGGATGGAAAGAACGGAATCTGTAGCTGTTTGCAGGCCAGATTCACCGGCAGCATCTATCACGGCGCGCATGTGTTCGTGCAGGCTCATAACCAGCTCACAGGCCGCTTCCACGGTGGCAAGTGGTATTTGCACCGGGTAGGAAAAATCGATTTCTTCATTCTGCATGAACTCAAACGAATGAATCACCGATGCAATCTTCAGGACGTGATTCTCGAACTTGCCCAGCCAGCCGACCATCACCGCTTCACCGGCGCGCTCAAGCTTGCCCAGTTCGGCTTCATGGGCAATCCTTTGCTGGCGAATGTACGCACGTCCATCCTTGCACGGCTCAATGATAATCGGTGGCTTTTCAGCAGCCATTCTTTCCACGCATCGGGTGGCGGCTTTATCGTATTGGCTTGCGTCCACCGTGTGCGGTTCAAACTTCCGGCGGCCCAGCAAGCTGCGCTCGGCGACGAACAGGAATCGCTCGGTGAGGCCGCTGCCGTTGGAAGCTTGCAGAACGCGCCTGATGCTGCCATTTTGCGCAAACATGACGACCTGCGTGCTAACCCTTCCGGTGAAGGCGTTTCGCGTTGATCTGGCACCAGAAACCCAACCGCCATCCCAACCGGTGAGAAGCAGGTCATTGTTCGAATGAAAGCCGCCTTCCGCCGGGAACAGACTTCTGAACAATCCCTGCTCGCTGCTGGCAAGTGGCAGCCGCCCGCTTTTAGATTCAGCCAGTTTGGAATCAATTGCTGCTGCCGTGCCGTCTGTGATTAAATCGATAAAATATGGCTTCTGATTCTGCTTGTCAGCCTTGTTGTGCTCGTGAATCTGCTTGTTCAAATCGCGAATTGCTGCCTGATAAGCGTGCAGCCCGTAGTTCAGCACACGCGTCTTGCCGGAAGCTGGTGGCTGTTCGCACACGGTGAAAAGTCCCGCCGGAAGCTCGTAACCGCTTTCAAACCGCGTCGTAAAGCTGCAGGCCGCCGGAACGCTTGCAGCGCCCAGAATCGTTACAAACACGGTGCCAAAGGGCATTTCTGCCTGCGCAGCCACATCATGCGCAAACCGGCCGATAACAGTATTTTTACGGAGATAGTCAGGCACTGCGACCGCCGGAACTTCACAGGTGAAAATCCCATTTAAGAATTTCTCAACGTGCCCTTCATCGGTGACCATCACTTCACCTGCCGATACTGGATCAGGAATCAATGCATTTGTCATTGCATGTCCCTCCAGTTTTGCAAATCGTTGAAATCTGATAATTCCATCGGCGCATCATCTGGAAACGGCGGGAACACAACGCCACAATCCAGCGTGCTGGCCGCCAGCAATGCAGCGGTGCGGCCCGGATTGTCTTTGGTCAGGCGATCATCGTCTCCGGCGATGACAAGCTCTTTGTGCGGAAACTCACGCCGAATATAACGCCCCACATCCAGCAGATTGCCTGCGTTCATCGAGCAAAAAACAGCGCAGCCGGTGGATTGGTGAATGGTTGCACCGGTTGCCCAGCCCTCGCAAATGAAGATTCTTTGACCGACTTGAACCGTGCCAATGGGTGAGTAGCTGCCCTTGATCTTTCCACCGGTGAGGAATCTTTTTTCACCATCTGGCATGATGAACTGAAGGCTCGCAATCTCACTGCCGCTGTATAGCGGAACGATCAGGGAATCATTCACGCATCGCAAACCGTGCGACTGAACGTTCTTGTTTATCAGATATGGATGCTCAGAATCAGCCGGCTCGGCGTTAGCCCAAAGCTTTTGTGCCTTTGCTGCTGCCTCTTTGTGGCGCCGTGCGGTATCGGCTTCCCGCTCAAGCCTCATGGCCTCCACGCGCTTGCGGTGCAATTCCCGTTCCGCCGGTGTCATTGTGTCGGGCGATTTGCTGCACCAACTCTGCGTAAGCCCCAGCCGCCAACAGCCAAACGCTCCGGCAACCGGGTCATCAGGATGGAACACATACCAGCCCGAATCATCGCCCCGCTTGCCATTGCTTGAAAATCGATGCAGCTTGCCGTCATCGATAATCCCCGCCGGCGGTGTTAGTCCGGCATTGATAATTTCTTGATGAAATGCAGTTAAGTTATTGTTATAATTTGCATGTGCCGTTGGCTGCTTTTTCGAAAGAAGGGTGGCCATTTTTTATGCCTCCCTTTTCGACCAAACCAAAAAACGGTTTGGCAGTTTTTCAGGTACCCAGCCGAAATATTCACCGGTCCAATACAGGCGTGTGCGCACGCTTGCAGGCTTAACCCCAAACATTGCGGCCAGTTCATCAGTAGTAAGTCTTTGTTTCTCAATCACAATAATCACCTCACGTCAGGTGACAGGGATTAGAAGCCGGGCGAGTCGATTCAAAACCGCCAGCTAGCTAATCTCTATCACTTCGAATCGACGTGGCGATATTAATGATTGTGAAGCAGCGTGACAGGTGCCAACAAATCAAATCATTTATGGCCCCTATTTTTGTTAAGCCGCCGAACCATTGCGACCGCGTGGCTAAGCTCGGCCAATCCGCGCATATTCAGCTCTGTACGGCAGAACAGCTTTGCGTTAAGGAGGTCAGTGTCCCTATTGTTAATGCCGCTGGGGCTACCGCTGTCAATGCCGCTGAAGCCCCTGTTGTTTACGTCCTCAATCATCCGGCGAGCACCGGAATCGGATAAATCAAAATCGCAGTAGGTATGGCCGAACTGCTTTATGAGGAAGTCGGAAACATTCTTCCTCCGTATTTCGGAGTGGCCCTTTGCGATGAAGTAATATTCGTGCCATGCAATCATTGCGACGAATCGCCAGCCGGCGTCATTGCTGATCGTTGGCCGTCCACGTGCAGGCACAAACCAGCCGCCGGTTCCCTCTGCTAACTGGCGCTCGATGCCATTCAGAATGAACGCCTGCAGCTCAGCAGGGATGACCATGCCACCACGCTGGGTTCGGTATATGAAATGCCTCAGCGCCCGGTCTGCGGCGTCTTTTGTGACATCGCCGGTCAGATTTGAGTAGTCATCAAATATTTGCATTGGACAAAATCCATTCTTCAATTTTCGTGTGCCACACTCGGAGCAAATCGACAGGTCGCCGTTTGTAGTGGCGTTCGGCTATTGCTGACGGCTTATGGCCCATAATTTGCGCCGTAATACCTGATGGCGCTTCAACCCACTCGCTCAAGGTGGCAAAACTGCGCCTTAATCCATGAATCGATAGTGGGGGCAGTCCTGCGGCTTCAATCGCCTGATTGTGGGCTTTCCGTGGCTCCTGCAGCCTTCCTGATTTTGCTCGCTTACTTGCGAACACAAATTCATTGATTTTCGGCAAGGATTGCAGTAATTGGCTAACGTACGGCGTCAAGGGGATCGTGCGGCCCGAATGTTCAACCTTATCGGCAAGGTGAATCGTCTGCCACTGGAAATCAACATCTTCCCACCCAAGCCCGGCTAGTTCTTCTCGGCGTGCACCGGTCAACAGTAGCGATTGCAGATAGGCAGACATCACCGGGTTATCTATTGACCGAACGGCGGCGAACCATGATGCCAATTGCTCGCGCTGCAGGCAGTCAGTTCGAGCCGTCGGCTTCGGTAGCTCGCGTTTCAGTTTCGCACAAGCGTCAGAATTGACCTGGTTCCTGTAGGCTGGTTGATTGCCACACCAACTCAGGAATGTGCCAAGCAGGCTCAGGGCTAGCCGCGCTTGGGCTGGTCGTCGAGTCGCTTCGTTATCCAGCCACTGCGCAACTTTTTCACGGGTGATGCCCTTCAACGGCAAATCAAGCAGCGGTCGTAAAATTCCTTTCTCGGTGTAAGCTGGCGCACCGATACGGCGGCCACGTGTCACAGGTTCACCGCCATCACGAGCCATTTTCAGGTGGTCGGCTGCGTGCGCCTCTGACCATTTTCCAGACCGTGCGGCAATGTAGTCACGCCATGCTGGCAGCGCCGGTTCATCGGTGATTCGTGCTTGCACATCGGCGGCAATCTTCTCTTGTTTAACCAGCCGCGGATCTCGCCCCTGGTCAACCAGTCCCTGCAGCTCACGCGCGCGCTGCCTGGCCTGTTCAATCGTCCAAACTTCGGTGTCGCCGATTGTTATGCGGATTGATTTGCCGGCGAATCGTCCTTGAAAGATGAACGCGCGTTTCCCAGCGGTTGCCCGAACAGCCAGCCCTGGTGTGGCGGTGTCCCATAAAAACGCTTGCGATGCATCGGCAGGGCAGGTATGGGCTGCTATCCTTGATGGCGTCAGTCTGACTTTTGTAAGCACTTTGTAAGCAGATTTAGTCGATATCGACCAATTCTAATCTATGTGCTTATCAATGTAAACAGAAGTAAACCTATGAATTTGAGGGATTTAACTATTATCGGGATAGATTGAAATATAGCAGAACTTGAGACTCATAATCCCTTGGTCGTAGGTTCAAGTCCTACCAGACCCACCATTTCATGTTTTCCCTCATCGCTTCCTTCTAAAAGCAGGAATGGAAGCGACTTTTCGGGAGTTCTAAACCCTTCGTTCCGGCAATACCGAAGCCGTTCACTGAAAGCGAGCTTCATAACGGCTCTTTTATGTTCCAGCCTGCTAGAAACCCATAGCTGGTAAGGGTTTGACAGGAACGAGAATGCAGTTCTAAACGTTTCATCGAACGATTGCAGCGGACGACCGCATTGTGCGATTTTTTCGTCGAGCGCTATTTTTTCTTCTTCGAGCTGCCGAATCTTCTTCTCATAAGCTGTGATCAGGATTGAATTGTCTGTATCCGCAATCCGGTCGAGGAATTGTTCTGTCTTGCGCTCAATCTGAAGCAGATTGCGGCGAATTGTCTCTGCTTCCTGCTTGGCAGTATCGCGTTTGATATTCCACAGATCCGTAAAAATCTCGGCAGCCAGGAGGAACATTTCTTTAGAAGGCTTCATTTCGCTCAATAGTGCCCCGAACTCGCCTTCCAGCTTGTCCTTGGGAATGGATTTACCGTTCTGGCTGCATTTGACACCGCTTGTTTTACCGTAGCACAGGTAATAGGCATACAATCCGCCCCCGCCACGCGTCCAGCATGCTGTCAAAGGTGATCCGCAGCAGGCGCAAGTGACAAAGCCACGTAAGGGGAAATCTTCATTGATATCCTTGCGTACCGGGGCCTTGGCCTGTCCGTTCAACCGGGCCTGTACCTTTTTCCAGGTTTCATAGCTGACCAATGCCTCGTGATGGCCTTTGACCAGATGAATACCCCAGTCTGGTTTGTCCAGATAACCGGCATAGAGAACGCGGCTGAGGATTTCCTTGATCCTTTGCATGTGCACGGTTCCAAATCTATCCTTCGGATAATGCGGAGAGGCTTCAAAGAACCGCATCAGTTCGATCTGTGTTTCAAACCGGCCTGAAGCAAACCCTTCCAGTCCTTCCGCAATCACAGAAGCGCAGGGCTGATCCGGGACGAGTAATTTTCCGTGCTTGCCCACTTTGTCATAGCGGTAGCCGATAGGGGCGTTAAACACGGAATAGCCATTCATCATGCGAGCCTTCATGCGATTGAACACCTGTTCGGCATTCTTCTCACGCTGGTGCGCAGCCACGGAAGCCAGGAGGTGCTCAACCAGCCTGCTGTCGGAATCATCACCAAATTCAATGGAGGGTGATTCCAGCTTGCCACCAGCAGCAGAGATGGAGGCACGCAAATGCAGATGTGTTTCGATATCGCGGGCAAGACGACTGATATCGTCAATGATCACCACCGGACGAGTAGCGCGGTGTTGCTTGAGATAGATCAGCATGGCTTTCATATTGGGGCGATCCAGCAGTTTGCCGGTGATCCCCTCATCATGAAAGACTTCCACGACTTCATAGCCTTTATGCTTTGCATATTCCCGGCAGCGTGTTTCCTGAGAAGCCAAGCCGTGGCCTTCCGTCACCTGCTTTAGGCTGGATACCCTGCAATAAATCACAGCTTGTTGTGTCACGATAGAATCCTCTTTACTCATCCGGTCTGGATGCAACGTTTTGGTATAGCGATTGGATTGAACGATCCTTTGAATCTATCACGTCACTTTGGCCCTGCAAAGTTTTGCGGTTTTTTGCCTGCAACGCCTGCTGGACGGGGTGCTTGTTGAAAGCTGCTGAGATGAATTCATCCATGATCATATAGATATGGCGGATGATTTCCTCTTCATGATCCTTGCCCAGATTGAGGGGTGCGAGGTATTTACGGTATTTTTCGATATCCAGAGGCATGACTATCCTTTCCACGTAGGCATAGAGCTGCTTGTACGGGGGGTGAATGAACCGGAAATTTGTGATCACAAGAGCATCACAAATGCGCTCAAAGTTTATTGTTCAATTGGGATTGTCTTTGTATCACGCACCATTTTCTTTGCGCGGGAAACAGAGCGCTGGCCGTGTCAAAAGCGAAACGGTATTCAGGGATACGGTATCTTCTGTAAATACAGAAAATTGCCGCAGAAATAGGTATTTAATCCTAAGTTAGGCCAGAGTGCGGGTTTTGTCCAGTGAAAAACAGTCTGTTCTGGAGAAAAATTAAAATGCATTCATGCTAAGTTTGATTCATTCTTGTACATAAAGAGGTATGAAGGATCGATTAAAGGCGCTTCTCCTTGCGCTTATTAATTGGGAGGTCATAAAGGCGTGCGGAATATGCCGTGATATTGACGTTGAAGAAGAAGGAGATTATCAGCTATAGCTCTATCCTCTTCTAAAGAAACCCTCCCATTCGAGAAAACTCTCATGACAGAGGAAAAAAGAGCGCCCCCATAAAGCACGCATGCTTTAAACGCTTGCCAACCATCTCTTTCAAAGCTGCCTTCAAGATACTCGGGGTTATGAATAGATGCTTTGATTGTGTCACGTATATTTTGATCCATTCCTTCATCCTTGAATGGAATTTCATCTAAGTGGGTGATTATTTGAAAGGGTCCATATTCTGATTGTACATATGAACAAAAAAACCTCAGGTAATCTATCGCAGATTTTGAGTCATCCAGAGATAATACATGTCGATTAAGGGAATAAAGAGTATCTGATTTCCCATTAAGTAATAGAGCATACTCATCATTAAAAATTGCCGAAAAAATAAGTTTATTGTTATTTGATGGGTTATAAAGCTGTATATCCACTAAACTACAATCTTGGTAAAAAACTAAAGGCAAGAGACGCGCAGATTGGCCGGTATAATTATCCAAAATTTCGGATAATTCTAAAAATGTAGTAGTTCAGATTTGATCTGACAGCAGGTCTTGCCAAGAGGTGGGATTACCCGGTTTGATAGAGGTGCGAATCTTTATCAACCAAACGCGAAAGCGTAAAGGAGTAATCCCATGAGCAGTGTTCATCATAAAATCATTAAACACAAGATTGGCTTGCTTAATCTGGCAGCTGAGCTTGGCAATGTATCCCGTGCCTGTAAGGTGATGGGTTTTTCTCGCGATACTTTCTATCGCTATCAGGCAGCTGTGGAAACAGGAGGTGTTGAAGCTCTGATAGATGCAAACCGACGTAAGCCCAATATCAAGAACCGTGTAGAAGAAGCGACGGAAGCAGCGATCCTG
>NZ_FUWK01000024.1 GCF_900167395.1 Nitrosomonas europaea
TTCTCACGCTCCAACGCCTTGAGGCGATCACGTTCACTGCTTGTCAGACCTTCGCGTGCGCCATTGTTAATTTCGCTACGTTTAACCCATTCCAGCAACGTGGAGGGCACACAGCCAATCTTGGGTGCAATTGATTCAACCGCCGCCCATAGCGATGGATATTCGCCTCGATGTTCCTGTACCAGACGAACAGATCGTTCACGAACTTCAGGGGAAAACTTTGTTTGATTGCTCATGGCTCCATTCTCTCAAAAGTTGGAGCCTCCTCAAAACCCGGGGCGATTCATTGCGGCGACGAACTCTTCACCGAGACCGAAGCTTTGCAATTCATACCACTCTTGAGCTTCGCCAATTTCACGCAACGCTCACGAAGAGAATTTTAGGCGAAACGCCATGAGCCATCTTTAAGGCAGGATTTCACCTGCTCCCAAGAATAACCAGCTTCGGGGTTTGCCTCAAACTCTGCCATTCGTGCTTCGAGTTCAATTTTTAGTTCAGGCGAAATCTCCACGGCTTCAGGCACCGCTGCAATGCTGTCCCAGATAAGCTCAACAAGACGAATACGCTCTTGTATCGGAAATAGAAATATTGTTTATGTCGGACATTGTACCCTTTTCAGAAAACACGCTAACGTAGGTGACCGCTAACGCCCGAATTAATCCGCGCCGCGAAGTAGCTTCGTTCAACTTCGGTATCAAGGAGTATATTTTGGTCTGGGGGCATTTCTTTACTTTCGATTCAATACATACCAGGTCGCTCTGGCCTTGCCATGACGCTGAATTCGTCCCGTGGAAACCAGTTCTCTCAGACGGACTTTAAGCGTATTCCGGTTTGCGCCTGTATGTTCCACCATCTCCGCGATAGAGAGCCGTTCGTGCTTTTTCAGCAATTCCAGGATCTGAACAGCTAAGGCGGGCAAGATCGTATCATCCGCAGCTTTCTCTTTTTCTATCTTGGCGGCAAGATTGGCTTTCTGCTTTTTCAGGCAGCGCAGGAAAAAACCAAGCCAAGGCTCCCAATCCGGGCTGTCCGTTTTTAGGGTGGTTTGTGTGCGCCGGAGTGCCTTGTAGTATAAATCCTTGTTATCCTCCACCACGCTTTCCAGAGAAGCATACGGCACATAGCTGTACCCGGCCCGAAGCAACATAAGCGTCGTCAGGATGCGTGACAGCCTGCCATTGCCATCCTGAAACGGGTGGATGGCCAGAAACACCACCACAAAAACCGCCACGATCAAAAGCGGGTGAAAGCTGTTCTCCGTAATCGCCTTATTGACCCATCGCACCAGTTCTTCCATTTTGCGAGGGGTATCGAAGGGCGTGGCCGTTTCAAAAACCACGCCAATTTCCTTGCCATGCTCATCTATAGCGACAACGTGATTATCAATTTTCTTGTATTCCCCCCGGTGGCGTTCATCTTTATTGCTGTGCCGCAAGAGCGTTTGATGAAGTTGTCGGATATGGTTTTCGGTAATGGTCATATCCTCGTAAGCTTGAAAGACGATATCCATCGCCTCGGCATAACCGGCCACTTCCTGCTCGTCACGGGTCTTGAAGGACATGGACGATAGATTGGACAACAGGGTTTCCACCTGCATATCTGTCAGCTTAGCCCCCTCGATCCGGGTAGACGAACCGATACTTTCAATGGTTGCCACCTTGCGAAGCTGGCGCAACCGCTCCGGGGATAGATTTTTCAAAACTTCCCACTTGCCTTTAAATTCATCAATCTCGGCAATGAGCTTTAATAATTCTTGAGTAATGAGAATTCTGGGTTCTTGCATGAAAGTTTTCTATATCCGGTTCCGTACCCGATAATACCCGATTACACTCGATCTAACCGGTTAAAACATATTTATCAAACAACTGAAAACCAAGGTTCCTCACCCTGATTAAGCTTGAATTTTGAAGAAACCAGATTGGCCGTATTCTGCGCCAGCTTGCGGCTGCCGGAAAACTCGTCAGAATTGGATACGGCCTCTATGCCAAGGCCAAACGTTCTGCCCTGACAGGAGATGTTATACCTGTTCTTCCTTTGCCAACCCTGGCTGCGAAGGCTATGTAGCGCCTGCAGCAAATGGCTAGCCCGTAGCGTACGTTACGGATTGACCCTACTCACCCGACAGAATAAACTAGTTATATATCTAGTTATTTATACTTAATGGAGGCCTCTGATGCATGTCTGGCCTGTTCAAGATGCCAAGGCTCGCTTTAGCGAGTTTCTGGACGCCTGCATAACCGAAGGACCCCAGATTGTTTCCCGCCGGGGCGCCGAAGAAGCGGTATTGGTGCCCATTGGAGAATGGCGGCGCCTGCAAGCGGCTGCACGCCCCTCGCTTAAGCAATTGTTGCTCTCTGACTCAGCCCGCACTGAGATGCTCGTTCCCGAGCGAGGCAAAGCCCGCCGACGCCAGGTTGAACCCCTGCGGTGAACACAATGTATCTGCTGGATACCAACGTTGTTTCAGAACTCCGCAAACCGCGCCCACATGGGGCTGTACTCGCCTGGATAAATTCCGTGGATGACGCCAGCCTCCATCTGGCCACCGTAACGCTCGGTGAAATTCAGGCCGGCATTGAGTTAACCCGCGAACAAGATCCGGCCAAAGCAGCTGAAATTGAGTCTTGGCTGGACCTTGTGAGCGACTCTTACAACGTATTGGTCATGGACGGTCCAGCATTCCGCTGCTGGGCGAAGCTGACACATAAGAAGTCCAACACACTCATTGAAGATGCGATGATCGCGTCCATTGCCAAGATTCACGGTCTGACGGTGGTGACTCGTAATGTCTCTGACTTCTCGTCGTTCGGCGTCAGGATTTTCAATCCGTTCGAATTCAACGCGAATGCCTGAAATGCGGGCTAACATCTGAGGCAACAGGTAGCCGAAGCGAAGGGCACCAACAAGCGCCAGTTTGCTGGCTGTCCTGTTGACTGAATTGTTAGATACGATTACTCGAAATAGTCCTTTGCATCACATCCTGTCACATTGTTTCTGGATCGCTTTCTGCTTCCCGCTTCATTTCATTCGCTGCCGCGATGACGAAGCGCACTGAAAAATATTCCGGATGATGTGTATGAGCGACTCAAAGCTGCCGCAGAAATACACCGTCGCAGCCTCAACAGTGAAATCATTGTGTGCCTTGAGACTGTGCTTATGCCAACCAGAATCTCCCCCAGCGAACGACTGGAGCGTGCCCGTCAGCTACGGGCCGGGCTGAACCCCAAAAAATTTCAGGCATGCGATATTGCTATCATGAAACGACAGGGGCGCCCATGATCGTCGTGGATTCAAACGTGCTGGCTTATTTTTATCTGCCCGGCGAATACACCGCCACTGCAGAAGCCTTGTTTGAACATGATCCTGATTGGGTAGCACCGGTTTTGTGGTGGAGTGAGTTTCGAAACATTCTGGCCGGGTATCTCAAGCGTGGAAACCTGACATTTTTACAGGCATATAACCTCCAATGTGAGGCAGAGGATTTACTCGCTAGCGCCGAGTATGAAGTGAATTCACCCAGTATTCTGGAGTTGGTGCGTGACAGCGAATGCTCAGCTCATGACTGCGAATTTGTCGCACTGGCAATGAAACTGGGTGCAAAGCTGGTAACGATGGATGGCAAATTGCTGAGGGCATTTCCGGGTATCGCATTCGCACTCTCTATGAGTTAAGTGTAGTTCATCACATCCGGGTACTTCGTTTTCAGCCATCTTCAGGTTCATAATCCGCAATATCTGGAAGGAGAAGATTTCCACTGCTTAAATTTTGTTCAATATCCATGTTCTGATGCGGAATACCGATAACCTCGATTGCGCTTCCAGCCATGCGATAAAATATTACGTGGTCACCCTCACTGAAACTGCGGTAGCCTTCCTTTATTTCATCTCTTGCTCGCCCAAGCATTGGATTGTCTGCCAGCCATCGCATTCGTTCTCGAAGCCGCAATATGTATTTGTCTGCCTGCGTTTTTCCCCATTGCTGGGTTGTGTATTGACGTATGTTGGTGATATCCGTTTTTGCTTCCGGTGAGAGGAGGTAGTGTTTCATTTCTCATTTAACAGTTCGGCAAAGAATGTTTCGCCTTCCACGCCTTCTCCCCTGTCCAGTTGCTCCTCACCTGCTGCCAGTTTTGCACGTAATCTTTCGAGTTTCATTTGCTGATATTCCTGCACTGACATGATCACGGCAACCGCCCGTCCATGTTTTTCGATGGTAAGCGGTTCCCGCTGCGCAGTATCCAGCATTTCCCCAAATTTATTTTTTGCATCCTTAGCGGTAATGGCTTTCATTACGAGATCCTCCTGAAAAGCCTATTATATCCATAATGGCTACTTCCAGTGTTTTACTCCCATCAGTGAAAAATAGTTCGGCAAAAAATGCTTCGCTTTCCATACCTTTTCCTTTGTCTAATTGCTCTTCACCTACCCGCGGAAGTTATGATCCGGAGGGCTTTGATAGATACAAGTTGTCATAGTTGGCAAAGTATACAAAGGTGCCTAATCTATCCCCACTTTATTGGAGGGAGCTATCCATGACCAGGACGCTGGAATTCATTGCTGATCACTTGCCTAAAGTGCTCGATCCGGTAAAACAACGACTGACCCAGATCGTACTGCGGGGTGCGTCCGAGGTTGATGCCTGGACGCAGTACCGCGCTCTGGCCGAACCACTCGAAGGATTAGCCGGACATTCGCCGGTAGAAGCGGTAACTGCTGATTCGATCGATGCGGTAGCGAAGGCAGTCTTCAACGTGCTCGGCGTGCATTGACGGAGTCAATGTGGGTATCGCGCTTCCCACACAGTGTATTGACCCGGGTGAGTTACTTCAACATGTGAGCTGGGTCGTCTATCGTGACACACCACTGTACTATGGCCGAGACGGCACAACCGTTTTGATTCTCCGGCCAGGAACTATGGTGTGCTCTATCTTGGCCGCGACCTGTCCACAGCGTTGATGGAATCGGTGCTTCACAAGCATCAGTGGGATCAGGATACCAAACGCCCGGTTGCGTTGGCCGAAGTCCGAAACCGGCTGATGCGCGCAGTCGGTGTAATTGATAACCTGCAGCTGGCTGATCTCACAGCTGAAGCGTTATGGCAGGCTACTTTGGTTTGACCCTGGAGCAATTGGCCAACCGTGACTATACGCATACGCAGCGAGTATCCGCTCAGGTGTATGTGATGCTGGATGCCGATAACGTGCCGTTGTTCGAAAAGTTCGAATGTAGTAGCTGATATGGCCACGAAGAAAACAACCAAATCCGCCACCAGCTGGGGTGTGGGTGACCGAGTTGATCAAGCGCCTGCGACGGGTGAAGTGATGTGTCATGAGCGAATGAAAGCCATCTTTAATTGTTGTCAATTAAATTAAAGAATGCTTTAATCTTCAGATGCACTACTAAAGGCCGCTTTCAATGACACGCACAACAGGGATCTACTCGATTTCCACGAATCTGGGCGAATCGGTGCGCGCATTCGTGCCCCATTCCCTGCCTCCGTCTGATCCAGATCTGTCACCCAAGATGTTCACCGACCTCAACCAGCAGGCCGAATTGGCGCTTGCGCGTTTGGCAGGCGTGTCCGGTTTGGCGCCATCAGTGGATTGGTTGTTGTACAGCGCCATCCGTAAGGAAGCCTTGCTCACGTCGCAGATTGAGGGCACGCAGGCCACACTGACCGACTTGTTCGATGAGGAAGCAGGCTTCAAAGTCAGTAATACCGATGATGTGGAGGAGGTAACCAACTACCTTCGTGCTTTCCGCTGGACTCAGGAGCAGCTGCGCGATCCCAAAGGGCTGCCCATCAGTGTGCGGCTACTATGCGAGGCGCACCGACGCCTGCTGGATGGTGCGCGCGGTGCTGGCAAGCAACCGGGCGAGTTGCGGCGGTCGCAAAACTGGATCGGTGGCACACGGCCCGGCAACGCGGTCTTTGTACCGCCACCGCCGGGGCACGTTCCTGCGCTGCTGGCCGATATGGAGCGGTTCATCCACAGCACTGCAACCGATTTGCCACCCATGGTGAAGGTGGCACTCATCCACGCTCAATTTGAAACCATCCACCCCTTTCTCGATGGCAACGGGCGCATCGGACGGCTGCTGATCGCGGCCCTGTTCGAGCATTGGGAGTTGCTGACCGAGCCCCTGATGTATCTCAGTGGCTACCTCAAGCAACACCAGGCCGAGTACTACCGCCGCTTGTCGGCGATCCGCACTGACGGGGATTGGGAATCCTGGGTGACTTTCTTCCTGGAGGGGGTAGCAACCGCCACTGGCGATGCGGAGAAAAATATCATTGAAGTCGCCAGCCTCATCGCTACAGACCGCAAACGCATGTTGCAATCCACCAAGGCCGGCCCTGCGAGCTACCGGCTTTTCGAAATGCTGCCGATGATGCCGCGCTTCACCATCGAACGCGTGCGCCGGCAACTCGATACCAGCTTCCCCACCGCAACTGCGGCCGTCAGGGTACTGGAAGATTTAGGCATCGTGACGGAGATGACCGGGCAGAAAAAGAACCGCAGCTACAGCTACCAGGCATACGTTGAACTGCTCTCCCGGTGACAAACACCCGCTCCTCATCTTCCTCACTGAGTTTCTCCGTCCAGCTTCTGTTTTTTATCTTTCCTGAACGCTTCCCACACGTTACCAGTGCAAAAAAGCAGCTATCGCTCACCGGCATCTGCCGGTGTAGGATATGGTCATCAATTGCTGCGAAGGAGGGAAAAATGTTCGAAGATCGTACCGCAGCCGCCATCCGGCTGGCAGAACAGCTCAAAATCTACCGGGGACAGAACCCGCTGGTACTGGCGATTCCACGCGGTGCGGTACCTATGTCCCGCATCATCGCAGACAAGCTGGGTGGTGAACTGGATGTCGTGCTGGTACGCAAGCTGCGCGCGCCCGGCAATCCGGAATTCGCGATTGGTGCCATCGATGAGAACGGGCAGGTTTATCTGGCCGGCCATGCTGCACAAAGCGGTGCCACTCCCGCATACATCGAAACCGAAAAAGCTGCCCAGCTCGAATTATTACGTGAACGTCGCCTGCGCTATACGCCCGTTCGCCCGCCTGCTGATCCGCATGACCGGATCGTGATCGTGGTGGATGATGGCCTGGCAACCGGTGCCACTATGATTGCGGCACTGCACACCGTGCGCAGCCGGCGGCCGCGTAAACTGATATGCGCTGTACCTGTTGCACCTGCCGGAACACTGGCTGACATCACGCCGCTTGCGGACGAGATCATCTGTCTGGAAACACCAGCAGTATTTTATTCAGTAGGCCAGTTTTATCATTCGTTTCCACAGATCGATGACGATCAAGTCATCACGGCGCTGGGGACTGCTCCGTAAAAACGCATCGACAAATCGACTGCCTGGATGCCCCTGGTCAGGCTGCCGATCGAAACACGATCCACCCTCGTTTCGGCGTACATTGTGCTCTGGAACAGTTCGTACTGGACACATCCCAACATTCCATGATCCGGTGGGGTGTGCTATCGTTCGTCAGCATGTGTGCAATCATCAGTCACGCCAGAAATGGCTATCTGTCACTTCTTTTTGCACCACGTCAGCATAAAAATCCTCATCGGAGCTGGAGTTTACCAAAGGTTCCAATCTTTTTACCTCACGATCTCGAGCGGTAATGACAAAAAAGCTACCTATTGGCATTCAGACCTTCCGCGAAATTCGCGAAGAATCGTATTACTACGTTGATAAAACTTCGTTTGCCCTGAAACTGGCAATGGAGGGAAAGTACTATTTTCTCTCCCGCCCGCGCCGGTTTGGTAAAAGCCTGTTTCTTGATACGCTTGCCGAGCTTTTTGCCGGCAATGAAGCCTTATTCCACGGGCTTTACTGTCATGACCGGTGGGATTGGTCAGTCAGATATCCGATAATTCGTCTGAGCTTTGCCGAAGGGTGGCTGGAAAGCCGGGCGCAACTGGATAAGCGCATTTGCTGGCTGCTGGAACAGAATCAGCAACGTCTGGGAGTGACTTGCAAACAAGAAAGTGATATCCCGGGCAGCTTCGCCGAACTGCTGCAAAATGCTGAAGCAAAATATGGCCAGCGCTGTGTTGTTCTGGTCGATGAGTACGACAAACCGATTCTTGACAACATTACTGAACCGGAAATTGCGCGTGCCATGCGGGAGGGATTACGTAACCTGTATTCAGTCATCAAGGGACAGGATGCCCATATCAGATTTGCCTTTCTCACGGGGGTGTCAAAGTTCAGCAAGGTCAGTATTTTTTCAGGGCTGAACAATCTCAATGACATCACGATCGACGCTGATTATTCGGCCATTTGCGGCTACACCGATGAGGATGTGGATACCGTTTTCGCACCAGAATTGCCGGGGCTGGATCGTCAACAGATCCAGGACTGGTACAATGGTTATAACTGGACAGGTCAGCCGGTCTATAACCCGTTTGATCTGTTGCTGCTGTTTGATAAACGCGAGTTCCGTGCCTACTGGTTCGAAACGGGTACGCCGACTTTTCTGGTTGACTGGTTGATGCAACGAGGGTACTTCACGCCCAGCCTCAGCCGCCAGTATTCCAGTCTTGAGCTGCTTTCCGCTTTCGATGTTGACCATATTGAACCGGAAGCACTGTTGTTTCAAACCGGCTATACCACCCTTCAGGGTGTGGAGGAATATCTGCCGGGACAGCGCATTTATTGGCTGGGTTATC
This sequence comes from Nitrosomonas europaea, assembly GCF_900167395.1. Taxonomy (GTDB): domain Bacteria; phylum Pseudomonadota; class Gammaproteobacteria; order Burkholderiales; family Nitrosomonadaceae; genus Nitrosomonas; species Nitrosomonas europaea. The sequence continues at coordinate 8,698 of NZ_FUWK01000024.1, forward strand.
CCAATAAGGAAGTGCAAATCAGTCTGAACAATGCCCTGCTGCCAGCACTCGGGATTGAAGGCCAGAAGGTGCTGACCCATCGCATCAGGTTGCTTGAGTTATTGCGGGCCAATAATTTTGCCGGGTTGCAGCAGTTGTTTACCAGCTTCTTTGCCAGTATTCCGCACGACTGGTACCGCAACAACCCGATTGCGCAATACGAAGGCTATTACGCCAGCGTGTTTTACAGTCACTTTGCTGCGCTGGGGCTGGATATCGTGGTGGAGGATACGACCCATCATGGCCGCATTGATATGGCAGTTACATTTAACGCCAATGTTTATCTGTTCGAATTCAAGGTGGTGGAACTGGTGCCAGAAGGTCATGCCCTGGAACAACTCAAGACAAAAGGTTATGCAGAGAAATACAAAATCCGTAATGAGCCGATTTACCTCATCGGTGCTGAATTCAGCAAGGACAGCCGCAGCGTGGTGGCTTTCGATGTAGAGCTGTTTGCGTGATTGAGCCCTTGCCCTTTTCACCAATCAATTTATAACGGACATATCCCATCATTTGATGAGATATGACAGCCAGCCGCTCATTTTTTATCACAATACCGCTTCATAAAAACGCATCGACAAATCGACTGCCCGGATATCCTTGGTCAGGCTGCCGATCGAAATACGATCCACTCCCGTTTCAGCTATCGCACGCACAGTATCGAGCGTGACGTTACCGGAAGCTTCAAGCACCGCCGGCCCACCCGGGAACTGCCGGTTAAAAGCAACCGCATCCCGCAAAGCGGGCAAATCGAAGTTATCCAGCAGAACCATGCGCGCTCCGGCAGACAGGGCCTGCATCAGCTCACCCTGTGTTTCCACTTCGATCTGGATGAACACTTCGGGAGGAGCGATTTCGATCGCCTTACGCAAGGCAGCCTCGATACTGCCGGCCGCAATGATATGGTTCTCCTTGATCAGGATACCGTCATAAAGACCCGTACGATGGTTGACCCCGCCTCCGCACCGCACGGCGTATTTCTGCGCGAGACGCAAGCCAGGCAGGGTTTTGCGGGTATCGACGATTTGCGTGCCAGTGCCTTCGATCGCCTCGACAAACTTGCGGGTACGTGTCGCCACTGCCGAAAGCATCTGCAGAAAATTCAGAGCGGTGCGTTCCCCAGTCAACAATGCCCGGGCATCTCCATCGAGTACGCATAACGTCTGGCCAGCGCTGGTTTGCTGCCCTTCGCTGACATGCCAGTCGATCCTGACAGAGGGCGACAGCTGGCGGAAGCTTTCATCGAACCACGGGATACCGCAGATGACGATGGCCTCCCGCACGATTACCTGCGCACTGAGGCATTTGCCGGGCGGGATGAGGGAAGCAGTCAGATCCCCCGTACCGATATCCTCACTCAATGCCAGGCGAACCTGGTTACTGATTGCTTCACTTTGCAACATGCTTCAAACTCGATCCTTTCAACAATCAAGAAAACGGGGAACCATGCCTGACAGCCTGATCGATCTGATCATTTACAGCGTCGGCACCATTCTTGGGCTGATCGTCGTCGGCGCCATCGTGACCTTTTTCATCCGCGACGTCACCCAGAAAGAACACGCCATACTGCGCAATTATCCCATTATTGGCCGGTTGCGCTATTTTTTCGAGATCCAGGGAAAATATTTCCGCCAGTATTTCTTTTCCGGTGATCGCGATGAAATGCCGTTCAACCGCGCCACCCGGAAATGGATATACAAAAATGCCAAGAACAGAGGCGGTATCATCGGCTTTGGTTCCACCTACGATCTGCGTGAACCGGGCGCATTCATTTTCGTCAATGCTGCTTTTCCCATACTGGAAGAAGATCAGTTACCCACCCCGGCCTTATCCATTGGCGAAGGATACTGCGACCAGCCTTTTCTGGCGCGATCCATCATCAATATCAGCGCCATGAGCTATGGCGCCATTTCCACACCTGCTGTGCGCGCACTATCACGCGGTGCAGCCAAAGCCGGATGCTGGCTGAATACAGGTGAAGGCGGGCTGGCTCCCTGCCATCTGGAAGGGGAATGTGATCGCATCATGCAGATTGGTACCGCCAAATACGGTATTCGGGATATACAGGGAAATTTTTCTGCTACCCGTGCAAAGGAAATCGCTCAGTCGGTCAAAGCATTCGAAATCAAGCTCTCCCAGGGAGCAAAACCGGGTAAAGGAGGTGTACTGCCCGCCTCCAAGGTCAACCCGGAAATTGCTGCTATCCGGGGAATTCCGCCTTATCAGGATTCCATCAGCCCCAATCGGCATCATGATATTGGCAATATCGATGAATTGCTGGATCAGGTAGCTTTCATCCGGGAACTGACCGGACGACCGGTGGGCGTCAAAACCGCCATTGGCGGCTGGCATTTCATCAACGAACTGTGTGATACCATCCTGCGCCGCGGTCTGGAATATGCACCTGATTTTCTGACGATCGATGGTGGAGAAGGCGGCAGTGGAGCGGCGCCCCAGACGCTGCTCGATCATGCCGGCCTGCCGATCACGGAAGCACTGCCACGAGTGGTCGATGCCCTGATCGAATCCGGTCTGAAACAGCGCATACGCGTCGTGGCGGCAGGGAAACTGGTTACTTCTGCACAGGGTGCCTGGGCATTGTGCGTTGGCGCAGATTTCATCAACACCGCCCGCGGATTCATGTTTGCCCTGGGTTGCATCCAGGCCATGCGCTGTCATCTGAACACCTGTCCGACCGGCATCACTACCCACAATCCGCGCTTACAGCGCGGCCTGGTAGTAGAAGAAAAATACCTGCGAGTAGCCAATTACGCGCTCAACGTCAATCATGAAATCAATATGATCGCCCATTCCTGCGGATTAAAGCACGCCCGCGAACTGCGCCGGGAGCACATACGTATCGTCGAAAAAGCCGGGATAAGTGTAGCGCTCAACATATTGCACCCATATCCGGAAACGAAATCGACTGTTCGTAATTGAACGACTGGTTCAGCCTGTTTTTTGGCGGAAGTAAAAACAAGGAAAATTCAATATATTGCCGGGTTTGCTGTTCTCACCTTCCTCGCCTTCTCCCTACCCCACCGACCTCTGAGCTCTTCTGATCCGGCGACACAAGCCCCTGTAAATCTTTCCCGCTCGTCATAAAGGAAATATTGATATTAATATTAACTATAACTATAATAATTCTCACTAATATTTGTTTTTTTATTAAAAAGTTCCAGTAAATTTGCTTTGTGAGCGAGTTTTCCGGTTTTTTAGTATGTGTCTTGGCTGTAATACCAATTATCAGCAGCGTCTCAACTGATGAGCAGCAAATCGGGATTGATCTGAACAGTGGTCTTTCTGAACCAGAAACCCTTAATAACAATTTTTTAATTACCAGCAGCAAACCAATCAACAATCTCATTAGAGGGAAATGAAATGTCGCAACAGCAAAAAACGCTGCTCCCCCTGGGCGCAGCACTGATGGCCGGCGGGCTGTCGATCAGCGCCTTTGCAGCGGAAGGGAGTGAATCATCCGAAGCTGCCGTTCTTCCTACCATCAAGGTGCAGACGAGCGCCGAAGAGCAGGATGGTTACCGTGCCACTGCGACTCGTGTCGGTAAAAAATTGCAGGATCCGCACGATATTCCACAGGCAGTGACCACTATTACCAACCAGTTCATGGAAGACTACCAGGCAAGCTCACTGAGGGATGCGCTGCGCCACGTTGCCGGCTTGTCTTTCAACGCTGCAGAGGGCGGGCGTTCCGGTGACAATATGATGTTGCGCGGTTTCTACACCTTTGGTGATATGTATCTGGACGGTATCCGCGATACTGCACAGTACAACCGTGAAATCTTCTATATGGAGCAAGTGGATGTACTGCGCGGAGCGGGCGCCATGATGTTCGGACGTGGTCAGGCCGGTGGTGTCATCAACCAGGTCAGCAAGGCACCACACATTGGGGATAGAGGCAAAATCACCGGTAGCGTCGGGATGTACGGTTACTACGAAATGACCGGTGATTTCAACAAGCAGATCACTGACACCATTGCCATCCGTTTCAATGGAATGAAACGTACCGAAGACAGCTGGCGCAAGAATCCGGCGGCAGATGACAGAGCCAGCCTGGATCGTGATGGATTTGCCATCAGTGCCGGGATAGGTCTCAACACTGCTAATGAATTCATCCTGAGCCATATCCGCACGACAACGAATGACAAACCAGATTTTGGTGTCAGCTTTGATGCGACGACGCGCAGACCACAAGAACGATTTCCAGCAAAATATTACTGGGGAACCAACAGTAATTTTGACAAAAGCACGGTAAATATCACCACAGCAAGCTTTACTCACCGTTTTTCGCCTGACAGTGAGTGGCGCACCCAGTTACGCTACGGCGATTATGAACGCAGTTACTGGGCACGTACTCCCAGCCTCACTGTTGCTCCTAATATCGGAGGCACGATTTGTACACCTAACTGTAATGGCGGGCCGACGCGCGCAATGGACTACGAAACACTAGCCATTCAGACTGATTACAATAAAAAATTCCAGTTGTTTGGAATGAACCACGAATTCCTCGCCGGTGCAGAATATCTCAATGAAGACGGCTTCCGTCATTCCTTACAGAATTTCGGCGGGACGACAGCGGCCAATCCTCCTCTGTATCGCCCTTACGAGATTAATTCAGCAGGGAACCCAGTCGATTTCAAATCCCGCACCTATGCCGTTTATATGCAGGATACGATCGAGTTCATTCCTAAATGGAAACTCACACTGGGCGGGCGACGCGACGAGATGAAAGCGATATATTCGAATACACTCTCTCCCAGACTGAGATATGGCGAGTGGAGTACACGCGGAGCCTTGTCCTACCATTTTTCAGATCAGTCACATTTTTATGTAGCCTATAGCGATTCATTCAGTCCGACGGCTGATCTGTATCAGCTCAACGTTGCGCCTCTCCCGCCGGAACGCAGTCAGGTCAAGGAAGTCGGTGCGAAATGGCTGTTGTTTGAAGGCGATCTGGCACTGCGTGCAGCACTGTACCGTGCCGACAAGCAATGGGAACGCAATACCGATCTGGAATCAACCGCATCTGTCCTTACCCGAAAACGCCGCACCGATGGAATCGAACTGGAAATGGCAGGCCGCATCACCCCCAACTGGGAAGTATTCTCCGGTTTCACTGTGATGGATTCAGAAGTCCGGAAAGTGGCTGTCAACGTCAATCCGAATACCGGTGCCCTGACTTCGGGCAACCCGGCATACGAGGGTGAACGCTCACGCAACACTCCCCCTTATACATTCAACCTGTGGACGACCTATAAACTGCCCTATGGCTGGAGAGTAGGTGGAGGTGTCGAAGTAAAAGGCAAGCGTTACGCCTACAACCCAAGCGGTGCCGGCCCTATCCCCACCCTGCCGGGTGAAACCGAATTCCATCCCAACACTGCGCCTTCCTATATGCGCTGGGATGCGATGGTTGCCTATGAACAACCAAAATGGGCGGTACGGTTGAATGTTCAGAACGTATTCAACAAGCTGTATTATGATGCTGTCTACGACAATGGCGGGTTTGTCATCCCAGGCCAGCGTCGCAGAGCGATCATGACTGCTGAATATCGTTTTTAACCGGAAATCCAACTGAGTGCTTCTGACTATCGATGATGTTTTGACACAAGAGGAACTGGCCATCGCAAGAAGTATGCTGGCCAGATCTGCCTGGGTAAGCGGGCTGGTAACGGCCGGTACCCAGGCTGCCCAGGTGAAAAACAATCAGCAAGTGCAGGAAAACGATCCGCAAATAGTCAACCTGCGCCGCCTGGTATTGGGAGCACTCAACCGCAACGCCCTGTTTTTCACGGCGACTCTGCCTGAAAAAATCGTACCGCCGTTCTTCAATCGCTACAGCGGGGAAACCAATCATTATGGTTTTCATGTGGATAATGCCATGCGCCTGCTGCCGGATGGCAGTGGATATGTCCGCACCGATGTATCCGCCACATTGTTTCTGTCTGATCCGCAGGAATACGATGGCGGAGAACTGGTCATCAACGATACTTTCGGTCAGCATGGTGTGAAACTGCAGGCAGGCAGTATGGTGATCTATCCTTCTTCCTCGATCCATCAAGTCACACCGGTCACCCGCGGAGAACGGCTGGCCTGCTTCATGTTCATCCAGAGCATGGTGCGTAACCCCGATCAACGACGCCTTCTGTATGAGATGGATATGGCATTGTTGCAGCTGCGCCAGAATATTGGTGAAACACCCGCCGTCGTCAGCCTGACCGGCACTTACCATAACCTGCTGCGACAGTGGGCTGACAGTTAGTGGGCGAGTTACTGCCTAAGCTTGCAACCATTCCGGAAGGAATACAAAGCGCAGCCGATTACCTGCCTTTAGCCAGAGAACGCCTGCTGCCGGCAGTCTGGCACTACCTGGAAGAAGGCAGCGGCAATCAGGTAACACTGCACACCAATAACTGCGTATTCGATTCGATCCGGCTTATACCCCGGCCCATGGCCGATGTGCGAGACGGTCATACCCGTATCACCCTGTTTGGCCAGACACTGGCACATCCTGTCATCCTGGCACCACTCGCCTACCAGCGCCTGTATCACCCGCATGGAGAATCGGCCAGCGCCATGGCGGCCAACGCACAGGGGGGACAACTGTGTGTAAGCAGCCTGGCAAGCCAGACACTGGAAGAAATCATCACTGCAGCCGGGCAGCCTTTATGGTTTCAGTTGTATTGGCAGGAAGATCGTCCGAGAACACTGAAACTATTGCGCCGGGCCGTTACCGCGGGCTATCAGGCGATCGTATTCACGGTGGATGCACCGATCAAACAGGCAACCATTCAACTGCCCGCCAGCATCAGCGCGGTCAATCTGGATACACCAGCGCCGTTTCCGGCACTTCTGCCGCATCAAAGCCAGGTATTCAATGGCTGGATGGCGCAAGCGCCCCGCTGGGAGGATCTTGCCTGGCTGAGAGCGCAAACCTCGTTGCCACTGCTGGTAAAGGGCATCCTGCATCCGGAGGATGCCAGGAAGGTGATAAATCTGGGATACGATGGACTAGTAGTCTCCAACCATGGCGGGCGCGTGCTGGATGGCGCTCCTGCGAGCCTGGCGTGTCTTCCGGAAATCGTCAGCACTGTATCCGGCCGGGGAAAGGTATTGTTCGACAGCGGTATCCGCAATGGGCGCGATATTTATAAAGCGCTGGCGCTCGGAGCCGATGCCGTACTGATTGGCCGTCCCTACATCTGGGGGCTGGCAACGGTCGGTGCTCTGGGTGTGGCCCATGTCATCCGCCTGCTGAGGGATGAACTGGAAATGACCATGGCACTTACCGGCACAGCCAGTATTAGAGAAATTACCCGGGAGAAAATAATTTCTGATCGGGACTGAAAATGATCGAGTTTGAACAGGCACCTGACACGGCTCCTTCGCTCCCCCGATAACTTCCGGCTAAATCGATCTTTATAAATCGATCGCTGCCCTATCAAGCTGTCCAGTGGTCCATTCCAGTAATCTCAATGCTGGCTGTGATGAATCACATGTGGAATGGCTGCTCTCAGGTAGTAGATCATCGACCACAATGTCAGAATGGCTGCAATGTAAATCAGCCAGGTGCCAGCCGTCTGTGAATCGAACGCATCATTGATTCTGTCGTGGTAGAGCAGCAGGGGAATTGCCACCATTTGTGCAGCCGTTTTGATCTTCCCCAGAAAAGACACTGCCACACTCTTGGATTTGCCAATTTGCGCCATCCATTCACGCAGTGCGGAAATTGTAATTTCACGACCAATGATGATCAAAGCAACCGGGGCATCCAACCGGTCCAGATACACCAGTACGATCAGGGCGGCGGCTACCATCAGTTTGTCTGCTACCGGATCAAGAAAGGCACCAAATGCGGAAGTCTGGTTGAGCACCCGCGCCAGGTAGCCATCCAGCCAGTCGGTCAACGCGGCGCCGGCAAATACGATGGTGGCAACCAGATTCTGCGTGGCCGGAGACATCCAGTCCGTCGGCAGATAAAAAATACCGACAAACAGGGGAATTGCCATGATACGCAGCCACGTCAGAAAATTGGGAAGATTCATCAGCATAACCAAACGCACTCCAGTCTGTTTTCATCCTGTCAGGTTGATAATCCGCGATACCAGATTCACCACGGGTTTTCTCCGCTTTATTCTGCATGTTCCACACACTCGCTCCTACTGGCGGGAATCTGATACGGCAGGTTCAGCAGCAGCATTTCCGGAAGCATGTAACAACGACTGAACCGCCGTTTTCCAGCCGGCATACAGTCGTTTTCTTTCAGCTTCTGTCATCACAGGAGTGTAGATTATATCCCGTTGCCAATAATGTTCAGTTGCTTCCAGCCTGGCGAACAGCCCCACTGCCAATCCGGCCAGAATTGCCGCACCCAGTGCCGTTGCTTCCGTTACTTTCGGTACTTCCACCGGTCTGTTCAACATATCAGCGAGAAACTGGCACATGAATCCGTTTGCCACCAGCCCTCCATCCACACGAACGACGTCGGCCTGATGGCCGCCATCTTCCTCTATTGCTGCCATCAGATCCAGGGTCTGGTAGCCCTGTGCTTCCAGTGCGGCACGGATAATATGCGCCCGGGTCGTATCACGTGACAACCCACTGATCATACCGCGCACATCCGGTCGCCAGTAGGGTGCGCCCAAGCCGGTAAAAGCAGGTACGAAATACACTTCATTACTGTCCGGCACACTGCGCGCCAGTGCCTCACTAGCTGCTGCATCCTGAAAGAATTCCAGCCCGTCCCGCAGCCACTGAATCGCTGCACCCGCAACGAAAATCGATCCTTCAACAGCATAAACCATCTTGCCATTCAGACGATACGCCGGCGTGGTCAGTAAACGATGTCGTGAAAGCCTGAAATCCGGACCGATATTCATGAGCGCAAAAACCGGTACCATAGGTGGATTTGACCATGCCCGGCCGGAAGCACCTTTGTCCGATCAGCGCCGCATGCTGATCTCCTGCCATGCCGCCAACAGGAATTTCCCGATCGAACAAAGCCGGGTCGGTCACCCCGAATCCGGCAGCATTATCGCGGACTTCCGGCAGAATCGCTGCCGGAATATCGAACAATGCCAACAGGTCTGCATCCCACTGCTGTTCGACGATATTGAACAACAATGTCCGTGCAGCATTCGTTACATCAGTGGCATGTACTCGACCGCCTGTCAGATGCCAGAGCAGATAGCAATCGATCGTACCAAACGCTAGTTCACCCCTTACTGCCCGGGCACGCACGCCTTCAACGTTATCCAATATCCAGGCAATCTTGGTTGCAGAAAAATAGGGATCGAACAGCAGGCCGGTTCGGGCTGTTACCATCGGCTCAAATCCTTGTGCTCTCAATCGCTCACAAACAGTACCAGTGCGGCGATCCTGCCAGACAATGGCAGGATAAACAGGTTTGCCTGTCTTACGATCCCATAAAATGGTCGTTTCGCGCTGATTGGTGATGCCAATGGCAGCAACCGCTTCCGCCCTGCCGGCAGTGCGTTCCAGGATCGCACGGCAGACTTCGAGCGTATCCTGCCAGATGGTTTCTGGATTCTGCTCGACCCAGCCCTTGCGCGGATAATGCAACTTCAGCTCTTTCTGTTGCACTGCAAGGATTTTCAGTTCCGCCGAAAACAGAATGGTACGAGTGCTGGTCGTCCCCTGATCGATGGCCAGAATCGTCGGCTGATCATTCATGGTCAGTTTCGTACGAAAGAAACAGGAAATATCATTTGCAAGTCACCCGGTCGGCCTGTCTTCAGTCAGCATGGAATCTCCCGGAAAAGAGCCCGTTTACCGGTAATATTCACCGGAACGCTCCGGCTGATAAGTCACTTCCACGATGCGCACACGCAATACGCCACCACCCGGTTTGGGCCACTCGATTTCATCTCCCTGTGCAAGTCCCAGCAGTGCACTTCCTACCGGCGCAAGGATCGAAATCTTTTCCCCGCTGGTATCGACATCCTTCGGGTAAACCAGCGTCAGGCAGAATTCTTCGGCAGAGGATTCGACTCTGAATCTGACAGTCGAATTCATCGTCACAACGGTGGGTGGAATCTCCTCCGGATCTACCACTTCTGCCCGGGCAAGCTCGGCTTCCAGATCATCCCTGCCCGGAAACGCATTTTGCGAGAGAGTTTCCAGCAATATTTCCAGGCGCTCTGCATCGAGCGAAGAAATCATGATTTTGGGTTTGATACTCATTTTAATTCCTCGTATTGGATCGTCCACATGAATTGTTGCAGAAAAAAGCCACGGCTTTCAGGTGAAAACACTCCTCCTGAAATGGCTCTGCAAATGGAAATAACTGATTGACGGACGCAACCGGTCTGTGTTGCATCCCGTTATAGAGAACTAAGTCACACTTGAAAAGATGAAAAGCCGGGAAATCTCTTGCACTTACCAACCACAGCTAAACTCGCCCGGTCCCTGTCAGCGCAGTATAGCCTACCGCCCTGCCATTGACCAGTACAGGCCAGCCTTCAGAGTTCACTCTCACCGCGCGTGGAAAAACGATACCCTGCCCCTCTGACTGTCTGCACGAGATCAGCTTTTCCTGCTACATCCAGCGCCTTGCGCAACCGGCGTATATGCACATCAACCGTACGATCTTCGACAAAAACATGATCTCCCCACACCCGATCCAGTAGCTGGGCGCGGGTATGCACACGTTCAGCATGCGCCATCAGAAAATACAACAGACGGTATTCGGTAGGACTGAGCAGCAACTCTTTCTCGTGCGTGCCATCGTTCAGATCGGTAACGGTCACCCGGTGTGTCATCGGGTTGATCTGTACCCCCCCGATATCGAGAATTTCATCGGAAGCTTCAGGCAGGCTCCGGCGTAATACTGCTTTTATCCGGGCAATCAACTCACGCGGGGAGAACGGTTTGGTAACGTAATCATCCGCCCCGGTTTCCAATCCGATTACCTTATCTCTCTCATCCACTCGAGCAGTCAGCATGATGACGGGAATCGGTTTGGTACGCGGATCGCGTCGCAGCGATCGCGCCAGCTCAATACCGCTTTTCCCAGGAAGCATCCAGTCCAGCAATACCAGATCGGGCAACACCTCATTCACCATGGCTGCCGCCTGCTCGGCACTGTTTGTACATACAGCGGTATAGCCTGCATTGCGCAGGTTATAGGCGATCAGCTCCTGAATCGCCGATTCATCTTCCACTACCAGAACTGTTGCAGACATTTCTCACCTCACTGGAAAAAGGGATATAACCCACATCCGGAACATACAGAGCAATAATGACAGAATGATGACAGCTCAGCCCTTTGGTGGACACAGCCCTAGCGATAATAATCGCTATACTCACGCCACCGCACTACGATAAGCAAGCACCCAGCCACTGTACTCTCAATCTCACAATTTCCTTACAGAAGGCATGTCGCCACTGATGATTCAGATCGTGCCTAAAAACCAGCCATGAAGTTGAGGCGCAATCAGTTTTGCCAGCCGACTTGAGTCAGGTCCAGCAACGATATCCTTCTGTTGATAATGATAGCAAGCCGTGTTCAGCATGATGTTCGGGTGCAGAACATAGTCGATGGCCAGTGCGTGTTGCAGGCAGTTGCGTAGTGTCCATGGCTGAACGCCCACAGACAGGCGACTTACATGAACTGGAGAGCGAGAACACCATAAAAGGCCGCTTGATGGTGACCTTCGGCTTTCAATCGGGATATATTTCGATACTTTGATCGTAGTTAGGAATTCGTCGGGCAGGATACTGATCCTGCCAGAATTCCACTATTTGGTGGGTGGCGGAGAGAGAGGGATTCGAACCCTCGATAAGCTTTTTGAGCCTATACTCCCTTAGCAGGGGAGCGCCTTCGACCACTCGGCCATCTCTCCGTGGGTGATATTCTTATATCAGCTTACGCTGCAAAAGTCGGTAATACTAACACGTTTTTGTGCTGGTGTTATTCACCTGATCCAGATCAAAAGCTTTGTGCAGAACCCGGACCGCTAATTCCATATACTTCTCATCAACTACGACAGAAATTTTGATTTCTGAAGTTGCAATCATACGAATATTGATTCCCTCTTCTGCCAGAACACGAAACATTTTGCTGGCGATACCGGCATAGGAACGCATTCCCACCCCGATCACCGAGACCTTGGCGATTTTATCCCCGCCAATGACTTCACGCGCACCGATATGAGGCAATACCTGTTGTTTCAGTACATCCATCGTTCTGGCATATTCGTTCCGGTGAACCGTAAATGAAAAGTCAGTGGTATCATCATGCCCAACGTTCTGGATGATCATATCGACGTCTATATTGGCATCTGCCACCGGGCCCAGTATCTGATAGGCAATACCAGGGTGATCCGGCACACCTACCACCGTGATTTTCGATTCGTCACGATTAAATGCAATCCCCGAGATTATGGGCTGTTCCATCTTGTTATCTTCCTCAAACGTGATCAGCGTACCTTCGCCTTCCTCAAAGCTGGAAAGAACCCTGAGCTTGACCTTGTATTTACCGGCAAACTCCACCGAACGTATTTGCAGCACCTTGGAGCCCAGGCTGGCCATTTCAAGCATTTCTTCGAATGTAATGGTATCCAGTTTCCGGGCTTCCGGCACCACACGCGGATCAGTGGTATAAATACCGTTGACGTCCGTGTAGATTTGGCATTCGTCCGCCTTGAGCGCTGCAGCCAGTGCAACCGCCGTAGTATCTGAGCCACCCCGCCCCAACGTCGTAATATCACCCGTTTCATCAACGCCCTGGAATCCGGCCACAATAATCACGTAACCCGCTGCCAGATCGGCACGAATGGGGTCTTCATCGATCTTCAGGATACGCGCCTTGGTATGGGCACTGTCAGTCGTGATACTGACTTGAGGACCGGTATAGCTTTTTGCCTTGATCCCCAGCTCACGCAAAGCCATCGCCAGTAATCCGATCGTTACCTGTTCGCCGGTGGACAGAATGACATCCAGTTCACGGGGATCAGGATTGGGTTGAATCTCTTTTGCCAGCGAAATCAGACGATTGGTTTCTCCGCTCATGGCTGATACGACGACTACCAGCTCATGCCCCTGCGCCCGAAACTCAGCCACACGATGCGCAACCTGTTTAATGCGCTCGGTGCTGCCTACCGAAGTGCCACCATATTTTTGAACGAGGAACGCCACGAAATTTTTTCTCAGGAATAAATGATCAAACAGCCTGAACGGCGGTGAATTCTACACATTTCTCTGAAAGAATTCTATTTCCAGACCAGACGAAAGCCAAAAATATGAGTCTGCCGCTACCTGTAGAACCAGATCGTAAAGATCAGGGGACTGATTTCAGCAGACTCATGACATTTCCATAAAACCTGAGAACAATCAGAAATCGATCCCCAGTTCGCGCAGTGTTTCTTTGGTTATTTTGCCTTCAGCCAAACCATGTTGTTTCTGGAAATCGATCAATGCACCTCTGCTGCGTGGCCCCAGTTTACCGTCCGCCACTCCCGGATTCAAACCGGCATCTGTCAAAGCCTGCTGAACTTTGCGGATCAGATCCGGTGTGGCTTTGACGACTTCCTGACCATCATCAGCAGATCCTGCTGCTGAATCTGTTGCAGGGGCTGCTGCTACAGACCCGGTTTCTTCAGCGCCACTCGCAGTCGTTTCTTCCGGTTCAGGTTCTACTTCACCATTTAAAGCACCACCAGTACGCTGGATAATTTCATCTGCTTTTGCCAGAATCGATTCCAGTGATTCTTCTTCCATGACCTCGCCAGACTCGGTCTCACCCGATTCAACGGGTACTGATCCAGTCACGATCTCATCACTCTGGACAGCTTCTTCGGTTACCCCGATCTGATTCTGCGCGGTGGTTTCTTCCGGCTCATCACCACAACCCGCTACAAACGCAACCAAAGATAGCATCAGAACACATTTTGCAAAACGATCAAGATTTATCACTTTCATTCCCGAACCTCCTCATGAAAAAATCAATGAATCTCCCGGATATCTAAAACCAGGCCTGAAAATTCCCGCTTCCTGAACCAACCGAGCCATGCCCGGCCAATCAGGCAGATATAACCCCGCAATATACACCCTTCATACGATCATTCCATCCTATGATGACATAAGAATCGTTTTTAATGATCTATCGGGTGAAAAGCAAAATCGCACAAATCGACAACGATACCCGGCAACTGTTTTTCAGGAGAATTACTATGAACAAAACCATTCTCGTCCTCAATGCCGGCTCATCCAGTCTCAAATTCGCACTCTATCAAACGACACATGAAAGCATATCGATGATCTGCCGGGGAAAAATCGAGATCGGCGGTAATGCTTCATCCCGGTTTCAAGTCAAGGATTCCCGGGGAGAGCTACTCTGGCAGCAGTCTCTTCACATTACCCATCATGAAAACGCGATAGAGGTACTTTTACAATGGCTGGAAACACGAACGGACAAGCGACAGCCAATAGTAGCAGGTCACCGTGTCGTCCATGGCGGCATGCTATTCAACCGACCGGTCCTCATCGATGAACAGGTCATCACCCGACTGCTGCAACTGGTTCCACTGGCACCGCTGCATCAGTCCGACAGCCTGGCAGGAATCAGCGCATTACGACGACTCAGACCGGATTTACCACAGGTTGCCTGTTTCGATACCAGTTTTCATCGTACCATGCCCGATGAGGAACAGATTTATGCGCTGCCCGGCCATCTGACAGACCAGGGAATCCGGCGTTACGGTTTTCATGGGTTGTCCTACGAGTATATTGCCCATATCCTGCCCAATCATCTGGGCGATCGGGCAACAGGACGTATCGTAGTAGCACATCTTGGCAACGGTGCCAGCCTGTGCGCTTTACGGCAGGGCAAAAGTATCGCCACGACCATGGGATTCACACCGCTGGAAGGTTTGCCGATGGGTACACGTTGCGGCAACCTCGATCCGGCGGTACTGCTTTACCTGATGCGGGAACAACAAATGGACCACGATACTCTGACGAATCTGTTACATCGGCAAGCTGGGTTACTGGGTGTTTCCGGTATCAGCGCCGATATGCGCACGTTACTGGCCAGCGATGATCCCGGCGCCAAACGGGCCGTTGACCTGTTCGTCTGGCAGGTATGCCGTCAGTTGGGGGCAATGGTAGCCTTACTGGAAGGGATCGATGGTCTGGTTTTCACTGCAGGTATCGGCGAGCATGCATCGCAGATCCGTACACGGATATGTGCCCGCCTCAAATGGCTGTCGATCGAGCTCGATGAATCTGCCAATCAGGCCAATGCCATCCGTATCAGCACTGCCGACAGCCATACGCCGGTCCTCGTTCTGCCAACCGATGAAGAAACCATCATCGCCCGCCACACATTGCGACTCATCGCGGCATGAACCGGGACACCTCCCATGACTTGACCTTAATGAGGTAATTCGCCATGACTCAACTCCCGCAACCCCTCACTCCGGATGAACTGCAGAAAATCGACGCCTACTGGCGCGCTGCCAACTATCTTTCAGTCGGCCAGATCTATCTGCTTGATAACCCACTGCTGCAGACCCCGCTGACATTGCAGCATATCAAGCCTCGTTTGCTGGGGCACTGGGGAACGACACCCGGGCTCAATTTCATTTATGCCCATCTCAATCGCATCATCCGGCGTGATGATCTGAACATGATCTACATCGCCGGTCCCGGCCACGGCGGACCCGCACTGGTCGCCAATACCTACCTGGAAGGCACTTACTCCGAACATTACCCCGATATCTCGCAGGATATCCAGGGAATGAAACACCTGTTTCGCCAGTTCTCTTTTCCCGGCGGGATCGGCAGTCATGCCACACCGGAAATTCCCGGTTCCATCCACGAAGGAGGTGAACTCGGTTATGCACTCTCTCACGCCTTTGGGGCAGTGTTCGACAACCCGGATTTGATCGCAGCCTGTGTCGTAGGTGACGGAGAAGCCGAAACCGGGCCATTGGCAACTGCCTGGCATTCCAACAAGTTTCTCAACCCGGTTCATGATGGTGCCGTGCTGCCGATCCTGCATCTGAATGGCTATAAAATTGCCAACCCCACCATTCTGGCGCGTATCAGCCGTGAAGAACTGGATCAGCTGTTCCAGGGCTATGGCTATCAGCCCTATATCGTCGAAGGAGAAGATCCTCTGACCATGCACCAGCTCATGGCCGGTACACTGGACCAGGTACTCGCTGAAATCAGATCGATCCAGACCAGAGCTCGCCTTGATGGTGTGACGCAATACCCTCGCTGGCCCATGATCATCCTGCGTACCCCGAAAGGATGGACCGGGCCCGCAACAGTCGATGGACTGAAAACGGAAGGCTCCTGGCGTTCCCATCAGGTACCGCTCTCGGAGCTGGCAAAAAAACCGGAACATATCCAGCAACTCGAAGCCTGGCTCAGAAGTTACCGCCCGGAGGAACTATTCGATACTCAAGGCCGGCTGGTCGAACCCCTGCAGACACTGGCACCACTCGGCAATCGTCGAATGGGTGCCAACCCTCATGCCAATGGTGGATCACTGATGAAGCAATTGCGTATGCCGGATTTCCGGAAATATGCGGTCGAAATCGTGCAACCTGGCCAGATCGAAGCCGAATCGACCCGGATCATGGGCAGTTTCCTGCGGGATATCATGTGCCTGAATCTGAAAACCTGTAATTTCCGAGTATTCGGACCGGATGAAACAGCTTCCAACCGGCTGGGAAGCCTGTATGACGTCACACCCAAAACCTGGCTTGCCGAAACGCTGCCCGAGGATGAGCACCTGGCACCGGATGGACGGGTAATGGAAATCCTGAGTGAACATACCTGCCAGGGCTGGCTGGAGGGTTACCTGCTGACCGGGCGACACGGCCTGTTTTCCTGCTATGAAGCCTTCATTCACATCGTCGATTCGATGTTCAACCAGCATGCCAAATGGCTGAAAGTCAGCAAGGAAATTCCATGGCGCAGACCCATCGCCTCACTCAATTACCTGCTGACTTCCCATGTCTGGCGTCAGGATCATAATGGTTTCTCTCACCAGGACCCCGGCTTTATCGATCATGTGATCAACAAAAAAGCCGATACCATCCGCATCTATCTGCCACCTGATGCGAATTGCCTGCTGTACATTACGGACAAATGTCTGCGCAGCCGCAATTTCGTCAACGTCATCGTCGCCGGCAAACAGCCACAACTGCAATGGCTGGATATGGATGCTGCGATCAAACACTGCACGGCCGGCATTGGTATCTGGGGATGGGCCAGCAATGATCAGGCTGGCGAACCGGATGTCGTCATTGCCTGCGCCGGAGATGTTCCCACCATCGAAGTCCTGGCCGCTGTCAGCATCCTGCGGGAACATCTGCCCGACCTGCGTATCCGTGTGATCAATGTCGTCGATCTGATGACGCTGCAGCATGACCGGGAACATCCACAAGGACTTTCCGACAGGGAATTCGATACCCTGTTCACTACAGACAAACCTATCATCTTTGCCTACCATGGCTATCCCTGGCTGATTCACCGCCTGACCTACCGCCGTACCAACCACGCCAATCTGCATGTGCGCGGCTATAAAGAAGAAGGAACCACTACTACACCGTTCGATATGACGGTACTCAACGACATGGATCGTTTCCATCTGGTCGATGATGTCATCGACCGTGTTCCCCATCTGGGATACAAAGCGGCCTATCTCAGACAAATCATGCGTGACAAACTGGTCGAGCACCGCGAATACATCAATCGTCACGGTGAAGATATGCCGGAAATCAGGGATTGGAAATGGACTGCACCCTGATGGTGATAACGAATGGCCACCCGGTATTTCTGCCGGTTCCCGACCATAATAGCGGACACCGTCAGCACATCTGATATCTTAAACAGGCTCTGAGGAGCCTCTGAAAAACGTCAGCAAGACAGAGTCAGTTCAAGGCAAAATCGGCGACGCAAGCAACGCGTAGCGGACAGCCATGAGGCTGGCCCGTAGGGCGAGGCGCCAATGCCGAGTAAAAAGCAGAGTTATACATGGCAAACGAACCTTTTGAGCCGACTTTTAACGCAGAAATGGCAACGCAGGTAGTTTTTTCAGAGGTTCCTCAATCCGTTTTTCCCCTCTTCAGGGCAGTGCATTTCGAATCAATCACCGCCATCAATTCCTGCCAGGAAGTCACGAATCCTTTTGCTCCCTCCTGCTGGAGTCGAATTGCCAGCGCATCGATATCAACCCCCGCTCTGGCAAACTGTTCCAGAACCTGTTCGCAATCTCCGCCATCATCAGGCATATAGTCGAGGCTTTGATCATCATAGTCCGCAAGTGCCTTCAAGGTAGCTTCAGGCATCGTATTGACCGTAAAGGGAGCGACGAGTGACATCACATACAGAACTGGCGAAGCAGCAGGATCTTTGGTCCCCGTGCTTGCCCATAACAGGCGCTGCGGCCGTGCACCGGCATTGTAGGCACGCAACCAGCGCGGTGAGTCAAAAAGATCACGAGCAGCTTTATAAGTACGTCCGGCAATCGCAATACCCAGCCTGTTGCGCAACGTCTCCGGAACCTTGCCGGCAACTGCAACATCCCATCGGCTGACGAACAAAGAAGCAACGGACATCACATCAGGGTTGAGACCGGCATCGATGCGCCGTTCGATACCGCGCAAAAACGCCTCGGCTGCATCCACATACTGTTCACGACTGAACAGCAACGTCACATTGATCGGTATACCTGCAAAGATAGCTTCTTCAATGGCAGGCAGACCTTCCCGGGTTCCCGGAATCTTGATCAGCAGATTCGGCCGGGCCGCCCGGTTGCAGATTTCCTTTGCAGCCACTATGGTACTGGCGGTATCGTAGGCCAACAGGGGAGATACCTCCAGCGACACCCATCCGTCAACACCATGGGTACGATCGTAAACCGGCTTCAACAGATCGGCAACCCGGGTCAGATCTTCCAGCGCCAGATCAAGAAAAATCGCTTCACTCGATTTACTCTGTTCCAAACCTGAACGAATTCCCGCTTCGTAAGCACTGCTGTTTCTGATTGCCTGGTTGAATATGGTCGGGTTCGAAGTCAATCCCGTTACCGAAAGCTCGTCGACGTAACGCTTGAGTGTGCCGTTAGTCAATAAATCACGTGTAATGTTATCGAGCCAGAGACTCTGGCCGAGATTATGCAAAAGTTGTGTCGCTTTCATGATTCTGCTCCTTGGAAAATCGCCGGACCGATAGCTGCATGCCGACAATACCCAGTATACGTGCATCAGATAAAATCGCTATGGCTGGCAGCCCTTGAATGATGTTATCGCATCGGCAATCCGGCAGCAGCTCGTGTTCCACCGCCCCCTCTCTGCGACAATTTGTCACATTCTCATTTCCTTTCGTTGTCCGGATAATTTCACGCGCTGTCATTATTCCAACGAGGGATTATCGAGTTTATGTACAAAATACTGGTTGTCTTTTTATTGTTTTATACCGGTTTGAGCGTTGCAGGTGACAAAAAAGCGATGCGGTCTGAAGAAATAATGCTGGGAGAACTTATTTTCAAGGATAAAAATTTATCCTTGAACAGGAATCAGTCTTGCGAAACCTGCCACAGCCTGAGCCCGGTCGCAAAGCCGGGTCTGCCGGCGGTGCCAGGCTTCGTCGATCCTGACAATGTCACCGCAGGCTCTCCCGTATCGAAAGGCTCCGACATCGATCCCGAAACCAACTTGCCTTTCAACGGCACACTGAATACACCCAGTGTCGGCTATGCGGCCTTCAGCCCGAAGTTCAAATGGGATAAAAGCCTGAACGCCTATAGCGGAGGATTCTTCTGGAACGGCCGCGCCAGAAATCTCGCAGAGCAGGCCAAACAGCCCTTCCTGAATCCGGTTGAAATGGCCATGCCCAACGCTGCTGACGTTGTTAACCGCCTAAGTGAAAATGCGACTTACCGCAAGTTGTTCAAAAAGATTTACGGTATTTCACTACCACTCAAAAAACAGTCGGACAGGATGGTAGAGAAAGTTTTTCAGAGCATGACTCAGGCTGTTGCCGCCTTCGAACGAGACAGATCATTCAGTAAATTCAACTCCAAGTTTGACTATGTTCTCGCCGGAACAACGTCATTTACGCCTGTCGAACAACTGGGATTCGATCTTTTCAAAGATCCGCAGAAAGGCAATTGCGCAGTTTGTCATCCCGTGGAAAGTACATTCGATAAAAAAGGGAACATCACTGTTCCGCCCTTGTTCACCAACTTTGGCTATGAAAACATCGGTGCACCCCGCAACATGAAAATCCCCGGATCGCCCGAACCTGATCTGGGCCTTGGCGGACGGGCAGATATTCAGAAACGCGACAAATCAGGTTTACAAATCGGCAAACACAAAGTCATGTCCTTGCGCAACGTGGCGGTTACCGCCCCTTATGGCCATAATGGTGTTTTTGCATCTCTGGCAATGATCGTGCATTTTTACAATACACGCGATGCATTGCCGCACGATTGCGATAACACTTCACCCCGTTTTCCATCTCAGTGCTGGCCGTTGCCCGAAGTCGGGCGAAACGTCAGTAACGAGTTTGGCAATCTGAATCTGACAGCCGAAGAAAGAACAGCACTCATCGCATTCATGAATACCCTGACGGATGACTATCCCGCCTGGGGCAATGATCCGCTGGTCCCGCCCGGGACACTTTCTCCCTATCCGCATCTCGGGATACCGTCCAGATAAGCCGTCATCCTTCCAGCGATCAGTACGCAAGGTGCCCGGGATACCACTCGATTGTGTGCAGAATGAGCACTACATCGATGATCCGATTACCGACACTTACCCGGGCATTCTTCCCTGCGACAATTTGTCGCATTCTCATTTCCTGCTTTTGTCCGGATAATTTGATCCGGACAAACAATAGTTACACACTTCTTTTCGCGACTGCATCATGTCTTCATCGGATTCCCCTGTATTTACAACATTTTATAAACAATACCAGTCACAATTGATCAGTCGCATCACTCGCCTGGTCGGTTGCCGTGAAACCGCAGCTGATCTTGCCCAGGAAGCCTATATCCGGTTACTGGGCCACCGCGATTTATCGAATATATTGAGCCTGTCCGCTTATCTGTTCCGGATCGGCCATAATCTGGCCATGGATCACCAGCGTGATCCTGCAAATAAAATAGAATATCTGCTGCTCGATGAGACACTGCCCTGCCCGCTGCTCCAGCCGCATGAAATCGTGAGCCTCCGGCAGCAGTGCAGACTATTGCTGGACACGATTGCCTCCATGCCGCAAGGTTGCCGCGATGTTTTTCTGCTGCGTAAAATCGATGGGCTCAGTTACAGTGAAATCTCCATCCGCCTCAATATTTCCGAAAAAACCGTGCAACGACGTCTGGTACAGGCCATGCTGCGTTGCCACCGCAGCATGAACCAGATAGTCATCCGGTGATACTGTATGCCCGCTTCCGGCCCTCCTGACGAACAGCTGCTCAAACAGGCACTGAAGTGGTTCTTTCTATTACAGTCTGAACACTGTACGGATAAGGACAGGCGAAAATTCAACCGCTGGTTCTGTAAAAATGAAGCTCATCAGACAGCCTATGCGCATGCTGAACGCTTATGGTCTGAAACAGACAGGCTGAAAGAAACACCCGATATCCCCGGTTTACGTGAAGCCAGACAGCGCCGCCCAAAACACCAGCCGGCCGGCATACTCGGCTGGGCACTGTTCTTCCTGATTTCATCTGCTTTGATGAGTATCGGCTGGCTGGAATACAGCGCTGAAACCGTCACTTATTCCACCCGATTAGGAGAGCAGCGCCTCATCTCCCTGGCGGATGGCAGCCGTATCAACATGAATACGGCCACTCGTCTGCACGTCCGCATTTCTTACCTGCAGCGCAAAATCACGCTGGATACGGGAGAAGCCGTTTTCGACGTTGCACACGAGACCTGGCGTCCTTTTGTCGTGCATACGGACAAATTGCAGATCCGTGATATCGGCACCCGGTTCAACATACACAAACAGCAGGACGATATCTCGATCACGGTACTGGAAGGTGCGGTGGAAATCGATGGTGTACGTCTGGATGAAGGGTATCAGCAACATTATTCCTCTCGCAGTGATCATGCGATTCTCCGCCCGGTCGATACCGAACAGATCGCAGCCTGGCAGCACGGGCGGCTGATATTCCGCCAGACTCCTCTGGCAGCAGTCACAGCCGAGCTGGAACGCTATCACCCGGTACACTTCATTTTTACTGACCCCGCCATTGCACACGAGACGCTGAGCGGAACATTCGGCACCCGTGATCTGCCACTTTTCCTCAGCAGCCTGGAAAAGGCTTTACCAGTCAGGGTAAAAAAACTGCCGGACGGGCAAACCCTGCTGATCGACCGGATAAATAAAAAAATGTGACCAGTTCATCGTGTTTTTCACGTCTTACCAGACAGGACATCAGAAACCTTTATACCTTCCTGACTGGAGAAAAACACCATGAAATCTATTGCCGGATTATTTTCGTTACTGCTTCTGCTATGGGCGAATACGGCCAATGCGCAAAATGACATCACCTATTCCTTCAATCTTCCTGCACAGCCCCTTTCTTCCACACTGAATCACCTGGCCAATATCACCGGCATCAAGCTGATTTATGCAGATGAAATCACCCGGAATCATCTTTCTCCACCTCTACACGGCAACTTCACACTGGCAGAAGCATTGAACCAGGTACTGAATAAAAACCGGTTGAAGTACGAGATGGTCGATAACAGCATGGTCGTCATCAGCCAGGCTGCTGCCAATACGGTTTTACCCGAAATCACCATCACCACTGATTCATCCGCGGCCGGTAACGAAGCCTCACTAACCGTTCCGAATACCGCACAGGCAACGGCCAATATCCAGTACACACCCGGTGCCGTCGAAGTCATATC
Organism: Nitrosomonas europaea; assembly: GCF_900167395.1. Classification (GTDB taxonomy): domain Bacteria; phylum Pseudomonadota; class Gammaproteobacteria; order Burkholderiales; family Nitrosomonadaceae; genus Nitrosomonas; species Nitrosomonas europaea. The sequence goes on from NZ_FUWK01000024.1 coordinate 31,659, forward strand.
CGATACCCGATTCAAAAGTACACCGGCACAAACCATCAAGGACATCGTCGGCTGGATACCCGGTGTCATCGCCCAACCCAAATCGAATATCGACAACAGGATATCGATCCGCGGCTCCGGACTGACGCGCAACTACGGCAACCGTGGCATCAATATGTATATGGACGGCATCCCGATCAACACTGCCGATGGCCTGTTCGATGTCTTCGAAATCGATCCAGGTGCTTACCGCTACGTCGAAGTGTTCAAGGGTGCCAATGCACTGCGTTACGGAGCCAACTCTCTCGGTGGCGCAATCAACTTCGTCACACCGACAGGTTATGATGCTTCCCGGTTCAGCGGGCGAGTGGATACAGGCAGTTTCGGCTATATGAAAGGGCAGGCAAGCACAGGCGGAGTCCACGGTCCGTATGATTATTTCATCACTGCATCGGCACAGCGCGAGGATGGCTATCGCGATCACAGCAACGGCCACATGGTACTGGGCAGCGCCAACTTCGGTTATCGATTCTCACCGGATGCCGAGACACGCTTTTACCTGAACGCAAATACATGGCGCCAGCGTTTACCAGGCGAGCTGACCAGGAGCATGGCGCTGGATTCACCACGCAGCGCCGATCCCGAGTTCATACGGCAGGATCAGCAACGCAACATCGACTCAGTGCGGCTCGCCAACAAGACTACGCTACGCTTCGGCTCCACCACGGTCGACTTTGGTCTCTTTGGCCACCATCGTCATGTGGATCATCCTATCTACCGGTACCTGGATTACTATGTCCATGACTACGGCGGCTTCGCCCGTGCAACCGATGACCGTCTGATCGCCGGCTTCCGCAACCGCTTTGTCGCGGGTGCAAATGTTCATAACGGTAAAATCAACTACAAAGAATATATCAACCCGGGAGATGCGGTGAAAGGGGCACTGGCCATGTCCACGGTGGATAAATCACAGAACTATTCAATCTATGCGGAAAACAGTTTCTACTTCCTGCAGAACGTCGCGCTTGTTGCCGGCGGGCAGTTCCTGCATGCGATTCGCGACCGGAATGACCGTTTCCTGACGGATGGCGACCAGTCGGGTCGCCGCGCTTACAGCATCTTCAGCCCCAGAGGAGGATTGTTGTGGGACATTGCTCCTGATGTACAGATCTTTGCCAATATCTCACGCAGTGCGGAAGTACCGACCTTCGACACGAATACATTCATGACACCTGCCAGCTCGGAACTCGATGCCCAGACTGCCACCACCTACGAAATCGGAACACGCGGGCGCAAAGCCGATTTCAAATGGGATATCGCCTTCTATCGCGCCCATCTCAGAAATGAGCTGCAATGCCTGAGAACGTCGCCGTTCAGCCCGTGTACGGTAGTCAATGCGGATCGTACCGTACATCAGGGAATCGAACTGGGATTTGGTGCCGCATTTCTCAAGGGAATCGCCACCCGGAAAGATCTTCTCTGGCTCGACGTAGCCTACACCTACAACGATTTCTTTTTTGACAATGACACCCTTTATGGAAACAACAAGCTGCCCGGCGTACCACCCCACTACCTGCGCGCAGAAGTGCTCTACAAATACCCGAATGGATTCCACGCCGGCCCGAATGTCGAATGGATGCCACGAGCCTATTACGCCGATAACGCCAACAGTCTCACCATCGGCTCATACGCGCTCCTGAACTTCAGAATCGGCTATGACCCGGGTAAAGGATGGTCCGGCTACCTCGAAGGACGTAATCTGCTCGATACCCGCTACATCTCGACCACGATCACCTCCGGTACGGCCGATGCCACTTCGGCACTCTTCAACTCCGGCTACGGCCGGGCAATTTATGGTGGTATACGATTCAACTGGTGAAAACAATCGAGAGGCATCTCCCAGCTATTTTCTGGAACCTGTCAGTGTGAGAACGATGATATGCTGGCGCCCATGGCATTTTCCCGACGTGAACAATCTTTAAGCCAATCCATCGGCGCCCTGATCGCCCAGCATTTATGGGCAAAAATTCTGTTGGGGATGGTACTGGGCACCCTCACAGGCCTTGTACTATCTCCTGGCGGTCTGGCATTACTGGAAAACGATACTGTGCTCATGGCAGCGGAATGGATTGCGCTGCCCGGAGTCATTTTTCTGGAAATGCTCAAAATGGTAGTGATTCCGCTGATCATCTGCTCCATTGCACTCGGTATTCTGACCAGTGGCTCTCCGCACCAGTTGAAGCGAATGGGAGCATTCATCGTGCCGTACTTCATCATCACTTCTTTCGTTGCCGTAGGAATCGGCCTTGCCATCACGCTCATCATTCAGCCCGGGCATACGGTCGGCACCAGTATCGATACGCTGGCGGCTGCCATGACGGCTGATGGTGGTATAAAAACATTTGACGATCTGACTGTCCCGCAACGCATCGTTAACCTCATCCCTTCCAATTTCGTCGAAGCAGCCATGCAAACCGACATGCTCAAAGTCGTAATTGGTGCGATTTTTCTCGGTGTAGCCGCGTTGACCATTCCACGTGAAATCGCAAAACCATTCGAGGATTTATGCCTGTTCGGACAAGTGGCCGCAATGAAGATCATCAGCTGGGCCATGGCACTGGCCCCTTATGCTGTATTCGGTCTGATGGTCGATGCCATGGTTCGGCTGGGCTTCGATATACTGACAGCGATCGGCTGGTATATGGGTTGTGTATTGCTGGGACTCGTGATCATTCTCGGCTTGTATCTGTTCGGAGCAGCCGTTTTCGGCCATCGTCCGCCATTCGAATTTTTGCGCGCCATACGTGATGTGCAACTGCTGGCTTTCTCCACCTCCAGTTCAGCTGCCGTCATGCCTTTATCCATTCGTGCAGCAGAAGAAAATCTTGGTGTCAGTGAAGATATCAGTCGTTTTGTCATTCCTGTCGGGACGACGATCAATATGGACGGTACCGGACTTTACCAGGCAGTAGCCGCTGTTTTCCTGTGCCAGATCTTCAAAGTGGATCTGAGTTTCACAGAAATGATCCTGCTGTTATGCACCACGGTTGGTGCTTCGATCGGCACACCGGCCACGCCGGGTGTCGGTATTGCCGTACTGGCTACCATTTTATCGGGCATCGGTGTGCCACCTGCCGGAATCGGCATCATTTTCGGCGTCGATCGCATTCTCGATATGTGTCGCACGACCATCAACGTTACTGGTGATCTGACTGCTGTCGTCATCATGGATAAATGGATGAAAAAGAACTTTGCTTAGGATGATAACGCAGAACAAGCTGGCAATTTTTTGTACCCGAGCCAGGATATACCAGCAAACAGCCGAATATATACCACAACATTGTATTTTGTTTGATTTGATCGAGGATTAGAAGTTGACTTAATAAATACGAATTATTACCATTGCTCGAAATAAATGTCTGACAGGGTCATTCGTATGAATCAGCAATCTGAAACAGATGCACAATTCGATCCGGATTTACCTACAGCGAATGCCGTCATGGCATCGTTGTGCTGCGTGGCAGCACAGTATGCAAGCAGGCCGTCGACGGAGTTGGCAAAGTTGGCGCTGGATCTTGCGTATAAGCTGACCGCACCGCAGTATGCGGAATCGGAGCTGATCACTGAAGTGGCACAGCAACTGGTCAGGCAGTGGAAACAGGTTTTATATCAACAGGTACAAGCAAGGGCTGCCGGTATGATCATACCGGGCAACCGATTCATCAATTAACGCTGGAGCAGTTATGTCACGGTTTACAGGACCAAGATTGAAAATCATGCGAGCACTGGGTGTCGATCTGCCTGGTTTATCGCGCAAAACCATCGCAAGCAGGCCGACTCCACCGGGTCAGCATGGCGCCAAGCTGGTACGCCGCAGAAAATCGGATTTCGGTATCAAACTGCAGGAAAAACAGAAATTGCGTTTCAATTACGGGCTGTCTGAACGCCAGTTGCGTCATCTGATGCTGAACGCGCGCAAAAGCACCGAACCGACAGGCGAAACTTTATTGCAGCTGTTGGAACGCCGGCTCGATAATGTAGTGTTTCGCGCCGGGTTCGCACCGACCGTCATAGCAGCACGGCAACTGGTATCACACCGCCATGTCCGTCTGAATGGCAAACCTGTTAACATTCCGTCCATCCGTCTGAATGTAGGTGATGAAATCACCATCAAACCGGAAAGCCTGAATCTGCCCATCGTACTGGGAACATTGCAGGACTTACCACTAAGCCGCCCTGAATGGCTGCTCTGGGATGAAAAAGATAAAACCGGCAAAATTACCCACCTGCCTACTGCCGAAGATGTTCCGTTTCCTATCGATGTACAGCAGGTCGTGGAATATTACGCCAACCGGATGTAGTTTCATGTATTTGACCAGCGCTCAGGAATGCTTACCATCCAATCGCCTGGCCTGGTCATCTCAACATACTCTCGGCTGGTAGCTCGATCTCTTTGTTACCTACCGGTAGAGATTAGCGGGACAACTGCCCAAAATGCCCGCTGTTAAAGTCTGCGATTGCCTGATCGATTTCTGTCTGACTGTTCATGACAAAAGGCCCGTATCCGACGACTGGTTCATCGATGGGCTCACCGCTGAGCAACAGTACTGTGGCATCTTCCCGAACATCGAGTGATACCGTATCACCTGCACGATCGAGCGATACCAGTTGTGCAGCCTGGACAAGCGGGCTGCCATTGACTGATATTTTGCCATGCAAAACGGCGAGTGCCGTATTCCATCCCTCCGGTAACGGTAACTCAGTGACTTTCCCTCGTTTCAGCCGCACATCCCAGACATTCATCGGTGTATAAGTACGGGCTGGTCCCGTATGATCCTGATAACAACCTGCAATTACCCGGATACTGCCAGCATCATCCGGCAAAGCAACTACCGGAATATCCGCAGAAAGGATGGCCTGATAATGCGGAGCAATCATCTTATCCTTAGCAGGCAGATTGACCCATAACTGCACCATCTCAAGCTGACCACCCGAGCGTGTAAAGGACTCCGAGTGGAATTCCTCGTGCAGAATGCCCGCACCTGCAGTCATCCACTGCACATCACCCGGGCCGATCACCCCTCCTTGACCAGTCGAATCCCGATGGGCCACTTCGCCATGGTAAACAATCGTTACCGTTTCAAACCCGCGGTGCGGATGCTGCCCCACTCCACGCGGTCGCTCTGCTGGAGCAAAGTCAACCGGGCCAGCATAATCCAGCAGCAGAAATGGACTCAGCAGTTTTCCATGATTGCTATAAGAAAACAGCGAGCGCACCGGGAAACCATCACCCACCCAATGAAGAGGCGGTGCATCATAAATACCCAGAATCTTTTTCATTGTCATCTCCTCACAAAGTGGGACTAAACACCTAGGTAGCTCTGCTTCTTGGAGTGCGTCCTTACTAATACGCGTGGCCTGCCTTTTATCTCCCTCAGTAAGATCGTGCGTAAAACTGCGCTTTTTCCACTTTGCCACTGTCTTGGGGTTGATGGCGTAACGCTTCGTCAGCGTATTCAGGCTCTCTTGATTATGTTGTATCGCTCAACGCATCGGCTCACACTGCGCGCCAATCCACCGGCCACTCGTTTCGGCATAGACATACAGCGGTGTACCCTGGACCGTACTGTTGAATTCCGTTTTTCCGGTAAAACGCTCGGGAGTGGAAAAAATACCTTCAGCGTGACCGTTCCCTTTGAAACGGGGATTGTCGCAGACAAGTTCCACCTGATAGCGATTTCCGGACCGGCTGGCATTTACGACCGAACATCCGGACTGATTCTCGTAAAAATGCGAGGGAATATCCTGTTCTGCCATCTCCGGGGTGATACATACCTTCGAAATGGCAGCACCCTCCTGAATGCGAGGCACTTTCAATCCATATTGCCTGGCCAGACTGGTGATCTGCTGCATTTGCTCGGATGGAACATGTGCAATCAGCCCGAGCAAATCCGATCGAGTCGTGACTTCCCATAACCCGGGCCGAATGGTATCTCCACACCAGCCGGATGTGCCAACTACTGAAAACAGGATGAACGCTGCAAACTTACGCATGGCTGCCCCGTCAATAACGATTGAAAATAATTAATGGTGCCCACGGTCGCTTTTATCGTTTTCCCGGATTTCAATGATTTCAGCATCTTCAATCATGCTATTTTTTTGCTCGGCCGCAGCAGACATCGACTTCCGGAATTTACGCCGCAACCACCAGAACCGTGCACCAATCACACCAGCCACGGCGACAAACAGTGCCAGCACGATTGAAAAGAAGAATGCACCCAGCACTACTACTACGACCACTGCCGGTATGAGTGTCAGATAAAACAACCATTTATTGGCCGGTGGTGTTTTCAGGGGATCGCCCTCCGGGCCGGTCTGTCCACGGTATACGATCCGCCTGATGATTATCTTTCTGAAATCGTCGTACATTGCATCCACTCCTCTATTTCAGCCACACTTTTAGGCACCGCTCCGGTAAGCACTTCATGTCCGGCCGGTGTAACTGCCACGTCATCCTCGATTCTTATGCCTATATTCCAGAAATGTTTCGGAACATCTTCGGCCGGACGAATGTAACAGCCCGGTTCGACCGTCAACGTCATTCCCGGTACCAATTCACGCCACTGGCCAGTCTGTTTATATTCTCCGGCATCATGTACATCCAATCCCAGCCAGTGCCCGGTCCGGTGCATATAAAAACGTTTATAGGATTCCGTTTCGATGACGGCATCCGGACTACCCTGGCACAAATTCAAATCGATGAAGCCTTGCACCAGTACCCGCAAAGCAGCCTGATGCGGTGAATCCCAGTTGCTGCCGGGCCGAACCGCGTCAATTGCAGCGGATTGCGCAGAAAGTACTAGCTGATAGACATCTTTTTGTACAGCGGAGAATCTGCCATTCACCGGAAAGGTACGTGTGATGTCCGCCGCATAGCCGTGCAGTTCACAAGCTGCATCGATCAGCAGCAAATCACCCGCCTGCAGTTGCGCATCGTTCTGGATGTAATGCAGTACACATGCATTTGCACCGCCTGCCACGATTGATGTATAGGCGGGGGCTTCAGCGCCCTGCCGGCGAAATTCATACAGCAGTTCGGCTTCTATTTCATACTCATATCTGCCGGGGCGGGTCGCCTGCATGGCACGCTTGTGTGCCTCAGCTGAAATTCCGGCTGCTTCACGCATTACCGCCAATTCATTTTCATCCTTGATCAGACGCATTTCATCGAGTAAATGGCGGATATCCCGAATTTCAGCAGGCGCCGATACCCCCTTTCTGACCTGTTCCCGTACCCGGCTGATCCACCCTACCACACGCTGATCCCAGGAAGTATCATGACCGAAGGCATGAAATACTACGGGCTGATCCGCCAGAAGCTCACCGGCCAGCTCATCCAGCCGGGCAATGGAATATGCTGCATCGAAACCGAAAACCTCCCGTGCAGCCTCCGGCCCATAACGAAATCCATCCCAGATTTCACGCTCGATATCCTTGTCACGGCAAAATAAAATCTGCTGCGAAGTACTTGCGTCGCCGGTTGCAACCAGTACCAGCACTGCTTCGGGTTCGCGAAAACCTGTCAGATAATAAAAATAACTGTCGAAACGATAAGGATAATGTGTATCCCGGTTACGGTATCTTTCCGGCGAAGTAGCAATTACCGCAACGCCATGCTGTATTTTTGACAGCAGATGCTTTCTGCGGTCGATGAAGGTCTGGATCGGAGTCATATCGTCAGATTCTTGCAGGAATCATGGAAGAAAGCAAAGAAACAGCTGCACATCTTGCCAACCCCGTGAACACAGATATCCATTCAAAAGCATTATTAACTCCCCGTTTCCATTTATGGTTAAAATGTGACATTTCCTTATGAGGTCCAATCATGTATCGTATTGCCCCGAGTATTCTTTCCGCCAATTTTGCCAGACTGGGTGAAGAAATCACGCAAGTCCTGGATTCCGGCGCAGACATCATTCACTTCGATGTCATGGATAACCATTACGTTCCCAATCTGACGATCGGTCCACTGGTGTGTGAGGCAATCCGCCCCTTAACCCAAGCGATGATCGATGTGCACCTGATGGTGGAACCGGTTGATCGCATCATTCCGGATTTCGCAAAGGCAGGCGCCAACATCATTTCATTCCATCCGGAAGCCTCGCGGCACATCGATCGTACGATCGGACTCATCAAGGAGCAGGGATGCAAGGCAGGACTGGTTTTCAATCCGGCCACCCCTCTTTCGTATCTCGACCACGTCCTGGACAAACTCGACCTGATCCTGATCATGTCAGTCAACCCCGGTTTTGGCGGACAGACTTTCATTCCTGAAGCACTGAATAAATTACGCCTGACCAGGGAACGTATCACTGCAAGCAGCCGTGACATTCTGCTGGAAATCGATGGTGGTGTAAAAGTGGATAACATTGCGGAAATCGCCCGCGCCGGCGCAGATACTTTCGTGGCTGGTTCTGCCATTTATGGTGCGGGTAAAGAAAGTGATCCCCACCGCTACGACAGCATCATTGCCGCCATGCGCGCCGAGTTGGCAAAAGTCGCCTGATCAGGAACCAGTTACTCTCATGACTCAACTCAATACACAACCATCTGACTCAGGCTTGTTCCCGTTACCACTCAAAGCCATCATCATCGATCTGGATGGCACCCTGCTCGACACTGCACAAGATCTGGCACTGGCCGCCAATGAAATGTTGCGTGAGCTGCGTATGGCGGAACTGCCATCATCGACCATCCAAACTTTCATTGGCAAGGGCGTTCCCAAGCTCGTCAAGCGCACACTCACCAACAGCCCGGATGGCGAACCGGATCCCGAACTCTTCGAACAAGCGCTACCGATTTATGAACGTTGTTATGCGGAAAATCTGCATGTACATACACGCCCTTATCCCGGTGTCGTCGAAGGACTCGAACAACTCAAGCAGAGTGGATTCCGCCTGGTCTGCATTACCAACAAAACCGAAATTTTCACCCTGCCGTTGCTGCACAAAACCGGCCTGCTGGATTATTTCGAACTGGTATTATCGGGCGACAGCCTGCCGAAGAGAAAACCGGATCCACTGCCATTGCTGCATGCCTGCAAACACTTCGACATATTGCCCAAAGCCGCATTGCTGATCGGTGATTCATCAAACGACGCCATTGCTGCACGTGCAGCGGGTTGCCATATTTTTTGTGTACCTTATGGCTATAACGAAGGGCATGATGTGCGTGAGCTCGATTGCGATGCAGTAGTCGATACCATCGTGGATGCCACCCGGTTGATCACCTACCAGCACGACACTTGATCAGCTTACGGCAGACTTTCGCTGGCCGCAGCAACCTCGATTTTTATCGACCGGTAAAGCTTCATCTCATTAACCCGACCATTTCAGCAATACCTTGTTTTCCATGAATCATTGCATAACTGAAAGTGAATTCAACGATCTGGCAGCACAAGGCTATAACCGGATACCTCTGGTGCTGGAAACATTCGCTGATCTGGATACGCCCCTCTCCATTTACCTCAAGCTGGCGAACCAGCCTTATTCCTATTTACTGGAATCGATCCTGGGAGGGGAGCGGTTCGGGCGTTACTCGGTCATCGGATTACCTGCAGAAATACGGCTGGAAGCATGTTCCAGCCGTGTTCGCGTCATCAGTGGCAATGAAACGAAGGAAGAAATCGATACCAGCGACGTGCTGGGTTTCATTGGCACCTTCCTGAACCGGTTCAAGGTAGCACCCCATGCGGAATTGCCTCGTTTCAGCGGAGGACTGGCCGGGTATTTTTCCTACGATACCATTCGTTACATCGAGCCAAAACTAGCAGGGCATGCACGGCCGGATACGATACAAACACCGGATATTCTGTTACTGCTGTCGGAAGAACTGGTTGTCATGGACAATCTCTCCGGCAAGCTTTACCTGATCATCTATACCGACCCGACACTGGAAAATGCCTATCAGACCAGCAAAAATCGGCTCCGGGAATTGCTGCACAAACTGCGAGAGCCGCTCTCGATACCAGTCGAGAAATCTACTTCCTCCAAAGTAGCTGTGAGTGAATTTCCCGAAGCCGACTTCATTGCCGCAGTGGAAAAAGCCAAGCATTACATCCTGGAGGGCGACATCATGCAGGTTGTCCTCTCGCAGCGTACCAGCAAACCCTACTCTGCTTCACCATTGGCACTGTATCGTGCGCTGCGCAGCCTCAACCCATCACCCTATATGTTCAATTATCATCTGGGAAATTTTCATATCGTTGGCGCCTCACCGGAAATTCTGGTCAGACTGGAAAAGGATACAGTTACCGTCCGTCCAATTGCCGGTACCCGACCACGTGGCCAGGATACCCAGGCTGACCTGGCACTGGCGGCAGATTTGCTGGCCGATCCCAAGGAGCGGGCGGAACATATCATGCTGATGGATCTGGGACGCAACGATATCGGCCGGGTTGCCCAGACCGGTAGCGTAAAAGTCACTGAGAACATGCAGATAGAATATTATTCGCATGTCATGCACATTGTTTCCAATGTTGAAGGAAAGCTCAAATCGGGTTTGAATGCGATCGACGTACTACGCGCCACCTTCCCTGCGGGTACCGTCAGCGGCGCACCCAAAGTCAGAGCAATGGAAATCATCGATGAGCTGGAAATCTCCAAGCGCGGTATTTATGCTGGCGCAGTCGGTTATCTCGAATTCAATGGCGACATGGACTTGGCCATCGCAATCCGTACCGGCCTGATCAAGGACGGCATACTGCATGTGCAGGCGGGAGCTGGTATCGTAGCTGACTCTGTTCCACAAAGTGAGTGGACCGAAACCTGCAACAAAGCGAGGGCTGTCCTGCGAGCGGCAGAAATTGCCGAGAATGGCCTGGACAGTACGATCACCTGAAAACATACTACAAAAACCCGAAGAACGGGTTCAGCACCTTCCCTCAGCCGTTCATTCAGCACACCAGCGCCAATACAAAATTATTATTACCTGACTCAGTCAGGGTTGACTGGAACGGGTACCCACGCCATATTCATAAACAAGCTTGCCTCCCAGCCAGCCCCCGATACAGAGAACGATCAACCCTGCAACAGACATGGCAACGGCAACCATGCCCGGCTGACCCAAACGGGTTCCATCCAGTCTCAGAAACAGACTGACTGCATAAAACGACCAGCTGGCCATCATCAGCATCATGTGTTGATTGGCAACCTTCATGGCCGGACTCTGCTGATCAATTTTTCCAAGTTCCATCAGACCCGCCACCATGGCAAGCAATGTGGTGATCGTACCGATAACGAGCAGCACCCCAGCCACCCGACTGACTTGCTCGTCCATGAACAAGCTGGCAATATCTCCCAGCGTTGCAAGAAACAAGGTCGCAACAGGAAAATGAACCAGCATCGGATGAATGGGGTGTCTCATATCAATCTCTCCTTTTCGGAACTTACAACAATACGCTCAACAGCGTGAGAAAGCCCGCAACTGCCACACCAGCATGAATGAAGACGACGCCCTTAGGCGCTATCGCTGATTTTGCATGGAGTGAAGCAAGATAAAATCCCCCCAATGCAGCCACGACCAGCAGAGCCAGTGCAGCAGTCAGACGATTGTTTTCCGGTCCTTCCATTATCACCAGTATCAGTGTTACCAATCCTGCTGCACCCAGCAAAGCATGTACGATGGAAACAGGCCATGGAGCCAGCTTACCAGCAAGCACCTTGGAAGCCAGAAATACCCCCCCTAATGCAGCAATTGCAAAAATCAGAATTGAAATATTCAACATCTCAGTCTCCTCCTCTTTTTTTACCGAGAGGATTCCACTATACTGCAAGTTAAAATACTTTCGCAATATAAATATGTCAAAACTTGGAATAACGGTTCATCATAAGTCATGAAATCTGCCTTGTCGTTGCTGGGAGAACGCCAGCAATCCCTGCTCACCGCCCTGCTGCATCATCGTAAAGGGCTAACGGTAGAAGAATTATCCAGTCTGCTGACTATTTCCCGTAATGCCGTCAACCAGCATCTTACTCATCTGGGCAGCAGCGGTTTCATTCAGAGTGCCTTGCAGGAAAGCACTGGCGGCAGGCCGGGCCGGGTATACACGCTGACACCCAATGGCCTGGAGCTGTTCCAGCGACGATACTCATTTCTGGCAAAGCTGCTGCTTTCCTGGATAGACAAAAACATGGGCGAACATGAGCTTGATGTTTGTTTGACCGAGCTTGGCAAAGAAATGGCAAGCGGGCTGGAACATCGCCTTACGCAGCATACCTCCCGCAGCGACAAACTTCAGGAAGCCATTACCATCATGAGCGAGCTTGGTTACGATACCGAAATATATCGGATATCAGAAAATCAGGCAGAAATCGTTGCAAATAATTGTGTTTTTCAGGAACTCGCCCAGCAGCATCAGGAATTTTGCAAGCTCGACATCAGTTTCCTGAAGCATCTGCTGAAAGCCGATATCGAACATACGGAATGTATCGTCAGAAATGGAAAATATTGCCGCTTCAGAATAACCAGCCCTGACGAATCCGGATCCTGATCCTATCTGCGACAAATGGCAGCATTTTTATCCAAACATCGTAAATCTGAATAAAAAGTTCATGTCTTCCTGATCGATAGAACAACCAGCAGGAGATCACTCTATGCATCCATCTCGATACAACAGAACCGGCACCTCACTATTCCTGATATTCAGCCTGCTCGCTGCCACTTCAGCTTCTGCCGAAGAAACCGGGTTAATCAACACGCTGACCGGCTACAACATCAATGAAATCACGCCTGCCCCATCAATCAAACTGAAATTTAGAGGATGGGTGGAAGCCGGCTTTACCGGCAATCCCGGGGATCCACATAATCGTTCGAACTTCCCGGTGGCATTCAATGATGGTGCCAACCAGTTCAATCTCCACCAGGTTTATGCCTATATCGAAAAAGAAATAGATCCCGGCAGAAATTCGTGGGATATCGGCATGCGCGCCGACCTTTTGTACGGTACAGATGCAAAATTTGTCAAAACTTCCAGTTTCGACTCAACCATTCTGGGAGATAACCCGAAACATCAACTGGTATTTCCTCAACTGTATGTCAACCTGTATGCACCGATCGGGAATGGTGTGAGCATGTCGATCGGTCATTTTTATACGATTATCGGGTATGAGTCTCCGATGTCACCCAACAATTTCTTTTTCTCACACGCCTACACCATGCGGTACGCTGAACCTTTTACACACATGGGTATCATGCTTTCCTATCCGGTCAATGACAATCTCACCATCAAGAGCGGAGTTGTTACCCGATGGGATGCCTTTTCCAGGCACTCTCCTGACTATCTGGGAGGGCTGAATTACATCACCGATGACAGAAAAACCATGCTTTCCGCATCACTGATCACGGGTGATGTAAAAACCGGCCCTCTGAACCATGACCATAATCGTACGATGTACAGCATCGAGCTGGAACGAAGTATCACTGATAAACTGCATTACGTGGTACAACATGACTTCGGAATTGAAGCGGGAACACCGAATTCTTCCTCCGCTACATGGTATGGAATCAATCAGTACCTTCTGTACGATATTTCAAACCAGCTTGGGGCAGGATTGCGTTTTGAATGGTTCCACGACCAGAACGGAACCCGTGTAATGGGTGATGGCAACGATGAGGATTTCATCGGTGTTACAGCAGGATTAAACTACAAACCCATCGCCGGAATCACGTTACGTTCTGAAGTTCGCTACGATCTGGCAGTTCATCATGACATATTCAGGGATGGCACAGACAATGACCAAATACTGCTTTCGGGCAGTGCCATCCTGCATTTCTAATTTTCCAAATGTACTCTGCCTGACTGGGCACTTACTGCTTCACACTCACTTCTGAACCGTCCCGACAATCGAGGAGGCTATTTGGTTAAAGTAAAATATCCATCAATGTCTTATTATCCTGGGTTTGTCGGTAGTTTTCTTCAGCCTGAGCTGGAGGAATATACCCGATAGATCCAAGCAGGCGTTGATGGTTATACCAGGCAACCCATTCCAAAGTTGCCAGCTCCACAGCAGCCCTGGTTTTCCAGGGAGCTCTCCTGTGTATCAGTTCAGCCTTGTACAGGCCATTGATCGTTTCAGCCAGCGCATTATCGTAACTGTCACCGCGACTGCCGACAGACGGTTCAATACCGGCTTGTGCCAGACGTTCGGTATAACGGATCGACACGTATTGCG
>NZ_FUWK01000025.1 GCF_900167395.1 Nitrosomonas europaea
AAAACATCGAATATCTTTTCCCAAATACCGGCCTGTGCCCACCGCGTAAAGCGTTTGTGAGCAGTTTTCCATTTGCCATACCGCTCCGGCAGGTCATGCCAGTGCGCGCCGGAGCGTAAAACCCATAAAACACCATTTATGAACAATAGATTATCAGCACCATGTCGGCCACGATCCCCAATTTTCCCCGGTATAAACGGCTCTATTCGACACCATTGCTCCCTGTTCAATTCATAGCGTTTCATACATTCCTCACTGAAAATGTTAGACCTCTTTCAGTAAAGCAAAAATTATAGATGTTGAGAATCCGTAAATGTCGATTTGTCCTAGGAACAATTCTAAGTAATGTTTTCTTGCCACATTTATCCAGAAATCTGGAAGATCATCCTGTTTATATGAAAATAATGATGATTTCTGGACTTATGCTGACTCTGGGGATAGCTATTTTCTCTGACGCGATTTCCAGTATTCTTTTTTCTGGTAATTCGGACGAGATATCCACGTATATGCGGATTTTATCCTTGTGGATAATCTTCATTTTTATCAGAAATGCAACCGGGGCTAATTACCTGATGTTGGTTGGGAGAGAGCATATTTACAAAAATATCGTTCTCTATACTTCGGTCACATCTGCGGTGGTAGGAGTTTATTTAATTCAAAAATACCAAGCCTATGGAGCGATATCTGTAGTAGTTGGCTCATCATTCATAATGGCTGTGCTGACCTACTGGTATTACGTTCAAGCTTTAGATAATAAAAGATGATCAGCTTAATTTTTTGTGGAGATTACGCGCCTTGTCGAAGATTTGAGGCAATCGTACTTGAAAGAGGTAGTGCCATACTTGGAAATGCTGCGATTGAAATAAAGACAGCAGATTTCTCATTTGTCAATCTCGAGTGCCCCCTGACTGATCATCAGGTAGCTATCAATAAATCCGGCCCGGCACTAAGAGCAGGCCCTCAATGTGCGAGTGGGATTGCAGATTTCACTGTTGCAGGCCTTGCCAATAACCATAGTTTGGATTATGGGGTTCAAGGGTTGATTGATACTATCACCGCATGCCGATCTGTTGGAGTGTCGACGGTTGGTGCAGGAATTAATCTTGCTGAAGCACAGAAAATCCATATATCTAAGGTTAAGGGAAAGAAACTTGCCGTCATTGCTGTTGCTGAGCATGAGTTTAACCAATCCGAGAATAATGGCCCAGGTAGTGCACCACTAGATCCTGTTGATAATTATTATCAAATACGAGAAGCTCAAGCCAAGGCAGATATTGTTATTGTCACAATACATGGCGGCAATGAGCATTTTCACTATCCAAGACCTGGTTTAAGAAAACTGTGCAAGCATTACATTGACTTAGGCGTAAATGCGGTTATCTGCCATCATCCACACGTACCAGGTGCTTATGAAATATATAACGGGAGACCTATTGTCTATTCTTTGGGTAATTTTGTTTTTGACACGTTATCTATGGTTCATGAATGGGATGTCGGATACATGGCAAAACTTAAGTTCAATGAAGTGGATTGTACGTTTGAGGCGATAGAAATTATTCCCTATAGACAATCGATCACAGTTGAGGGTGTTGAGTTGTTGAGAGGAGATGAGCGTGATAAAGCTGTTTCCAAAATTGAAGCATTAAGAAATGCCGTGCAAGAAAATGAGGTGTGGCTAAATGAATGGAATTCTTTTGTAAAGCAGCGAACACATAATTACCTTCTAAGACAGTTTTTCCCTTTTATTTTTCCTGGAGCAGGAAGATTAGCCAGAAATATTCCAATAATAAAATTATTTTTTAATAGAAAAAATTCTCTTGCAAAATTGAATTTGATTAGGTGTCAATCACATCGAGAGGTGCTTATATCAGTTATTCAGGCAGAATCTCCCCGTCGAGAGTTATAAATAAGTAGGGTATTTTTCGTGGGAAATAAAAGTGAAAAATTTTTAATTTAGGGGTAAATATGAGCCCTAAAGCAGCCATACATAACCGATCAGGGAGCTTCAGCGATCGCTGGATAGCGTATTGCCAGCAAAGAAATATTCCATACAAAACAGTTGATTGCCATTCATCCGATATCATTGAAGAACTGGCTGATTGTTCGTTTCTGATGTGGAACTGGAGCCAGACCTATGCCGAAGATATGTTGATCGCACGCGGTTTGATCAAAGCTGTGGAGTCGATGGGAATCCGGGTTTTCCCGAATTCTGAAACCTGTTGGCATTTTGACGACAAGGTAGCACAGAAATACCTGATGGAAGCTTTAGGGGTTCCCATGGTTAAGAGTTATGTTTTTCTTGATCGAGCCAGGGCGCTGGAGTGGGCCAGGAAAACGGAATATCCAAAGGTTTTTAAATTGAGAGGGGGGGCTGGAAGCAGCAATGTTTTTCTGGTGAACGATATAAACAAAGCAGAAAGGCTTATTAATAAAGCTTTTTCAACCGGTTTTCCACCGGTTTCACGCTGGAATGCCCTGAGTGAGCGCTGGTGGCAGTTTAAAAGAGACAAGACTTTTATTTCTTTTTTCAATATCTCCAGAGGGATCTTTCGTGCACTGATTAAGAACCCTACCCTTGAACGTTTGCCAGTTCAAAGAAATTATGCCTATTTCCAGGATTTTGTTCCTGATAACGATTCCGATATTCGTGTAATAGCCATAGGAAAAAGGGCATTTGGTATCAAAAGGATGGTACGTGAAGGGGATTTCAGAGCATCCGGAAGTGGAAAAATTCTGTATGACCCGGAATTGATTCCCGAAGCTTGTATCAGGATGACATTTGATCTGGCAAAAAAAACCAGATCGCAATCTCTTGTTCTGGACTTTATTTTTTCTGATGGTAGCCCGTTGGTTGTAGAGATGAGTTATGCATTTGCATCTCACGGTTATTTATCCTGTCCCGGTTACTGGAGAAATGACATGACGTGGGTAGAGGGAAGTTTCCATCCTGAAGATTTCATGGTGGATGATCTGATCGTGTCTTCGGTAGAGAGGAGCTGATGCATATCGCCATATACCTTCCATCTCTGCGTGGTGGTGGCGCTGAGCGGGCTATGGCTACACTGGCCAATGGTTTTGCCGATCGAGGGTTGAAGGTGGATCTGGTACTGGTCCGTGCTGAGGGCCCTTATCTTTCTGAAGTTTCACCCGGCGTGCGTATCGTGGATTTGCAGTCCAATCGGGTACTGACTAGTTTGCCTGGCTTGGTACGATACTTGCGCCGGGAGCGACCTCAAGCGATGCTATCCGCGCTCAATCATGCCAATGTGATTGCTGTCGTGGCGAGAATGCTGGCTGGAGTGCCTGCCCGTCTGGTAGTGAGCGAACGTAACAATGTTTCATTATCCGGCAGCTCTTCAAAAAATTTGCGTTCGCGTGTGGTGTTACACATGATGCGATGGGCCTATCGTAAAACAGATGGGGTGACGGCAGTATCCGGAGGTGTAGCGGATGATCTGGCAAATGCCATCAACCTGCCGCGTGATCGGATATCTGTAATTTTCAACCCGGTGGTAACACCAGAATTGATCGAAAAATCCAGGATGCCGCTGGAACATCCTTGGCTGGGAGAGGGTAAACCCCCTGTTATTCTGGGCGTAGGAAGGCTTACACCACAAAAAGATTTTTCTACTCTGATCCATGCTTTTGCCCAAGTACGTACTGTGCGTGACTGCCGTCTTGTAATCCTGGGAGAAGGAGAGTTGCGTGCGGAGCTGGAACAGCTGGTAGCGTCCCTTGGAGTACAGGATAGCGTCCAGCTTCCGGGGTTTGCTGATAACCCTTTCGCATGGATGAGCCGTGTGCGGTTGTTTGTGCTGTCTTCCAGATGGGAGGGGTTGCCAAATGTACTGATTCAGGCAATGGCTTGTGGTACTGCTGTTGTGAGTACTGATTGCCCGAGTGGACCGGATGAGATTCTGGAAGGGGGGAAGTGGGGAAGGTTGGTACCGGTGGGGGATGAAGAGGCATTGGCAGAGGCAATGGTTACCTTACTGGGAATGCCAGAAAATCAATTGTCTGATGTACGTCAGCGTGCTGGTGGTTTTAGACCGGAACTGGCCGTAGATGCTTACCTAAAAATACTGAGGAGTATGCGCTGATATCTAGTTGTTGGGGTACTGGCGGATGGTTTTCTGAGAGTATTAAGCAGAAATAAAGTGAAAACCACAATAGACAGAGCAACATTTAATGCCATTGCAGTTCTGGGGTTCGTTACAGTTATTATTTCAGTGCCATGGGAGGAAATTTTTCGCGCTGTCAATGGCTATGGATTTGTTGATAAGGGAGTTTATTCAGAATATTTTCTTTATAAAACCAGTGTTCTTGACTATAAAGAATTTAGTGGGGTTTTGAGCTATGTTTCGAATGAATTTCTGTGGCATTACGCAATAGGTTGGTTGGTCAACAATACCGGCATCCTGATCGATCATGTGTTTCTGGCAATTTCTTTTATTACGTTGCTGATTTTTGGGTTGTTATTGGCAAAATGGCAGAGTATTTACGCACTTCCCTTGCTTGTAAATCCACTAGTCATTGATTTTGCTTTTTCGCAGTACCGGCTTGCGCTGGCGATATCGATTCTGGGCGCGGCCTATCTGTTGCATGGGCGATACAGAGCAATTCCTTTTGCTTTGGTGCTGACTTCTTTATTCATACATTCTGGAACAACATTGTTCATTCTGATATATGCAGCGGTCTGGTTGGCTCAATGGCTTTCTATACGTTTCCGGATAGGCTGTTCGACAGTGTTTGCCATACTCTTTGCTGTTGGTGCCTTCATATCACTTTTGATTGGTCCGTTACGTGAGGCTCTGCTATCGGCGATAGAGGATCGCCGTGCTGAATACCACGATATGTCCAGCTCTTTGTTGTACTCCTTGTTCTGGATAGCTTTGCTTATTCCCTTTTATTTAGGTCGTCGATATTTAGTGACATTAGATTATGCACGTTATGCGCTGGTAATCGTTTCTATCGTTTTCGTGAATGTATTTCATGGCGGATATTCAACAAGATTTCTGGCTGCTGCATTTCCAGGTCTTGTTTCTGCAGTTTTAAGTTTGCACGGCGTAATAAAAATAATGATTTTAGTCCTGTTTATTGTCTATGCTGTGTTTCAATGGTTGTATTGGCTCCGCATATTGAGTGGTTAATGGAAACTGTTCATATTATCTCTGGCCTTAACGATGGCGGTGCGGAGGCGGTTCTGTACCGTTTGTGCAGCAGTGATAAAGCAGCAGAACATTATGTCATTTCATTGATGGATGAGGGTAAATATGGTGCTTTGTTGCGTGAGGCCGGGGTGCAGGTATCTTGTCTGAGCATGCCACGGGGCAGAGTCACGTTAGGTGGCCTGTGGCGATTGTGGCGATTGCTGCGTCAGATTCGTCCGCAAGCAGTGCAGACGTGGATGTATCACGCTGATCTGGTTGGTGGATTGATTGCCCGTCTGGCTGGAGTAAAACAAGTGTTTTGGGGAATCCACCATACCACGCTGCATGCTGGGCAATCTAGACGTTCTACAATTTGGGTCGCCAGATTATGTGCTCGTATCAGTTCCTGCCTGCCTTCAGCCATCATCTGCTGCGCGCAGAAAGCCCTGGAAGCACATCGTGAGCTGGGTTATGCAGCAGAAAAATTACGAGTGATTCCCAATGGTTACGATCTGGTTCGTTTTCGTGTCGATGAAGATGCGCGTGTACGGTTGCGTACAGAATGGAATACAGGTAGCCGCTGGCTGATCGGTATGGTAGGGCGGTTTGATCCACTGAAAGACCATAAAAATCTGCTGGATGCATTGGCGATTGTTAAGTACCGTGGCGTGGATTTTTGCTGTGTGTTGGCTGGCCGTGGCCTGGATCAGAATAATGCGCAGTTGATGGCCTGGCTGACAGAGCTGGATCTGGCTGGTGAAGTGAAGCTATTGGGGCAGCGCATGGATATACCTGATGTGATGAATGCGCTGGATGTGCATGTGCTATCCAGTTCCAGTGAAGCATTTCCCAATGTAGTAGCTGAAGCCATGGCCTGTGGAACATCAGTAGTAACGACGAATGTAGGTGATGCTGCTCTGATTGTTGGTGAGACCGGTTGGGTAGTCCCAGCCAGAAATCCGGGAATGCTTGCTGATGCTCTGTTGCAGGCGTATGTAGCCATGCATGATGAGGCGGCCTGGCAGGTGCGCTGTACTGCTGTACGGCAGCGGGTGGAAGATCATTTCAGTCTGGAGCGCATGGTCGAAAATTATCATCTTGTCTGGCAAAATAAATTGTAGCTTGGATAAAAAAGTCATCATCGCACTCAATGCTGCATGGAATCTGGTGAATTTTCGTGCGAATCTGATTCGTGGTTTGGCCGCTGCGGGATATGAGGTGGTGGCAATTGCGCCGCCGGATGAGTATGCGCCACGATTGGCGGAGTTGGGCTGCCGCTATGTACCGCTATCGATGGATAATAAGGGGACGCACCCAGGGCGGGATCTACTGCTTTTCTGGCGTTTTCTGCAACTGTTGCGTAAAGAAAAACCGGCAGTCTATCTGGGGTATACAGTCAAACCGAATATTTATGGTTCACTGGCAGCTCATTTGCTGGGTGTACCGGTAATCAACAACATTGCCGGGCTGGGGGCGGTATTTATCCAGGAAGGGTGGCTGACCCGTCTGGTACAAAGATTGTATCGTGTGGCTTTATCACGCTCAGCAAAGGTATTTTTTCAGAATAATGTGGACAGAGCCCTGTTTGTTTCAAAAAATCTGGTATCGGATGTAGTTACTGATCGCTTGCCGGGTTCAGGTATCGATCTCAACCGTTTTGTACCCGTACCTCTGCCCGATAAGACCCCTTTACGCTTTCTGCTGATTGCGCGCATGTTGTGGGATAAGGGGGTGGGTGAATTTGTTGAGGCAGCGCGTATTCTGAAAAAACAGGGGGTGAATGCGGAATTTTGCCTGCTGGGTTTTCTGGATGTACAAAACCCGACAGCCATTTCACGCCAGCAGATGGATGAATGGATAGCAGAGGGAGTCATTCGCTATCTGGGAGTGAGTGATAACGTGGCGGAAGAAATTGCGCTGGCTGATTGCGTTGTCTTGCCTTCCTATCGGGAGGGTATTCCCCGTACTCTGCTCGAAGCAGCAGCGATGGCGCGTCCCATTGTAGCAGCGGATGCTGTCGGTTGCCGTGATGTCGTTGATGACAGTATCAATGGTTATTTGTGCAGACCGCGGGATGCTACTGATCTTGCTGATAAAATTTCCAGAATAGTTGCGTTATCCTGCATTGAGCGTACAGCTATGGGATTGCACGGCAGAGAAAAGATGGAGCGAGAATTTGATGAGCGGATCGTGATCGATAAATATCTGCGGGCGATCGAGGAAATATTGAATCGCCCGGAACCATCACCATCAGGACAGTCCTGAGTTTGTGTTCAGGTACCTGAAAGCTGGCATGGCTCTTCAGGCTGAATTACTTTGCACTGAAAAGCCAGTTCGCCTGTGATTCAGACAGGCAAGGCTGCAGGGGTTTTGCGCCTTTGTGCTGCGCCCATCCCTAAAATCCCCAGACCGATCAACGCAATCGTAGCTGGCTCTGGTATCGCACTGAGTGCTACGGTGAGTGAAAAGTTGACAGGACTGGTGGGAAGTGGCTGTTCTGGGCCAAACAAAATTAGTGCGAGCCCATTTAGATCATCTTTTGACCAGGCTTCGAATTCGCCAGTAGCATAGGCGGGTGTAGACCCGGGGCCAGGCGTAAGATTGCTTAGTGTGTAATTCCATGAAGCTTCAACCGTTGTTCCTGGTGGTGCTGGTGGCGTTGGTATTGTTGCTGTGAAGGAACCATTTGTATTGGCCAGTACAGCGGTGACAAATGCATAAGCTGTATTCCATAACGGGTCGGATTGCAGATCAGCCAGTGTGGCAAATGACTTTGATCGTGTGTCATAAAATGAAATAACTGGATTGTCAGGGGGGGCTTCTGCATACAGGGAAACAGAGGCCTGATAGGCATAGGCTGCCGGGTTGCTGATCCCGGAAAGGGTATTGCTAAATGTAAATGACCCAGTGGCGTATTCTTTGGCCCCGGCAGCATCTGGTGAGCCATCGCTTATTCCACAACCTGTCGCACCATTGGCACCATAGGAAAAACAACCACCAGTTATGTCCAGTACCATCGAGCCAGCTACACCAGCCTGGGCGGGTGTTATTGATAGTCCTAAAATGATTCCTGTTATCGCAACACCATGTTTGATCCCGGATTTAAAGTCCATCTCTTGTAGTCTCCTGAATGATGAATGACCGTTTCTGATGATAGGTGGCTACACTCGGCCTTTCCTCCATATTTGGATGATAATTGCATGGAGTATATGACAATATACTTTCAGGGAATGTAGCTAATGCTTTATACCATAAAGTAAATTTTATGGACACCTTGTGCCGGCTCTTGGGTTGCAGTCAGAGTTCCGGTTGCCTGGAAAATACTTATCGCTGCATCAACAGCGAGTAAATGGACAGGTATGCCAAAGCACTGGATCGCCAGCTGAAATCCTTACGCATGCCATTGTGCTGCAGGGTTTTCCATAACCTGGTGTTGTAATAGGCATCAATTGCCCGTCCGATTCCATTCATGAATGCATCTGCGGTCATTTCGTGAAAATGGAATCCGCTTGCAGATTCGCCGGCTGGAGTATCAGGGGCCAGATCAGTCACTGTATCGATCAGTCCGCCGGTTGTATGGACGATGGGCGGAGTGCCGTAGCGCTGGCTGTACATCTGGTTCAGTCCGCACGGTTCAAAGCGGGAAGGCATCAGAAAGCAGTCCGCACTGGCATTGATCCGATGCGAGAGCGCTTCGTCGTAGTCGATGCGGACGGCAATTCTGGCAGGGTTGGTTTGTGCAAGCATAACGAGTTGTTTTTCCAGAGATTGATCTCCCTTTCCCAGCAATACCAGTTGAGCAGGGAGATCTGCCAGCATGGGTGCGACCTGCAACAGAATATCGTAGCCTTTCTGGTAACTGAGACGGCTGATTCCGGCAAACAGCGGAATCGTTTCGTTTTCTTCCAGCCCCATCTCCCGTTGCAGAGCGAGCTTGTTAATTTTTTTTGCTGCCAGGTTGCGGCTTGAATATTTTTTTACGATGTGCGGATCGGTTGCCGGATTCCAGACGGTGTTATCGATCCCGTTGATGATTCCGGTGATGGCGTTGCTGCGTTCGGCCAGTAATCCCTGTAAACCGAATCCCAGCGGCTCATGCTGGATTTCCCGGGCGTAAGTAGGGCTGACCGTAGTAATCCGGGTTGCATAGTAGATTCCCGCCTTGAGGAACGATAGATTGCCGTAGTATTCGACGCCATGCACGCTGAAGCTTTCGGGTGGCAATCCCAGCCTGGCTACTTCATCGGGTGGAAAGCAGCCCTGAAAAGCAAGGTTGTGCAGTGTCATCAGGCTGGCTGCTTTCTTCCCGGAGTGGTAGTGGAGATAAGCAGGTGTGAGCCCGCTTTGCCAGTCATTGCAATGGATGATATCCGGTATCCAGGAGAGCGGGCTGGCATCACTGGCGAGGAGTGCACCCATTTTTGACAGCAGGCCGAAGCGTTGTGCGTTATCCGGCCAGTCCTGCCCGTCGTCATCCAGATAGATGCCGCCTGGTCGCTGATAGAGTTCCGGGCAGTGGATCACATATAAGGGCAGACTGACGGATTCATTGATCTGTAACCGGGAGGAAAATAATGTGGTTGGAGGGAAGTGCGGCAGGAGATCGAATTCTGCCAGCTTACGTTTGTATTTGAGCCCGGATAGTACTGACGGGTAGCCGGGTACGAGTAAGCGTACATCTGCCTTCAGTTCACGCAGCGCGGCAGGTAATGCGGCACTGACATCACCCAGCCCTCCGGTTTTGCATAACGGAAATACTTCGGAAGTGACAAACAACACCCGTGGATTTTTGCGGGAAGGAGATGAAGACATGGTTTTCAGATTGGTCCCGTTTCTTTATTGCTGTGCTCTGTAAAAATTGATCAGGCCGTTGGTGGACGCATCGTGTCCGGTTACCGGTTTATCCAGGGCCAATTCAGCCAGAATCTTGCCGGCCAGTTGTTTGCCGAGCTCTACTCCCCACTGATCGAACGGATTGATTTCCCAGATGACACTTTGTACAAATACTTTGTGTTCGTACAGTGCGATCAGCATACCCAGCGTTGCCGGATCGAGTTTTTTGAACAGGATCGAGGTCGTGGCGTGGTTGCCCGGGAAAACACGGTGAGGAAGCAGGTGTTCCACAAGATCAGCGGATAAATTCTGGTTTGCCAGCTCGGACCGGACTTCCTGTTCAGTTTTTCCGCGCATGAGTGCTTCGGTTTGTGCGAAAAAATTCGCCAGCAGCATGGGATGATGCTCGGATAACGGGTGATGGCAGCGGCACGGTGCCAGAAAATCGGCAGTGAACTTTTGTGTACCCTGATGCAGCAGTTGATAAAAGGCATGCTGGCCATTGGTGCCGGGCTCGCCCCAGATGATTATGCCTGTACTGTAATCGACAGCTTCTCCGTTCCGGGTGACACGCTTGCCGTTGCTTTCCATCTCCAGTTGTTGCAGATAAGCCGGAAAACGATGCATGGACTGATCGTAAGGCAGGATGGCCTGGCTGGTGATATGAAAGAAATTGATCTGCCAGATACCAATCAGGCCCAATATGACTGGCAGATTCTGCTCGAAGGGAGCAGTCAGAAAATGATCATCCATTGCTTGCGCACCAGCCAGCAGTGAGTGGAAATGTTCCATTCCCACTGCCAGCGCAATCGGCAGGCCGATGGCTGACCATAACGAATAGCGCCCGCCTACCCAATCCCAGAATTCAAACATATTGTCCGGATCGATCCCGAACTGGCTGACTGCCTCACGGTTGGTAGAAACGGCGACGAAGTGTGCTGCAATATCCTGTTTACTGCCTCCTCCTGCCAGAAACCATTTCCGGGCGGAATGGGCATTGGCCAGGGTTTCCTGGGTAGTAAACGTTTTGGAAGCGATGACGAACAGAGTGGTGGCAGGATTGATGTGTTGCAGCGTGTCAGAAAGATGAGCGCCGTCGAGGTTGGAAACGAAATGAGTCCGAAGCTGCGGCAAGTGGTACGGCTTGAGTGCTTCGGTCACCATGACCGGCCCCAGATCAGAGCCTCCTATCCCGATATTGACGACATCGGTAATCGGCAGGCCGGAGTAACCCCGGTGCGACTGGTTGTGGATTTTCTGGACAAACTGTTCGATTTGCCGCAATACCCGTCTGACCTCCTGAGTGACATCCACGCCATCCATGAAAACCGGTGAATTGGCACGCAAGGCAATGTGCAGTGCCGCCCGGCTCTCGGTGAAATTGATTTTTTCACCATTAGCCATGCGGCCAAGCCAGTCTACCAGCTTTTGCTGTTCCGCCAGTGCCAGCAGAAGACGGATGGTCGTTGCATCGACAGGTTGCTTGCTGTAGTCGAGCAGCAGATCTTTGAATTGCAGTGAGAATTTGTCGAATCGTTGCGGATCTTCATCAAACAGCGTGCGCAGAGGGCGGTTGGCAATTTCCGTCTGATGTGCACTCAGAGCCAGCCAGGCAGGGGATCGGGTCAGTGTGGACATATCTGTTCTCCATAGGGTAGGCAGCCGGATCAGAGTTTTTCAAAAATTGCGGCGATTCCCTGTCCGCCACCGATGCACAAAGTGACCAGTGCATAGCGGCCGTTTATACGCTGCAGCTCGTAAATGGCTTTGATTGCCAGTATACAACCGGATGCACCAATGGGATGCCCCAGTGCCACGGCGCCCCCGTTTGGATTGACTTTGTCCGGGTCGAAATTCAGTTCCCGGGCGACTGCGCACGCCTGGACAGCAAACGCCTCATTGGATTCGATGACATCCATCTCAGCCAGATCGAGCCCGGCCCGGTTCAGTGCCTGTTTGACTGCGGGCACGGGGCCGATTCCCATGTAGCGCGGATTGACTCCGGCGTGGCCATAAGCGACCAGACGTGCCATCGGTTGATGATGATTCCGTTCGGCTGCGCGTTCCTCCATCAGCACCAGTGCGGCAGCACCATCATTGATGCCGGATGCGTTACCGGCCGTGACTGTGCCGTCTTCCCGGAAAACAGGGCGCAGTTTACCCAGCGTTTCCATACTGATGTTGTCGCGCGGGTGCTGGTCTGTATCGAACATCGCTACACCTTCGCGGGTGGAAACTTCAACCGGTACGATCTGCTCGCGGAAATAGCCGTTGTGAACAGCGTGAATGGCGCGCCGATGACTTTCCAGTGCGAATCGATCCTGCTGCTCGCGGGTAATGCTCCATCTTTCAGCAATGTTTTCTGCAGTGATTCCCATGTGTACCCGGTCAAACGGATCGGTCAGTGCGCCCACCATCATATCGACTGCGGTACTGTCTTGCATACGTTGTCCCCAGCGCAGTGCGGGAAGAAGATATCCTCCTCGACTCATCGACTCGGCTCCAGCAGCGATAGCCACTTCCGTATCTCCCAGCATCACGGCCTGCGCAGCTGAAATGATGGCCTGCAATCCACTGCCGCAAACACGATTCAGGGTAAGCGCCGCTACACTCTGCGGCAGGCCGGCTTCCAGCGCCGCCACGCGCGCCAGATACATATCCTGCGCTTCAGTGGGGATAACGTGCCCGGCGACGAGGTGCCCAATCTTGTCAGAATCGACGCTGGCGCGAGTGATTGCTTCCCTGACCGTTATGGCTGCCAGCGTGGCAGGCGCCAGATCCTTCAGCGCGCCACCGTAATCACCGATCGCGGTTCTTGCGCCACTGAGAACGACGACATTTCTCATTCAGATGCGGTTACAGCACGTAGCGAGCCAGATCTTCGCTTTGTGAAAGCTTGCCAAGACGTTCATCGACATACACGGCATCGATGACATGCGTGCTTCCGCCGTAGCGGGTGGCATTGAATGAAATATCTTCCAGCAATTTTTCCATCACGGTGTGCAATCTTCTGGCACCGATATTCTCGGTTCTTTCATTGACTGAGAAGGCAATTTCAGCCAGCCGTCCGATGGCATCTTCTGAAAAATTCAGTTCGATACCTTCTGTTTTCAGTAATGCCTGATATTGGCGGATGAGGCAGGCATCCGTGTTGGTGAGTATTTGTTTGAAATCTTCGGCACTGAGACTTTCCAGCTCCACCCGGATGGGAAAGCGGCCCTGCAGTTCGGGAATCAGATCCGATGGCTTGGCCAGGTGAAAAGCGCCACTGGCGATGAACAGGATATGATCAGTGCGGATCATGCCGTATTTTGTAGATATTGTTGTTCCTTCCACCAATGGTAGCAAATCCCGCTGAACGCCCTGGCGTGAAACATCGGAACCGGAGACTTCCGAACGGCTGGTGATTTTGTCGATTTCATCGAGAAATACGATGCCATTTTGTTCGACATTCTGCACTGCACCCAGCTTCAATTCTTCATCGTTGACCAGGCGAGCGGCTTCTTCTTCGGTCAGCAGTTTTCTGGCTTCACGGATACGCAGCTTGCGCATCTTTCTTTTACCAGAACCCATGTTCTGGAACATACCCTGAATCTGGGAAGTCAGCTCTTCCATTCCAGGAGGGGCGAAAATTTCCATGCTGGTTTGTGCCATGGCGACTTCGATTTCGATTTCCTTGTCGTCCAGTTCACCCTCACGTAATTTTTTGCGGAATTTCTGGCGGGTCGCGTTGCTTTCTTCGCTGGGGCTGGCCTCAAAACCCAGGTCGCGGGCAGGTGGCAGCAATGCGTCGAGTATCCGTTCCTCTGCACGGTCTTCAGCCAGTGGTTGATTTTTTCTGATTTCACGCTCGCGTGCCTGCTTGATGGCCGATTCCACCAGATCACGGATAATGGAATCGACATCCCGTCCGACATAGCCCACTTCGGTAAATTTGGTTGCCTCGATCTTGATGAAGGGAGCATTGGCCAGCCTGGCCAGTCGCCTGGCGATTTCAGTCTTGCCCACGCCCGTCGGGCCGATCATCAGAATATTCTTGGGAGTGATTTCATGGCGCAGAGGCTCATCTACTTGCTGCCGGCGCCAGCGGTTTCTCAGTGCGATTGCGACAGCGCGTTTGGCTGTGTCCTGTCCGATGATGTGTTTGTCCAGTTCGTGGACAATTTCCTGCGGGGTCATATACGACATGATGGGATTTTCCTGGTATGGAATGATTTCTGTTTAATCGAGCTGTTCGATGACATGCACCTGATTGGTATAGATGCAGATATCCCCGGCGATCGTAAGTGCCTTGGTAACGATCTCCTTGGGGCTCAGATCGGTATTTTCCAGCAGGGCACGTGCCGCCGCCTGAGCATAGGCTCCGCCGCTGCCGATGGCTGCAATTCCCTGTTCCGGTTCGATCACATCTCCTGCGCCCGTGATGATCAGTGTGGCTTCATGATCGGCTACCACCAGCATGGCTTCCAGACGGCGCAGGATACGATCGGTGCGCCAGTCTTTGGCAAGTTCGACCGCGGATCGCATGAGATGTCCCTGATGTTTTTCCAGCTTGGCTTCGAAGCGCTCAAACAGTGTGAAGGCATCCGCCGTGCCGCCCGCAAATCCAGCCAGCACCTTGTTGTGATAAAGCCTGCGTACTTTGCGTGCGCTGGCCTTGGCGACGACAGCGCCGAGTGTTACCTGGCCATCACCGCCCAATGCTACCTGTCGTCCGCGTCGGACTGATACTATCGTGGTCATATTTTGTATTTACAACGAAAACCCTGATTATAGCGCCGTTTTGCAATAGGATTCAGGTGACGGGTTGGCCGACTGACATCTTCTGTTTTTCTTTACGTACTACGATTTTACACTTTCAGATATCCGCAGTTTTTAGGTGGCGTTTATCATGAAACCAGGGGAATATATTCATAACCATAATACAAACGTGTGGAAAACATCTGCAGCTCGTTGGGCATATATAGCAGAAGGAGATCGTGTTCCCAGGGATCAGACATGACACCGAACCCGTGTGGCACTTTTGCTTATTCGCTGAACTTAAGGAACCTCTGATTAAGTCCCATATGGCCCGCACACCGTGTTTTGCGGATGGAATGCAAGGGTGAGTGAGGCAGTGATGGCTGATCCCTTCACAATGAGCTCAACGCTGCTTGTTAGCTTAATCGTTAGCCGTTCTCGTATTTCAGTGAAACCTGTAATCCGTCTTAATCATGGAGAAACGTTATGAGTAAGAAGATACTTGTTGTCTTAACCAGTGTTGAAAAATATCCGGAGATGGATCGTGCCACAGGTTTGTGGCTGGGAGAGGCTGTTCATTTTGTCAGGAAAGTCGAAGCAGCCGGGTATGAAGTCGACTATGTCAGCCCTCAAGGCGGCTATACACCGATTGATCCGCACAGCCTGGCAATGGCTGAGCCAATTGACTGGGAGTGGTACCAGAAGAAGGAATTCATGAATCGCCTTGGCAAGACTATGAAGGCAAGTGAAGTCAATCCAGATGACTATATTGCAATCTACTATGCTGGTGGCCATGGTGTTATCTGGGATTTTCCCGACAATGAAGAATTGCAATCTATCAGCCGGAAGATCTACGAAAATGGAGGGATTGTCTCTTCAGTTTGTCATGGCGCAGCCGGCCTGCTGAACATAAAGCTTTCGAATGGCAGCCTGCTGGTGAAAGGCAAGGAACTAACCGGTTTTTCCAATGAGGAAGAAAAACTTGCTGAGCTGGATAAATTTGTGCCTTTTCTGACTGAAACAGAGTTACTTGCGCGTGGCGCTATCTATAAAAAAGCTGATGAGCCGTGGGTCTCCTTTGCCGTTGAAGATAACAGACTTATCACTGGGCAGAATCCGGCTTCTGGTGGGGCTGTCGCTGATTTGCTGATAAAGGCTCTCAAGAATGAGCTCCGGCATTTACTCAGGTAATGCCAATTCGCGGCATGGTTTATTCAAACATCAGGTTCTTGTGCGGGAGAATTCGGTGATTAACCTTCATGCAAGTGATCTTCGTACCTTTATTCCATCCCGGGATTTTGTGTTATCCAGGGATTTTTACTCGGCATTGGGTTGTGAGCTGGAGTGGTCAGATGACAATCTGGCGCTGTTCAACCTTGCAGGGTCAAGATTTTACCTGCAGCGTTACTATGTAAAAGAATGGGCTGAGAACAGCATGCTTCACATATCGGTGCAGGATGCGGCCAATTGTTTTACTGACATTACGGGGCTCATAGAATCTGGCCGTTTTCCTTCTGTCCGTGTGGCTCCGCCGAAGCGGGAATCTTATGGTGCATTGGTTACTTATGTCTGGGATCCATCAGGTGTTCTGCTGCATCTGACTCAATGGGACGAAGGCTAATCGTTCATTCAGGTCGATGCTGTTTCTCGTAATGGCAATTTGATGAAATAAGAACAATGCGCCTTATCTTGAGCCAGTGTCTTGCCAATCTGTCGGTTAGATTTCTTATGAACCGTAATTCATACAACAAGATTGCGCATTTATGGAATGTCGCTCGTAACGGGTTCTTTGGACGCGAGCGCGAATATCTCGATGCGATTCTTTCGGTTGCGCCCATAGGCTCGACGATTCTGGATCTGGGGTGCGGCACCGGCCGTCCGATGGCTGAATATATCGTTTCCAGAGGGCGTTGTGTTCTCGGAGTAGATCAGTCAGAGGAGATGCTGCGGCTTGCCCGCCAGAAGCTTCCGCACGAGCAATGGGTTCTGTCTTCGATAGAGTCGTATGAGCCAGTAGAGGGGTATCACGGCGCTCTGCTCTGGGATTCGCTTTTCCATATTCGGCGTACAGAACATGAACTCATCGTAAGTAAGGTGGTACGCGGACTTCCGTCAGGAGGCAGGCTTATGTTGACTGTTGGTGGATCTGCTCACCCGGAATTTACAGATTTCATGTATGGAG
The DNA here is from genome assembly GCF_900167395.1 of Nitrosomonas europaea. Lineage (GTDB taxonomy): Bacteria > Pseudomonadota > Gammaproteobacteria > Burkholderiales > Nitrosomonadaceae > Nitrosomonas > Nitrosomonas europaea. The sequence continues at coordinate 16,906 of NZ_FUWK01000025.1, forward strand.
AGGAATTTTATTATGATTCCAATACGCCACAAGAAACAGAGACGTTCCTCCAGCGATTATCTTGTCGTATGGTAATTGGCGAATATATGAATTTGCCGGATGGGGGAAGAGATAAGGGCCGATACGCAATTGTCGCGGAAAAAATTTAGTAGATTCACACAGGAGATTGATATGTCCAGTTACGAAATGTTTGCTGATAAAAATATTGTAGCCGGGGAGCTTGCAAACCTGATGGCCTCCGCAGGCTGGGGTACGGAAGGGGATTATGATGCTACAGCCATTGAAAAGTCGCTGTCAGCTTATCCGATGATTGCCTATTGCCGAGATTCTGACGGGCTGCTTGTCGGGTATATCAGTGCGTTCACAGACGGTGCGTTTTCAACCTTTGTGGGAGAGCTTGTCGTTCGGCCGACATATCAGCAGCGAGGAATAGGTTCTGCCCTGTTAGCCATGATCGTTGAGAAGTGCCGCGGTGTGCCGGTATATGCCACCCCGTTTCAGGGCACAGAGAAGTTTTTTCTTGACAGAGGTTTCCGTGTACCCGAGCGGCCGATGTCGGTAGTCTCGATGCGTAACGTGACATAAATCTGTTGTTACATTGGGCTAATACAAGAAGCTGCGCAGCTCTGGTTGTAAATTATGGTGCGAAAAGCACTTGTAAACGGATGTAGAAAACTGAAAAAGGCCGGTTTTACCGGTTTGGGTATGATGGTTGGAAGGATGATGCGGGTAGAGTAATACCCGCATCAGGATGGTGCACTGTCTGATCAGCGGAGCGTATTGAGTATTTCTTCGCCGTATTTTTTTTGTGCCAGTTCACGTAAAGCGATGACGATCGGTTTATCGCGCTCGGAATCGATCATCGGTGTGGAACCGACTGAGACCTGCCTTGCCCGCACAGTGGCTGCCAGGGTCATGTCGAAACGATTCGGGATTACTTCCAGACAATCTTCTACCGTAATACGTGCCATACAGAGTAACTCCAGTAAGAATTTGTAATAAAAATCTGTAAAAAATCAGGAGAATTCAGCAATCAGGGAACGCTGCCTGACGAGCTGACGTATCGTTTTCAATCGTTCAGCCTGAACGATGGAGGCAACATCTCGTGCTGCTGTTTCCAGTTCGTGATTGACCACCACGTAATCAAATCTGTTCACATGGCTGATTTCACTGCGAGCAGCAGCCAGCCGGCGTTCGATGACTTTATTTTCATCCTGACCGCGTTGTTCCAGACGCTGTTTCAATGCTTCCATGGATGGAGGCAGAATAAATATGGAGGCTGCTTGTGGATAGACCGTGCGTATCTGCTGTGCGCCCTGACAGTCTATTTCCAGCAAAACATCCTGTTCTGCTGCCATGGTTTCTTCTATCCATTTGCGCGATGTGCCGTAGAGATTGCCGTGCACCTCGGCGCTTTCCAGAAATTCGCCACGTGCCTGCATGTCTTTGAACGTTGCATGATCAACGAAAAAATAATCATGACCATTTTTTTCGTCTCGTCTGGGTGGACGCGTGGTATAGGAAATCGAGAGAGTCAGATTGATATCCGTCTGTAGCAGAGTACGGATCACACTGGTTTTACCGGCACCGGAGGGTGCACTGATTACGAACAGACAACTCATAATGTTTCATTCTATTGAAATCGTGGCGTATTTTAACAGGGAAATACCGGAAAACGCCCGGGATTATCGTAGATGACGAGGACTCATGAATAAATTTGAAGCGGATCGTCGTTTCGGTTAGAATTCCGTCTTCTTCAGGCGCGTAGCTCAGCTGGTTAGAGCACCACCTTGACATGGTGGGGGTCGTTGGTTCGAGTCCAATCGCGCCTACCAGAAGACAACAGGCAGGTTCTGGTATCTGTCACCACCATTCCGGCTTCAGTCATATCTTTTCTATATTTTGTCTTGTTTCCCGCTTATCGGGAATTTTCTGATTTTCGTTTACTTGCGAGCATACGAATAGCGCATGCATTGCTGGAGGAAAATACTTTTTCTGCTGCTTCCCGCCATGGCAGCCAGACATACCCGAGATGCTCACGGGATGAGACTACGGCCGGTATCGTTTTGGGTAATTCCAAACCAAACACATGTTCGGTGTTGTGAGTAGTGCCCGGCGGGTAGCGCCAGTTCCATTCCTCAAAGATTTCGTAGCGGTTTTGTATTTGCCAGTCAGATAGCACGTAATCGTCGGTATTCAGACCGGTTTCTTCTCTAACCTCACGGACTGCCGTCTGCAGCAGTGTTTCCCCGGGATCCTGACTGCCTGTAACAGACTGCCAGTAACCGGGGTGGTCGGCACGTTCCAGCAGCAGCACCTGGAGATCGGCCGTGTAGATCACCACCAGAACGGATACGGGCAATTTATAGCGTTGCAACAGACAATCCGGTCAATTGTTCGTGTTTTCGGTCCGGCGTAGCCGGATATGCAGCTCTCGCAACTGTTTTTCCTCGACTGCGCCGGGTGCTTGTGTCAGTAGACATTGAGCACGTTGTGTCTTGGGGAAGGCAATTACATCGCGAATGGAGTCTGCTCCGGTCATCATGGCAACGATACGGTCGAGGCCAAAAGCGATGCCTCCGTGTGGTGGCGCACCGTATTGCAGCGCATCTAGTAGAAAGCCAAATTTCAGTTTTGCTTCATCATCCGATATGTTCAGTGCCTGAAACACCTTGCTTTGTATATCCTGCCGGTGAATACGAATCGAACCGCCACCGATTTCCATACCATTCAGAACCATGTCATACGCTCTGGAAAGCGCTTTGCCAGGATCGCTCGTCAGAAAATCCTCATGTCCCTGACTGGGAGAGGTAAAGGGATGGTGCAGGGCCTGCCAGCGTTTTTCTTCTTCATCCCATTCGAACATCGGAAAATCCACAACCCATAAAGGTTGCCAGGAGTCTGTGGCCAGATTGCGTTCATGCCCGATCTTGACCCGTAATGCGCCCAGTGCATCATTGACGACTTTGGCTTTGTCGGCACCGAAGAATACCAGATCGCCATTTTGTGCCTGGGTGCGCTCGAGTATCGACTGTACGACAGATTCAGGCAGGAATTTCAGAATGGGGGATTGCAAACCTTCTATTCCCTTGGTCAGGTCATTGATCTTGATATAGGCCAGACCCTTTGCTCCGTAAATGCCAACAAACTGGGTGTATTCGTCGATTTCCTTGCGAGACAGTTCTCCACCACCAGGAACACGCAGAGCAGCCACCCGTCCTCCTGCTTTCTGCGCAGCGTCGCGGAATACCTGGAAAGGTACGTCCTGCATCAGATCGGTCAGTTCCGTCAGAACTAGTGGTACACGTAAATCAGGTTTATCCGATCCGTAAAGGAACATGGCATCAGCATAGCTGAGCCGGGGGAAGGGATCGGGCAGGCTGATATCGAGCACACTTGCGAACAGACGGCGGATCATGTCCTCCATCATGCCCATGATTTCGTTTTCCGGGAGAAAAGAGGTTTCGATGTCGATCTGAGTAAATTCCGGTTGGCGGTCGGCACGCAAATCTTCGTCCCGGAAACAGCGGGTAATCTGATAGTACCGGTCGAAACCGGATACCATCAGCAGTTGTTTGAATAATTGCGGAGATTGCGGCAGCGCAAAGAAATGACCGGCATTGACGCGTGAAGGTACCAGGTAATCACGCGCACCTTCCGGAGTGGATTTGGTCAGCATCGGCGTTTCTACATCGATGAAGCCATGCTGATCGAGAAAAATGCGTACTGCCATGGTGACCTGGTGTCGCAGACGAATGTTGCGCTGCATCACCGGACGGCGTAAGTCCAGATAGCGATATTCCAGTCGTATTGCCTCGCTCAGATTGTCATCATCCATCTGGAAAGGAGGAGTGAGCGAAGGATTCAGAATTTCGATGGCGTTGACCAGCACCTCTATTTCTCCACTGAGAATTCCGTGATTGACCGTTCCTTCCGGGCGGTGGCGTACTGTGCCGGTGATTGCGAGCACGAACTCGCTGCGGATTTTTTCTGCAATCTGGAAGGCGGCAACATTATCAGGATCACAAACGATCTGGACAATCCCCTCACGGTCACGCAGATCGATAAAAATGACTCCACCGTGATCACGCCGGCGATGTACCCAGCCGCATAATGTAATCGTTTTATCCAGATGGCGTGTGTTGATGGCGCCGCAATAGTCAGTACGCATAAGTGACGTTGATGTTGATTGAATGAGAAAGTCGATTGTTCGGTTATTTCGCCCTGTAAAAATGCTGCCAGGGCATGTTTGTACTAATCCACAGAGGAAACAGTGGGAGCAGTGGTTGATGTCGATGCTGTCGTCGCGGTCGCAGTCGTGCTGTCAGTCGTCGTGGTTGCAGCTGCTTTATCAGTGTCGGCCGCCTCCTTGCCGGATTCTTCTTTGGGTTTCGAATCGGATCGGGTATTTTTATTTCTGAAATCTGTTACATACCAGCCGGTCCCCTTCAGCTGGAAACCCGCAGCGGATACCTTCTTGACATAATCACTGCTACCGCAGGCAGGGCAATTTGCGATCGGGGCATCACTCATTTTCTGCAGATGCTCTTTCTCCAATCCACATGCATGGCAGGCATACTCATAGATCGGCATGTTTTCCTCCTTGGAATAAAATCTTGAAAACCCGCATTATACTTGACTACAGGGGTAATTTCCCGGATGCAGTTCTGAGCTTTGGTTTAAGAAACGATCTTCTGGCTAATTTTCCTTTCTGCCGTATTTATCCTCGAACCGGACGATATCATCCTCTCCCAGATAGGAACCGGACTGAACTTCAATCATTTCCAGTGGCACACGCCCCGGGTTTTCCAGCCGATGTGGCGTTCCCAGCGGGATGAAGGTGGATTCGTTTTCGCTGACCAGAAAGGTTTTGTCTGCCCGGGTAACCTGTGCCGTTCCCCGTACTACGATCCAGTGCTCGGCGCGGTGGTGGTGCATTTGCAATGACAGCGCTGCGCCGGGGTTGACGACAATCCGTTTGACCTGAAAACGCTCACCTCTGTCGACTGAATCGTACCAGCCCCATGGACGGTATATTTTGCGGTGTGAGCGGATTTCCGGGCGATTCCGTTGTTTCAGTATGTCGACGATGTGTTTGACTTCCTGTGTTTTGTCCTGATGTGCTACCAGAACTGCATCGGATGTTTCCACGATCACTACATTTTCCACTCCGATACAGGCAACCAGCCGATGCTCGGAAAACGCCAGAGTGTCGTGACATGCGTGCAGCAGCACATCGCCGCGCACCACGTTGCCTGATTCATCCTTCTGTAACGTGCGCCACAACGCATCCCATGCGCCAATATCCGACCATCCGGCAGAAAGCGGGATGATGGCGCCTGGCGGTAGCATGTCCGGACGTGCGGAAAGCGTTTCCATGACCGCATAATCGATCGAATCACTTGGACAAGCGGCAAACGCGGTCTTGTCGATACGGTAAAAATCACCATCGATCGAGCCTGATTGCCAGGCAGCGCGACAGGCTTCCAGAATATCCCGACGGCAAGTATCAATGGCGGTAAGCCAGATCGATGCACGCATCATGAACATGCCGCTATTCCACAGGTAGGAGCCTTCTTCCAGATAATTCTGTGCAGTGGCCAGATCCGGTTTCTCGACAAAACGGGCGATCCGGAAAGTGCCCGGTTCATGCAGTGCCGTACCGTACTGGATATAGCCGTAGCCGGTTTCCGGAGCGTTCGGTGTGATGCCGAAAGTGACCAGCATGCCACTTTCAGCGAGTGTCATTCCTTTGTGAATGATTGCCTGAAAAACTGAAATATCCGTTATGACATGGTCGGATGGCATGACCAGCAGAACCGGATCATCACTGTCCTGCATGGCTGCCAGTGCGGCTATCGTCAGCGCGGGAGCGGTGTTGCGTCCGTAAGGTTCGAGAATGATCTTGCCGATTTTACCCAGAACCCGCAGCTGCTCCGCAATCACAAAACGATATTCTTCGTTACTGACGATGATGGAGGATTGAACAGCAATGTCCTCCAGCCCATCCAGGCGACGTACGGTTTCCTGCAGCAGGGAATACCGGTTGACCAGCGGCAGTAATTGTTTGGGGTACTGCTGGCGTGAAAGTGGCCACAGGCGTGTACCCGAGCCGCCGGAGAGAATGACGGGAATGAGCGTGTGTTTCATGTATGTATTGGTTTGATCAGAAGGAAAATGGCAATTTTCTGCCGGATCATCTGGCATCCTGATTTCAGGGATGCAGCTCTCTGGTAAGTATCTCCACGATGCGGCGTGCGGCGTTGCCATCCCACAAATGCGGCCGGCGCCCTTGCTTACCACGTCCTCCCAGAATGTCATCAACCGCAGCCAGTATTCGTTCAGGGCGGGTGCCAGCCAGTATGTTCGTGCCTTCATTCACTGTGATCGGCCGTTCGGTATTTTCGCGGATGGTGATGCAGGGAACTCCCAGAGCAGTGGTTTCTTCCTGCAAACCGCCGCTGTCAGTCAGAACGAGCGTGGCATCTTTCCATAGATGAAGAAATGGCATATAAGCCTGCGGGCCCATCAGGAGGATATTTGGTCCGAGATCGATATTGAATTTCTTCAGGTTGTTCTGTGTGCGCGGATGAGCCGGGAAAACGAGTGGCAGACGTTTGGCAATCTGTTTCAGTGTCAGGCTGATACGCTCCAGGGCGTCAGGACTATCCACGTTGCTGGGCCGGTGCAGCGTGACCACACCATACGATTGATTACCCAGTGATGTTTTGAGCTGACTGGTTTCGAAGTTGGATGTATCCGCTCGCGCAAGTTGCTCTACCTGGTAAAGCAGGTTGTCCACCATGACATGGCCGACGTAGTGAATGGCTGATGCCGGTTTCCCTTCCTGCAGCAGATGCTGCTGTCCACTTGGTTCGGTTACGAAAAACCAATCGGTGATGCTGTCTGTCACCAAGCGGTTGATTTCTTCCGGCATACACATATCGCCACTGCGCAGCCCTGCTTCGACATGAGCAACCGGGATATGCAGCTTCTTGGCCACGATAGAACAGGCCAGCGTCGAGTTGACATCGCCCACGACCAGTACCGCATCCGGTGGTTCCGTTTGACAGTATTCTTCGAAGGCGACCATGATTTTGGCGGTCTGTTGTGAATGACTGCCTCCTCCAGCCGCCATAAAAATATCCGGCTGCGGAATACCCAGTTCCTCGAAAAAAACATCGTTCATTTCCCGATCGTAATGCTGACCGGTGTGGACGATTTTATAGGTCAGCCTGTCCTGTTGCTGCAAAGCGCGGACGATGGGTGCAATTTTCATGAAATTAGGTCGTGCACCGGCGATGAGATAGACCTTTTTCTGCATGATTTTCCCTGACAAAGCAATGAGCAGGATTGTAAACCATCCGAGGCATGCTGCCGGCAGGAAAACATTGGTTTTTCCCGCCTGTTTATGCAAATGGGGTTAAGGTAAGGGTGGGAAGATGCGGTCGACCCGGACTTCTGTTGTTGTTTACCTGCTTCATCGATGCCGGAACGTTACTGAAGCAGATTACAGGGCTTATAATGGCAGCATTCAATTCTATATCTGATCAGGAAAAATCATGCCTTCATTCGATATTGTTTCCGAAGTGGATAAGCAGGAAATTCGTAATGCGGTCGATCAACTGAACAAGGAAGTTTCCACCCGGTTTGATTTCAAGGGTTCGGATGCCCGTGCCGAGCAAACTGATTATGAACTTTATCTTTACGCGGATGATGAGTTCAAACTTGGCCAGGTCATGGATATTCTGATGACTAAATTTACTAAACGCGAGATTGATGTTCGCTGCCTGGAAAAGGGCCAGACCGAAAAAATCAGTGGCAATAAGGTGAAGCAGAAGGTAACAGTTAAGACCGGGGTGGAAAGTGATCTCGCTAAAAAGATCATCAAACTGGTCAAGGACAGTAAACTTAAAGTCCAGGCGAGCATCCAGGGTGAGGTAGTGCGGGTAACCGGCGCCAAGCGCGATATCCTGCAGGAGGCCATTCAACTGGTAAAAGGCAGCATCACTGAGCTGCCGCTGCAGTTTCGCAACTTTCGGGATTGAACGAGGGTTCCATCAAAACAATTTCAGGATATGATCCCGGGCAACTTCACAGTAATCGGTGAATTGAGCGCCTGTACTGTGGTGATGCCCGGGTGATCAGCGGTTTATATCAGTAATTCCACTGTAACTGGAATCTCAGGACATCAGCCTTGTATCGTTCGTAAGGGGCACTTGCTACATTGGTACGATTCATCATGTGATAAACCGCTGTAAGCTCAATTTCTTTCATAACCTGCCATTCCAGTCCAAATTCCAGATCATTAACGTGATTTCTCGGGGCGTTGCGCTCGAATTTCTGACCACCCTTGAAGTGTTGCCATTTAACGAACGGGAACAGCGTTCCCCAGCGTAATCCATCGATTTTGTAGGTTGCCAGAACATAACCACCATTGAGCGAGGATTCAGTAAGCATCGTCTGGCCGTCATTTAACTGAGGCCCCCGCCCCCAGTTCCATTCTGCCTGCAGCCCGAAGGGTTGCGGATAAAGTACGGCATGCACCCCGACACGCTCATCTTTGAAACCTTTCTCGGGTGCATCCATGACCGGAGTAAATCCGCCTGCAGGGCCTGTTGATGGAACGAAGCGTCCACGTAGAGCTTGTATACCTGCTTCAAGAATTTGACCGTTGCTGAATTGGTGTGGGTAGGTGAAGCGGGTGACCATGTGCACACCGTTATTTCCTTCGAGGCGGTTGGCACCCTGTCCATTGTAGATACCAAAGGCGAACATGCCATAATCACCGGATCCTTTCAGATTCTTCGCCATGACTTCTTTGAACCGGTCGCGTATATGAGTCGGAGCCCAGTAGAAGAATGCACCGATGTCACGCTCATCCCGACAGCAACTGTTCATGGCATCATTACGGTCAAGTGCAAGGCGATTTTGGCTGGATTGCAGGTTCTCAAAACTATAAGGGATTTTTGATTGCCCGACCCTGACCCGGAATTCCTTGTTCTTATCGAAGTGGATATCGGCGTAGGCATCCCTTAACTGAGCGAAATGGCCTGTACTGGAGCCAGACGGAGTGCTGGCAAAGTCGGGTTGTATATACAGAGAGAGATGATCGTTGATATCTCCGAAAATGACCAAACGTGCCCGTCTGATCAGGAAGGAACCATCCTCACCTACCGATTTGTCAGGCCAGTAAGATACTGCATCCTTATCGCCACTCACCGTACTACTGTAGCGGAATTGTGTATAGCCCCGAATGCCGATTCTGTCGTACCACTTTTTTTCTTCTTTGGGTTTTTCAGCCGAAGGCTCATTGCTGTGTGCAGCGATTTCCTCTGATTTTCTCCGGATATCAGATTCTGCTCCGGATTGGCCCGAATTTTCCTGAAATTTTGCTTCACCTTGCGCCAGGCCGGTTGTTGTATTGCTGACAGGCTGGCTTGACTCGGTATCTGGCTTGCTTTGAGATTGAACGGGTGACTCTTTTACTTGCTGGAAAGTACCCAGTTTGATCCTGTTTTTGCCGGGTTCGGTGTAAACCTGTTTGGTAGCTGTGTCTACATACAGGATTAATTCTTGTGCACCGGCTGGAAAGAAATGGGATGTAACGAGAATTAATCCCAAGCCACATATTGTTAAGTTGAATCTTTTTATCATTATTACCTGCCTCCCTTTTTAGCAATCCGTTTACTGGAATAAATCAGTTGAAACGGGAGGCATTATTTCAATTGCTTATGACACTCTTATTACATGGCAGATACCGGACTGACCGGATCAGAAAGAAGGGGTGTTCTGAAAAAGAGTGTGGTTGGAGATCGTGGTTAAAATGAAGGTCTTTATTTGGCAGTATGTCAGATGATGCAGCTGGTTCTGGGGTGTATATACTTGTTTCCTAGTGATTTTTCTTTTCTAACTCCGCTTTGATATCTTCTGCGATAGCTTGGTAAAGCGGGCGAAAAATCGGGCGCATATTGCTGATAATACTGTTGATTTCTACCATGGATGGGAAACGCAGACCACGATGCTCGACGGGTGCGCCGATGGGTTCCAGTTGCGCACCTAGTCTGCTGAAGTGACTGGCCAGCCGTTCTTCGGTTAGCATGAAAAGTACTCTGATATCGTGTATGCGTGCCAGTTCGATTGTGCCGATATAAAGACTCAGCGGAATGTAGGGAAAGCGCATCATTGGGCCTGTACTAAAATCTTCTTCAGAAATATTGATAGGATGATTCTTTTCACCTTTTCGCCGGCGAAAGGCGGCGATAACAGCAAGACGGGAAACTTCACCAATTTTATCTGCCGGTAGTCTGGACGGATCTATGATGGAGCGGTCGAGCGTCTGAGCACAGGTTTTCTCAAAGGGCAAGCGCCTGTCGTTACTGTTTGATGACGGACGGATGATACGGGTACAGCCGATGAATGTATCGTTATTGATACTGCGAATTAGAAGATGTAGTGAGTGGGCATCATATTCATCTATCTCAAATCCGTCAGATCGTGAAGATTCAAACTGCAAATCTTCGCAATAAACGGAGTGACGGACGCGATAAGCCTCACGCTTCAACTCTTCGGTCAATGCTGGCACGATTTTGAAGTACTGCCTGAAAGAAGTGCCCAAATGGCTATTTTCCTGGGTAAACACGATCGCGTTCGTCTAATGATTAAAGAATTTTTAGAAATTTAACAGTTAAGACAGTCAAGTAGAGGAAGCACCTCCTGTTTAAGCTGCCCATGGCTTGATGCTTTGGCTCGATCAGTCTGCCGGTTCATTCAAGTCTCTTCAGATAATCCTTGGTGAATATTTTGTCCGGCAGATCACGCAGTTTCATATCCGAGTAATCAAGTACTGAAACTTCACCTGACTTCAGCGCATCTTCCATGATGATGCGGGTTGGGCGCATCTCGCCGAGAATGTTGTCAAAATTCTCGTAACGGCTGGTCTTTAGCAATCGACCCGAAACAGAGTAGAACTCTGCTTTATACGGCCTGAAATTGGATTGATTTACCCATAACAACACTTTCTGGTAAGTGACTGAGCGATCTATACCAGTAAGTTCAAGGACATAGTAGTCTTCATCATCGATTGATTCATTACGCAGCAGTTGCGGATGATAGTCACCAGTAAAGTTGGCGCGAGCAATATCACCGTTGGCAACCTGGCCGGTCAGCCGCTGGGAAAGTGATAGCCGTATCGGCTGCGAAACACTGGGCATGAAAACCCATAAATCACGCCCTTTCATGAGAATTGCCTGACCACGCTCGGATGCAGGCTCGGTAATCATGACGATGCTGTTTTCGTTACCCTTGGAAAGTACTTGGTAACGATACAGATCTTCTGCGTGATCAGGAGCAGCTGTGCGAATAGCGACATTGACCTGAAAGCTGTCCTGCGGGAAGCGAATTTCATCCGCTTTTTCCAGTATACTTTGGGCGGTTACGGCAGATTTTTCAGTTTCCACCGGGGATGAAAACGATGTGCCTCCCTGAGCCAGTAGAAAACAACCTGTTATCAATGAAAGTAATAAGGAATATAAGTTCATATTCAATCTCCATGAGTAAACTGTCCGGGTTAGACTACCCTGAAATCGTTCGTTCGGGGCCAGACAAGTGAGCAGCATCGTCCGCATTGAAAATGTATTCAAGGAATATACGCTCGGCACAAGCCGGGTTCATGCACTCAAGGATATCAATCTGCAAATCGGAAATGGGGAGTTTCTAGCCATTGCCGGTCCTTCAGGTAGTGGAAAATCAACATTGCTTAATCTAATCGGTTGTATCGATATTCCGTCTTCCGGAAAGATTTATATCGATGACCGGGATACTAGCGGGCAAACGCCAGATCAGCTATCAGAACTCAGAGCTAGAACTATCGGCTTTATTTTTCAGACATTTAATCTTTTTTCAGTCTTGTCAGCAGAGGAGAATATTGAATACCCTTTGCTGCAATTCAAGGAATTGCGTGCTGCTGAACGCCGTGAGCGGATTGTAAAATTTCTCGACATTGTCGGGCTGGCCGAGTTTGCCGATCATCGACCTAATCAGTTAAGTGGTGGCCAGCGCCAGCGTGTCGCAATCGCCCGCGCTCTCGCCACCCATCCCAAAATCATCCTGGCGGATGAACCAACCGCCAATCTCGATCACAAGACAGGCGAAGGTATTCTGCAATTGATGAAGGACATCAATCGCAACAGTGGTACGACTTTCATTTTTTCAACGCATGATGCCAAAGTAATGGCCATGGCGGAGCGTTTGATACGCATCGAAGACGGACAGCTTGTCGGGGAAGATGCCGTTCATACCTGACCGATGCGACGATGATTCTATACCCCCGTAGCGCTGTACTGGATTGCTTCGGCACGGCGTCTTCGCAAAGACGGGGTGTGGTGGCGCCAGCCAGTTTTTCACAGATCACAGGGCAGTCAGTCGGAAAAATCGGGGTTCTGTTCCTGTTGCTGATGGTGTTGTGGAGCGCGAATCTCTGCAATTCCTCAGACATTACACCACTTTCTGCAAACAGAGCGAACGTCGGGCAGATGGTGCAAGCGTTTACCTTCGATGATTTATTCAAAGAGGATGGCCCCAGTTCCGATCTACCACAACGTGTATTCCGGCAAACTTCTTCCTGGCGCGGATTTTCGCAACTGGAATTTGCTGAAACGATTGCCAGCCCCAAACATGCATCAAAACTGCGTTTGCGTTCTGAACTATCGAATCTTGGCCAGTTGAGCCCAAACGTAAAATGGAAGCTGAGTGCCCGCATCGATTACGATGCAATCTACGATCTGTCTGATTTTTATTCGCGTCAGGTACGCCGGGATCAGCGGTTTGAGCTATTTCTGCGGGAAAATTATCTGGATTTTTCGATTGCTGATTTCGATGTCCGTGTAGGTCGCCAGCATATCGTCTGGGGAGAAATGGTTGGGCTGTTCTTCGCAGATGTCGTTTCCGCCAAGGACATGCGTGAGTTTGTGCTGCCTGATTTCGATATTCTGCGTATTCCGCAATGGGCTGTCCGTACTGAGTATTCCAAAAATGACTTTCATGCTGATCTGATCTGGATTCCATTTGCCAGTCTGGATGAGATTGGTCGGCCAGGGGCTGATTTTTACCCATTCAAGCTCCCCGTTGCTGCACCAGTCAGTTTTTTGAAAGAAGATCGCTCCGGGCGCAACGTCGCTCACTCGAATTATGGAATCCGGCTATCCCAGCTGACGAATGGCTGGGATGTCTCTGCATTTTATTATCACAGTCTCGATGCCACCCCTACTTTCCACCGGATCAGCCAGCCCTGGGAACCGCTGCTGTTTCAGGCACGCCATGGAGAAATCGACCAGGCGGGCGGGACAGTGACTAAAGACTTGGGATCGGCGGTACTCAAGGGAGAATTCGTTTACACGCATGGACGTCGCTTCAACGTGACCCGCCCGACTGCAGCGGATGGTCTGGTACGGCAGGATACTATTGATTATGCACTGGGGCTGGATTTCACACTACCATCGGATATCCGGCTGAATTTGCAGTTCTTTCAGCGCGCGTATCTGAATTATGATCGGGATATTTTTCAGGATCGGCTGGAAAACGGGGGCAGCATTTTTCTGCAGGGAGACTTATGGCGCGATTTTCAGGGGCAGATATTGTTGATCCACAGTTTCAATCGTAATGAATGGATGCTGCGTCCGCGCCTTACCTGGAACTTCGCCAGAAACTGGAAACTGGCGGCAGGTGCAGATATTTTCAATGGCCCTCCCACTGGACTGTTCGGCCGGTTTGACAGCAGCGATAGAGTATATACCGAGCTGCGTTTTTCTTTTTAGTTGGTCGTTCTCAAAAAATGTCGGAAAATTTTACATTTATATATTTTGTCGTAAGGCATCAACAACTGGTATACGTGAAACATGCCTGGCCGGCAGTATTGCCGCTAGTACAGTAGCAGTAAAGCCGATGCCTAATGCGAGTAGTAAAACAGACGGTGCGATCTGGATTCGGGCGATATAGCCAAGATCAGCATTGGGAGGGGGGGGCATGGGGATACCTATGGCGGAAATGGCCGTGGCCAGCAGTACCCCTATCCCGATTCCTAATCCTCCCCCAATCAATCCCAGTAAAAGGTTTTCACTGATAATCAGCCGGAATACCTGATGGCTGTCATTACCCAGGGCCATCATCGTGCCGAATTCACCCACGCGCTCGAAAATACTCATATTGACGCTGTTGGCAACGCTGAGCAGTACCATGATCAGGATAATGATCTGCAGCACACCAAATTGCCCTTTATACATTTCCACCGTTTTTTCGTAAAAATCATTCAGTTCCACCCAGGTTTTGACTTCCAGGTCTGATGGTCCTAATGATTGCTTTAACTGTGCTGCAATCTGATCGGTTTCTTCTGTATGTTTCAGTGAAATGACGAGTGCGTTGACTCCTTGAGTGCCGAGCAGCTCCTGTGCGGCAGCTAACGGGATTCTGACAGCGCGTGCATCAAAATCGTTGGAAAAACTCTGGAAAATACCCGTTACTTGAAAATCCAGACTATTGAGCGCACCATCAAGCGTGTTGACCAGTAATGTCACCGGGTCACCCGGTTTTAATTGCAGTGCCTGAGCGACACCTTTACCCAGCAAAATGCCGAATGTATCTTCGTCACTTAGCTGTCGTCCTGCGGTAATCTGTACAGAGCTACCCAGTTTCACTTCGTGTGACGGTTCCACACCCTCACCAATGATCGGCAGATCACTTTTACCATTGTTGAGCAATCCGGAGAAATTGAGCCGTGCCATGACCTGCGCAACTTCAGTTTCACCAGCAATTTGTTGCCTGATAGTATCGGGCGTATCTATCAGATATTTTTCCGGAGAACGTGAGCCGGCTTCATAGTACCCTTGGCGATAGATTTGCAGATGTCCACTTTGCGAGTGGATGAGCGCTTCACCCAGTTGAACATAGATATCCTGTACCCATCCACCCGCCAGAATGATACCGGTTACTCCGGCGATAACTGCTGCCAGCGTCATCAGCGTATGGGTTTTTTGACGGAGGATATTGCGTAACGCGAGTTTGAACATGATTCTCCGGGGGATATGGGCAAGCAGTTATGTTCTATACCCGATGAAGAATGAAACGATAAACCTGTTTACAATAACGAGAAACTGCGCAGAATGGCTTCGACTTTCTTATCCTCCTTGGCAAGTTCACGCAGGGCATGGATCAATCGCGTAAGCTTCGATCCTTCAGGTGACTGAAGCTCCAGATCACGTTCGAGATCTTCCTCCAACCGCTGTAATCGCATATCCATGGGCCGGAGTGTCGAATAGCGGTCCCATATGATGAAGCCGATCAAACCGAATATGCCAGCGATCGTTACCAGCATCAGCTGTTGTATAAAATCCAACCGCCGGTCGATAGCTTCAAAACGTTGATCTACCGCAATAAAACGCTGATCTATCTGCTTCTGCATAGCAGTAAAATGTTGATCTACCGCCGTAAAACGTTGATCTACCGCCGTAAAACGTTGATCCATCTGCTCCTGCATAGCAGTAAAACGCTGATCTATCGCCGTAAAACGCTGATCTATCTGTTCCTGCATAGCATTGAAACGCAGATCCATCTTTTCTTCCAAAGCTTTTTGCCCGGCTTTGAGTTCTGCCAGTGACTCGATAATTTCTCGATCACTGATACGTGGTGCGACGTCTACGGCGGCAACAGGCATGGCGACCAATACGCTGGTAAGTAATAACAGGATTTTGATCATCTCGAATAAAATTCTCTGAATATATGCTTTAAACTGTTTTTAATTCGACTGGTTCAATATGTTCGTATACAGACAGATCAGGGAATGAGACAAACATCCACTAGCTTACCCGGATAGCAACCCATTCTCCCATATGTTTCCATTAAGAATCAATGCAATATTAAATAACAAGTACTCCATAAGTACCAGCACCGGACAACATGATGCAGCGATTCGGCATCCAACTGTCGTCTTTGCTCGCCTGCTACTTTATCGATTATGCCTTAACGCATCTACAATCTGCATGCGTGAGGCTTTCCAGGCGGGGTAAACGCTGGCGATGAGTGTGGTGAGAATAGCAAGCGCCAATGCTTCCAGCACCATGTTCGAGGTGAGTAGTATCTCCCCGGTATAACCACGGGCCATGCCGGGGGGAGGAGGCATCGGAATGCCGATACTGGAAATAATTGCAGCGAGCAACCATCCGATTAGTATACCTAGCGCGCCGCCTATCCCGCCGATCAGAGCGCCTTCGCATAGAAACTGGCGCAGAATGTCGAATTTCTTTACACCCAATGCCATTGCTGTTCCGATTTCGCCGGTACGTTCCACCACGTTCATCGTCATGGTATTGGAGATGCCGAGCAGAATGATGAGTGCAATGATCAGCTTGATGGCTTGCACCTGCTTTGTAAACAGAACGGTTGTTTTATTGTAGAAATCAGCCAGTTGATACCAGGGAACGATTTCAAAGCGATCTTGCGATAATGTGTTACGTAACGCCGCCAGTGCTGCATCGGTTTGGTGGGTGTCGTTCAACAGTACTACCCAACTGTGAGCTCCCTGGGTACGCAATAACTGCTGTGCGGTGCTGATCGGCAGGCGCAATGCATTGTCATCATACGATTTGGTAACGGTAGAAAACAGGCCGTCGATAGTCATTTCAACGGCATTGATTCCACCTGTTGCCGTGTTCACCAGTAACACCACCTGGTCGCCTACCGTAACGCCCAGATTACGAGCTAACCCTTCTCCCATGATGAGATGATCAGGGTGGTCGGCCGATAAATTGCTTCCAGTCGAGATCTTGAGCGCGTTACCGAAGTAAACTTGCTCTTGCGGATCCACTCCTTCGCCAATGAATGAAAGCGTGGCATCACCGTGACTAATCAACCCGCTGAAGCTCAAACGCGGCACAATCGTTTTGATCAGATGATTGCTGTTTTGAAGCGTAGGATTTTCCAATAAATCCTGTTCCAGATCATCTGAGAATAGAAAACGGTAGGGATCAGCCTTGCCGGCTTCAAAATAACCCGGTTTAATGATCTGTAAATGGCCTAACTGGGAATGGATAGTGGATTCACGCATATCCTGATAAATCCATTCGATGAAGCCGCTGGCCAGAATCAGTGCAACCATTCCCAATGTTATGGAGCCGATAGAAATGGTGCTTCGGCGTTTCTGGCGCAGCATATTGCGCCAAATTAAATAGCAATTAAAAGAAATTATTTTCCACATGCTGTAAGTTAGCTTTAGTTTATATCAATTGTTTTATGGCTTATTTTTGTCAGATGATGAGTTGTTAACATACCATTATTCCGTCGACTTTCTTTACACTCTTGGTGAAATATAAAAATAAAATTTAATAAAGTGTTGATTATTAAGTGATAAATATTCTGGCACATATCGTGCTCGTTTATAAGCAAAAGAATGTTTAGGTAATCGTAGTTTATCTAGCATAATTTTTAGCAGGAAAAAATTCTCAGGTTTATCTTTAAGGAGATCGTGATGAAACAAACAAACTTGAAAAAGCAGTTAGTGGCTGTTGCTATTGGAGGTGTCTTTGCATTAGGAGTAACAGCTCAAGCGACAGCGGCTGGAATATTTCAGTATGACTTGGATGGACAAGGAGGAAGTGGAGAAACTGTTATAGCGGACGCTATACAGGGGGTTGCCAATGAATCTCTCAGCTTGCTGGCGGACGGCAAAACTCTTGATGGACAGGGGTGGGTTAAGTTCAATACGTTTCTTCTTAGTACAGTTGATCAAGACTACAAGTATTCTGAGGTACTACTTTATGCTACTTTCAAAATAACTACAGAATTGGTGGATGGGACTATAGGTGCTAGTGGTAGTGAGTACAAGGTTACTAGTTTTACATTTGATCTTTACAAAGATTTGGGTAACGACAATACTTTTACTGTAGCAGATGCAAGTAGTTCCACTCACGCTTCTGTCACTGCAGTAGGTGTAGATGACTATATAGCGTCTGGTGAGTTAATAGTTGGTAGTGCTAACATACAAGCTGCTAGTGGAGCAGCGATTAATGTGGAAACTACTTTTAATTTACAGCCTGGAGGAGGAGAATATTTCTTTGACCCCGATCCTTTTTATAACATCTTGAAGGCTGGTTTTAACAGTACGGGTGGAAATTGGGCATTCACTAATAATATGTTAGCTGTTGGGAGTGCTACTGGTGTTATCGATTTTAATAGCACGCCAACTGAAGTTCCTGAACCAGCTACGTTAGCGCTTTTGGGTATTGGGTTGCTTGGCTTTGGTGCAAGACGAGCACTTGTTGCGAGTAAAAATGCATAGTTTTTATTGTTTTTAGGTAGTCAGAAAAAAGCCCCCTGTTTCAGGGGGCTTTTTTTATATATGTTTGATCCGCACCTTCTTATTTGGAGTGTTTCGTCTATTTTCTTGGCAGAAAGAACAAGGATATTCTCAGGTAATTAAACAGTATAGCTGGACTAATGGAACCGTATGCTACGGAAATAAAGTAGGGAAATTGAGTCAATCCATCGTAAACTTGGCTAACTCATAGAGGTAAGCTCCCGGTTTTGCCGGGGGGGCTCACCAAGGTTTGACCTTTACGACGAAAGAGTATCAGAGTCTGAGTCACACGAGATGGGACTGCAAGTATCATGTGGTGTTCATACCGAAGAGGCGCAAGAAGCGAATATTCGGTATGCTGCGTTGGCACTTGGGCGAGCTATTCCACGAACTGGCCTCCCACAAGGAATCGAAAATTGTCGAAGGTCACCTGATGGACGATCACGTTCATATGTGCATCAGCATTCCCCCGAAGTACGCGGTGTCGAACGTGGTTGGGTACTTGAAGGGGAAGAGCGCGATCCAGATTGCGCGCAAGTTTGGCGGGCGACAGAAGAACTTTACCGGCGAGCATTTTTGGGCGAGAGGCTATTTTGTTTCGACGGTTGGATTGGACGATAACATTGTTCGAACGTACATCCGCAACCAGGAAGATGAGGACGAGCGCTACGACCAGATGAAGCTGGAAATATAGGGTAGCCGCCAGGGGCGGCTCACGGTTTCATGGGCGCCTTTGAGGCGCTCACCACCCAAATCACCGGCTTTGCCGGTGGTATTTGACTTTAGTCATATTTAATTTTTGAAGCGAATGGAATATCAATCATTACCATTACCCGCCGCGCTAATTGCAGAGCTCCAAGCTCAGCTTGGAAAAGACAAGGTCGTTCTGGAGCAGGATGCGCTGGAAGTTACCACACGAACTTGTATTCCTTACCGGGAATTACCGGGAGCTATTGTTTATCCGGAGAGTGTAGAGGAGGTGCAGGCTATCGTTCGACTCGCAGCAAAGTTTAACGTACCGGTATGGCCGGTCAGTACTGGGAAGAACTGGGGGTACGGCGAAAAAACAGCATGTTATCCCGGTGGCATTACAGTGGTGCTGGAACGCATGAATCGGATTCATGAGGTTGATGAGGCTCTAGGCTATGCGGTAATTGAACCTGGTGTGACCTATAAGCAGCTTAACGAATTTTTAAAGGCTAATTATCCTGATCTCTGGTCAGATTCGGCGGGGACTACACAATTTGCCAGCGTTTTGGGTAATGCGCTGGATAAAGGCCGTGGGTTAACCCCTTATGCGGATCATTTTGGGAGCTTATGTGGTATGGATGTTGTTTTGCCTGATGGCAGGCTGCTTGAGACCGGTGGCGGACCGCAAGGTAATAATCATGCAAAATATGTATACAAATGGGGGGTGGGGCCTTATCTCGATGGTTTGTTTACTCAGTCCAATTTTGGCATTGTTGTCAAGGCGGGTATCTGGTTGATGCCCAAGCCTGAGTGTTTTGACTGGGCCGCTTTTGAATATACCGCTTCTGATGAAAAATTCGGTGATTTTATTGATGAGTTGAGGCAGCTTGTTTCGCAGGGCGTTTTGCGCTCACGCCCACATCTTGCCAATGATTTTGCCATGATGTGTATCATTTCACAGTATCCGTATGAATTGCTTGATGGTAAGAAATATTTGAGTGAGGCTGCACTGGAAAGCTGGCGCCGTCAGCATGGTGTTGCACGTTGGACATTTGGTTGTGGTTTGTATGGTAGCCAGGCGGAAGTACGGTTTCAGAAACAGGCAATTAAGCGCGTACTTGGCCGTTATGGTCGGGTCCAGTTTTTGGGTGCGGCTGTTGAAGATAATTGGTATGGGCGTTTACTGCGTCAAGTTGCGCCAGTAGTAAACCGGTTGATGGGTAAGTCCGATGCTTTTATGGAAGCATTGATTCCCGGAATTAATTTGTTCCGAGGTATTCCTACAGATTATTTTGTTCGTCAGGTTTATTTCAAATCACATCCACAGAAACCTGCAGATGATGTCGATCCGGCACGCGACCAGTGTGGCCTGTTATGGATAGGGCCAATAGTACCGTTTACTGCCAAGCATATTTTGCATGCTCTGACTCTGGTTAAGGAAGTATATACCCGACATGAGTTTGATTTTTTTGTAGAGCTGATTATTGAAAGTCCACGGACGATTATCTTGCTGGTGGGAGTATTTTATGAACGGAATAATGCTAATGAAATAGCGCGTGCCCAAGCCTGGTATAAGGATGTACGTGAGCTATTCTTGCAAAATGGTTACCCTCCATATCGAACTACTACGATGAGTATGTCTGGATCACTGGATCAGAATCCGATAGCAAGAGATTTTCTGAAGATGATCAAAGGTGTTATTGACCCGCAAGATCTGATAGCACCAGGGCGGTATGGCGTTTCAGGATTATCTGGGGCTGATTCTTCTTTGGTTGCTCTCAAGCAGGCAGATAATGATCCGTATTAAGTAACTTTAAAGTATTTTTCATTCTTTGATCTATGTCTCGTTGTAAACGTTGTCTACTTCCCCATAGTGCGCCCGGCGCTGCAGTTGATTCAAGCGGAATATGTGCCTTTTGCAGATCTTATGTACCTAATGATAAAAACTTGTCTGATCAGTTACATCAGCAGCGTCAGCTTGATCTCGAAAAAGCGCTGGCGGATTGCCGTGGCAAGGGGCCCTATGATGTTCTGGTTTGTTTGAGCGGAGGGAAAGATAGTCTTTATTTGCTTTACCGGCTAAAGGTTGAGTATAAGCTGAATGTATTGGCATTTACTACCGATGTCAATATTCCCGATATCGCTTGGAATAACATTCATCGAACCATTCAGAAACTGGATATTGATCATCTGGTATATCGGCCTTCTGCTCAGTTTTACCGCAAACTTTTTCGATATTTACTCATGAATCAGGAAGAGCGCGGTGCTGTTTATACAGTTTCCTATGTATATGCTCCGCTGTTTGAAGGGGATGCACTGCAAGTAGCGATGGAAAAAGGCATTCCTCTGGTGCTCGCGGGTTATTCACCAGGACAGCCAGAGCCGGAGCGGATGGAGTTTGAATTTTCGCGCAAGCTGATTACTGAAACAGACTGGACACCTCCCGGGTTACGTCAGTCGGGTGAATTTACTGAAGAAGAACTGGCGCGTTTCTGGAATCCGAAACGATTTCCGGCAGATACCCGTTTCCCACGTTATCTCGCTCCTTTCCATGCATGGGATTATGATCAGGAAGCGATGATCCGCAAAGTGCATGATTTGGAGCTGGTTAAACGGCGAGCACACGGAAACCCAATTTACAGCAATTATCCGATCAATTGGCTGCTGATGTATTCAGATCTGAAGCATTTTGGCTATAACCCTTATGCACCTGAGTTTTCTGCTTTGATCCGTGCGGGTAAAGCAAGTCGTGCTTATTGGTGGTTTATGACCCCGATTGTCAATTTCATCATCCGTAATAAGCTATTGATAGGCCGTAATACCGTTGACCAGTTACAGCAGCTTGGTCTTCAAGAGGATGATTTGAAAATTACTCGACCGCGTGGTGCTTACGATCCGGAAATTGATTAATTTGGCAGGGTGTGTTGAGGGGGAAGAGGGAAATTATATTGAGTCATGAGATAGTCGCTGGGATACGAAATGATAGGTAAGGCTGGAATCGGGACGATACTTGATCTGCTGAGAGTACGTAGTGCAGCTACACCTGCTGCAACTGCATTTCAGGTTTTGGTTCAGAATAAAAGTTGGCAGCCGACCAATTGGGAGCAGTTTGTACAGGCCGCAGGGCGGGTTGGTGCAAGGTTAACAGATTTTGGGGTCAGGAAAGGTGATCATGTTGGTATCATGGCTGCAACATCACTTGACTGGGAATATGCCCAAATGGGGGCATTGTTTGCAGGAGCCGTTGTTGCTGGAATTGACCCTGAGTATCCGGCGGACCAGTTAAATCATGTGATCGAGAATCTTGGGTTGTCAGTCCTGTTTGTTCAGAATCGTTCAGTCTTCGCAAAAATTCCATTAGAACTTCGTCAGCAGATCAGTGTATTTATTTTCTTTGAGGGTGAATCTCAGCAGAAAAATGAATTCAGCATGATCAATTTACTGGTAGAGCAAGAAACTGATACTTCTATTTGTTTGCCGGATGTGTTGCCACAGGATGAGGCAGTGATCGTATTTTCTTCTGGTACAACCGGGATGCCCAAAGCAATTATCTTTACCCATGAACAGGTTATTATGGCGGTTGAGGCCATTATGCGGGTATTTAATGATTTGAGTAGCCAGACGATACTTTTGTGCTGGTTGCCGTTATCGAACCTTTTTCAGCGTATTGTCAATTTTTGTGCAATAAAAATTGGTGCATCGAGTTACATATTGAGTGATCCGCGTGATTTGATGCGGTACGTCAAACAGGTGAATCCAGATGTTCTGATCGGTGTGCCAAAGGTACTTGAGCGAGTGCATTCGGGGGTTGTCGACCATATTGAAGGTCGGGTTTGGCCATTGCGTATGCTGGCGCGATGGGCAATTAGGATAGGTTACAAGCGGGCTGCGGCAAGGAGTGATCGAGGTGATTCTTTTGGTCTGATGAATAAACTGCTATGGAAACAGGCCGAGAATATGTTTTTACGCCGCCTGCGAATGGTTTTCGGTTCGCGGGTTCGTTATCTCGTCAGTGGATCTGCTGCGATGCCGGTTTGGCTATTGAGATGGTTTGACGCAATTGGATTACCGGTATATGAAGTTTATGGTATTAGTGAGAATGTTATCCCTGTCGCGGTAAATTCATCTGGCAGCCGTAAATTGGGGGCTGTGGGTAAACCATTATTGCCAAATGAGATAAAGCTCACTATGGATGGTGAGATCCTTGTTCGAGGCCCAGGAGTGTTCAAGGGTTATCAGGATAGAAAGGAAGAGAGTAATTTGCGTTTTTCACCAGATGGTTATTGGCACACTGGTGATCTGGGAGAGCTAGATACAGCAGGATTTCTTTCTATTGTCGGGAGAAAGAGCGATGTTTTCAAAACATCTGCAGGAAAATGGATTGCTCCTGTGAGAATTGAAGAACGACTGGGACGTATTGCTTATGTTGAGCAAAGTGTCGTATTTCAATATGAATCAGGCAAAATTGTTGCTGTCATTGTCGTTGATTTGGAGAAATGTGCACAGAAAACCAGTGCAGTGCGCTATTCTGAAGTTTCATTACATATGGAAAATATGGCTAAGAATAAGCTTCATCAAATTCTGGAGACAGATATCAATGCAGAATTGGAAGATCTGCCTCTTTATCAGCGACCGGTTTATGTTGCTGTGACTGATAAGTTTTTTACGGTAAGCGGAGGGGAGCTAACTGTCAATATGAAGGTGCGTCGCAGTATTGTTGCACAGCGGTTTTCAGCGTACTTCGAAAATACTGTATGTAAATCTGATCAGGGTCGGGCTGAAAACGGTCATGTAGTTATGAGTGGGCCAACCATTTTTTTTATATGAATACCTATTTTATTACAGGCGCTACTGGGGTTCTTGGTAGTGCGATTGTTAAGGAACTGCTTTCGAACCCCGAGAACCGCCTGGTGCTTCTGGTGCGTGCCGAGAATGAATTGGTGCTACAAAAGCGTATTACAGAGTTGTTATCGTTTCTTGGGGTTGGTGAGAAAACTCGTGACAGAATGGATTTCATACGGGGTGATGTAGAGCTTGAGCGATTTGGCTTGCATCCAGGTAATTTTATAAAATTGGGAGATCAGGTCACACATATCATTCATAGCGCAGCCAGTGTTCGTATGAACTACTCACTTGAGCGGGCGCGCCTTGCTGCAGTGACTGCAACTGAGCATGTATTGCAGCTGGCACGATTAAGTCGTAAAAATGGATTACTCCAGAAAATGGAGGCAGTAAGTACGGTCGGTGTAGGAGGTAGATATTATGGCGCTTTACCAGAACAATGGTTGAATACACCAAGAAATTTTCACAATACCTATGAGCAATCGAAAGCCGAAGCTGAAATCATACTCAAAACTGAAGTTGATCAGGGAATGCCAATTACTGTTCATCGTCCCAGTATGATTGTTGGAGATAGCCAAACAGGACGCATATTAAACTTTCAGATTTTTTACTATTTGCTTGAATTTATTACGGGCCGTCGCACTTGGGGCGTAATGCCTGATATTTCTGATCGGCATGTGGACGCGATTCCTGTGGACTATGTTGCGCGAGCAATTTCCTGGTCAAGTAAAAATCCTGAGACAATTGGCAAAATATTGCACTTGTGTGCCGGGCTGGAAAATATCACATCATTAGAAAATGCTGAAAAGCTTGCGCGCTCCAAGTTTATGAAAATGAATTTGCCCGTACCACACAAACGAGTTTTACCTGTTGCCCAGTTCAGGTTTTTGGTGAACAGCGTTACTCCATTCCTTCCCAGAAAAATCAGGCGATCAGTCAGTGCATTACCCATCTTTCTAAACTATACAAAAAACCAAATCTTTGATAATACCGAAACAAATATAATTCTTAGTAGTGCGGGGCTTCAAATGCCCCGCTCAGATGAATTTCTTGGGCCAGTAATTGACTACTATCTTTCACAAGCTTATTTGACGTAAACTCCTTCTATTACTCGCTATCCAAGATGGCTCAGGATTGATGGTATTTCATTTCATTTACATTTTCTATCTGGGTTGTCTGTAAATATTTTAGATAATCCCAATAGCCATAAAATACTGCTGTTTCATTGACCAGATTTTCCCGCTTAAATATTTCATGTATTTTTGGCAGATTGCACCAAGCCACTCCAGGAAAGAAATGGTGATACGCATGCAATGTAAAATTGAGGTTGGGTAATATCAGTTTTTCCCACCAGCTTAATATAATTAATGAGGAAGATTCAATGATGTTTGCTTTGGGTAAGTTATAGACATGTTCGCAAACAGCACCTAGGCGCACGATTAAGGGTGTAAATGTCATTAATGGCAATAGCCAGTAAACCAGAAATACTGGCCACAATTCTAAGTAAGTCAATAATACTGCAACGATGATGTAGAATCCGGGCCGCAGCCACTTCGGAATGGGGTGTGGGCGATTGTAAACATTCTTATTCTCCAGGCGTTTTCCTTTCAGAATCCTGTAAAAACTCAGCCCACTCAGATCGCTCAATAGCAACTTGATCAGATGTCTAGTGGACATTGGAAATGTCCAGTCCGGGCCGGCCTTGCGCAAAAAATCCGGATCATCTTCGGTGAAATAATACTTGTGATGAGATAAATGGACTTTGGCATAGTCCTCCACGGTAATGCCTATCGGATAAGCAGTCAGGATATTGGCCAGCGTATCACCGTATCTCCCTCGTAAACCGAGCTGGTGTACCTGTTCATGCACCAGTAACCCCAGAATATTGAAACGTGTGGCAATGATCGGTATGGCAAGTGCAGTCATCCAGATATTGTCGATATGGATAGCTAGCGCAATGACTGCAATGATGATTCCCCAGGCACCACCGGCCTGTATCAGGAATTCTTTTGGCCGGGCGCCGCTGAGTGCCTGAATTTCATTGCGTGCCTGTTTGGATAAACGACTTTTATCGCCAGCCAACGCTGGTGAAAGAGTGTGCGGTTGATTCATAAAACACCTCGTTTAATTCGCAAGTTTGGATAAGAAAGGGGAGTGTTTTCCCTGCTTATGCAGCGGCATAACTGCGAATAAATTAAGAATAAAGGTGTTTTTACGAGTTTGTCATAAGAGCTTTTTGTGCTTTTGTTGCTGGGAAGCAGTCATGGCCGTCGTTGCTAAACGGCGTCATCGCGAGATGGTTTTTTTCGTATGTTGTCCAAATAAGCTTATCTTCGCGAGGCCGTCAGGCCGTGGCGATCCAGAGTAGTTGCAATTGGAAGGAGGGCGCGTTGTATAGTTTGCTGATATAGCGACTGGATTGCTTCCTGCTTCACTGTGTCTGCAGTCGCAATAACGCGATATGGGATATTTGGGCTGGTGTAGTTTCCAGTGAGTATTACAACCCGGCATAGCGGCTGATTTCTTGTGCGAACCGACAAAAATCCTGGGGTGAGTGTTGGCTGATTGTGTAAACAATTTCCCAGTTGATTGCTTCGTACTGGTGTACTGCAATATTTCTGAAGCCGACTGCCTTTTTTAGCTGTTGGCTGGTGGTTGATGAAATAACGCTTGCTTCTTGAAGCAGGGTAAATACACTACCCATAGTTTGTGGTGCCGGGCAATTGGTATGGCTGAGAATATGGCTGCCAATATCAATGCACAGTTGTACGGCACGTGTAAGGTTAAGTTGTAGTAGTTCAGATTTGATCTGACAGCAGGTCTTGCCAAGAGGTGGGATTACCCGGTTTGATAGAGGTGCGAATCTTTATCAACCAAACGCGAAAGCGTAAAGGAGTAATCCCATGAGCAGTGTTCATCATAAAATCATTAAACACAAGATTGGCTTGCTTAATCTGGCAGCTGAGCTTGGCAATGTATCCCGTGCCTGTAAGGTGATGGGTTTTTCTCGCGATACTTTCTATCGCTATCAGGCAGCTGTGGAAACAGGAGGTGTTGAAGCTCTGATAGATGCAAACCGACGTAAGCCCAATATCAAGAAC